>DMEZ01000002.1:36452-96378 GCA_003450735.1 Elusimicrobiota bacterium | reverse complement strand
AAGACGGCGCCCAAACTGCCGCTCTGCGCCTGGGCCATGCGGGCGAAGGGCGTCCAGCGCCTGCCCTTCGTTCTGGGCTTCCTTGTCGGCATCAACATCTGCCCGCCCTTCGCGGCCGGGCTCGTGCGGGTCCTCGAGCTGGGCGGAGCCGCCCAAGGCCTGGCCTATTTCTCCGCCTTCTTCGCCGGCACCACCCTCTACCTCGTCCCGCTCTTCGCGGTCGTCCCGCTGGCCTTCGTCCAGAGGCTCCAGAGCGCCGGCGCCCTGGCCTGCGGCTTGAGCGGCCTCTGGTTCGCGGGGCTGGGCATCTTCGGGTTGATACGATAAAATCGAACCTGCGGCCGTTATACCTGATGAGGGGTCCACGCTAGTGCGGCAAGATGACGAGGAGCTCTGCCGGCGCCTCAAGGCCGGCGACCCCGAAGCCTTCAAGGGCTTGGTGCGGGACTATGAACGGCCGCTTTACGCCTACCTGTGCAGCCTCCTCCGCGATCCCGCGGCGGCGGAGGACGCCTTCTCGGAGGTCCTCATGAAGGTCTGGAAGGCCCTGCCCTCCTACCGCGACGAAGGCCGCCTCCAGGCCTGGCTGTTCACCATCGCGCACCGCGTCTGCCTCGACCGCTTCGAGCTGGCGAAGCGGCGCGAGGAATCCCTGGACTCCGAGCAGGGCGCCGCCCTGCGGGAGTCGCTCGCAAGCGCGGAGCGCGGACCCGAGCGTGAGGCGGCGGACGGCGAGATCCGCTCGAGGCTCGAAGCCGCCATCGCCGGCCTGCCGGAGGAGCAGCGGCAGGTGCTGCTCCTGAAGGAGTACGGCGGGCTGACCTTCGCCGAGATCGCCGGGCTCCTGGGCTGCCCGCTCTCGACCGCGCTCTCGCGCATGCGCTACGCGGCGCTCAAGCTGCGCGGCTCGCTGGAGGGCCTCGATGCCTGAGCTCGGCCACGAGGACCTCTGCGTCCTCTTCCACGCCGGCGAGCTCCCGCCGGATGAGGCCGCGGCGTTCGAAAAGCACCTTCCCTCCTGCCCGGCCTGCCGCGAGGCCCTCGAAGCCCTGCGCGGCGCTTCCCAGGCGGCCGCGATGGTTTTGCCCGAGCCGCCCAAGGGCCTGGGCGCCCTCGCCGCCGCGGCGGTCCTGCTCCAGGACCGGCCCCGGAGTCTGCGCCCCCTCGGCTTCGCCCTGGCCTTCGCCGCGCTGGCTTTGGCGCTCTACGTGGCTTCGCCGAAGCGCGAGGAGCATTCCTTGAAGTGGACGAACGGCATCGAGAGCGACCTTGCACGGGTGGAGACGGACCTGGGGCGGCTCTCGCAGGAGATCGCCCTCGGCGCGGACCCGGCCGAGCTCGACGAGGATCTGGACGGGCTGGAGGAATCGGCCCGGAGCCTGAAAAGACAGCTGTCCCGGTCCTGAGGGGCCGGGCGGGAGGGGCGTATGAAAGGAAGATGGGTGAAGGCGTTGCTGTGCGGCGCCGTCCTGGCGCCGGCCCTGGCCTTGTCGGCTTGGGCGCAGAAGGGGCCGAAGGGGCCCCCGCCGGGGATGGAGGACGACCGTGACCTGCCGCCGAAGCCGCCCATGGAGTTCGACCAGGCCGGGGCCGACAAGCTCATGGAGCTCCTCAAGGAGAACGCTCCGGAGATCTACAAGGACCTCGAGAACCTGCGCGAGAAGGCTCCGGAGAAGTTCAAGCACAAGCTGTTCGGCTTCGGGCCGGCCCTGCACGACCCCGAGGCGCGGGACTCCTTCATCCGAGGCATCAAGGCCGAGAACCAGATGCGCAAGGTGATGCAGCAGGTCAAGAAGGCCAAGGGCGCCGAGAAGGAGGCCCTCCGCAAGGACCTCGAGAAGGCCCTGGGCGAGCAGTTCGACGCGCGCCTGGCCCAGCAGGAGCTCAAGCTCAAGAGGATGCAGGAGGAGATCGCGGACCTCAAGAGCCGCATCGACAAGCGCAGGGGGCTCAAGGACAAGATCGTCCAGAAGAAGGCCTCCGAGCTGCTCGGGGACATCGAATCCTGGGAGTGGTAGTAGATGGCGCCCGTCCCTGCGGCATAGAGGAACTGCCGCGGGGATGGGCCTATTCGCTTAGCTAGGACTTAGGGCCCATGACGACTACCCGGCCCGGTCTTACCATCTCGTTAGCGGCAAACTTGGGCCCATAATAGAGTCTCGATGCAAAGAAAAGGCATCGTATGGTTTTGTTTTTTTGGTGCAGCGATCCTCCTGCTCGCATCGCTGGGGCATATCAGCCTTGCGAGGAACGCCCCTGAACTGAAGACAGCCGACCAGCTCGACGACACGCGAAAGCAATCGCAAAGCGCGGCGACATCCAACAGCGAGGACTCCTCCGCCAAGGCCGGGAAGGTCTTCCAAGGCTCGACCGAGCACAAATCCGACCAGACGCTCCTGAAGTTCGGCAAGAGCGCGAGCGACGCCAGTATAAAAACACGGTCGGCGACGACTCAGGCTCGCCCCTATTCACGCAGACGGATTCCAATTGCCCCGAAGGCTCGATCGAGGCTCCCGATGGCGGCTGTGTCGGCGGGGAGGACGTGACCCCCGAGGAGTGCCGGCAAGCGGCCGAGAAGGCGAAGACGAATTTCTGGATGTCGCTCCTGCTCTTCCTGGGCGCTGCGGGATTGATCGGCTTGGGTGTCGTTCTGGGCTGGACCGGTGTAGGCCTTGCCATCGCCTTGGCGGGAGGGGTCCTGCTCATGGCGGCGGGGGCCTTCCTGGCGCATCAGGGCACGAAGAGCAAGAAGGAACTGACGCGGAATCCGCTGTGCGGGCAGGAAGCCTTACCGGGCAAGGGGATCGGCGGCCTGGTCTCCGCCGCCGGGGAAGGCGGCCAGACCGCTTCAGCGGGCGAGAAGGCGAGCAAGGAGGATTCGGATGCGGTCGCCTGCGAGAAGTTGATGCGGGAGACCGGGAGGAGCGCCAAAGAGCTATGCGACAAATATAAGGCGGGCCAATGCTGCGGCTATGGCGGAGGAGGCGGCGGCGGGGACGGCAAGCGGAATTGCACCTGTTCGTGCGGGCAAGGCATCCGGCTCACGTCCTGCAGCGGCGCGGCTGCGGAGAAGGCCTGCGCGATCCTCTGCCGCGATAAAGGGAAGGAGATCTGCACGAAGAATTGGGGGGCCTCGAGCGCGGGCTACGCGGAGTGCGTGTGCAGTTTCCGGAAAGGGACTTTCGACAAGACGTACAAGACCTGTCAGAAGCTGACCGGGCTCAAGGAGGCCTGCGCCTCCAGCGACAACAACGCCTATCTGGATTGCGTCGCGCAAGACGGTTGTGCCGTCCCCGGGGACTTGATGGCCAAGGAGAGCGGGCGTCAGGCGTATCAGGATTGTCTGAGGGGCTACCTAGCGCCGGCGAAGAAGGGGGAGGCGGAGTACCTGTGCAAGGGCATGCCAGCGGCAAACAAGGCGTCCTGCGCCTGTTCCCTGCAGAACGGGAAGTTGAGCGCGGGTGCGTGCCTATTGCCGTGCGGGAGTTCGTTCTACGACCCTGGGACTGCGTGCTGTTCGAAGGGGAGCGTCCTGCAGGATCAGATCGCCGGGACGGACGGGAAGTGTCAGCCTGCTTGCGGGGGCAAGGTCTACGACCCGAAGAAGGGCTGCTGCATGAGTGGGAAGGTCTACGCGGGCCAGTTGAAGCAGGCGGACGGGACGTGCGGGTGTCCGCTGAACGGCCAGATATCCGATAAAGAGGGCGTTTGCTCATGTCCTGAGAACACCCTGCCGGCCCGCGAGCAGTGGTGGAACCTGCTGGGGAAGAAGGCCTGCCGGCCGGCGTGCGGCGGGAAGGTCTATGACCCCAAGAAGGGCTGCTGTTCGAACGGGAAGTTGGAGAAGGGGAAGATTGCGGATGAGAGGGGGGCGTGCCGGCCCGCGTGCGGCGGGACGATCTACGACCCCGAGCAGGCTTGTTGTTCGGGAGGGAAGATCAAAGAAGGACAAGTCCCTGCGTGGTGGGGCTTGAGCTGCGGCTGTCCGAAGGGGAGGAAGGCGGACAAGGACGGGAACTGTGCGTGTCCAGAGGGGCAGGTGGGTTTGAAGGACGGGAAGGGGTGCGGGAAGAAACTGGAGAGCATCAGCATACAAGGGCCTTCGGAGCCCATCGTGGCCGGCGGGCCGGAGGTGGTGTTCACGGCGGTGCTGAGCCCGGTGGATGCGGCGGTCGAGCTGGAGTGGTCGGTGAAGCGGGAAGATCTTGTGGCTTCGGCGGATAGGCAGCGTGAGGAGCGCGCAGCCGTCGCAAGGATAGGGCTGGCCGCGGCCGGGCCTGCAGGTCTTCCGCCGATCGGGACAATCGTCGGCAGTTCAGGAAGAGATGTCAGATTCAAGCCTGGGCCGGTTGGCGGCAGAGGCGTCATGTCGGTGCTGGAGAAGAACAGCGGAGAGCGGGCCCAATACAGCTTCGCCAACCAGGATATGGAATGTAAAATCCTTCAATTTGCCCCGAAGCACTGCATCTACGATTGCGCCGGTACCGCTATAGCTGTGGCGGTAAAGGACGTTAAAGACTGCGAGGCAACCATTACCAAGCCGTCGTCGGCAAAGGGCTCCCCATGCGAGGGGCCAAAACAGGATAACAAGAAACCCTGTAGAGTCATGGCTCCTCCTGGCGTGTGCCAGAAATGGTGTTGCATGGCGACGTGCTCATATAAGTGCCCTGGAGATATTGCCTTTACCCTGCTTGGGCCGGAGCTTCCCAATCCTGAACCTCCCTGCCTGCTATGTCCCCCGCTGGCCATACGCAACTGGTGAAACCATGAGCCCAATCAACGATATTGATTTGGGGCCCGGTTGGAAGATGGCATCGAGGCTTCAAAGCAAGAAGTCCGAACAGCTTATCTTTGAGAATGCATGTAGTTGGAGTTCTTGGGACATTTCATCAGGAGGCGTTTCGCCCTTTCCGTTCCCTCCTGGCGAGTCGCGTGGCCGAGCCGTATTTTCACGGCGCACAAGGGAGATGTTCTTCATAGATGTCGAGGGCATCGTCGCCTGCAATCCCTGGACCATGACCAAACGGATCATCCCATTTGAACGGGAGTTGTTCGATACAGAAGGACTCTGGCTCTCATCTGACGAAAAGACTTTGTATTGCCTGCGGATGAAAAGGCGTGTTCCACTGACGCAATGGTATTACTATCACGACCATAAGATGATTGAAGCTCTTGGGCCGTCTTGGACCGGCGCAACCCTCCTCGCCGTTCCTGCATGCGGCGGCGAAGCCGAGGTTGCATATGAATGGGGCGAGGATTTTCCGGACCCTTCCGACATCGAATACCATGCCGAGCGGCATGCAATCTATGCGATTCTAGATAGAGGCACTGTTCTCACGAAGATTGACTTGAATTCCGGCAAGACAAAACCAATTCTTAAGGTTGCCGGGGAATTTCTCACACCCTACGTCTTTCAGAGCGGAAGAACCATCCTGGAGGTTTCCACATCCTTTGAGGAGGATCGTTATAGGCTCGATGAGATACTGCCCGACGACAGTGTGCGCACATTCCTCCCAAACGGACATTATCCCAGCGAGTCGCCCGGAGGTCGTTTTGTCACGTATCTTGAGGGGGACACCCTGACTGTCATGGGGCAGGGTGAACGTCCGGACAAGATCTGCCGGCTCCCGAAGTCTCGCGCGACGGCTCTTGGCTCGAGATCGATGGTTTGGTGTCGTTGCGGAAACCATTTCGCCTATACCGTGGCAACCGGATCGACTATCTCGTCCGGCCTAATGGTGGTGGGGGACGTTGAAGAGAAGCTCCTGATGGCGGCAAACGGGTTTGCCACTCGATATTTGTGGGTGGAGGAGCTACGGACCACGCCAGCGGCGGCTCCCGGGGGTTCTGGCACCGTATGATTCCAGACATGACAAGGCTATTGCCGTTGAGAAAAAGGCAGGCAAAAGTGCGTGGACAGAATAACGGGCCATAAACCGCCCTGCCCCTGATGCTCAGACAAGCCCATGGCCATTGATGAGAGAAAAAATACGCTGAGGCAACGGATCGAGGAGGCCTTTGCCGATATCCCAAGCCCGGGCACAACCCCTGAAGACATCGTCGAAGACTACAATAATTTCGAAGGTGAAAAGATGTGGACAGCCAAGGCCTTTGCGGGTCGGCACTGGAAGGACATGCCTCTGGATGCCATGTCAAATAATTCCGCAGTCGCCTGCGGCTCGATTTTGATGACGGTTCGGGCTTATCATTTCTTCTTGCCCGGTTTCATGATAGTCACGTTGGATAGATCAGCATGTCATTGGGAGGGGGTGGGTACTTTAGTTTTTACGCTGACTCCTCCCTTGCCCACGGAGCAGGAGCCAGACATGACTCCCGAGGAAATTCAAAATATAAAATCAAATGACAGGGTGATTCAGAAGCGTCATGAAGAGCGGATTCGTCTTCTATCGCCAGCCCAGAAAGAGGTGGTGATCGATTTTCTCAAGCACCTCAGAGATGTCGAAGAATTTGATGCGCCCGACTCGACCGATATTAATCGAGCCATATCTTATCTATCAAAGCTCAATCATGATTAGTCCTCCTTACCCAAGTGCACCTATTTGTGCAAAGATGTCGGTGTAATGATTACGGAAGAGCCCCCTGGGTGCGGCGTTTGTCCCAAGGTCTGCATATATACACCATGAGCGAACGGTCATCGCACCTGGATGAGGCCGACTATTTCGCTATGAGAAAAGATGTTTTTAGGGATTGTCTTTCGGCGACAGTAAGACATGTCTTGAGGCGTCGCATGACCCGTGGTATCTGCCTTGCGAGGACTGTGAAGGACTCGGTTGGGTCAAAGACAAAGCTGACTGAGTGCGAGAATCTGAGCGAGCGTGGTCCGATAATCATGATGAACAATCGAGCGCACAGCCGGCGACCAGTCTGCATAGGCATACCCCGATCGGTTTGGCTCGTCCTCTCCCTTCTCCTGTCGTTGATTCTCCCGGCGGCCGGGGGCAATCAGCAGGACGGCGTCGGCGCCAAGCCCCAGCTCGGCAGCTCCACCTCGAACACCGGCTCGACGACCGGCTCCACGGAGCAGAAGCCCGACCCGGTCGAGACCAAGCAGCAGCTCCAGGACTACACCACCACCCGCGATCCCGGCCGCTTGAACGATCTCGTCCCGGCCCTCATCCAGATGGCCAACAGCCCGCAGGGCCAGCGGGCTCTCAACGACATCTTCAAGGGCCTGCGCGAGCAGTGGAAGAACTCCGGCGGCCAGGGCAACCCCGACGAGTTCTTCGCCCGGGAGATGGTCAACCGTGCGCCTGAAGACCCCAACGCCTACCGGATGCTCGCCCAGGCCCAGGCCGGCTCCCGCGACCTGGAAGGCACCATCGATTCGGCGACCAAGGCCCTGGATTACGGCGGGCCCGACCCGCGCATGCTCACCCTGCGGGGGGGCGCCTACGAGAAGCTCGGGGATTTCCAGGCGGCCAACCAGGACGCCCGGGCGGCCCTGGAACTCAACCCGCGCGACGCGTCGGCTCTCGCGCTCTATAAGCTGACCGAGGGGAACGCGCTCCCCCGGCCTATGCCGGCCCAGCCGGGCCAGCAGCAGGAGCCGCCCGCCCCGGGCAAGGCGTGGGACCCCGCCGCCGTCGCCCGCGAGGCCGCTCGCCAGGGCGGCGGCCGCGACCCGGCGCTGCTCTCCGCGGCCCTGGCCAAGGAAGCCGCCGCGGCCCTGAGCTTGGGCGACGCGATGTCGGCTTTGCGCCGCGCCGGGCAGGCTCTCGAGCAGAACCCGCTCAACGCCCAGGCCTACAACCTCAAGGCCATGGCCGAGGTCCGGCTCGCGCAGAACAAGGCCGCCGAGCAGGACGCCTCCAAGGGTCTCGAGCTCGCTCCCGGCAACTCAGCCCTGCTCACCACCCGCGCCTGGGCGTTCGGGCGCCAGGGGAACTTCAAGAGCGCCTTGGACGACGCGAGCGCCGCTCTGCGCGACAACCCCACGGACGGCGCCGCGCACTTCGCCCGCGCCTTTGCCCTGAGCGGGCTGGGCTACCGCGAGGAGATGCTCCGGGCCCTGCAGACCGCGTCCACCCTCCAGCCGGCCTTCCGCTCCGTCTACGACCAGGCCGTCCAGCTGCCGGGCAGCGCCGACACCATGCTCCTCTTCGCGAGCCTCGACCCCGGCCGGGACGCGGCCCAGAAGGCCCCGCCGAAGAAGAAGCGCTCCGCTCTGCTCATCATCCTCGCGACCCTCGTCGGGGGCTTCCTGATCGCCCTGGGCCTCCTGCAGAACATGTCGGTCCGGGAGTGGACGAAGCGCCTCGCCCGGCGGACTCCGGCCGAGGAGCCCTCCGGGAGCGCGTTCTGGGGCAAGTTCTCCCAGGTCCGCGAGCTCGGGGCGGGGGGGATGGGCGTGGTCTACGAGGCGGTGGACCGCGGCCTCGGCCGCCGGGTGGCGGTCAAGAAGATGCGCGACGAGATCCGCTCCGATGAGCGCGAGCGCCGCCGCTTCATCGAGGAAGCCCGCATCGTCGCCGCGCTCAAGCATCCCAACGTCGTGGAGATCTACGCCATCGAGGAGGAGGGCCGCGACCTCTACCTCGTCTTCGAGCTCGTGGAGGGGAGCACGCTCGAGGAGAAGCTGCGCCGGGAGGGCCGCTTCAAGCCCGCCGAGGCCCAGCGCGTGTTCCAGGGCGTCTGCTCCGCCCTGGAGGCCGCCCACGCGCGCGGCATCATCCACCGCGACCTCAAGCCCGCCAACATCATCCTCGCCCCGGACGGGACGGCCAAGGTCATGGACTTCGGCCTCGCCCGCTCCCCGGAGTCCTCCCGCATGACCACGAACACCCTCTGGGGCAGTCCCTCCTACATGGCTCCGGAGCAGGAGGAGGGCCGGGCCAGCCCGCAGTCCGACCTTTTCTCGCTGGGGGTCTGTCTTTACGAGGCCCTGACGGGCAAGCTTCCTTTCGAGGGGACGCCCTCGGCCGCCTTCGCGAAGAAGAAGGCCGGAGAGTACGCCCCCCCGAGCCGTCACGTCCCGGGCATCCCTTTGGGCTTCGACCGCCTCGCCGCGCGGGCCCTCGCCCCCATCCCCGAGAAGCGCTTCGCCTCGGCCAAAGCCTTCGCCGAAGCTCTGGCCAAGGCCCTCTAGGCGCAAAAAACCCTTCATTTTTCTTATACTTACCGGACATCGGCATGGCTTGGGAAAAAATCATCTGCTTCAGCGCCGGGGGGCTCGCCCTCTTCATCTATGGGATGGCCCTGGCGAGCGAGGCCTTCCAGAAGGTGGCCGGCCGCCGCCTGCGCATCATCCTGGAACTGCTGACCGCCAACCGTTTCCTCGGGGTCGGGGCCGGCGTGGCGGTCACCCTCTGCACCCAGTCGAGCAGCGCGACGACGGTCCTCCTGGTCGGCCTCGCCAACTCGGGCCTCCTTTCTCTCGCGCAGAGCCTGGGAGTCATACTCGGCGCCGACATCGGCACGACGCTCACCATCCAGCTCATCGCCTTCAAGATCACCGACTATGCCCTGCTGATGATCGCGATCGGGCTCGGGCCCTACCTCCTGAGCCGCTATGAGCGTCCCAAGTACGCCGGCCAGACCTTGATGGCGTTCGGGCTCATCTTCTACGGGATGGCGCTGATGCAGGATGGGGTCTCGCCCCTGCGCCAGAGCGAATGGTTCCGCGCCCAGCTCATGTCCTTCGCGCACCACCCCATCAAGGGCCTGCTGATCTCAGCTCTCTTCACCGGCATCATCCAGTCGAGCGCCGCGACCATCGCGGTAGCCCTCGCCTTGGGAGCCCAAGGCCTGCTGGGTCACGACCCCTACACCAGCATGCTGGCCGCCTTCCCCATCATCTTGGGGGCCAACATCGGCACCTGCGCGACCGCTCTGCTCTCAAGCATCGGCACCAGCGTCGAGGCCCGCCGGGTCGCCGTGGCCCACCTGCTCTTCAAGGTCGCCGGGGCCGCGCTGTTCTTCCCGCTCATCGTCCCCTTCGCCAAGGCGGTCTACTGGATCTCGACCGCCTTCTCCTCCGGGGTGAGCGCCGAGCGCCTCATGGCCAACTCGCACACCGTCTTCAACTTGGGCATCACCCTGCTGTTCGTGGGCTTCACGGGTCAGTTCGCCCGGTTCGTCGAGCGTTTGGTGCCCCGCCGGGGTAAAGACTCCCAGAAGCTGGGGCTTCTGCCCCTCTCGGCCGCGAGCTCCGCCGAGCCGGCCCTCCGCTCGGTCGAGGGGGCCGTGGAGCGTCTGGGCGCCTTCATCCTGGAGATGTTCAGGGACTCCGAGAGGGTCCTCAAGAAGTACGACGCGCGCCTGCTCGAGGACGTCCGGCGCAAGGACGAGAAGGCCGACGGGATGCAGAAGGAGATCGCGGAGTACCTCGTGGCCCTCCTGCGCCGCGAGGGGCTCAGCGAGAAGGAGCAGCGCAAGTGCCGCTCCCTCTTCCTCGCCGCGGTCAACCTGGAGAAGATCGGAAACCTCAACGGGCGCCTCATGGAGGCGGCCTACGTGAAGCTGGCCAAGGACATCGAGTTCTCCATCGAGGGGCACAAGGAGCTCGAGGACATGCTCGCCCAGCAGGAGCTTCTGCTCAAGACCCTGGTGGAGATCCTGGGAGGCCAGGAGGCCAAGGGCGGGAGCGTGCGGGCCATCCGCAAGCGCATCCTCTCAAGCAAGCTGGCTTTGGAGCACAACCACATCGGCCGCCTGCGCAAGGGCCTGCGGGACAGCAGCGCGAGCAGCTGGTGCTTCCTGGAGATGATCAGCATCCTCGAGGCCATGGGCCACCGTGCGATGTCGGTGCTCCACGCCGTCGAGGGGACGGATTTTTTGGAGGCGAAATGACCATGTCTTTCGGCGGGATGTTCGGCCGCTCGATGTTCACCCCCATCCACGAGCACATGCTCAAGGCGCTCGAGTGCATGGAGACCTTGCGTGAGCTCGTGGGCCGCTTCACGGAGAAGGACTATGACGAGCTGAAGACCCTTTCCCAGCGGGTCGCCAAGCTCGAGCACGACGCGGACATCATCAAGGAGGAGTTCCGGGACGGGTTCTCCAAGAGCATCCTCACGGTGGTCAACCGCTCGGACATGCTGCTCCTCATCAAGGCCCAGGACGGCATCAGCGACGAGTGCGAGGACATCGCGAAGCTGATGTCCATCCGCGAGACCCCCATGACCGCCGAGCTCAAGGCCATCTTCCTGGAGCTCGCCGACAAGGTCCTCGAGGCCGTGACGTCCCTCAAGGACCTCGAGGAGTTCATCGAGAAATCCTCGGGCGCCGACCCGGAGAAGATCGAGGAGATGATCAAGGTCATCCAGGTCAAGGAGTGGGAGTCCGACGAGCTCCAGCTGAAGTTCATGAAGACGCTTTACGCCCAGGAGGATAAGATCGACACGGTCTCCCTGTTCATCCTGAGGGACCTGTGCATCATGATCGGCAAGATCGCCAACCACGCCGAGAACGTGGGCGACTGCCTGCGCCGCATCGTCGCGAGGTGAAGCCATGAAGACCTACCGCTACTTCGTGCTGGGGGCCGGGATGCAGGGACGCGCCTGCGCCTTCGACATGCTCCGGAACCCCGCCGTGTCCCAGGTCCTCCTGGCCGACGGCTCCGAGAAGGCCCTGGCCTTCGCCCGGCGCTACCTCAAGTCCAAGAAGGTCAAGACGCTCAAGCTCGACGCGGGCGACGCGGCCCGGGTGGCGAAGCTCGCGCGGGGGTACGACTGCCTGGTCTCCTGCGTGCCCTACTTCTTCAACCTGGCCCTCGCCAAGGCGGCGCTCTCGGCCAGGACGAACTTCGTGGATCTTGGCGGGAACACCGACATCGTGAGGAAGGAGCTCGCCCTTCACTGCAAGGCGCGGCAGGCCGGCGTGACCCTCATCCCCGACGTGGGCCTCGGGCCGGGCATGATCAACACCATCGCGGCCCACGGCATCTCGCTCATGGACAAGGCCGAGGAAGTCCTCATCCGGGACTGCGGCCTGCCCCAGAAGCCGGCGCCGCCCATGAACTACATGCTCACCTTCTCCGAGCACGGCCTCATCAACGAGTACGTGGAGGACGCGACGGCCCTGAGGAACGGGAAGCGCGTGAAGGTGGGGGGGCTCTCCGAGACCGAGACGATCGACCTGCCCGCGCCCCTGGGCCGCCTCGAGGCCGCCCACGCCTCGGGCGGGCTCTCGACCATGGCCTGGACCTACGAGGGCAAGGTCAAGACGATGGACAACAAGCTGATGCGCTACCCGGGCCACATCGCGGTCATCAACGCGATGCAGGCCATGGGCTTCTTCAGCCAGGAGAAGGTGCGCATCGGGAACGTGGACATCGCCCCTCGCGCGCTGAGCGCGCACCTCTTCCGGAAGCACTTCGACCGGCCGGGGGACAAGGACATCGTGGCCATCCGCGTGACCGTCCGCGGCCGCAAGGACGGCAAGAAGGCCGAGGTCGTCTACACGATGCTCGACAAGTACGACGAGAAGCACCAGATGACCGCCATGATGCGCACGACGGGCTTTCCGGCCTCCATCGTCGCCCAGATGCTCGGCGAGGGGAGGGTGAAGCCCGGGGCGTACCCGGTGGAGGTCGGCGTCCCGCCGGAGCCGTTCTTCCGCGAAGGGAAGAAGCGCGGCTTCAACCTGAGCTGGAAGTTCCGGTTCATCAAGTAAGTCCGCTGCGGCCGCGCTGCCAGAACCAGGCGGCGCCGGCCAGCAGGCAGGCGAAGGCTCCAAGGGCGGCCAGCCGGGCGTTGCGGACTCTCTTGTCCAGGCAGGCGTCCTTGGCCGCCTTGAAAGCGAGCTCGTCCTCTTCCGTGACCCGCAGAGCCCGGTACTGAGCCGCCTTGATGCGGAGCATGCAGCTGTCGTAGCTCCGAGTGAAGTACTCATGGGCCGCCCCGCTCTGCGGGGCGGGCTCGGGAGCCGTTCTCTTGGGGCCGCCCCGGATGGCCGCGCCGACCAGGGCGGGCTTGTTCCTGGTGAGGACGGAGAGGAACATGTCGCTGCGCCGCATGGCGTGCAGGTCGTTCTTGGTCGCGTTGAGCCTGCGTTCCACGACTCCGATCTCCCCCAGGGTCTTATCCCGCTCGATGGCGAGGCGGTCCAGGCGGCAGGTCGACGAATAGCCCGCCTGCTGGGCCTTCAGCCGCTCCAGGGCGGGCTCGAGCTCGGCGATGAGAACGTCGCCCTCCGTGCAGGAGGCCGCGACGCGCCGCACCTTGGTCTCGTCGAGCGGCTCCGCGCCCTCGGCGCTCAAGGCCGGCAAAAGCAGGCAGAGCAGGGCGGTGGCCAGGGCCCCCCGGCGGGAGAGCAGCCAGGCGAGGAGCCCGAGCGCGGGGAAGGGGAGGACGGCGGCGGCCAGCCACTTGAGGCGCCGCTTGCGCTGCGCGCAGTCCTGCACGGCGGCCTTGTAGCCGGCGTCCTCGTCGATGAGGGACTTCGCAGCCCGGTCATGGGAGGCCTTGGCCCGCGCGAGCGCGAGACTGCACGCTCGGGAGAACATGGCGTCCGCCGTTTCGGGCCGTGAAACGTTCCCCGTCCTATCCTTCTGCCGCTTGGTCAGGAAGAGGGAGAGATACAGGTCCGTCCGGCGGACGTCGTAGAGGGCTTTCTTGACCGTGTTGAGCTTCGTCATCTTCTCTTCGACTTCCGCCCTCAGCCGCTTCCGCTCGCCCGCATAGCGCTCGATGCCGCAGGCGGAGGGATAGCTCTCGCGCAGGGCGGCGAAGCGATGGAGGCTCTCTTCCAGCTCTCCGGCGCGGGCGTCCGCGTCCTCCTTGAGGGTCAGGGCGCTGCCGATCTTGCCGCGCCCCGCGGCCGCCTCGAGCGGGTCCTGGGCCCCGCTCAGCCCCGGCAGGAGCAGGCAGAGCAGGGCCAGGGGCGCGCCCCGGCCTAGGAAGCGCCAAGCGAGGAAGGCGGCGCAGATGAGCACCGCCAGGAGGCTCGCGGCCCAGCGGCGGCGCTGGGCCTGGGCCTCGCAGTCACTGCGGGCGGCCCGGTGAGCGGCGTCGTCCTGCGACAGGACGGCCAAGGCCGCGCCTTTGACCTTGGCGAAGCGCTCGACGGTGCTCTGGATGCTGCGCGAAAGGTAGGCTTCGGAAGCGCCGCGGGTGCGGGCGCGGCCGGAGTGCGCCTCGATGGCCGCGACGATGTCCTGGGCGCGGCTGACGTTCTTGAGCTCGCCCATGGCCTCGCCCATGAGCTCGACCCGGGCGCCGATGTCTGAGGTCAGGCGGGAGCGTTCGGGCGCGAGCTTCTTCGATCCGCAGTCCCCGGCATAGAGCTTCTCCAGGGCGGACAGCCTAGCGATCAGGGGCTCGAGCTCGTCGCAGGCCTTCTCGATCTCCGCGCGCAGGCGCATGGCGCGGTCCACCTTGAGCCGGTCGGCCGCGGCGACGCCCGGGGCCTCCTGGGCTTGTGGAACCGCGAAGAGCCCGGCGAGCAGCAGGGCCGCCGCGAGCAGGCGCACGCGCTCAGTGGCTCGGCACGCCCCAGATCTCGCGGGCGTACTCGCGGATGGTGCGGTCGCTCGAGAATCTCTCCGACTTGGCCACGTTCACGATGGAGGACTTGGTCCAGGCGGTCTTGTCGAGGAAACGGTCCTGGGCCTCATCCTGCGCCCGCACGTAGTCCTCGAAGTCGGCGAGCACCAGGTAGGGGTCGTGGTTCTGGAGCGAGTCGAGGATGGGCTTGAAGAGCCCCGGCTCGACCTGGGAGAAGAAGTCCAGGCGGATCAGGCGGAAGATCTCCCGAAGCTCCGCCGAGCGGTCCAGGATGTCCTGCGGCCGGTAGCCCTTGCGCCGGAGCTCGCCGACGCCCTCGGCCCGCAGGCCGAAGATGAAGGCGTGCTCGGGCCCGACCTCCTGGGCGATCTCGATGTTCGCCCCGTCCCAGGTGCCCAGCGTCAGGGCCCCGTTCATCATGAACTTCATGTTGCCGGTGCCGGAGGCCTCGGTGCCCGCGGTGGAGATCTGCTCCGAGAGGTCGGCCGCGGGGATGATCTTCTGGGCCAGCGAGACGCGGTAATCCTCCATGAAGAGCACCTTCAGCCGGCCCTTCAGCGCGCGGTCTCCGTTGATCACCCCTCCCACCGAGTTGATGAACTTGATGATGAGCTTGGCCATCGAGTAGCCCGGGGCGGCCTTGCCCCCGAAGATGGCCGTGCGGGGGGCCCAGTCGCGTTTGGGCCCGTTCTTGAGGCGGAGGTAGTGGTGGATGAGGAAGAGGGCGAAGAGGGTCTGGCGCTTGTACTCATGGATGCGCTTGACCTGGATGTCGAAGATGGAGTCCGGGTCCAGAACGACGCCCGTCTTCTTCTTGACGAAGGAGGCGAAGAGCTTCTTGTTCTCGCGCTTGACGGCCCGCCAGTCCTCGCGGAAGGCGGCGTCCGACTGGAGGGGTAGCAGCTTCTGGAGCTTGGAGAGGTCGGTCGTCCAGTCTTCGTCGAGCGTCCGGTTGAGCAGCGCGGTCAGGAGCGGGTTCGTGTCCAGCAGCCAGCGGCGCGGCGTCACGCCGTTGGTCTTGTTGTTGAAGCGGTCGGGGTACATCTCGAAGAAGTCCGCGAAGAGCGTCTTCTTGAGCAGATCCGAGTGCAGCTCCGAGACGCCGTTGACCGAGTGGGAGGCGACGATGCAGAGGTGCGCCATCCGCACCCGCTTGTCCGGGCCTTCGGCGATGAGCGACATCCGGCGCAGGCGGTCCACGTCGCCGATCCAGCGGACGGCCACCTCCCGCAGGAAGCGGGCGTTGATCTCGTAGAGGATCTCGAGGTGGCGCGGGAGCAGGGCGCCGAGCAGGGACGCCGGCCAGGTCTCGAGGGCCTCGGGCATGAGGGTGTGGTTGGTGTAGGCGAAGGTGCCCACCACGGCGTCCCAGGCGGTGTCCCAGTCCAGGCGCTCCTCGTCGAGCAGGAGGCGCATGAGCTCCAGGATGGCCAGCGAGGGGTGCGTGTCGTTGAGCTGGATGGCGACCTTCTGCGGGAAGAAGCGGAAGTCGCTGTTGTGGGTCTTGAAGCGGCGCAGGATGTCGGCCAGCGACGCCGCGCTGAAGAAGTACTCCTGCTTGAGGCGCAGCTCGAAGCCGGCCGAGGACTGATCGTTGGGGTAGAGGACCTTGGAGATGTTCTCGGAGGATATCTTCTGGTCGTAGGCCTTCGCGAAGTCCCCGTGGTTGAAGATGTCGAGGTCGAACTCCTCGGTGCCCTTCGATGACCAGAGGCGCAGGGTGTTGACGACGTCGTTCTTGTAGCCCGGGATGGGGATGTCGTAGGGCATCGCGAGCACGTCCGTCGTGTCCACCCAGTTCACGCGCAGGCGGCCGCCTTTCTCGAGCGACTGCTGGGTGCGCCCGCCGAAGCGCACGCGGAGGGTGTATTCGGGGCGCCCGATGGCCCAGGGGGTGTTGAGGCGGAGCCACTTGTCGGGGACCTCCGTCTGGTAGCCGTTCGTGATCTTCTGGCGGAAGATGCCGTACTCGTACATGATGCCGTAGCCGTTGGCCGGGACGCCCAGGGTGGCCATCGAGTCCATGAAGCAGGCCGCCAGGCGGCCCAGGCCTCCGTTTCCGAGCGCCGCGTCGGGCTCCAACTCGCAAAGCTCGTCGAGATCGAGCCCGTAGGCCCGCAGGGCCTTGCGCATCTCGGCTGCGATGCCGAGGTTCTGGATGCCGTGCATGAGCAGGCGGCCGATGAGGAACTCCATGGAGAGGTAGTACACCCGCTTGAGGTTCTGCTTGTGGTACCTCTGCTGGGTCTTGATCCAGCGCTCGATCATCCGGTCCCGGATGAGGTAGGCCGTCGTCATGAAGTCGTCGTAGGGGGTGGCCGTGTACTCGTCCTTGGCCATCGTGAAGGTGCGGCGGTTCTGGAAGGACTGCTTGAGGTCGCCCTCCGTCATCCCGTTGCGGGCTTCGTCGGGGCAGGGCAGGGCTTGGGCGGCGTCGTTCATGGCTGCTCCTGGAACAGGGCGTAGGCCCGCACCGCCCGGTCGGCGGAACGGAAGACCGCGAGTCCGCGCTCGTGCGCGATGCGGACGTAGGTGTCGTAGAGGGGGCCGGAGGAGACGCAGAAGAGGACGGGCTTGCCCGCGGCCTTCGCGAGCTCGCCCAGGACGGCCGGCACCGAGCGCTCGAGGCCCTCTTCCGGCAGGGTCTTCATGGCCGGGGTGAGCGGGACGGCCGAAACGACGGCCGCGTCCACCGAGGGGGAGGCCAGGGCCGCCTCGCAGACCTTGAGGATGGCCTCGTCGTTGGCCATCGGGGTCAGGTCGAGCGGGTTGCGCACGTCCACGATGCCGTCGAGCTTGAAGGCCTTGAGGACCTCCTCGATGGCGCGGGAGAGGGCGGCGTCCGGGGCCTCGGCCTTGAGGGGCCCCCCGGGGTGCACGCTGTCGGCCATGCCCGCCGTCTCGAAGCCGGCGTTGCTCAGGGCGAAGAGGCGCGGGCCCCGCGGCCGGCCGGCGCAGAAGCAGGCGACCTGGGCCAGGTCGTTGAAGTCGTCGAAGGTCTCGGCCACGAGCGCGCCCGCCTGGCTGAGCACGGCTCGCGTCACCACGAAGTCGCCGGCGATGGAGGCGGTGTGGCCCATGACGGCCTTCTGGCCCACGGGGGTGCGGCCGGCCTTGTAGACCACCACGGTCTTCCCGCAGGAGCGGGCCTGGCGGATGCTCTGCGCCAGGCGCAGGCCGTCGCCCGAGGGAAGGCCCTCGAGGTAGGCCAGGATCACCTGGATGGAGGGGTCGTGGGCGGCCTGCTCGACGTAGTCGCAGACCGTGACGTCCATCTGGTTGCCCACCGACACGCTGAAGGCGGGCTTGAGCCACCCCATGCGGCTGATGACCGAGATGACGAAGGCGCCGCTCTGGCTGATGAAGGCGGTGCGCGCGATGGCGGGGTTCTCGTGGACAGGCATGGCCAGCTTCGAGTTCGGGATGAAGAAGGTGTTGACCTTGGACGGGGCGGAGACGATGCCCAGCGAGTTGCCCCCGCTCACGGCGAAGTCGGGGTTCGCCTCGCGCCCCTCCCGGATGATGGAGAGGACCTCGTCCTTGACCGTCTCGCTGCCGCTCTTCTCGCCCATTCCGCCGCTGATGAGGACGACGCCGCGCACCTTTCCTGAGAGCGCGGCCTCCCGCAGGACTTTCGGCACCTCCGGCGAGGGGACGGCCACCACGAACATGTCCACGGGCTCGGGGAAGGAGGCGCAGTCCTTGAAGCAGCGCGCTCCCTCGATCTCCCCGGCGTAGTCCTTGAGCACGAAGAGCTTCTCCCTGGGGAAGCCGGCCTCCGCCACGTTGCGCAGGATGATGCGCCCCATGTTCATCTTCTTCTCGCTCACGCCGGCCACCGCCACGGTGGCGGGCTTGAGCAGGGCCCAGACCGCCTTCGCGCTCGGGCGCTTGCGCTCGGAGGAGGGAGGCGCCTCCCGGAAGCGCAAGACCCCGTCGAGAGCGACGATGCGGCCCGCGCTCACCGCCAGGGGGTTCGCCTCGATTTCGTCGATGCGCCAGCGGGAGACCGACCCGTCGAAATAAGACATCAGCTTGGCGAAGCCCTCCAGCCAGCGCAGCATCGCCGCGTCCTCGGCCAAGCGCTTGCCGCCCCGCACCCGGCCGCTGACGTAGCGCCATACCCAGGAGCGGTCCAGGAAGGCCTGCCGGTCCGCGGTCCCGGCGGCCAGGCGCACGGGCAGGATGGCGGGGGAGACCCCGGGCCGCAAGGAGGCGGTCAGGCCCTCGGCGTCGGTGCCGCCGACCCCGAGGGTGAGGAGGGGGCCGAAGCCCTCGTCGGCCCGCGCGCCGAGCAGAAGCTCCTGCCCCATCGAGAAGACGGCGTGCTCGACGAACTCGCAGAGCAGGATCGCCTCGGCCGCGGGGAAGGCCCGCTTGAGCGCGGAGAGGGCCACGCAGACCTCGCGCTTGCCGCAGACGCGCACCCCGCCCTGCTCGGTCTTGTGCAGGACCTTGTGAGAGCAGACCTTGAGGACGACCTTGTCCCCGGGGAAGCCCGCGAGGAGGCGGTCGAGCTCGTGGTCCTTCATGGGGAGGCGGTCCAGGACGATGAGCGAGCGCTTGGGAGCGTCGAGGCCCAGCGCCTCGAACACGTCGTAGGTCTCGGCTTCGCTCAACGCCTTGCGGCCTTCCTTCCAGGCCCGGGCGAAAAGGTCTTCGATGAATTTCATGGGGGTGCGCTCCAGGGTCGCCGTCGTCATGAGGGCATTCTACCTATTTGAGGCCCTGGAGTTGGCGGGCGAAGCCGCGCATCACCCAGAGATGCAGAGGGGCCTGAGTGAGGTTGTAGAGGAACCAGGGGAGGGTGGGGCGGTAGTCGTGGATGGCCACGAGCAGGCAGCTGCCGTTCAGGGCCTCGCGGAACTCGATGCGCGGCCGCCGCGTGAGCCGGCGGTCCTTGCGGGCCAGCAGGCCTCCGGTGATGTAGTAGACCTGTCGGTCGGGGCTCTGGCTGCGGTCCGTCGAGAATTCGTGCTCGATGAGGCACAGGCGCGGGAAGGCCAGCATGAGGCGCACGCGGCCGCCCGCGTCCCGCTCGGCGCGGAGGAGCGACTTGAAGAGGCGGGGCAGCCACTCCCCATAGCGCTCCGCGGCCCAGCGCGCGCTGCGGCCCGGCGGCAGAGGGATGCGCTGGACGGAGCGGACGTTGTGCTGGGGGGCGGCCCGCCTGCCGGGCGGGGCCGGGGGCTCCTGGAGGGCCTTGCGCACGGCCTCGTCGAAGCTCAGCCCCGGGAGGCCGGCCTGCTCCTGCAGGCGCCGGTCCTTCGCCACCATGGGATGGCGCATGCTCTCGAGCAGGGGGACGACCAGCTCCTTGGGCGCTCCCGTGACCAGCCTCAGCCAGCGGCGGCACCAGAAGGTGCCTCGCAGCGGGACGTCCACGAAGAGCCGCTCGAAGCCCAGCAGACGGGCGATGCGCTCGAGCATCTGGCGGTAGGAGAGGATCTCCGGGCAGCCGATGTCGAATTGCCGACTCGCGGGGGAGGGCCGTTCCAAACAGAAGACGAGGAGCTCGAGCAGGTCGGCGAGGGCGATGGGGTGGGAGGGGGTGCGGGCCCAGGGAGGGCAGAAGATGAGGGGGAGCCGGCGCACGAGCTTCAGCATCATCTGGAAGGAGGAGCCCCCCGCGCCGATGACGATGCCCGCGCGCAGGGCGGTCAAAGGAGTCCCGCGGGAGCCCAGCGTCCGCTCGACCTCCAGGCGGCTCTGGAGGTGGCGCGAGAGCGCCGGGCCCTCCGGGATGAGCCCGCCCAAGTAGACGGTCTGACGCAGGCCGGCCTTGGCCGCGGCGCGGGCGAAGTTGTCGGCGATGATGAGGTCCATGTCCTGGAAGGCGCCCTGGGTGAGGTGCGCCGAGGGAAGCATGGAGTGCACGAGATAGACGGCCTGCTCGGCGCCCGCGAGGGACTCCTCGCACTGCAGGAGGGAGAAAAGGTCGCAGCGGCGCCACTCGATCCCCGGGGCGCGCTCCGCGACGGGCCCGCGCGTGAGGCCGATCACCCGGTGCCCGGCCCCGGCGAGACGGCGGGCCAGGGCGCGCCCGACGAAGCCGTTCGCCCCGGCGATGGCGATGGTCACGAGGCTAGGATAATAAATAGGGGCCGG
The DNA here is from genome assembly GCA_003450735.1 of Elusimicrobiota bacterium. Lineage (GTDB taxonomy): Bacteria > Elusimicrobiota > Elusimicrobia > UBA1565 > UBA1565 > UBA9639. Next base: position 75,805 of record DMEZ01000002.1, on the reverse strand, counting down.
CTTAGGAACGCTTGCGCTTCTCTTTGTACATGCGCACGTCTGCGCGGTGGAGGAGGTCGGCGAGGGAGTCGGAGGCTTGGAGGGACGCGGCGCCGATGCTCAGGCCGACGACCTTGGCGAAGGCCTTCCGGCCCGCCGCGGCGCGGATGCGCTCGGCGATCCGCTTGGCCGTCCGTTCCCCGAGGCCTGGCAAAAGCACGACGAACTCGTCGCCGCCGTAGCGGAAGGCGAGGTCCACGTCGCCCCGGATGCTGGAGCGGATGAGAGCGCCCGTCTCGGCGAGGATGCGGTCGCCCTCGAGGTGGCCCCAGAGGTCGTTGGCCTTCTTGAAGTGGTCGAGGTCGATGACGAGCAGGGAAAGCTTCTCGCCTTGGCGGCGGGCGCGCTTGAGCTCGGCGGCCGCGCGGTCGTGGAAGTGGCGCTGGTTGAAGAGGCCGGTGAGGTCGTCGGTGATGGAGAGCGCGCGGAGCTTGGACTCGAGCTCGACGCGCCGCGTGATGTCCTTGGCGATGGAGAGGGTGCCGATGAGGGTGCCCTGGCGGTCTTTGAGGAGCGAGACCGTGATGGTGACCCGCAGGTTCTTGCCGTCGGCCTTGAGCAGGGAGCTCTCGTGCTCGGCCAGGCTGCCCTGGGCGAGCAGCTGGCGGTGCACCCGTCCGGCCTCGGCCTTCCCGCCCGCGAAGAGGTCGGCGGCGGGCTTGGCGAAGACCTCGCGCAGGGAGCGTCCGAGCATCCGCTCCGCTCCGGGGCTGAAGTAGATGATCCGCCCGGAGAGGTCGGTCGTCCAGATGGCGTCGGAGGTCGAGGAGACGATGGCCTCGAGGTACTCCTTGGCGCGGATGAACTCGGTGGACAGGTAGATGAGAGGGGCGCTGTCGTCCTTGACCGGGGTGAAGGGGCGGGCGGTGGAGTGGTGCATGGCCTTCACCCTAAGGATGGCCCTTGCGGCGTCCAGGGGCCAGGGACCAAGGCCCAACAGCGGGATGGGCCCTAGGGCCTAGGGTCCGGCGAGGTCCGAGCGTCTAGGCGCTTGGCGACCTCGAGCCGGCTCTGCAGGAGGGGGGCGAAATGGGGGTCGAGCTCGAGGGCGGCGTCCAGCGCCTTGGCGGCCTCCGGCAGGAGCTCGGGCCGGCCCAGCTGGGCCTGCAGGTAGAGCGCGATGCCGCGGATGTAGCGCGCGTTGACGTCGTTGGGATGGCAGGCCAGGGAGGGCAGGGCCGCGCCTTCGGCGAGCAGTTCCGTGCGCAAGGGCAGGGTCGGGGCGGCGTTGACGCGCTCGCTGAGCTGGTTGACGAACAGGATGTGGTAGCTGAGCTCGCAGGGGTTGAGCGAGATGCCCTTGCGGTAGAGCTGAGCGGCCGGTTCGGCGGAGCCGGCGGCCGCCTTCTGCTTCCCGCTCTTCATGAGACGGTCGGCCTGGGCGAAGCGGAGGGCGCCGGCCGCCGAGAGGGCCGCGAGCAGGACGGCGAGGAGGAGGAGGACGCGGGGCGCGGCGGGGCGCTGGTCCTTCTCGTCGATCGGGCAGAGCAGGCCGGCCAGAGCCGCCGCCGTGACCAGGACCTCGAGGGAGGCCAGGTTGAACATCAGCGCCAGGAGAAGGCCGGACAAGCCGCCGGCGAGGGCCGCGCCCACGGGCGCGGCCCGGAACAGCGCCGCGAGCAGGGCCAGGAGGGCCGCCGTCCCGACCGCTCCCGTGGTGGACAGGGCCTGGAAGAGAGCGTTGTGTGCGTTGGCCTGGAAGCGGTGCGAGCCCATGAGCCGGATGTATTCCTCGGAGCGGCGCCGCCGGAACTCCTGCTCGAAGGTATCGGGCCCCGTGCCGAGCCAGGGATGCTGGAGGAAGGACTGCCAGGCCGCCCGGAGGATCAGGGGGCGCTGGGCGTCCGAGGCGGAGGTGGACCGGGAGGAGAGCTTCAGGGCGCTCAGGCCGAGCGCGGCGGCCAGCAGCAGTCCGCCGGCGGCGAGCGCCGGAGCTTGAAGCCTTTTCAGGCGGCCGGCCAGGAGGAGGAAGACCGCGCAGCCCGCCGCCCCGCCCAGCCAGGCCCCCCGGGAGGCCGTGGCGAGCAGGCCCCCGGAGACGGCCAGCAGGAACCCCCAGCCCAGCGGCCTGCTCTTCCCGTCGAGGGCCTCGCGGAGCGCCAAGGGGAGCAGGGTCGCGAGGTAGGCACCCAAGTCTACCGGACTGCCTAGAGTGGACACCGCGCGCCGTCCTGCCGGGAGCGCCCCGATGCCCGGGAGGAGTCCCATCCCGAGGCCTTCCAGGATGGCGAAGAGCGCGATCAGGGCTCCGGTGGAAAGGCAGACTCTCAGGGTCTGCTCTCGCCGCCGCTCGGGGAGGGCGGCGCACGCAAGCAGGACCGCCGCGCAGAGGGCGAGCGGCCAGAAACCGTAGGCGTAGGAGTCGTAGCGGCCGAGCAGGCTGAGCAGGCGGTCCTGCGAGGCGGCGGCCGAGAGCCCAAGCGCGGCGAAGGAGCCGAAGAGGGCCCAGCCGACCGGCGCCGGAACGGGCGAGCGGAGCGGGCCCTTGGAGAGGGCGAAGCCGATGAGGGAGAGCAGGACGCCCAATGACAGGACGGCGAGCTTGGGCAGGGTGAAGCGGGCGATGAAGGCGTTGCTGTAGACCAGCGGCGCGCCGGCCACTGCGAGCCAGAGGCCCCAGGCGGCCAGGGGGTGGGGTCCGTGGACGGCGCGGGGCGCCTTCATGGAGCGGGGCTAGTATACCAATAGAGGCCGCGCCGGCACATGCCAATGCTATTTATATGTAGAATATCCGAAGACGCAGGGAGGCCCCGTGAGATTCTTCGAAGACAACAGCCTGAGCATCGGACATACTCCGCTCGTGCGCATCAACCGGATGGCCCAAGGCCTGGGCGCCACCGTGCTCGCGAAGATCGAGGGGCGCAACCCCGCCTACTCGGTCAAGTGCCGCATCGGGGCCGCGATGATCTGGGACGCGGAGAAGCGCGGCGTGCTCAAGCCCGGGGGAGAGAACCCGACCGTGCTCGAACCCACGAGCGGCAACACGGGCATCGCCCTGGCCTTCGTGTGCGCGGCGCGGGGCTATTCCGTCGCGCTGACCATGCCCGAGACGATGTCGCTCGAGCGCCGGCGCATGCTCAAGGCCTTCGGCGCCGAGGTGATCCTCACCGAGGGCGCCAAGGGGATGGCCGGGGCCATCGCCAAGGCCGAGGCGCTCGCGGCCTCCGAGCTCGGGCGCTACTGGATCCCCCAGCAGTTCAAGAACCCGGCCAACCCGGAGATCCACTTCAAGACCACGGGCCCCGAGATCTGGGACGACACGGACGGAAAGGTGGACGTCGTCGTCTCGGGCGTCGGGACGGGCGGGACCATCACGGGCGCGGGGCGCTTCCTCAAGGAGAAGAGGGCCGTGCGCCTCGTCGGCGTCGAGCCCGAGGCCTCCGCCGTGCTCACGGCCCTGAGGAAGGGCGAGGCGCCCAAGCCCGGCCCGCACAAGATCCAGGGCATCGGCGCGGGCTTCAAGCCCGACGTGCTCGACCTATCCCTCGTCGACGCCGTGCAGGCGGTCTCCAACGACGAGGCCCTCGAGACGGCCCGGCGCCTCCATAAGGAGGAGGGCATCACCTGCGGCATCTCCTCCGGCGCCGCCATGGCCGCGGCCCTGCGCGAGGCCGCGATGCCCGAGAACAAGGGCAGGCTGATCGTGGTCCTCCTGCCGGACGCGGGCGAGCGCTACCTGTCCTCGGCGCTGTTCGAGGACATCAAGGTCTGACCCGGGCCGTTGCGCCCCAGCACGACGTGCGTGATCCCGTTGCGCTTCGCGAATCGGGCGAGCGGCTCCTGCGGCTCGTCGGCCTTCAGGTGCCAGGCCCCGGGCCAGGCCCGCGCGGGGCCGGTCCATCCCGAGGGATAGACGAAGACGACGCTCAGGGGAGCGGCCAACTCGGCGGCCAGACGGGCCGCCTCCGCCAGCACGGCGCCGTCCTCCTCCTCGGCTGAAAGGCAGGCCAGGATCGCGGGCACCTCCATAGGATAGGCGAAGGCCCCGTTTCATTCCCATTATCCAGGCGTTGAGGCGGCGTTATGAAGGGTCTTCGGAGTCTTCGAGGCGGTAGCCGACCGCGGGCTCGGTCTTGAGGTGCCGCGGCCGGACGGGCTCGCGCTCGATGCGGTGGCGGGTCTGGTGGACCAGGATGCGCAGGGCCTCGGGGTTGCTGCCGCCCTCGGGCCAGAGCTCCTTGAGCAGCTGCTTCTGGCCGACGACGCGGCCGGCGTTGCGCACCAGGATCGAGAGGAGGGCGTACTGCAGGGGGGAGAGGCGCACCTCCTTCTTCCCCAGCCAGACGCGGCGGGCGGTCAGGTCGATGCGGAGGTCCCCGTGCCGGTAGAGGGGCTCGGGGTCCTCCCGGGCCCGCTCCGCGTGGCGCAGGGCCACCCGGATGCGGGCCAGCAGCTCCTCGACCCCGAAGGGCTTGGTCAGGTAGTCGTCCGCCCCGCGGTCGAGGGCCTCGATCTTGTCGGACTCGTCGTTGCGGACAGAGACGACGATGACCGGCGCCGAGGTCCATTCGCGCAGGCGCTCGATCACCTCCAGTCCGTCGAGGTCGGGGAGGCCCAGGTCGAGCAGGACGACGTCCGGCTTCTTCGCCGCCGCCAGCTCCAGCGCGGAGCGGCCGCTCGAAGCCTCGAGCACCGAAAAGCCGGCCTCCTCCAGTGAGGCGCGCAGGAAGCGCAGGATGGCCTTCTCGTCGTCGACGATGAGGATGGTCTGCGGCGCGTCCATCAAGGCTCGCCCCGGAGCGGCAAGGACAGACGGAACAGGGCGCCCCCGTCTACTCGGTTCTCGGCCTGGATGGAGCCTCCGTGCGCCTCGACCACCGCCTTGCAGATCGCCAGGCCCAGTCCCGCCCCGCCTGGGGCTGGGCCGGCGCGGTAGAATTTCTCGAAGACCCGCTCGATGGGCTGGGTTCTCAGCCCCGGCCCGCGGTCGGCGACGGTCGCTTCCAGCCGCCCACCGACTTGGCGAGCGGCGATCTCGATGGCCGAGCTCTCCGGCGCGTGGCGCAGGGCGTTCTCGATGAGGTTGACGAAGACGAGCTCCATGAGGACGGGGTCGACGGGGATGAGCGGCAGGTCCTCGGGCAGATCGGTGCGGACCTCCCGTCCCGTGAGGGGCTTGTCCAAACGCTCGAGCGCCGTGCCGACGACGTCCTCGATAGGATAGGGTTCCTTGCGCAGGCGCACACCGCCCGACTCGAACCGCGTGGTCTCGATGAGGTTGTGGACCAGCCGAGCCAGGCGCTGGGCTTCCTCCCGGATGTTGTCGAGCAGTTCCCGCCGGTGGCCGCCTCCGGCGTCGGGGGCCTGGAGCAGGCTGCCGGCCGAGCCGATGATGGCGGTGAGCGGGGTCTTGAGCTCGTGGGACACGGCGCTGAGCAGGGAGCTGCGCAGGCGCTCGGTCTCCGCGGCCAGCTCCGAGCTCTTCGCCGCCTCCGCCTGGGTCCGGATCCGCAGGGCCAGGTGGCTGATGGTCAGCGCCACGGCGAGCATGACCAGGAAGGTGACCACGTACTGGGGGTGCTCCACGTCGAAGGTGAAGCGCGGGGGGACGAAGAAGAAGTTGAAGCAGAGCACGCTCAAAAACGACGAGAAGACGGCCGGCCCCCGGCGGCCTCGCAGGGCCACGGCCAGCGTCCCGACCAGATAGACCATGACGAGGTCGGTGAGCGCGACGAACGGGGACACGGCGGAGCAGAAGGCCGTGCAGAGCGCGTTCGCCCCGACCGCGAGCCCATACTCCCGGAGGCGGCCCAGCATGCCCGTCATGGTAGCGTTTTCAGAGCTGGATCTGCCGGCCGATCTCGATGACCTGGTTGATGGGCAGGCGGAAGAACTGGGTCGGGCGCAGGGCGTTGCGGTAGAGGAAAGCGAACAAAGCCAGGCGCCAGGGGTTCATGCGTCCCCGCTGCGTGGTCACGAGGGTGTTGTCGCTGAGGATGTAGGTGAGGCGGGACAGGCTCCCGGCGAAGGGGAAGCCGCCGGCCGCCATCCTCGAGAGGACCTCCGGGATGTCGGGGTCCTCCGTGAAGCCGTAGCGAACGAGGACCTGGTGGAAATCCGGCCCGATGGGGCGGTGCTCGAAGCGCTCCTCCTCCGGCACGCGGGGCACGTCCTCGGTCCTCACCGAGACGAACAGGTTCTGACGGTGCAGGACGCGGTTGTGCTTGAGGTTGTGGAGCAGGGCGCTCGGTGTGGTCCCCGGCATGCCGCAGAGGAAGACCGCGGTGCCCGGGATGCGCGCGATGAGGCCACCCTCCGCCTCGCGCACGATCTGTTCGATGGGGAGGGCGCCGTCCTGCTGGAGCGCCGCGATGCTCTCGCGGCCCTGCTTCCAGGTGGTGAAGACCGCGACGACGGCCGCGGCGGCGGCCAGGGGGTACCAGCCGCCCTCGAGCACCTTGGCGCTGTTGGCGCCGAGGAAGGCGAGGTCCACGGCGAGGAAGCCTCCCGTCACGGCCAGGGCGACAGGCAGGCGCCAGCGCCAGACGTGGCGCGAGACGATGAAGGCGAGCAGGGTGGTGATGACCATGGTCACGGAGATCGCGATGCCGTAGGCGGAGGCGAGGTTCGTGGAGCGCTTGAAGCCGATGACGAGCCCGACCGTGGCGAGCAGGAGGATCCAGTTCACGGCGGGGATGTAGATCTGCCCCATCGCGTCGGAGGAGGTGTGGACGATGCGCAGGCGCAAAAGCAGACCCATCTGGATGGCCTGTCGGGACAGGGAGAAGACGCCCGAGATGACGGCCTGCGAGGCGATGACGGTGGCCGCCGTCGCCATGAGGACGGCGGGGTAGAGCGCCCACTCCGGGACCATGCGGTAGAACGGGTTGTCCACGGCCCCGGGGTTCCGGAGGAGCAGGGCGCCCTGCCCGAAGTAGTTCAGGAGCAGGCAGGGGGCGGCGATGAGGAGCCCGTCGACCTGGATGGCCCTCTCGTTGAAGTGGCCGAGGTCGGCATACAGGGCCTCTCCGCCCGTGGCCACGAGGAAGACCGCGCCGAGCACCAGGTAGCCCTGCAGGCCGCCGCCCAGCAGGAAACCGGCGGCGTGGGCGGGGTGGAAGGCCCTCAGGACCTCGGGCGTCCGGGCCACGCTGGCGGCCCCCGTGACCGCGAGGAAGAGGAACCAGAGCAGGATGACCGGTCCGAAGAGGAGGCCGACCCGGGTCGTCCCGTGGCGCTGGAAGCTGAAGAGGCCGATCAGGATGACGATGGTGATGGGAAGGACGTACGGGGTGAAGAGCGGCGTGGCGACCTCCAGCCCTTCGACCGCGCTGAGCACCGAGATGGCGGGAGTGAGCATCCCGTCGCCGTAGAGGAGCGCGGCGCCGAAGAGGCCGAGCGCCAGGATGTACTTCTGCGTCCTGGGGCCCAGCGGTGCGCCGCGGGCCAGGGCCATCATCGCCAGGATGCCGCCTTCCCCCTTGTTGTCGGCTCGCAGGACGTAGAGGTGGTATTTGAGGACGACCAGGATCATCAGCGTCCAGAAGATCAGCGAGAGGACGCCCAGGACGTTGGCCTGCGTGAGAGGGACGGCGTGCGCGCCGTGGAAGCACTCCCGCACGGCGTAGAGGGGGCTCGTGCCGATGTCTCCGTAGACGACGCCGAGGGCGGTCAGACAGAGCAGGGCGAGCCGTGAGCGCGTCGTATTGGATGGGCTGGACATTCCGATGGGCAGGAACTGTCACGATACCAGGGGGGGGCGTTATGAATCCATTATCGCTGATTGCAACTGTGTTGCAGAAAGGATACCATCCGCGGGCCATGGATGACGCGGGATTCCGCCGCACGCGCGCCCGAGAGGCCGTCCTCCGGCTCCTGGAGAAATCCGGGCGGCCTCTTTCGCATCAAGAGATCCAAAAAGGGCTCAAAGAAGGGGCCTGCGACCGTGTCACGATCTACCGCGCCCTCGAGACCCTGCATTCGGCCGGTCTGCTCCATCGGATCCAGGGCTCGGACGGCCTCTGGCGCTTCTGCGCGCACCGGTCCACGGCCGGGGCCTGCCCCAGCAACCACATCCACTTCCTCTGCCAGGGCTGCGGAAAGATGTCCTGCCTGCCCGAGCAGCCCCTTCCCTGGATCCAGGCCCCGAAGGGGGCGGCCATCCTCAGCAAGCAGCTCGTGGTCCACGGGCTCTGCGCCGCCTGCGCCCGATGATCGGCGCCTGCCTCGCCCTGTTCCTGGCGGCTTCCGCCTCGGCGGAGGAAGTCCTCGTCTCCGCGGCCGCCAGCCTCAAGGACGTCCTGGAGGCCGCCGCTCCGGCTTTCGAGAAGAGGGAGCCCGGCGTCCAGCTGGTCTTCAACCTGGGGGCGTCCGGTCAGCTCCGGATGCAGGTCGAGAACGGGGCGCCGGTGGACGCGTTCCTCTCGGCGGGCGTGTCGGACATGGACGCCCTGGAGCGGAAGGGGCTCCTGCTCCCCGGCACCCGCGCCGATGTGGCCGGGAACGCGCTCGTGCTCATCCGCAGCCGGGCGCGCCCTCCGCGCGTCTGGAGGGTCGACGACCTCGCGTTGAAGGGCGTCTCCCGCGTCGCCATGGTGAATCCGGTCACGAGCCCGGCGGGCCGCTACGCGCGGCAGGCCCTGGAGAAGCGCGGGCTCTACGACAAGCTGAAAGGGAAGCTCATCTTCGCCGAGAACGTCCGCCAGGTGCTCGACTACGTGGCCCGCGACGAGGCGGACGCGGGCTTCGTCTACAAGACGGACGCGCTGATCGAGCCCAAAGCCGAGCTCGTCGAGACGGTGCCGCCCGACGCTCACGAGCCCATCCTCTACCCCGCGGCCGCGCTCAAGACCGGGAAGAACCCCGACGGCGCGAAGAAGTTCGTCGAGTATTTGCGCTCCAAGCAGGGCGCGGCCCTCTTCCGGAGGCACGGGTTCCGATGAGCTGGGGCCCGCTGCTGCTCTCGCTGAAGGTCTCCCTCCTCGCCACCGCCCTCGTCGCCGCAGCCGGCCTGCTCGCAGCCTTCGCCCTGGCCAACGCGAGGTTCCGGGGCAAGAGCCTGGTGGAGTCCGCGCTCCTGCTCCCCATGGTTTTGCCGCCCACGGTCACGGGCTACTACCTGGTTCTGCTGCTCGGCCGCCACGGGCTTTTGGGCGGAAGCCTCTACCGCTGGACGGGGTGGAACGTCCTGTTCACCTGGCAGGCGGCCGTGGTCGCCTCGGCCGTGGTCTCCTTCCCCATCATGGTGCGTTCCGCCCAGACGGCCATCGAGTCGGTGGACCCCGAGATGGTCGACTCCTCGACCATGCTGGGCTACACCCGGGCCGAGACCGCGCTCTACGTGGTCCTGCCCCTGGCCTGGCAGGGCATCCTCGCCGGCATCATGCTGGCCTTCACCCGCGCCATCGGCGAGTTCGGGGCCACCCTGATGCTCGCGGGCAACATCCCCGGGCGGACGGACACCATGCCGCTGGCCATCTACGCCAGCGCGGCCTCGGGCGACTGGTCGCAGGCGCACCTGCTGGTGGCGATGCTCACGGCGCTCTCCGTCGTCCTGCTCACGGCCGCCCGGCATTACTCCCGGAGCGTCCTGTGAGCGCGGCCCTGGAAGTCCGCCTCCAGCACGCCCTGCCGGGCTTCGACCTGGACGCCGCCCTCTCCCTCGGGCGGGAGATCGGGGTCCTCTTCGGGCCTTCCGGCGCGGGGAAATCGCTGATGCTCCGGCTGATCGCCGGCCTGATGCGGCCGCGGGAAGGGGAGGTGCGTTTGAACGGCCGGATCCTCTCGGGGACCGCTTGGGTACCGCCGCAGGAGCGGCGCATCGGCTACGTGTTCCAGCACCACGCGCTCTTCCCGCACATGAGCGTGCTGGAGAACGTCGTCTACGGCGCTCGGGGACTGCCCAGGGAGAAGGCGCTGGCGGAAGCCCGGCGGCTCATCCAGGAGTTCCGGCTGGAGGGGCTGGAAGCCCGCAGGCCGAAGAGCATCTCGGGCGGGCAGAAGCAGCGGGTCGCCTTCGCGCGGGCCTTGATCGCGAAGCCGGAACTCCTCCTTCTCGACGAGCCGTTCTCCGCCTTGGACGGCCCCACCCGCGTCCACATGCGCGACTGCCTGGCCAGGCTCATGCGGAGCCTCGGCATCCCCGTCCTGCTGGTCACCCACGACCTCGCCGAGGCGCGCTCGCTCGCGGAGAGGATGTTCGTCCTCATCGGCGGGCGGGTCCTCCAGCACGGGCGGCCCGAGGAGATCGTCCAGGAGCCTGCCTCCGAGGCGGTGCGCGAGCTCACGCGGGCCGGCTGAGGCGCGCCCCGGCGTCCTATCGAGGATCCTTATCCATGGCGGCCAGGATGTCCTTCAGGGGGAGGAGCGCGAACCCGCTCACGCGGTCCGACATGCCGTAGGGCAGGATCAGCTGGCCGTTGCGCGCGAGCGCCCCGCAGGTGTAGAGGACGTTGGGAACGTACCCCTCCCGCTCGGGCCCCTCGGGGGACAGCAGGGGCTCTTGCAGACGGCCGATCACCTTGGAAGGGTCCTTCAAGTCCAGCAGGAAAGCGCCGAGGCAGTACTTCCGCATGGGCCCCACTCCGTGGCTCAGCACCAGCCAACCCGCCTCCGTCTCGATGGGAGACCCGCAGTTCCCCATCTTCAAGAACTCCCAGGGGTGGACGGGTGAGAGGAGCAGGCGGGACTCGTTCCAGAAATGCGCGTTGTCGGAGAACATCAGGAAGATGTTCTCGCCGTCCTGGCGGGAGAGCATGGCGAAGAGGCCGTCGATCCTGCGGGGGAAGAGGGCCATCCCCTTGTTCTGCACCCCGGGGCCGTTGAGCGTGGAGAACTTGAAGCGCTGGAAATCCTCCGTCTCGAAGAGCTGGGGGAGCACGTTGCGGCCGTCGTAGGCGGTGTAGGTGCCGTAGTACGCCGTCTTCCCCTCCGCGTCCTGATGGGCCACGAGCCGCACATCCTCGATGCCGTTGCTCTGGATGGGGATGACGGGGAAGATGATCCGCTCGGAGAGGTCCTGTCCCGGGGGGAACTGGATCTCGTAGTTGGATTTGGCCAAAAGCCACAGCGCGCTGGCGCCGGGGTCTTCCTCGAAGCGCCGGCCCGGCGCCGTCTCGTCGAGGACCTCCCGGATGCGGCCGTTGAGCTCCGCCAGGGTGAAGACGTCCGCGAGCCGGCCCTTCACGCGTTCAACCCAGGCGCCGGCCGAGCCCATCTCCGCGAGCTTCCGCCAGAAGAGGTCCTTCTGGTAAACGGGATTCTCGACGAGCTCGGGCTCGGCCACGAAGCGCGAGGGCGGGTCCACGGCGATGCCGTTGCGCGCGTTGATGACGCCGCTGCGGAAGGAGATGGACGAAACGTGGCCCTCCCCCGTCGACCGGAGGCTCAGGAGGAAGCGCAGGCTCCCTTCGGGCAGCCCCGACTGGTCTGGATGGGGAAGGATGGACGGGTTGAAGAGCGCCGCGGACTCGGCCGAGTATTCGAACATGAAGTAGGAGCCGATCAGCAGCTTGCGCGCTTGCGAGAGGTCGCCGGCCGGGGGCAGGAAGCGCTGCAGGTGCCGGGACCGCGCCAGGAGGCGCTCCTCGAACCGCCGGTGCCGGGAGGAGAACTCCTCGAGGACCTGGTCCAGGACGCGCTGGACGTCCTCTTCGGGAAGGGCCAGCACGCGGCGGATGATCTTGGCGTAGTCCTCATCGCGGCCGAAGCCCAGGGGCCGCAAGACCACCCGGCTTTGGTCCGGGGACAGCCGGGTCTCCGTCCGGCGGATGCGGATGTCTCTTCGTCGGCGAGAGGGTCGTTCCATTCAGGAGGGCGGCGAGTTCTTGAAGGCGGCCAGCTCATCGTGGGCCTTCTGCATCTCCGTCAGGGAGACGAGGAAGGCCAGCGTGGATTCGGCCCCCTGGTTCTGGTTCACGCGGTCCACGTGGAGCCCGTCCCGGCACCCGCCGGTATTGGGATCGTAGAGCGGGATGCCCAGGTCGTTGCGCCCCAGGAACCAGTCGAAGGCGCGGCGCGCCTGGCTGAACCAATAGTCGTCCGAGGTGCAGCGGTAGGCCTCCAGGCAGGCGGAGACCATGGCCTGGGCCTCGATGGGCTGCTGGTCGAAATTCGCCCGCGCGCCGTCGCGCTTGAAGAAGCCGTTGGAGCCGATGGGGCGGAGATAGGCGCCCTCGGCGGTCTGGACCTGGGTGAGCCAGCGCAAGGCCTTCACGCCCAGTTCGAGCGCGTCGGCGCGGGCGGCCCCGCTCCCGCTCAGGATCAGCGCGTGGGGGAGCACGGCGTTCATGTAGGTCACCGAGTCCTCGAACCAGGGCCATTCGGGGGCGGCGGTGCGGCTGTAGAGCCCCATCAACAGGTCGGTGAGGGCGTCGCGGATCTGGCTGACCTGCCGGTCCCCGTTGAGCCGCCGCAGGTATTCGTGCGCGCCGATCAAGGCCAGGGCCCATGCCCGGGGCGAGCTGAACCCGGTCACCGGAGAGAGCGCCTGCGCGAAGATCTGTCCGGCCAGGGCCTGGAAGCCGGGGTTCGTCGATCGGCCCACGCACGTCCCCAGGGCCCAGAGGGCGCGGCCGCAGCAGTCCTCCGAGAGGGCCTCGTCCATCCAGGCCCGGTTGAACCCCATGAAGTTGCGGAACCGGTTGAGCTTGGGGTCGAATGCGTGCTGGAGGAAGGCGGCGTAGGTGGTGGCTGCGTTCAGGAGGCGAGGCGAATCCTCCCAGAGCTCGTCGAGAAGGACGGTCAGGATCAAGGCGCGGGCGTTGTCGTCGGTGCAGTAGCCGGTGCTGAAATTCGGCACGGCCACGATGGCGTGCTGGAAGAGCCCCGTGGAGTCGGTCATGCGGTAGAGGTGGTCGAGCTTGATCTCGGGCAGCCCCGTGAGCTGCTTGTCCAGCGTCTTCACCATGAAGAGCTTCCGGGTCAGGCCGGCCCGTTCGTTCCGGGCTTTCTCGAAAGTCTGCATGTACGAGCAGGCGACGTTGCCCCAGACCATCTCCCGTCCCAGCTTGTAGGCGTTCTTGCGCAGGGCGTTGCGCCGGGCGTCGTCCTTCAGCAGCCCCAGCACTTCCCGGGCGAGGGCGCCCGGGTCGTTGAAGGGGACCAGCACCCCGCGGTCGTCCGCCAAGAGCTCTTGGGCGTGCCAATAGGGGGTGGACACCACCGCCTTGCCCGCGCCGAAGCAATAGGCCAGCGTCCCGGACACGATCTGGGCCTCGTTGAGGTAGGGCGTGATGTAGATGTCCGCGGCGCCGATGAACTCCTTGAGCTCGGCCAGCTCCACGAAGCGGTCATAGAAGATCACGTTCTTCTTGACGCCGTTCTTCTCGGCCAGCAGCTCCAGCTTCAGGCGGTAGGACTCGCCCGCCTCCCGCACGAGGTGCGGGTGGGTGGCGCCCAGGATGATGTAGACCACGTCGGGGCGCTCCGCCACGATCCTGGGGAGGGCGTTGAGCATGTTCTCGATGCCCTTGTTGGGAGAGAGCAGCCCGAAGGTCAGAAGCACCTGCTTGCCCTCCACGCCGAAGAGGTCCTTGTAGAAGGTCGAATCCACGAAAGGGGTCTCGGGGATGCCGTGGGGGATCCGGTCGATCTTGGCGGCGGGGGCCTGGTAGACCTCCTTCAGGAACTCCTCGGCCTTGCGGGACATCACGACCACGCGGGTGGAGAGTTGGAGCAGCTCGCGCATCACCCGCTTCTGGTCGACGCTGGGCTCCTTGAGCACGGTGTGGAGCGTGGTGACGATGGGGATGTCCACGTCGCGCAGGAGCGCGAGGAGGTGCCCGCCCGCCGGCCCGCCGTAGATGCCGTATTCATGCTGGACGCAAAGCACGTCCACGTCGCTGATGCCCAGGAAGTCCGCGGCCCGCCGGTAGGAGGCCAGGCTCTGCTCCTCGATCTCGAAACGGACCTCGGGGGGGTAGTCATAGCCCCCCGCGATGTCGTTGACGGGCACGACGAAGCACTGCGCCTTCGGGAACTGGGCCGCCACCGAGGTGCACAGGTCCGCCGTGAAGGAGGCGATGCCGCAGAGCCGGGGGGGGTAGTTCCCCACGAAGGCGATCTTGCGGATCTCGGGACGGGATTTCATGGGGCCTTAGGGTGCGCCGCCGCGGCCTCCCGCAGTTCGCGATAGAGCCGCTCCATCCGGTCGTTGGTCTTGTCCGGGATGTCGATGCGCACCGCCGCGAAGAGGTCTCCCCTGGAGCCGTCCTCCTTTCCCAGCCCCTTCCCCGCGATGCGCAGCCGGCGCCCGGAATGCGTCCCGGGGGGGATGCGGATGCGGATCGGCCCCTCCAGGGTGGGGACTTCGATCTTCGCTCCCAGGGCGGCTTCCCAGGGCATCACGGCGAGGGTCGTCTCCAGGTCGCTGCCCGAGACCTTGAACGCGGGGTGCGGGAGCAGCCTGATCCTGAGGAACAGGTCGCCGGGCCCCGCGCCGCTGGAAGAGGGGCCGCCCTGGCCCCGCAGGCGGAGCCTCATGCCGTCCCGGATGTTCTTGGGCAGATGCGCGGTGATGGGCCTTTCCTGCCGGGTCTCTCCCGCCCCCGCGCAGGCCGGACAGAAGCGGTTCCCCTGCCGTCTTGAGCCTCGACAGGCCGGACAGGGGACGGCGGCGAGGATGGAGATCTTCTTGTCTCCGCCGCGGAGCGCGTCCTCCAGCGAGAGCGCCATCTCGGCTTCCACGTCCTGCCCTTTCCTGGGGCCTCGCCGGAACGCCTCGCCCCGGCCGAAGCCCTGCGCGCCGGCTTCTCCGAAGAGCGACTCGAAGAAGCGGCTGAAGCCGTCCAGGGAGTCGTCTTGCTCGTCTGTCCGGAACCCGCGCCTCGCCGTGCCTGCGCCGGGAGGGGGGCTGGACTCCTGGGCCGCTTCCCAGCCCGGGCCGATCTGGTCGTACTTGGCCTTCTTCTGGGGATCGGAAAGGACTTCGTAAGCCTCGTTGATCTCCTTGAACTTCGCCGTCGCCCGGGCCTTGTCCTTGTCCGGGTGCAGGTCGGGATGGTGCCGCTTCGCCAGACGCCGGTACGCCCCCTTGATCTCCGGAACGGAGGCGTCCTTCCTCACCCCCAGCACCGCGTAGTAATCTTTGTACTCGATAGCCATGACTCAAGCCGTATCGTACAAACTTCTCAACCGCCGGCGGAGGTCAGCTCCTGCGGCTGCGATGGGGGGGCCCGCCGCGCCGCTTGGGCTGCTGCGGGCGCGCCGGGAGCCGGAAGCTCTCTCGGACCTTCGCCGCGATCTGGCGGTCGCTCATCTTGTCGGTCGTTTCGACGTACACGAGGTCCCCGCGCACCCGGTTGCGCGCGATGCGCCTCTTCAGCTCGCCCTTCGCTTCGCCGGGGCCGAAGATGAAGATGGACTCCGCCTCGCGGATGCAGGAGATGACCTTGTCGAAATAGACGTTGAGATGCCCCATGAACTCGTTCTCCCGCATATCGTCCGGCGGGGCCTCCTGCGCGCCGTACTCCGTTCTTGGGCGCGGGCCGCGGGAAGGCCGGAGCCCCTTGTCGACGTTCGATCGGATCTCGATGACGGCCTCCTTCTCGTTCGCGACGACCACGATGACGGCTTTTCGGTGGTCGATCCACATCCCTGCTCTGGTCTTCATGACACTCTCCCGAGACCGTTCTTTCCGGAGGCGGGTTCTTGCGAGCCTGCGCCCTGCCCGGGCCTCTTCGGCAGCGTAATAGAGAAGACGCACCCCTTCCCGGGGATGCTGCTGATCGAGATGTCGCCGTCGTTGCGCCTGATCGCGCGGCGGCTGATCGCCAGCCCCAGCCCGCAGCCCGAGCGGTCGTGGCTCAACTGGACGAAGGGCTTGAAGAGTTCCGAAGCGTGGCCTGCCGGCAGTCCTCCGCAGCAGTCTTCCACGTCGATGATGGCCGACCGGGCGTCCTCGCGGCTGCTCAAGGATACGGACGTGCCGGGCCGGGTGAATTTCATCGCGTTCTGCACTAGATTCGCCACCGCGGAGATGAGGCATTGGCGGTCGGCCCAGACTTGGTGCGAGGGGTCGATGTTGACGATCAGAGCGATGCCCCGGGAGCGGCCTTCCAGGGCCGCCGTGGCTTCGACCTCCTGGGCCACGTCGATGATGCGCAGCAGACGGCGGTCCGGCAGGGGCTCGCAGCTCAGCCGCGCTTCGGAGAGGGCGCCGTCGACGAGCATCCGCATGCGCGTCAGGCTTCTTTCCAGCACCAGCCCCATGCTCCCTTGAGTGCCGACGGTCCCGTCCTTGATCAGGGTGAAGGCCACGCTGGCGTTGGTGAGGGAATTCCGCAGCTCATGCGCCAAAAACCCCAGCCGCTGGTTGTCGTTCTCGACGGATTGGCGGTCTCGGGCTTTCTCGAACCCCGTGACGGCCTCCGCGATGGCCCGGTCCAGGCAGAGATTGAGCACGCTGAACTCCTTGGCGCCGAACCCGACGTGGAGGGTCTCCGCCGATTCGGTGATCGCCTGGCAGATGACGCCGTAGCCGTGCACGACCTGCGACACGGTGTACCCAAGGCGGGAGAGCTCCGTGCCGTGCTCGCGCGTCGTCGAAGGTCCGGCGCTGGGGAGAGCCTTGAGGCGAGGCCCAGCCTCCCACCGCAGCGCGGCGATGAGGTGCTCGTAGAAGATCGGCAGGCCTCGCTCCAGGGCCGCTGAGTTCGGCCGCGCTTCGGATATGGCCGCGGTCTTCGCGCGGGTCAAGGCCAGTATCGTCTCTCGATTCGCCGCAAGGAATTCATACAGCATGGCAAAGCCCCTCTCTAGGGAGTCCCTGAGGATTCCCGCCGGATCAGGCAGCGGCTGAAGTCGATCCGGTACGTGCGGACGTCTTCGTCGCGCGGCTCGAGCTCGTCGGGCGCGGCCTGCAGGCCGGGCGCTTCTCTTGAGAAGGGCTCCATGCCTAGGCCCGCCGCCGCGTCCGGCGGCCGTCCCGTCCTCGGGCCACTTCGTCGAGCAGGGCGTCGATCTTCGAAGTCTCCCGGGGCAGCAGGCGCTTCGCGAGCTCGATCCACTCCGGGACGCTTTCTAAAAGCGGCTTGTCGTCGGCCAGGTTCCTGATCCCGGCGCCGTCGGTATCCGCCAGGCTGAGGTGGAAGATCCGGGCGATCAGGTACGCGTCATCGAGATACCGGAACAGCCCCGAGCCGTCGGCGGATAGGAAGTCGATGGGGTCGTAGAGGTAGTCCAGGGCGAACCGCTGCAGGCGCAAAACGCGCGGGGGCAGGCCGGAGGCGTCGCTCCAGCGGCGCAGCTGCGCGATCATGGCGGGCATGGCCAGGATCATCCGCCGCAGGGGCTGGCCGTAGCGCACGGCCTCGCGGGGCCCCATCAGGCGCCGGATGGTCGAGGCGTAGTGGTTCTTCGGGTCCGCGGCCAGGAGCTTCAGCTGCTCCCCCAGCGCCCTCAGCATGCGGGCTCCCGGCGCCCGGCGTCCGCTCGGCGGTCCATGCCCCCAGTATAGCCCCGGCCCATGATTTTATAAACTAGATAAACTGTAGTATGATGATCCATTAAATAGATGATCCCTCTCAACTACCACCACCTGTACTACTTCTACATGATCGCCAAGTCGGGCAGCATCGCCAAGGCCTGCGAGTCCCTGCTGCTCTCCCAGCCGGCCGTCAGCACCCAGCTGGGCCAGTTGGAACGCTCCCTGGGCATCCCGCTCTTCGAGCGGAGGAAGCAGAGGCTGTACCTGACCGAGGAGGGGCGCTTCGTCCTCGATTACGCCGAGAGCATCTTCGAGATGGGCAAGGAGCTCCAGGACAGCCTGAAGCGCCGGCCCAAGAACGAGAAGGTCTCCGTCCGCGTCGGGATCCTCAGCGGGACGGCGCGCGCCTTCGGCCACGCCCTGGTGGAATGCGTCCTGGAGAGGTTCCGCTCGGTGCACGTCAGCGTGTCGGAGGGCGACCTGGACGAGATGCTCCGGGACCTGAAGGAGCAGCGGGTGGACATGCTTTTGACCTCCGTGAGCATCCATGACCACGAGGGGGGGGAATTCCTGAGCCATCTGGTCGGCAGCGTTCCCATCGTGTTCGCGGCCGCCCCCGGCGTCGCGATGCGATGCCGGCGCATCCCCGGCGACCTCAACCGCGTCCCGTTCATCCTCCCGGGCAAGCCCAGCCATGTCTATCACCAGATCCTCGCCCGCCTGGCCGAGTGGAAGGTCGAGCCCCATGTGGTCGTCGAAGTCCAGGACGCCGAGCTGGCGCGCCACCTGGCGATATCGGGGCGGGGCGTCACGCCGCTCAACGCCTACACGGTCTCCCTGAGCACGCCCACCGGGGCGCTGAAGGTGTTGAGGCCGAGGAGGTCGCTGGGGCTTTGCGAATCCGTCTATGTCGTCTCCAGGAAGCGCCGATGGCCGAATCCCGTGGTGTCGTACCTGGTGAAGAATTTCCGCCTTCCGAAAGACTCCGCCCCCGATGTCCTCTGAGCTGGGGCTTCTGAGCCCGGGACGGGCCGGAAGTGCGGCCTGATCGGCTAAGATGGCGGAGGCCCGGTAGGCCCTTGCCTGGCGGGGGAGTTCCTGTTAAAGTATAACCCCGGAACGGACATGAGGATGCCGCCTGCCGTCGTGATCGCAGTGTTCGCCGCGAGCCTGGCCGGCTCGGCGGCCGGCGCGTCCGCTTCCCCGGAGCTCCAGGACGTCCGCTTCGCCTCCCTCCGCGCGGAAGCCGCGGACCTCCCCGCCCCCGAGGGCAAGGCCCTGCCCGATGACTGCCAGTTCCTCCGCGACCAGCTGGCCGACCCCTCCCTGCGCGAGGTGGTCGTGCCGGCGGGGACGTACGTCTGCGCCAAGCCGGTCGTTTTGAGCCGCAGCGGCGTGACCCTGCGCGGGCAGGGGCGGCCGACGCTCAGGCTGGCCGACCACGCGGAGTCGCCCCTGCTGGTGCTGGGGGGGCTCGATGACGACGCGCAGGGCGTGCCGACGCCCGTGACCGGTCTGCGGGTGGAGGGGCTTGTCCTCGAGGGCAACCGCGCAAAGCAGAGCGGCGAGTGCTGGGGCGGGCCCTGCGACACGGGCGGGACGACGGGGGTGCGCAACAACGGGCTGACGCTGCGCGGGGTGAAGGACTCCTCCGTCCGGGACGTGGAGATCAGGGGGGCGAGGTCCGGCGGGCTGGTGACGGAGCGGGACTGCGCCGGGATCCATGTCCAGGGCTTGAAGGCCGCGGACAACTTCTTCGATGGGCTGTCGGTGAACTGGACAAGGGACAGCGTCTTCGAGGGCTTGGAGCTGTCCGGAAACGACTACGCCGGCCTGACGATGGACGTGCTGGTCAAGAACAACGTCTTCCGGGACGGGAGCGTCTCAGGCAACCGCGACGTGGGGGTCTACCTGCGCCGCGCCGAGGGCAACCGCTTCGAGCGGCTCAAGGTGTCCGGCAACCGCAGCCACGGCGTCTACCTCTCCGACGCCGACGCTCAGCCGGGGACCTGCGCGGTGGACAACGTCTTCTTCCGGGTGGAAGCCCTCGGCAACGGCCGCGACGGCTTCCACATGGCCGGGGCCTGCGCCGGCAACCGGCTCGAGGGCTCCGTGTCGGCGGGCAACCAGGGCCAGCCGTTCCACGGCGCCTGGATGCGTCCCGCGGCGTCAAAACCCTAGACCTGGGTGCCGACCGGCCCTTGAGCTTGAAGTCCTGTCCTCTCTCCTTCTCACTGCAGGCATAGCTCCTCTTCGACCCCGATCCTCTCCAGGAAGGCGCGGTCGTGGGAGATGGCGAGGACGGCGCCTTGGAAGCGGGCGAGGGCTTCCTCCAGGAACTCGATGTTCCTCAGGTCGAGGTTGTTGGTGGGCTCGTCGAGGATGATGAAGCGATGGCCCTGACGGCGCCTATCCACTCTGCGCGGCCGGCTGATTTCGGAAGGAATGCATCCGCGCCGGCCTCCAAGGCCGTCCGCTCGACCCCCTCCCCTGAAACAACGGATACGGCGAGGATCTTTACTTTGACCCTGTTCTTGCGCAATCGGCGGGTCGCTTCGATCCCATTGAGCACCGGCATGTCGAGATCCAGAACGACGACATCCGGTTCGAGCTTGCCAATCATGGAAACAGCCTCCGAGCCGTTCTTGGCCTGCCCGACCACCGAGATGTTCCTGTCAGCCGAGAGCGTATGGACGATCTCGGCGCGGACCGATCCGTGATCATCCGCCACGAGGACGCGGATCATCGCCCTCTTCGGGGGCGGACTTTTCACCCAGCGCCCATCGGGGATAGGGGACGGCCGCGGGCCTTTCGGGGGGAGGCTCAATGTGGCGACGGTCCCGCGAGCCGGATCGGATTCGATATGGAATCGGCCTCCGAGGGCGCGGAGACGGTCGTCGATGGCGGAGAATCCGAGGGTGTCGGCCTCTTTGGCCTTTCTCCCGTGGGCCTTGGGCTCGATGATCCAGCGGCCGCGGTTCTCGATCTTGATCTGCGACTTTCCTTCGACTGTGGCAAAGGTCAGGACGGCCTTTGTGCTTCGAGTGTATTTGATCAGATTGAAAAGCGATTCACGCACGCATTGATAGAGCACGGTGTTGATGCGCCGGTCGGCGATCTCCTCATAGCCATCGCTGCGGAGATGGATCGTCAGTCCGAGATGTCTGACGATCCGCTCGATCAGCCACCGCGCGCCGGCCACCAGACCGCCCTCAAAAAGAGCGGGCGGCCTGAGCTCGGTGCACAGGGCCCTGGAGGCCCCGACCGCATCATTGAGCAGCTTGCGGATCTTGCCGCGATTCTCGCGGGAGCAGCGCGGGATGTCCAGGCGCATCATGCAAGCCACGAGGATCTGCTGCAGGTCGCCGTGAAGGATGCCTGCGAGCCGCTCCCGTTCTTCCTCCTCGGCATGGAACAACCTGTCCGCGAAGTGTCTCAGCTGGCGGTTCTTGACTTCCAGCTGGAGCTCCACGCTCTTTTGCTCCGTCAAGTCTGTGATGATGAGGCAGAGGCCGATATCGTCGAGCGGCAGGGAACTGCATGACACGAGGACGGGGCGGGCCTTTCCGCCGCTCCGCTTGAGCCGGAATTCGGCCCGAGCGGTCCGCTCTTGGCCTTGGAGCAGCATGGAGCGGAGGCCTTGTCGTCCGCCCGGGTCGAAATAGTCGAACAGGGAGCTGCCGATGATCGCTTCGACGGGGAGGCCGAGCATCGCCGCCAGGCGTCTGTTGCAGTACGTCAGAGTCCCGTCCAGCGTCAAGGTCGCCGCGCCTTCGTTGATCGTCTCCACGAGGATCCTGTAGCCGCGATCGGCGCCCGTCAGGGTGAATATCTTCAGGTCGTCGGTCACGAGCGCGTCGACCGAACCGTTCCTGATCGCGGCCAACAGCTCTTCCGCCGCGGCCAGGCGCGCCTCGAGCCGGCGGTTCTCCTTTGAAAGGTCCCTTGTCCCTTTCATGGGCTCTTTCATTCTGCCGCGCGCAGATCCAGGCAGACCAGTAATCTCCGGGTATCCGACATGTCGCCGACGAATCTGCGCAGGGGCAGCGGCAATTCCTTGACGAGCGTGGGCGCGGCGAGTATCTGCCCGTTCTTGGCCATGAGAGGGTTCTGATAGATGTCATGGACCTCAAGCTGGTAGCGCCCCCGCAGATGTTCGGCGCATATCTTGTAGGTGTTGCGCAGCGCTCTTTGGGACCGGGGCGATAATCCCGCGATATATAGGTGCAGAACGTATTTCTTGCGCGGGCTTCTCCCAAGCCCTTTGTTTGTCCGTCGTGGAGGGCCTTTCGAGGAGGGCATGTTCCTGCGCTAATCGATGAGGTTCAGCCCGACGAGGACTTTCTGCTCGTTGGACAGGTCGCCGATGATCTTCTTCAAAGGAGGCGGCAATCTCCTGACGAGCGTCGGGATGGCTACGATCTGGTCCCCTTTCGCGAGCTTGGGGGTCACAAGAAGATCCACCACGGAGATGGAGTACTGCCCTTTGAGATGCCCTTCGCAGATCCTCTTGAGGTTGGCGAAGGCCTCCAGTGATTTGGGGGTCGCGCCTGCCACGTACAACAGCAGCTTATAGGTGCTCTTCTTCATTCGGCCTCCTTGCCCGCCTCGGCGATATCATTGATCCTGAGACCATCGTCTGTGATCTCGAAATCCTTCTCCTGCTGGACGTGCTTCATGCCTCTGGATTTGATGATGACAAGCCTTCGCCGTCTTTGATGGCCTTGCGGCTCCGTCGAGATCTTGATCCACGCATCGCAGAGAGACGAGATGCACATCTCCGCCGCATCGCCCGCGGCCGCCGCTTGATTGAGGTCTGTCGCGAGGACGGTGATCCCCTCATTCTTCAGGAAATCCAGGATGCGCGCCAGCATCGCCTTGGCTTCGTCCGCCACGCCCGCGCCTATCAAGGTCGTGATCGGGTCGATGCAGACGACTGCGGGCTTGAAGTCCTTGACGGCGTCATGGAGCATGACCAGGTGCATCTCGAGACCGCAAAGAGTCGCCCTGTTGGCGGCGATCCTGAGGAGCCCTTCGTCTATCCACCGTTCGAGGCCGATGCCGATGCTCCGCATGTCTCTGGCCAGCTGGCTCTGGGATTCCTCGAACGCGAAGTAGAGGACGCGCTCGCCGCCTCGGCATACGGAGTCCGTGAACTGCGCTCCGAAGCTCGTCTTGCCGCATCCCGCTCCGCCCGATACGAGGATGGAACTTCCCCGGAAGTAGCCTCTCTCGCCCAGCATCGCATCGAGGCTCTTGATGCCCGTGGAGAGCCGTTTTGAACTCACGACGCTCGATAGGCACAGCGATGTCATGGGGAGTACGGAGATCCCTCTCGAGCCGATGAGGAACGGGACCTCATTGGTTATGTGGCTCGACCCGCGGTACTTGATGATCTTGAGGCGTCTGGTCGCGATCTGTTCGTTCACCCTGTGATCAAGGAGGATGACGCAGTCCGCGACATACTCTTCAAGGCCGTATTTCGTGAGGAGCGTCTCGCCCTTTTCGCCGGTGATGATCGCCGTGACCCCTCTATCCTTGAGCCACCGGAAAAGCCGCCTCAATTCCGCGCGAAGGATGGATTCGTTGGAAAAACCGGAGAAGAGCGCCTCGATCGTGTCGAGCACCACCCTTTTGGCCCCGATCGAATCGATCGCGCTTCCCAGCCGCACGAACAGCCCTTCGAGATCGAATTCTCCCGTCTCCTCGATCTCGCTTCGTTCGATGTAGACATAATCGATGGCCAGCATCTTGCGGCGTACGAGCGATGCCAGATCGAACCCGAGCGAAGCGAAATTCTTCGCCAGTTCTTCTTCCTTTTCTTCGAAGGCCATGAATACGCCGGGTTCATCGGATTCCAGGGCGCCGCGGCAAAGGAACTCCATGGCCAAGAGCGTCTTGCCGCAGCCGGGGCCGCCGCATATCAGCGTGGGCCGTCCCTTCGGCAAGCCCCCGAAAGTGATCTCATCGAGACCTTGAATGCCGCTCAAGGATTTCGGAAGCCCCGTATCGGGACTCTTCCCCGCGGCTTTTGTCTTGGCCATATGGACACCTCTGTCGCTGTGGGCGAGGTCTGCGCCCAGTTCCTTGCGCAGGCGGCCGAGGGACCTCGACCCTGCCCAAAACGATAGGATTGATTATGTCTGCTCGCCGATATCGCGGCAATACGTAATGGTCCGTTGGGGACTAGGTAGAAGTACGTAGGCGGCATTTTCAGCGCTCTTCGCCGCGCTTGAGCTTCTTGATGAAGCGCAGGTCCTTGTGGACGCTCTTCCAGCGCCTCTTGGCATTGGCTTTCATGGCTGGATCTTCCCGACGGCGCTGGTACTCCTGCTCTTTGAGCAATTTGATGTAGTTGTCATAGTGCGAGCGAGCCAGAAGGCCCTCGCGCAGCGCTTCCAGCACGGCGCAGCCGGGTTCGTCCGTATGGCGGCAATCGCGGAAACGGCAGCGTGCCGATAGACTTTCGATATCTGCGAATGTCCGGCTGAGGCCGGGAGCGGCATCCCCCAAGCGCAGTTCCCGCAGCCCAGGCGTATCGATGAGCAGCCCGCCGTTCGGCAGGAGGAACATCTGCCGAGAGGATGTCGTGTGGCGGCCTCGTTGGTCCGAAGCTCGGACGTCTCCCAGCCGCTGGAGATCTTGGCCGATCAGGCGGTTGAGCAGGGTCGACTTGCCCACTCCGGAGGAGCCGAGCAGGACCGAGGTGCGGGCGGGCTTGAGATACTCCCGCAGCGGGTCCAGTCCGCGGCCGTGCAGGGCGCTCAGGGCATGGATGTCCACGCCGGGGAACGCCAAGCCGGCTTGGGCCATCAGACCGGCACGGTCCGGATGGAGATCGATCTTGTTGAGGAGGAGGACCGGCCGCGCGCCGCCGCTCCAGATCACCGAGAGATAGCGCTCCAGGCGGCGAGGGTTGAAGTCCCGGTCGGCCGTTGTGACCACGAATGCGGTATCCACGTTGGCGGCCAGGATCTGTTCTTGTGACGGGCGGCCGGCGGCCCCGCGCGCGATGACGCTCGTCCTGGGTAAGACGCGGGCCGCCAGCCCCATCCGGCCATCCGTGGATAATCGTACCGCCAACCAATCTCCTACCGCCGGCAGTTCGCGCGGGCCGGCGGCTTCGAAGCGGAGCCTGCCCGACAACTCCACGGGCAGCTCCCCTGATGCGGAAACGGCCCGATAGAGGCCGCGCTGCTCTGAGATGACGCGGACGGGAATGCCGTCGTCCGCGCCAAGGTGTTGTGCGAAATGCGAGTTCCAGCCGTACGTGGCGAGCAGTTCCATGCGGGTCTCCTAGCGAAAATGGTCGAGCGAACCGGCCCCAAAGGCCTTGAGGCCTAGAAGGATGCCTGCGGCCTTCGGTTCACCCGGAGACGGACGACGAGGTCTGTCTGAGCTAGGCGGGGGACCCGAAGGCGAGGACGAGGGCAGAAGCGGCAGTCTCCAACATAGTTCCTCCTTCGAGTCGCGCAATGAGCTGAAAAACCTGCTAAACGAAAGTATAACAGGGATGTCGGTCTGATTCAACCGGTTGATTCGTCGGGCGAGGGGGCTGGGGGGATGGGAAACCGGAAGCGCTTTTCAGCGCTTCCGGTTTTATTCCGATCGTATTCCGCCGAAGATGATGGCGGCCCAGTCTGCATGAAAGATAGAACTTTCCGAGCGAGGTTCACTATTAGGGCGTCTTGATTCTGCTCACGTACGCCTATTCAGGCTCGCTTCAGCGCCGGTTGCTGGGATTGTTCATGTCCCAGAGCTTCTTCTCGACGCGCTGATTGACGAGCGCCTGGTCCCGCGCCGCCGAGGACGCCCCGGGGGTCCCACCGGATCCGCCGCTGTAGGAAGAGGCGGAAGCGGAGCCCGAGGGGCGATAGTTCCCCGATGCCGACGAGCCGCCCGAGGCGGAGTTGCCGACCTGGTTTGTGCCCGCGTTGATCGTGCGCGCCATCCCGGCCAGATCGACGCTCGACCACCACGATGAACTGCGGTATTGGCTCGCCTTTCGGAGCGATTCCCGGGCCCCCGCGTCGGCGGCCTCCTGCGCGGCGCGCATCTCGGCCTCGGCTTGGCGAGTCGCCTCCGTCACGCAGTTCGTGCCCGCCTCCTCCTCGATAGGGGTGAGCTTCGCCTTGAGCTTCTTGGCCGCCCTGTAGTCGACCGAACAGCCGGCGAAGTCCTCGTTCGAGATTCGAAACAGTATCCGGTGCCGGAGGGCGGCAGTGTCATTTTGGTCGCTCTTGAGCGCGTCTTGGACGCCGGCGAGCGCCTCGGCACGGGCCTGGACCTCCGCGATGTCCTTCGCGTAGCTCTTGTCCATGAGGGCGGAAGCCTCCTTGAGCGCGGCGGCGGCCTCGCGGGCGTGCTCGAGCTTGAGATGGGTCAGGCCGAGGTACATATGAGCTTCGCCGAGGCGCGGGTTGAGGGAGACAGCCTTCTCAAAATCCTTGAGCGCTCTGGCGGGAGAGCGCAGTCTCATCCAGTCCAGGCCCTTCGTGACGTGGTCCTCGGCGCGTTGCGTGTCCGCGACGTGCTGGAGCGCCTTTTCGTCCACTTCGGTGGCGTAGGCCAACTGGCCGAACACGAGGCGGCGCCCGTCCTGGCTCGCGATGAGGCCGTCGCAGGCGTTGCGGGCGCGCTCGTGCTTGTGCCTCGCATTCGCGGCCTCGACCATCGCGATCATGTCTTCTTCCGTCTTGACGTTGTTCGGTTCCTTCCGGAATTTCTCGAGCCGTGAGGACCGGAGCACCTGAGCGCCCAGGCTGGCCGTCACGTCGCAGCCCGCTTCAGCCGTCCAGCGGATCGAGAGGCCGTTGGGTGCGTCGAAGGGCTTCTTGAACGTGTCGGGGTCGTGGCTGTCCGCGAAGATGGCGAAACTCTTGGCTTCCCGGAGTTCCGAGGCGGATTTCCGCACCTTCTTGAGCAGCTTCTCGACCTCTTCGGGGCGGGAGCCGTCCGTCTTGGCGAATTTAAACTCCGTCGACAGCGCGGCGCCGGACTCGGCGTCGAAGACGTAAAGGTCCCAAACGCGCTGGTCGTCCTTCGGCGTCGCGGCGACCGCGAGCCTTGAGCCGTCGGGCGACGCCAGGACGTGCGCGCGAAAGTAAGACCTTGGCACCTCGAAGCGCTTGAGCTCCTTGCCGGAGGCCAGGTCGGTGATCGTGAGCGCGTTCTCGCACCAATGGAGCACCCGGTCCATCGCGGGCATGAAGGCTCGCGCTTCGCAGAAGTCCTCGACTTTCAGCAGCGTGGAGGGAAACTTGAGTTCTATGGCGCCAGCGTTACCGGCCAAGACGATCGCTAGGAGGGGAAGGGCCAGCATGCGTAGAGGGTAGCCCCTGGGCGCGAAGATGTCAAGATGAAGAGGCTGGGAAGTCTTGCCCGTTGCTTTGCGACGTGTGCGAAAAACGAAAAGCCTGCGTTCTGGCTGATGGGGATGACTACTTCTGCGCCAAGTGCTGGAACCTTCGTGAAGGCAAATGGGAGGCACGATGAGAACCCCGTGTTGAAGTTCGCGATCAAACTCAGCTGCCCTATCGAGTTCTCGAGTGCGGCGCGAAGTCGGCGAGGCGAACACAAACAGGAAGTCGGCGCGCGAAAGACACCGACGGGAGCAAAAAACCACCGCTTTAATGCGTCAGCGGTGGTTTTGTTGCGTTTAAATACGCCGAACAGCGGTTTATGGTACGAAGAAACTGGCGGGCACCACGAAAGCCCCAAGACTTCGGTTCCTGAGGTCGACCCCGTGGAGCCGCAAGGAAATGATTATTATTTCCCGGCATTTTCGCTTGAGTTCGATATCGACTTCGTTCGCGTGCGCAACGGCGAACGGGCGGTAACGGAGACTGGGGTCGCACGAAAGGCCGATACCACCGCCTCTGAAGCGCCCTGTTCCAATCCCGACCACCCCTCCCCCGGGGAACACGAACAATACCACTAGGCCATGGAACGACGGCTAAGGGCCTTGAAGGCGGGGGCGGACTACCTGACCGCGACCGGCGATCCGGTCCGGTTCCTCGAGCTTCGGGGCGAGTCTGTCATGGTGCAGAGCCTGCGGACCGAGACCCGGTTCCTGCTCCCGGCGGCCTATCCGCTCCAGCCCATGAAAGAGCCGCCTCCCGGTCTGGCGCTTCGGCTGCCTCCCGCCAAATGTGATGTGGCGGCTGCGGCGCAGAGTGTTCCGGCCGCACCTGGAGCGCCACGGCGAGGGCCTGCTCTCGGCCGCGATCCCGGTGCTGTACGAGAAGGTGGGCTCGTACAACCTCAGGTATCGGGACCGGGGCGGGGCGCTCAAGCCGGTGCGCTTCGGGTCCTACATCTGGAAGAGGATCGATGGGATGGCCATAGACTACCTGAAGCAGGAGAAGCGCGCTGGAGGTGTGCCCTACGATGACGCGCGCCGTGTTCCATGAAAATCGCATGTTCAATAGAAATGAACATCGGAATACGCTGAACGAAATGCATGAAATTTTATAAAAAAGACTTGCATTTTGTCCGGCCGTCTGTTATACTATTCATGGGGATAAGCCATGAAGAATGCAGAGAAACTCAAGCATGCCATGCGCCCGGGCCATGTCTACCGCCGCCAGGACCTTGAGGGCTCCTCCCTGGCCGTGGACCGCGATCTGAAAACGCTGGTGGACAGGGGCGAGGTGCGCAAATTGGCGGGGGGCCTCTATTATCGCCCCCGGAAGAACCCCTTCGGGGCCGCGCCGCCGGAGGATAGAGAGTTGGTGCGGGCCTTCCTCAAGACCGACGACTTCCTGCTGACCTCATACAACCACTTCACCCAGCTTGGCTTCGGGCTGACCCAGGTCTACAACAGCTATGTGGTCTACAACCACAAGCGAGTGGGGGAGTTCACGCTTGGCGGGAAGCGTTTCCGGTTCCGGGTGGTCCCGGCCTATCCGCATAAGCTCTCCAAGGAGTACCTATTGGTCGACCTGCTCAATAATCTGAAGAACCTGCCGGATGACACGACGCTGGTGCTTCGCAACCTGAGAACGCGCCTTGCGGAGTTCGACCGGGAAGGGGTGCGAGATTGTGTGACGCGCTATGGGCGTCCGGCCGCGAAAGCGGCCCTGCAGGAAGCGTATGCCTAAGTTCGTCCACGAGCTGCCCCAAGCCAAGACGCTTTTTGAGACCCTGGCCGCCGAGCTCAAGCTCCTGCCTTTGGTGGTCGAGAAGGATTACTGGGTCATGCATTGCCTGTGGGGCTTGAAGCAGGCGGGCTTCGATTTTGAGATGAAGGGCGGAACTTCGCTCTCCAAGGGCTGGCGCTGCATCGACCGCTTCTCGGAAGACATCGATATCCGGTTCGAGTCGCCCAAAGGCCTGAACCTCACCGGCGACAAGCCCGCCCATGTCGCGGCGCGGTTCAAGTTCTATGACGATCTGGCCGCCAAGATCGCGATTCCGGGCATTACGGTGGAGAGGAATCGGGCGTACGATGACGAGAAGGCCCAGAACGGCGGGATCAGCCTGAAGTACGCCTCCCATTTCGCCGCCATGCCGGGCCTAAAGGCGGACGTCCTCTTGGAAGCGGGGTTTGCCAAGACCGCGCCGAACGAGCCGTTGGACATGACGAGCTGGGCGCTGGAGCGCGCGCTTCAAGCGAAGGCGGATGTGACGGATAATCGCGCGAGGGGCATCAAGTGCTTCAACCCGGAATATACCTTCGTCGACAAGCTCCAGACGATCTGCCGGCGCTTCCGGCAGCAGCGCGACCGTCACGACCCTGAGAAGGACCGGCCTCGGCAATTCCTGCGCCACTACTACGACCTCTATCGGCTGCTCGAGGTCGAGAGGGTCAAGAAGTTCATCGGGACGCCGGAGTATGCGGCTTACAAGTTGGAGAAACTTCGCGGGAAGGACGCGGCGGAATTCGAAACGCGCGACGCTTTCACGCTCTCCGACGAGAAGGCCTACGCGCTCTTCGAGAAGGAATACGAGTCCATGTCGACCTTGCTCCTCGCGCCGGGGCCGACGTTCAAGGAGTTGATGGAGCGGCTTCGAGCGCAAGCGGTGTCTTTCTAGCCTGGGCATGAGGACACATTGTGCCTGAACTTCCTGAATTTGCCCTCCTTGCCCGAGACCTATCCATGCTTGCGAAGGGAAGGCCCCTGCGCGCGGTACGATTCCAGACCTCCTGACATAGCGTAGCCGCTCCGTCGTAGACCCCAGGGGACATACCCCCCTGGTGTCCCAAATAATATGTCCGCTTTTTCATCAAACCAGCGCACCACCCCGACGGGAGGACAGGCCCAGGAGGCCGTTCTGGACTGTCCCAGCAATGTGTCCGCTTTCTTGGTTGGTTGGCGGCTGGTAGCATTGCGGGATGAAGCCCGCGAACCCTCACCCCGAGCTGTCGCTGACCACCCCCGCTGCCTTCGGCGCGATCCCAATCAACGGGCGCTGCACGCTGAAGAAGGACGGTATCCTGCGCGCGGTCTACATCGCCGTACTGCCCGCGTATCACTGGACGGATGGGGATCGGATGGCTGAGGCGCACGCGATGGTGAGCTTGGTGCGGTGCGGTTACGCGGACCAGAGCGATGTGGCCCGGGTGTTCGCTTGCTCGACAAGGACGCTTCGCCGGCGTGAGCGACGCTTCGAGGCCGGGGGGATGAGCGCGCTGGGCCGCGAGGCGGGACGGCCCCGCGGGACTCGCTTCGCGCCGAGCGCGTGGACGGGCATGGCCAAAACGCTCGGGGCGCAGGGGTTGAGCGTGAGAGGCATCGCTCAGAGGCTCGGCGTGAGCAAGAGCACCGCGGGACGCTGGACGGCCGAGGAGCCGGCTGCCGTTAAAGAGGCGAGCGAACCCGCCGGCGTCGTGCACGGCCTCGATCTCGATCCCGGAGCCCGCGTGTTCGATCGCATCCTGGCCCGCATGGGGAAGCTCGACGACGCGGAGCCCATCTTCGCGCCCGGCCGGCGCATCCCTCACGCCGGGGTCTTGCTGGCCGTGCCGGCGTTGGTGCAAAGCGGCGTCCTTTCGGTCGCCGACGAGGTCTATGGCCACATCGCCCCGGCGTTCTACGGGCTGAGGACGACGGTGATGGCCCTGCTGCTGATGGCGCTTCTGAGGATCAAGCGGCCGGAGGAGCTCAAGGAGCGCGCGCCCGTGGACCTGGGCCGAGTGCTGGGTCTGGACCGCGCGCCAGAGGTGAAGACGCTGCGGCGCAAGCTGAGCCGCCTGGCCTTTGCGGGCCAAGCCGAGGCGTTCGGACGCAAACTCGCGGAGCGCCGAGTCGCCAGCCGAGGCCGTGCGCTCGGGTTTCTGTATGCGGACGGGCACGTGCGGGTCTACCATGGCGGCCGGCGGCTGTCCAAGGCGCACGTCACCCGGATGCGACTGGCGCTGCCCGCGACGACGGACTACTGGGTCAACGAC
Organism: Elusimicrobiota bacterium; assembly: GCA_003450735.1. Taxonomy (GTDB): domain Bacteria; phylum Elusimicrobiota; class Elusimicrobia; order UBA1565; family UBA1565; genus UBA9639. Next base: position 45,008 of record DMEZ01000002.1, on the reverse strand, counting down.
AAGCACGGCGACCCACTGTTCGTGGTGACGGCGGAGCTGAACGCGGGGCTCGCGAAGATGCTGCCGGCGCTGACCGCCGAGATTCGCAGACTGGTGGGTCCGAGTCGCCGGATCACGATGGTCTTCGACCGCGGAGGCTGGAGCCCGAAGCTTTTCAAGCAGCTCATCGAGACCGGCTTCGACGTCCTGACCTATCGCAAGGGCCGCTGGAAGCGGCTGCCGCCGTCGCGGTTCGCGTCCTGCGTCGCCACCGTCGACGGGCGGAGGGTCCGCTACGAGCTCAACGACCGGAACGTCCGGCTTCTGAATGGACTGCGCCTTCGTCAGATCACGCGGCTGAGCGCGGATGGGCACCAGACGCCGGTCGTGACGAGCCGGCGAGACCTGTCGGCTGCCGTGCTGGCGCACCGGATGTTCGAACGGTGGCGGCAGGAGAACTTCTTCAAATACCTCCGCCAAGAGTTCGCGCTCGATGCCTTGGTGGACTACGCGGCCGAGCCCATGGCACCGGAGCAGACGGTCCCCAATCCCGAGCGACGCAAGACCGACAAGGAGTTGGTCGCGGCGCGGGCGGAACTTCGCGAGGCGCACACGCTTTACGGCGAGGCCGCCGCGGCCAACGAGGAGGGCGAGCGGCCGACGATGCGGGGCTTCAAGATCGCGCACGGCAAGACCGGTCAGCGCATCCGCGAGATCGAAGCCCGGATCGCGCTCATCGAACAGCGGCGGGAGCAGATCCCGGTTCGGGTGCCCGTGGCCAAGTTGGGCGGCGAGCCGCTGGTGCGGCTTTCGCGAGAGCGCAAACACCTGACCAACTGTATCAAGATGGTGGCCTACCAGGCGGAAAGCGACCTCCTGGCCGTACTGCGGCCTCACTACGCGCGCGCAGATGAAGAGGGGCGGACCATGGTCGCGACGGCCCTTCAGAGTGCGGCTGACCTTGAGGTCAGGGGCGGGGAGTTATGTATTACGTTGTCGCCGCTGAGTTCGGCGCACCGAGACAGGGCGGCGGCGGTCCTTTGCGAGGCGCTCAATAAGATGGATGTGCCGTTCCCGGGCACCGCCTTGCGGATGCGGTTCGGGGTGGCTTCATGAGGCCCGGGACCCCGAAAAGCGGACAAATTCAACAGGGGCTATGTCAGGAGGTCTGGAATCGTGGTTCTATCCCAATCGTGACCTCCTGAATTTAGGGAGAACTGTTGGGTCTGCGCGGTGTGCCGCGACCAAAACGTGGCCCTCAGTCTCCCTAATGTGTGTTGGACCGGCGATGGCGGCAAACGTGCGGCCTACGGGGATTTGCCCCTTATCCACCGTATAACTACTCATTGGAACAATAGCGGCATGGGAGTATCATGAATATGGTGCTTTAATGCGTATCCGCAAGCAGTTGAAAATATCAGCCCTCAGCAACTGAGCGGGCAGGCAAATTTTGGCCCGGTCTCAAGGCGTTCTCTTGCCTCATAGAAAATTCCCTTTAATCGGCTGCGCGCTGATTGACTTCTTGTCTGCCCGTCTGTCCCCGAGGATAGGCAGGATTATGGAACAGGATTAAAGATAATGGAAAACAAAACAATCCTCATTGTCGATGATGATGCGCATGTATTGGACATCCTCGAAAGGATTGGTTTGGCGTGGGGACGGCGGGCTCCGCTAAGGAGGCCTGGGAGCGCATACTTGGCGGCCGGTTCGATAGCCAGGCCGAGATCGTGGTCGCTTCCTCGGACACGGGAGTCGGGGTCGCGGTGGAATTGAGTCACAGGTGAAGGAACAGCCTATGAAAGACGAACAGAGTATACATCCGTCCCAGAATCCACACCGCGACCCCCCGCGGTCCCAGGCGTCCGCCGGCAACCAGGGACAGTACACTCAGGTCGCAGAGGCGCTGATCGTTTCGGAGGTCCGTTATCGGCGGCTTTTTGAGTCGGCCAGGGACGGCATCCTCATCCTGGACGCCAACACCGGGCAGATTATCGATGTGAATCCTTTTCTTATCGAGCTTCTGGGAATGTCGCGGGAGCAGTTCCTTGGAAAGGAGGTGTGGGAGATCGGGTCATTCAAGGACGTCTTCGCCAGTAAGGAGAAGTTCCTGGAGCTTCAGAAGGTGGGCTGTGTCCGCTATGACAACCTGCCACTGCAGACTGTCGAGGGTCACCAGGTGCCGGTGGAATTCGTAAGCAATGTCTATCTGGAAGGTCAGAATACGGTGATCCAGTGCAATATCCGGGACAACGCGAAGCGCAATCAGGAGCGGGAACAATCTCGCGAGACAGCGCATCGTCTGTCTGAATCGCAAAAGCTCGGCCATGTCGGGAGCTGGTTTATGGATATTGGAGGTCTGCTGCAGTGGTCGGAGGAAACGTATCGTATTTACGGAGTTTCACAGGACACTTTTTCTCCGACCGTGGAATCTTTGGTCAGCCTTCTGCATCCTGACGACCGGCAGGCCATGCAGTCATGGATCGCCGCCTGCGCGGCAGGCGAATCTCCAGGTGAACAAGAGTTTCGTGTCAATAGGCCTGACGGCACGACCCGGATTGTCTTGGGCCGCGGCGAATTGGCTCGGGATGCTAAAAACAGGCCAATCCACATAGCGGGCACGATGCAGGATATCACCGAGCGCAAACAGGCCGAGGCGGCTCTGCAGGCGAGCTTTGAGGAATTACGCAAACCGTACGAGGCCATGCCGCAAATGGCCTGGATCACGCGGCCGGATGGTTGGAACATCTATTTCAGCCGACAGTGGATGGATTACACGGGACTTACCCTTGAGGAAAGCCTGGGCCATGGGTGGAACAAGCCGTTCCATCCGGACGATCGGCAACAGGCATGGAACGCCTGGCAGAAGGCGACATCGGAGCACGGTATTTACTCGATTGAAAGCCGTTTGCGTCGTGCGGATGGGGTTTACCGTTGGTGGCTTGTCCGCGGTGTGCCCCACATGGACGCCGCTGGCAACATCCTCAAATGGTATGGAACCTGTACGGACATTCATGACCTGAAGATGCGGGCGGCAGAGTTGGTCATCGCCAACAAAGAGCTCGCCATCCAGAACACAGAGAAAGAGAAGCGGGCGGCAGCGCTGGAAATCGCCAACAAAGAGCTTGTCTTCCAAAACGAAGAGAAAGCCAAGCGGGCGGCAGAGCTGGAAATTGCGGAGACAAAATACAGGACGCTGTTCGAGAACGCGCGAGATGGGATCGCGCTGGCCGATCCCGAGACCGGCACGATAACCGATTGCAATCCTGCTCTCTGCCGCTATGTGGGACGCGAAAAGTTGCAAATTGTGGGACACAAGCAAAGTATGCTCCATCCTCCGCAGGAACTCGATGAAGGTGTTTCTGCAAGTTTTAGGCGGCACAGGGGCCAAGATTCGGGGCAGAGTTTGGAAGACACCCTGCTGGCAAAAAACGGCCAAATGATTCCGGTGGAAATCCGGGCTGCGCGCATTTGTTTAAATGGCCAGCAATTGCTTCTGGGAATATTCCGCGACATTTCCGAACGTAAGCAGGCAGAGAAGGAACGGGGGGAGATGCAGACTCAGCTCCTGCAAGCCCAGAAAATGGAGTCCGTGGGCCGCCTCGCCGGCGGAGTGGCACATGACTTCAACAATCTGCTTACCGCCATTAACGGCTTCGCCGGATTTGTGATGGACGGGCTGCCCAAGGACGACCCAAAACGGGAGGACGTCAAGGAGATACTGGCTGCGGGCGAGCGGGCCACCGGACTCACCCGCCAGCTTCTGGCCTTCAGCCGCAAACAGATCCTCAACCCCGAGGTTCTGGACGTAAATGCGGCCGCAAGCGGCACGATCCAGATGCTCAAGCGGCTTATCGGTGAAGACATCAAGCTCGAGACTAGGCTCGCGGCGCAGCCGTGCCTGGTCAAGGTTGATGCCGGACAGTTCGACCAGGTGCTTCTCAACCTCGCGGTCAATGCGCGCGACGCCATGCCCCAGGGCGGGATGCTGACCTTGGAAACTGAGATCTTGAGTGTAAATGAGGACTTCGTTTCGGCACACCCATGCTTGCCGCACGGACCGGTGGTGTGTTTGCTGGTGCGGGATACGGGAAGCGGCATGACCGACGAAATCAAGGAACACATCTTCGAGCCATTTTATACCACGAAGGAAAAGGGGAAGGGTACGGGCCTGGGGCTTTCTACAGTATTCGGGATCATCAAACAAAGCGGCGGCGAGATCGAAGTGGAGAGCGAGTTGAATCGCGGTACGACTTTCCGAATATATTTTCCGCAGATAGACACTGCGTCCAAGGCCAAGGCCAAGGCCAAGGCCAAGGACAATAGTGTCTTGCTTCTAGGCCATGAAACCGTCCTGTTCGTCGAGGATGAGGACATCATCCGCCGCCTCGGGCAACGAGCTCTCATTGCCAATGGATACACGGTTCTGACCGCAGCCAACGGGGATGAGGCACTCAAGACCATCGAGCGGCATGGCAGGTCCGTGGATTTGCTGGTCACGGACGTGGTGATGCCTGGCATGAGCGGGCGTGACCTGGCCCGGGCGCTCGCCAAGAAGAACATGGTCCGCCGGACGCTTTTCATCTCCGGATATACGGACGATGCCATCGTGCAGCATGGGGTCTTGGAGCCCGGCCTGGCTTTCTTGTATAAGCCCTTCTCCCCAAACGCCCTGCTGCTCAAGCTGCGCGAAGTGCTCGACGGCCCTGCAGACCAAGCAAGGGCGTAGCAGAGCCTTGGCTTGATCGCGCGTTGAAGGTATGGTGTGACTGCCCTCAGGGCAGGAGGTCACACAATGCCCGACGAATCGAAGCGCCCGAAACCCAAGGCATTCAAGTTCACCCTGCACATCCCCGTTGAAATCGAGCGCATCTCGAACGGCGAGAAGGTCATCCATCAGGCCGGCCCCGACGAGGGCGCCTCGGAGTTGGTCGATGACGACGACGGCGAGGCTGTGTGGCGTCTCGGTCAAATCCTGAAATTCTTCGTCACCCTTGAGCGTGATGCTCGCAAGAATCGTGCTCAAGGGCGACTTCCTTGACGGTGTTCGCCCGGCCTCGACGAGGGGGGAGCTTCAGATGATGAGTGAAAAAAGTTCGAATCCCATCGGGGGGTGCAGTACGGGGTCAAAATACTAACCGGGTGATTCCTCTTGTATTTCCTAGAGAAATCCCCCGGGTTAGTCCGGATTAGCCTACTTAAAGCCTGGCGGTCCAGTCTGTGTAAAAGATAGAACTCACCGCGTGGCCTTCACCTGGGTGGAATAAATTCCAGATTGCGTCTTTGGCTGCGGAAATGCCCGGAAAGCGTTCAGGAGTGGAATAAAATACGAAGGTCAGATGAGGCCTGAACCCAGCAGCAGGGCTATGAGGATGAGTATACCCCCCGTAAGGTGCTGCACGGCCTTCATGGTCACCTTGTGCAGGGACTTCTTGGCGACGATGACGCCGGTGAATGCGGCCAATGTCCCGGTCGCGATGAGCCAGCCCTCGCGTGTCCCGGCCAGGCTCGGGAGTTTCCCTCCGAACAGGACCGCCCCGTAGACCGACAGGCGCGTCAGGTCCACCAGCAGGGCGATGAGGGCGTTTGTCCCTACGAAGGATTCGGGAGTGATGCCGGCCTTGGCCAGGAAGGCCGAACGGAAAGCGCCCTGGTGTCCCGAAAGTCCGCCGAAGAAGCCCGATAGAGCGCCTCCTGCCGGCAGGTACCTGCTGTCGAACTGGAGAGCTTCGAACCGCGGGTGGAGCTCGAGCGCGGAGAAGGCCAGCATGAGGACGGAGAGCACGAGTTTTATGGGTGTGATGACCGCGGTTTTCCCTAGCAGCTCGTAGGCCGCGACGGGAGAGAGCTTCGACACGACGGCCAACAGCCAGGCCCCGATGAATGCCGCCAGGATGGCAGGGATGCCGAACCGCAGCACTACGCGCCTATCGGCCAGCTTGCCGAGAAGCAGGGCTTTGAGTACGTTGTTGGCCCCATGCACGAGCGCGGTGGCGGCCACCGCCATGTCCGCCGGGAAGAAGAGCGCGAATACCGGCAGCAGGAGCGTGCCCAGGCCGAACCCCGAGTACATGGTTAGAGCCGAGGTGAAGAGCGCTGCCGCCGCGACGACTACGAACTCCATGGATGCGTTTCCTGGTCTAGAAGGTAACGACCTTATCCGAATCCCGGATCAGCTCGTACAGGTCCTTCATGGTCGAGAGCGGACAGAGCTCCGATCCGCTCGAACCTCGCAGCTTCAGGCAGGTGCCGCAGGCGAGGATCTTGCCGCCGCCGTCGACCAGGGACTGCATCTGCTCCGTAACGTTGAATTTATCGGTGTTGAGCTTCTCGCACTCCACGCCCTTGGCGAGCAGGAAGACGCTGACCGTGTCGCCCTGTTTGAGCGAGAAGACCCCGAGGCGGAAGGCGTTCCAGACGGTCTCCGGGTCGGTCGAATATACGACGATGCCGAGTTTCATGAGGTGTCTCCTATGGTTTTCTCCCCGCGATCCCGTAGTGATGCGGGGGAAGGTCGACGTGGGGCTGGATCAGTTCAAAGCCAGCCTGGCGGGTCCATTCGCGGCACTGTTCCGGACGGGGGCGTATGCCCATGGAGGGGCCGCGGGGGGTGGCGGGATCGAAGTTCCAGTGGATGATGCCCACTGACCCGCCGGGAGCGAGGATGCGCCAAGCCTCTCGCAGCAAGGCGATCGGCTGCTCGGCATGGAGGATGTTGAACAGCATCGCATAGTCGGCGGTCCCGTCGCTGATCCCGGTCCCTTGGGAGACGAAGTCGTGCAGATGGAGCTGCACGTTGGATATCCCTAGGCGCTCCGCCTTCCTTGCCGTCGCCGCGATCATGTCCTCCTCGATGTCCATGGCGAGGACGGTCCCGCCGCAGGCTCGCGCGGCGGCGACGGTGAACGTGCCGTAGCCGCACCCGAACTCCACGACGCAGCGGCGCGATGCGTCGAGGCCGAGTTTGGCGAGGATGGAGGGGGGGTCGAAGAACGCGTTCCATGCCGATTCGTCCGGCATCCCGCTTTCCCGGGTCTTCATGGCGCGGCCCATGACCATACGGCGAGAACGAGGGTGGACAGGGCGGCCGAGAATGCCGTTCCGACGAGGACAGTGGGCAAGGATTGCGACGGCACGTCCCATGTCCAGCGCAGCTCGGCAAGGCGCACCCGAACCGTGGCGGTCATTGCTTCTTCTCCCGATGAGGCATGACTTCCCGATAGAGTTCCTCTATCTGGCCCTGTACGAGCGCCAGGATACCGCGCCCCTTCTTGGTCAGGAAATAGTCCCTGCGGGCACGGGTCCCGGCCTTGGGGTCGAACGTGCAGCGCAGCCAGCCGCGGCTCTCCATGCGCTTGAGGAGGGGGTAAAGCGTGCCGGGGCTCACTTCGTAGCCGTGGCGGCGGAGTTCCTGGATCATCCATTGCCCCACCAAGGGGCCTTCGGCCGCATGGTGCAGGATGTGGACCTTCCAGAAGCTCAGGAGGATTTCCCGCATGACGTCTTTCTTGAGTTCTTCCATATCGGTGGTCATGGTCCGGCCGCCTGCCTCGCGAATACGCGGGCCTCTTCAATCTCATCCTCCGAAACCATCGTGTCGCGGAGCCGGTTGAAAACGGGATCGATGCGGTCGTTCATCCATCGGAATGCCCACGAACGCGCCTTGAGCTGGTCCTTCAGGTATCGCATGCAGCCGCGGCAATCGAGGTGCCCGCGGCTCGCCTGCCGGGGATCGATGCCGTGCCGCCACGCCCATGCCCGCATCCCAAGGGCCAGCGGTTCGCGGACCAGCCGGAACCAGGGAGCGCGATCGTAGCAGAGTTTTACCAGTCTCCATGTGCATGTGTTGCATGCGAACGCCTCCGCTTCCGGCATGCGGGCGGACTTGGTTCCCATATATCGTATATCATAAACGAAAACCGATATAAGGTCAAGGGGGTTCGCCCGCCTGTTCCAGCGGGCGGGGAAAGCACCCATATCCCGCCGGTTCATCCGGGACTGCGGACATTGCTTCGCATGGCGTGTGAAGAGGTTGTGGCGCGTGGTTGACGGGGTCTCCTAATTAGTTGCATAATCAACTAATGAGTCGGTCCCTCCGAATCGATAAGCGGGGAAAGGCGGGTTGTGGTCCGTTGCGGGAGGACCGTCCGGATGTCTGGCGGAGCGCTTTCCAAGCCTTGATTCGAAGAGCCGGCCTGCTGCAATCCGAGGGGACTCCCTGCGGCATGCCCATCTCCGTGTCCCACGCCCACGCCCTGCTGGAGTTGTCCCGCCAGACGGACCTGACCCAAAACGGTCTCGCGGAGCTGCTGGGGCTGACGAAGAGCGCCGTCAGCCGCCTGGTGGAGCGTCTGGAGCGCCTGGGCCATGTCTCCCGCCGCGACGACAGCGGCGACCGTCGGGCCCGCAGGCTCCGCCTGACCGCCAAGGGCTCGCGGCTGGCCGAGAAGGTCAACGCGAGGAGCCTGCGGCGTTTCTCCATCCTTCTGGACGGCATCCCTCGCGCCAGGCGGTCCGCCGTGCTTGAGAGCCTCGAGCTCCTGCGCGAGGCCTTGCCGGCTCCCCATGGGAAGGCATCCG
>DMEZ01000002.1:31322-36245 GCA_003450735.1 Elusimicrobiota bacterium | reverse complement strand
CCTCGCGGGCGGGGAGGCGACGTCCTCCCTGCAAGACCTCCTGGATAGGGCCCGGCAATCCCATCCCCGGCTCGCCGGCGAGCGCCAGAAGGTCGTTGAGCGCGAGTATGAGCTCAAGAGCGTGTCTCATCTGGACCTGCCCAGCCTCGACGGGACGGCGAGCTATTACCGCCTGGCCTACGTGACGCCGATCAAGCAGCGGTTCCTTGGGGCTTCTCCGAACGATTATCAGGGCCGCCTCACCTTGAAGCAGCCGCTCTGGAGCGGGGGAGGCATCTCCGCCCAGGAGCGGTCGGCGGTCTTTGGCCTGGATGCCGCTCGAGAAGGCTATCGACTCGCCGAGAGGGATGTCCTCGCGGGAGTCAAGGCCGCTTACGTCCTGGCCTTCCAGGCGCAGGAATCGCATCGTATCAAAGAGGAGCTGACCCTTCGTGTGAAGAGGTTCCTGGACGTCTCCGAGGATCTCCACCGTCGGACCCGCCTGCCGCGCCTGGAGGCTCTGCTGCGCCTGCGGGTCCAGCATCAGAACGCCGTGCAGGATGAGATCGCGGCCACGCATCAGATGAGCGTCTCACGGATCGCCCTGCTGCAGGCCATGGGCGCGTCCCCCTCCGACTCCCAAATCCTACCGGAAAAACTCCATGAACCTGCGGAACTGGACCATGAGCCGCGATCCGAGGTTCCCGCAGACCGGCATCCGGCGGTCCAGTTGCGGCGCAAGGAAATCGCCGGGGCCGCGGAGTCCGTCCATCTGGCCCGGAGCCGGTTCCAACCCCAGATCTACGGCACGGCCGGCTACGGCTACGAGTGGGCGGAGTTCGGATCGGGCCGGAGCGACTGGACAGCCGGCGTCGTCCTGGAATGGCCGCTGTGGGACTGGGGCCGCAGACGGGCCCTGGTCCGGCAGGCGTCGGCGCGCAAGTCCCAACTCGAACAATCGGAGCGATTGACCGGCATCGAGTTGTCATCCCAGTGGGAGACCGCGACAGCCCGCCGCCGGTCCGCGGTCGGGCGCTTGGAACTCGCCCGGACGAACGTGGACATGGCGGAGAAGAGCCTGCGCCTCTATGAGGAGCGCTACCGGGACGGGGTCGCATCCAACCTAGAGTGGCTCGACGCCCAGCAGGCGTGGGTTGGGGCCCGCCTGAACTATCTACAGGCCCAGACAGACGGGCGCCTGGCTGCGGTCGAGATGGAGAAAATCGGAGAGGCGGAATGAGCGTTTCGTCGATCTCCATCCGCCGTCCGGTCGGGACCCTCATGCTCACCGCCTCCGTGGTCGTCCTGGGGTCCTATTTCTTGAGGAGCCTCTCGGTCGATCTGCTCCCTCGGATCACCTATCCTCTCGTCCGCATCGTCATCGACTGGAAAGGGGCCAGCCCGGAAGAGGTGGAAGAGAACATCGCCAGGAAGGTGGAAGCCGGCGTGGCGACCACCGAAGACGCGATCCGGGTGGTTTCCAGCTCCATCGAGGGGAATACGTCGATCGACGTGTATTTCGAGTTCGGCAAGGACATGGACGTCGCCCTGGCGGATGCGCGGGCGAAGCTGGACCTGGTCCGCCGCGACCTGCCCCCGGACATCGAGGAGCCGAGAATCTACAAGGCCGACCCGTCCCAGCTGCCGATCATGGATCTCGCCATCTACTCTTCCGCGTGGGACGAGCGCCGCTTGCGGACATGGGCCGAGAACGACCTCAGCAACTACTTCTTGGGCATCCCTGGGCTGGGAGCGGTGGTGACGAGCGGAGGCCGGGTCCGCGAGATACAGGTCCTGTTCGACCAGAAGCAGCTCGCCCGCTACGAGATATCGACCGCGGACGTGCTGCGCCTGCTTAAGGATGAGAACATCGAGCATCCGGCCGGCCGGCTGACGCTCGGCCCGAAGGAATACAGCGTCCGGCTGCTGGCCAAATTCGAACGGCCGCGGGCCATCGACGACGTCGTCGTGGCGAACCGGGAGGGCCGAGCCATCCGCCTGCGGCAGATCGCTCGCGTCGCGGACAGCTACGAGGACCAGCGCATCCTCACGCGCCTCAACGGGTCTCCGTGCGTCCTGATGAGTTTCCTCAAGCAGCCGAACGCCAACACGGTGTCCGTGGCCGAGGCGATAGAGAAGCGGGCTCGGCGGTTGCGGGAGAAGGGCGTCATCCCGCGGGAAGTGGACTACGCGGTGGCCAACAGCCAGGCCGTCTACATTCGCCAATCCATCCGCAACGTGGGAACCTCCGCCTGGCTGGGAGCGCTGCTCACGCTGGGGGTCATCTGGCTTTTCCTGCGGCACTTCCAGCGGACCTTGGTGGTGGGAGCTGCCATCCCGGTCAGCATCCTGGGGACGTTCGCGCTCATGGGCCTGTCGAAGCTGACCCTCAATCTCTTCTCCTTGGGCGGGCTGGTCCTGGCGGTCGGGATGCTGGTCGACAACGCCATAGTGATGTTGGAGAACATCACTCGGCATCAGCGGGCCGGCGGGAAGGCGATGGAAGGCGCCGAGGCCGCGAGCGGCGAGGTCGCCAGCGCTCTGGTGGCCTCGACCACGACGAATGTGGCCGCCATCATGCCTTTCTTTTTGATCACGGGGATCGCGGCGCTGCTCTTTAAGGACTTGGCCGTCACGGTGACGTCGGCCTTCATCGTCTCCCTGGCGGTCGGCCTCACCCTCGTGCCCGTCCTGGCCGCGCGCATAAACGACTCGTCGCGCGTGGGGACAGCCGGGAATGCCGACTGGATGGCATCCCTGGTCCGGGGCTATGAGCGGTGCCTGGGGTGGGCGCTCAAGCGCAGGATCGCCGTGCTGGCCGCGGCCGCCGGGCTTTTCGTGGCCGGGCTTCTATCGGCCCGCGGCATGGGCCGCGAGTTCCTGCCCGCTATCGACGACGGAAAGATCACGGTCAAGGTCAAGCTCGCGCCGGGAACCGCGCTCGAGGTCACCGACCGCGTAACACGGGACATAGAGGGACTCATCCGCGCCATGCCAGGAGTCAAATTGACGTATGCCATGGTGGGCGGATATTGGGCGAAGCGCAACGTCTACGAAAAGGCCAACGAGGCGGACATCCAGATACAGCTCGCCGATCGTTCCCGGCGATCGCTATCGACCACGGCCTTTATGCGACGCCTTCAGCAGGCGGTCAAGCAGGGCAAGCCCGTCCCCGGCATGGTCAAGGTGATGCGTACGCCGATGCGCGGCATCATGGCCGTCAGCACGTCCGACATCGATCTCCGTCTGCGCGGATACGACCTGCGCAGGCTCCACGAGATTGCATCTGAGGTGCGCAGGCGTATCGAGGGGACCCCGGGGCTGGTCAACCTCGACATTTCCGTGGATTTCGTCCGGCCGGAACTGCACGTCAGCCTGGACCGGGCGGCCATGAGCGACCGCGGCTTGAACGCCCGGCAAGTGGCCGACAACCTGCGCGCGGCGGTCGACGGCACGGTGAGCACTAGGTTCACGGACAAGGAGGTCAACTTCGACTACGATATCCGCCTCAGGATGGACCCGGCCCAACTCCCCGACAAGAAGGCGCTGGAGGGGCTGCTTTTCCATCCAGCGGGCCGTTCCGGCGTGCCCCTGCGCGAGTTCGCTGGTGTCAGCGTCGGAGAGGGCCCGGTCCAGATCGACCGCGAGAATCAGGTGCGCCTCGTGGAGGTCACCGGGGACGTCCTGGGCACGGATCCCGGGACGGTGTTGACCACGATCAAGGGCCGTCTGGCGGGCCTGTCGTTGCCGGCCGGTTACTCCCTGGACTTCGGCGGACAGGAAGAGTCGAGCCGGGACGCCAACCGGCAGTTGGCGGTGGCCGTCCTCCTGGCCGTGTTCCTGGTATTCACGGTCATGGCGGTGCAGTACGAGTCGCTCTTGGACCCGATGGTCATCATGATCACCCTGCCGCTAGCGTTGGTCGGCTCGTTTTTCTTGCTGCGTCTCACCCACACGCCGTTCGGCGCGACCGCGTTCCTTGGTCTCATCCTCCTGGTCGGGATCGTGGTCAACAACGCCATCGTCTTGGTGGAATACATCAACCTTGTCCGCGGGGAAAGAAGTCTGCCGCCGGTGGATGGGGTGTTGGCGGCGGCTCCCACCCGTCTGCGGCCGATCCTGATGACGAGCCTGACAACGACGATCGGTCTCGCCCCTCTCGCCTTCGGCTGGGGGGAGGGATTGGAGATGCTGCGTCCTTTGGCTCTCGCGGTGATGGGCGGGATGGCTTCTTCGACCTTGCTGACGCTCTTCGTCGTCCCGTGCGCTTACGCGGCGCTTCATGACTGGTCCGATCGCCGATGATCGCGGCGTCGGCCGGGCCGAGCATCGTGCGCCTCACGCCTTGGATTTCTGCCGGGATATGTCCGCGCCCGCCTCGGCCATCACGCAGGCCTCACTTTTCCGCATAGGGAAAAAGAACCGGAGGCGCTTTTCAGCGCCTCCGGTCTATACCCAAAAACTCGGGGTCGACGGGATTTGAACCCGCGGTCTCTGCCTTGACAGGGCAGCGTGTTAGGCCAGGCTACACCACGACCCCATGCGTCTTAACGGCCCAGGATTATAACAAAAAAGGCACAGGCAGGATGCGGCGGATAAAATGCCGCACCGGCTACCCGTGCCGGACCCCTCCGGAAGCCGACTACTCCTCCGGCTTGTCGTCCTTCTTCATCATCTCGACGAGCGAGCCGAAATCGGAGCTGAGGCTGCTGAACCGCTCGGCGACGTCCTCCCATTCGGGATTGCCGTCGCCCGAGGCGCCGTTCTTCTGCTTGCCGTTCGCCGAGACCTTCTTTTTTTCGCGCTTCATGTCCCCCTCAGTATAAACCGGCTTTCCGTTTTGCGCAAGGGGTGACCTTCGTCACCAGAGTGTGGGCAGTGCAGGGATCGAACCTGCGACCCCCTCCTTGTAAGGGAGGTGCTCTCCCGCTGAGCTAACTGCCC
>DMEZ01000002.1:26619-31150 GCA_003450735.1 Elusimicrobiota bacterium | reverse complement strand
CCGTCCGCTGCTGTTCTCCTTTCGGACGGCATCTTGTCGCGCTAGGAAGCGACAAGATGCTCGAAAGAACCGTATTCCTTTCGGACGGCATCTTGCCGCGCTAGGAAGCGGCAAGATGCTCGTGAGAACCAGCGGCTTCATTATACCTCTTGACGAAATCGGGTTTGCCATCTATATTTTGTGCGGAGCTCCTATGACCAAGAAACCCAAAGCCAAGACCCCCAGATCGAAGGCCGCCAAGACCCGGGCCCCCAAGCCCGCGCGCAAGGCCAACGGCAAGAGCGCGAAGCCCGCGCCCGCTCCGGCGAAGCCGGCCGAGGAGCAGGACGAAGCCGAGAAGGTCAACCTCGACGAGTTCAAGGTGGAAGAACACGCTCCCCGGCTGGAGAGCAAGTGGGTCGAAGTCGAGTGCCCCTACTGCGGGGACTCGATGGACGTCCGCGTCGACCCCAACGAAGAAGGACAGTCCCTCGTCCAGGACTGCCAGGTCTGCTGCAAGCCCGTCCAGATCTCGGTGGATGTCGAGGACGGCGAGGTCGACGTCTACGCGTCCCGCAGCTAGGCGCTAGGGCGAGTACCGGATCTCGACCAGGACGAGCTCGTTGCCGAGGGCGATCTTCTCGGTGGCGAAGCGCATCGCCCGGTTGAGGCGGCTCAGGCGTACCGTCTTCCCCTTCGCCACGCTCAGCCACAGGACCGGCTCGTCGGGCTCGAACTTCGCCGACTGGAGCTCCTTGATGGGCTTGAGCTCCCGGAGGATGGCCCGCTTGCAGGCCTCGCAGAGGATCCCCTTCACCACGCAGCGGTAGCGCCCCGCGTTGAGCAGGCGCGGCAGCGCGGCCTGGGCGTCCTTGCTGGACTCCTCGGCGATGCGCTGCTTGGCTTCCCGCCGGGTCTCGGCGCTCCAGGCCCCCAGGGCGGAGGCCAGGATCAGAGCGGCGGACAGCGTCAGACGGTCCATGATTCTTATTATATAAATATAGTAGACTCGCGGCTGGAAATCCCATTGACAGGACCGGAGAGTTGGGATAGACTCTCCGCGGGTTTCAATGAAGAAAAAAGCCTGGCTCATCGACGCGCTCATCGGATTGGCGATCTCGCTGTTCGTCGCCGGCTCTTACTACGTGGAGTGGGCCCCCATGGAGGGCCTCGAGCTCAAGGCCTACGACATGCGGGCCAAGTTCCGCCAGCGGCTCGAGACCCCCGCCGAGCCGGTCATCATCGCCATCGACGACGACTCCATCGCCCGCATCGGCCGCTGGCCCTGGCCGCGCACCCGCATCGCCGAGATGCTCGACCTCCTCTCCGCGGCGAACCCCAAGGTCGTGGCGCTCAACATCGTCTACAGCGAGCCCGAGCGCAACCCCGCCATCGCCGACATCGAGAACCTCAGGAACCAGTACCTCGAGCTCGTACAGGCCCGCAAGATCATCCAGAAAGGCGTCGAGTTCGACCTCGAGTTCTCCTCCATCGCCCTCAAGCTCGACACCGACTCCAAGCTCCTGGCTTCCCTGACCACCGCCCAGAACGTCGTCCTGCCCATGTTCTTCTCCGGCGGGGGCACCATCGGCGGGAAGGCCGAGGAGGTGCCCGCGGCCCTGTCGAGCGCGACCCTCTCCGTGCGGGTCACCCAGGCCCCGCCTGGGCTGCCGATCCCGCCCATCGAGGGCTCCAAGCCCGTCTACCCCATCCTGCCCTTCCTCGAGTCCGCCGCCGGGATCGGGCACGTCAACATCTACCCCGACTTCGACGGCGTCGTGCGCCGCGAGGTCCCGGCCATCAAGTACGGAGACAAGTACTATCCCTCCTACGCCCTCGCGCTCGTGGCCCGCTCGCAGGGGCTCAAGCCCGAGGAGATCTCCATCGCCCCGGGCCGCTCCATCACGATGGGCAAGATCCAGATCCCGCTCGAGGACGGGCGCTCCATGCTCGTCACCTACAACGGGCCCGACCATTTCTTCCGGTACTACTCCTTCCACGAGGTCATGAACGGCAAGGTGTCCATGGACGTCTTCAAGGACAAGATCGTCATCCTCGGCCCCTCGGCCTCGGGCATCGCCACGCTCTACGCGACCCCGGTCGCTCCCACGCTGCCCTCCGTCGAGTACGTCGCGAACGTCATCGAGAACATCCTCTCCCAGCGCTTCCTCGCCCGGCCCGCCTGGGCGCTCAAGGCCGAGCTGGGCCTCATCGCCTTCTTCGCCCTCTTCATCATGTTCGGCCTGCCGCGCCTGCGTGCCCTGGGCGGAGCGACCGTGACGACCCTGCTCTTGGCCGGCGTGGCCGGGGCGGGCTTCTACCTCTTCGTCGAGCGCGGCGAGTGGATCAAGGTGGTCTACCCCGCCTTCCTGCTCGTCGCGGGCTACCTCATCATCCAGACCAAGCGCTTCGTGTTCACCGAGAAGGGCAAGGAACTCGTCGAGGCTTCGGCCATCGAGACCAACAAGATGCTCGGCCTCTCCTTCCAGGGCCAGGGCATGCTCGATCTCGCCTTCGAGAAGTTCCGCCTCTGCCCGCTCGACGACAACATGAAGGAGACGCTCTACAACCTCTCCCTCGACTACGAGCGCAAGCGCCAGTACGGCAAGGCCGTCAACGTCTACAAGCACATCTCCGGGGCCGACCCCAAGTACAAGGACATCGAGGTTAAGATCAAGACCCTCGGGGCCGCCGCCGAGGGCGCCGTGTTCGGCGGCATCGGCGGGAAGTCGGCCGAAGGCACGGTCATGATCACGGGCGGGGCGCAGAAGCCCATGCTCGGGCGCTACGAGATCCTCAAGGAGCTCGGCCGCGGCGCCATGGGCATCGTCTACCTCGGCAAGGACCCCAAGATCAACCGCCAGGTCGCCATCAAGACCCTCATGCTCGAGGAGGGGGGGACGCCCGAGGAGACCAAGCAGATCAAGGAGCGCTTCTTCCGCGAGGCCGAGTCGGCGGGCACCCTCAACCACCCCAACATCGTGCGCATCTTCGACGCCGGCGAGGAGCAGGAAGTCTGCTACATCGCCATGGAGCTGCTCGACGGCCACGACCTGTGCAAATTCGGCACCAAGGAGGGGATGCTCGAGCCCCTCACGGCCATGGAGTACGTGGCGCAGGTGGCCGACGGCCTCGACTACGCCCACGCCCAGGGCATCGTGCACCGCGACATCAAGCCCGCCAACATCATGCTCCTCAAGGACGGCTCCATCCGCGTCGCGGACTTCGGCATCGCGCGCATCACGGCCTCCTCCAAGACCGCCACCGGCACCGTCATGGGCACCCCGTCCTACATGAGCCCCGAGCAGATCGCGGGCAAGAAGGTGGACGGCCGCTCCGACCTCTTCAGCCTCGGCGTGACCCTCTACGAGCTTTTGACCGGCGAGAAGCCCTTCAAGGGCGGCGAGGGCATCGGCACCCTGCTCTTCCAGATCGCCAACGACCCCGAGCCCGAGCCCGCCCAGGTCAACCCCAAGCTGCCCCAGTGCGCCTCGCGCGTCATCCACAAGGCGCTCAAGAAGAACGCCGACGAGCGCTATCAGCGCGGCTCGGAGCTCGCGGCCGACCTGCGGGCCTGCATCGCGGCCATCAAGAGCGGCAAGGACACCGACGCCGTCGGCGCCCCGCCCCCCCAGGTCGTGGTCCCCGCGGCAGCGCCGGCTCCTGCGGCCGCCGCCCCTTCCGGCTTCCAAGCGCCTCCAGGGGCGGGCGAGCGGAGCACGGACGCGCCCGCCCTGACGGCCGAGGAAGCGGCGAGCACGCTCATCCTGCAGCCAGGGGAAGTCCCCAAGGCCGCGGTCAACGAACCCTCGTTCGAGCCGGCCCCGTCGGCCCCCGAGCCCCCGGCCCCGGCCGTGTCCTTCGAGCCTGCGCCGGCCCCCGAGCCGGCGGCCCCGGCCGTATCTTTCGAGCTGCCGCCCGCGGAGGCTGCCCCCGCCTCGGATAAGACCGACCCCGTGGAAGCCCAGCCGCAGATCGTCCCGGCGGAAGCGCTCCAGCCGGCCGGCGGCATCACCTTCGACCTGCCGCCCGCCGCGGCCCCCGCTCCCGAAGTCACGACTCCCATGGAGCCCCAGCCGCAGATCGTCCCGGCGGAAGCGCTCCAGCCGGCCGGCGGCATCACCTTCGACCTGCCCCCCGTTCCCGAGAAGCCGGCGGCGGTGGAGCATGGGTTCACTTTCGAGCCCGCGCCGGCGGCGGGCGAGCCGGCTCCCGCGGCCCCGGCGGCGGTCGAGCACGGGTTCACCTTCGACCTTCCCGGAGAGAAGGCCGAGCCCGCCGCTGCCCCGTCCATCGACATCGAGCTCGGGCCCCAGACCGGCACGGGGGCGGCCGACGTCCCTCTGAGCGCGGCCAACCCCGCTCTAGGCCCCAGCATCGTCGACGTCCCGCCCCCGTCCTCCGAGATCGAGCTCGGGCCGGCTCCCGCCCTGTCTGTGGAGAAGACGATCCGGATCGACTCGCCGCCCAAGCCCGCGGGCAAGCCGCTGACCCCGGAGGAGATCGCCTTCGCCCTGCCGGTGGAGCTCGGCGAGCAGAGCACGGACGCGCC
>DMEZ01000002.1:0-26499 GCA_003450735.1 Elusimicrobiota bacterium | reverse complement strand
CGAGCAGAGCACGGACGCGCCCGAGCCGGCCCAGGCGGCCTTGGAGCCCGAGCCGGAGTCCATCGACCTCTCCGGCGCGCTGCCGGCGGCCGCCCCTTCCGGCTTCCAAGCGCCTCCAGGGACGGGCGAGCTGAGCACGGCCGCGCCCGCGCCCGCCCAGGAAGCCTCCTTCACGCCTGACGCGACGATCCGCCTCGACGTGCCCATCTCCTTCCAAGTCCCAGCGGCCGCTCCCGCCGCCGCGGAACGCCCCGCGCCGCTCGAGCCGGCGCCTGCTCCCGAGCCGGCGCCTGCGCCGGCCGTCGAGCCCAAGCCCTCCGCACCCAAGGGCTTCGACCCGGACGCCACCATCAGGCTCTTCACCCCCCCGAGCAAGCCCTCATGAAGCGACTCCCATTCGACATCGAAGGCAAGACCGACGTGGGCTGCGTGCGCGAGCGCAACGAAGACTGCCTCGGCATCGACTCCTCCCTGGGCCTGCTGGTCGTGGCCGACGGCATGGGCGGGCACAGCTCCGGCGAGGTGGCCAGCCGTCTGGCCGTGGACACCATCCTCGAGTACTCCAAGAAGATGCTGGGCGGCGACAAGCTCATCGTGCCGGAGGGTGGGGACTCGTCCCTGCCGGTCCGTCTGCGCCAGCTGGAGTACATCGTGCAGGTGGCCAACACGATCATCTTCGAGAAAGCCCGCGCCTTCCCCAAGAACCACGGCATGGGGACCACCGTGGTCGCCGTCCTGGTGGATCCCAAGTCGCTGGCCGTGGCGCACGTGGGCGACAGCCGCCTCTACCTCCAGCGAGGGGGCCAGCTCCAGCAGCTCACCGAGGACCACTCCCTGGTCATGGATCAGGTCCGCCAGGGGGTCATCACCAAGGAGCAGGCGGAGAAGTCCAATCTCCAGAACATCCTGACCCGCGCGCTGGGGACCGAGGAGAAGATCCAGGTGGACATCGGGGAGCATCCGGTGCTCCCCGGGGACAGCTACCTGCTCTGCTCCGACGGGCTCACCAAGATGGTGCCGGAGCCCGAGATCTCCCGGGTGCTCGAGGAGTCCGCCTCCGCCACGGCGGCCGTCGAGAAGCTCGTGGCCATGGCCTGCGAGGCCGGGGGCCAGGACAACGTCACCGCCCTGGTCGCCCGAGCTCCCTCGGGCCGCCAGGGCGGGTTCAAAGGCTTCCTGTCCAGGTTGTTCCCGAGGAGCGCCTGAACCATGCCGAAACTCCTGCTCAAGTTCAACGCGGCCGTCATCAAGGAGATCCCGCTCGACAAGCCCGCCATCACCGTCGGCCGCAAGCCGGACAACGACATCGTCATCGACAATCCCGCCATCAGCGGGCACCACTGCAAGGTCCTGCTGGCGGGCGAGACCTACTACGTCGAGGACCTCGACTCCACCAACGGCACCTTCGTCAACGAGAAGCGCGTCATGAAGGCGGGCCTCCACCACAACGACGTCATCGGCCTGGCCAAGCACGCGCTCGTCTTCTTCGACGAAAGGGCCGCCGCCGCTCCCGCCGCCGGCGGCGCCCAGCCGGCCGCGGAGAAGACCGTCGTGCTCACCCCCCAGGCCCAGCAGGAGATGGCCAAGGCCTCGGCGGCCGCCAAGGGGGGGGAGAAGTTCGGCGCCTTGCGGGTGCTCAAGGGCATCGTGGCTCAGCCGGAGTACGACCTCAAGGGCCTCTCGACCTACATCGGCAAATCGGACCGGGTGCAGATCCCCATCAAGGGCACGGGCCTCTTCGGCTCGGCTCCCGAGGTGGCGGCCTCCATTCACCGCAAGCCGGAGGGCTACGTGCTCGTGGCCGTGAAGGACGGCTACCCCACCGTGAACGGGGCCAGCGTGAACGGGCAGGTGCCCCTCAAGGACGGGGACATCATCGAGGTCGGCGCCACCACCCTGCAGTTCTTCCTGAAGAACGCGGCCTAAGCGGCCCTAGACCAGGGTTTCCACCAGGTCCTGGGCCGAGACCGTCCCCAGGCTGCCGCCGGGAAGGCGGATGGCCAGGTGGCGGTAGCCGCCCAAAGACAGCTGGTGGAAAGCGTAGGCCACCGAATCGCCGCCGTCGAGCAGGATGGGGTCGGTCTCCATGACCTCGCACACCTGGGTCTTCTGGGGGTCGCGCAGGCCCACGAACCTCTGCAGGAGGCCGTGCTCGGTGAGGATGCCCACGAGCTCGCCGTCCCGGGTCACCAGCGCGCAGGAGGCCTTGGCCTTGCGCATCCGGCGGACGGACTCGGCCACCGCGGCGTCGGGCGCCAGGAGGAGGGCCTTGCGGGTCTTGAGCTTGGCGACCTTGCAGGCCAGCCTGCCGGCGAGACCGCCGCCGGGAGCGGCCGCGGGCTCCAGGGGCGTGGAGCAGTGCTCGCAGACATCCGCTCCGGCCAGGTTCTGCCAGCCGCAGTCAGGGCATTTCATTGGATCTCCCAGGTGTCGCGGCCGCACATCAGCTTGTAGAGGTCGTCGGCGCCGGGCTTCATCGCGGCCTTGAACTGGGACTCCATGAGGTCCTCGAGGGTCGCCTCGGAGACGGCGCGGAACACCCCGACCGGGGCCGGGAAGTCCGGCGGCTCGAGCTGGGTGAGCATGTACTGGTAGGAGGGCAGGGCCTGCTCGTCGTGCACCAGGATGTCCTTGGGCGGCTCGCCCGGCTTGAAGGTGACCACCTCGGGCCGGCCCTCGCGCAGGCGGATGCCCCGGTCCTTGGCCTTCCCGAAGATCAGGGGCTTGCCCTGCTCGAGCTTGAGGGTGAAGTCGTCCCGGGTGGCGCTGTCCTCGACTTCCTCGAAGGCGCCGTCGTTGAAGACCACGCAGTTCTGGTAGAGCTCCACGAAGGAGACGCCCTTGTGCCTGGCCGCCCGCTCCAGGACGTTGCCCATCGTCACGATGTCGGTGTCCACGGCGCGCGCGACGAAGGGCGCCTCGGCGGCCAGCGCGAAGCGCAGGGCGTTGACGGGCCGCTCGATGGTGCCGGCCGGGGAGGACTTGGTGATCTTGCCCTTCTCCGAGGTGGGCGAGTACTGCCCCTTCGTGAGGCCGTAGATCCGGTTGTTGAAGAGCAGGATCTTGATGTTCGGGTTCCGGCGGAGGATGTGGTGCATGTGGTTGCCGCCGATGGCCAGGCCGTCGCCGTCGCCCGTCACCACCCAGACCTGCAGGTCGGGGTTGGCCAGCTTGACGCCGGTCGCGACGGCGGGAGCCCGGCCGTGGATGGTATGGAACCCGTAGGAGTTCACGTAGTAGGGGAAGCGGCTCGAGCAGCCGATCCCGGAGACGATGACGGTCTTCTCCCGCGGGATCCCGACGGCGGCGAGGGTCTTCTGGACGACGGCCAGGATGGCGTAGTCCCCGCAGCCGGGGCACCAGCGCACGCTCTGGTTGGAGACGAAATCCTGGCGGGTCAGAGGCTTCTTCTCGACGGGCGCGTTCTTGTCGGTCATGGAGGTCACCCCTTCGCCTGGAGCTGTTCGAGGATGCCCTGCCGGACCTCGTCGACCCGGAAGGGCTGGCCCTTGACCTTGTTGAGGCCGACGGCCGGGAGCAGGTAGCGCTCGCGGAGCAGGAAGAGCAGCTGGCCGAGGTTGATCTCCGGCACCAGCACCCGCTCGAAGCGCTTCAGGATGGAGCCCAGGTCCGGAGGCAGGGGCCAGAGGTTGCGCAGGTGGATGGAGGACACCGGCTGGCCCTCGGCCTGCAGGGACTGCACGGCCGCGGTGATGGCTCCGTAGGTGGAGCCCCAGCCGACGACCAGCACCTTGCCCGAGGGCTGGCCGAGCACCTGCGTGGAAGGGATCTCGTCGGCCACGCGGGCGATCTTCTCGGCTCGCAGGCGGGACATCCGCTCGTGGTTGTCCGCGTCATAGCTGACGCTGCCCGTCACGTCCTGCTTCTCGAGGCCGCCGATGCGGTGCTCGAAGCCCGGCATGCCGGGGACGGCCCAGGGGCGCGAGAGGGTCTTCGGGTCGCGCTTGTAGGGGGCGAAGCCGGCCGGTTCGCCGGCCGAGGGGACCTCGAACTTCGGGAGTTCGTCCAAGGTCGGGACGCGCCAGGGCTCGGAGCCGTTGGCGAGGTAGCCGTCCGAGAGCATCACCACCGGGGTCATGTACTTGATCGCGATGCGGGCCGCCTCGACGGTCATGGTGAAGCAGTCGCTCGGCGTGGCGGCGGCCAGCACGACGAGGGGAGACTCGCCGTTGCGGCCGAAGATCGCCTGGAAGAGGTCCGCCTGCTCGGTCTTGGTCGGCAGGCCCGTGGAGGGCCCGCCGCGCTGGACGTTGATGATCACGAGCGGCAGCTCCGTGATCACCGCCAGGCCCATCGCCTCGCTCTTGAGGGCGAGGCCGGGCCCGCTCGTGGAGGTGGCCGCGAGACAACCCGCGAAGGACGCTCCGATGGAGGAGCAGACCGCCGCGATCTCGTCCTCGGCCTGGAGGACCTTCACCCGGTGGCCCTTGTAGCCCGAGAGGAACTGCAAAATCTCGGTGGCGGGGGTGATGGGGTAGGAGCCCAGGTACAGCTCCTTCTTCGCCAGGCGGCTGGCGGCGACGAGGCCGAGGGCGGCCGCCTCGTTGCCCATGATGTTGCGGTAGCGGCCCGGGCGGATGGGCGCCCGCTTGACGCGGTAGGTGTGCTCGAAGATCTCGGCGGTCTCGGCGTAGACGTGGCCGGCCTGCAGGGCGCGGAGGTTCGCCTCCATGAGTTCGGGGCGCTTGGCGAACTTGCCGCGGATCCAGGCCTGGGTGGGCTCGAGCGGACGCTCGTAGATCCAGTACATGATCCCCAGGGCGAAGAAGTTCTTGCAGCGCTCGACCTGCGGGCGGGCCAGCTTGAGGTCGGCGAGGGCGTGTTCGGTCAGGTGGGTCATCTCGACGGCGAGGACCCGGTAGGCCGAGAGGCTCCCGTCCTCGAGGGGATTCTTCTCGTAGGCGGCCTTCTTGAGGTTCGCCTCGCCGAAAGCGTCCTTGTTGGCGATGATGAGGGCGCCCGGCTCGAGGCTCTTCAGGTTCACCTTGAGGGCGGCGGGGTTGAAGGCGACGAGCACCTGCGGCCGGTCGCCCGGGGTGAGGACCTTGCGGGAGGAGAACTGGATCTGGAACCCGCTGACGCCCGGAAGGGAGCCCGCGGGGGCGCGGATCTCAGCCGGATAGTCGGGCAGGGTGCTCAGGTCGTTGCCGAGCGCGGCGGTCGAGTTGGTGAACTGGCCTCCGGTCAGCTGGATGCCGTCGCCGGAGTCCCCGGCGAAGCGGATGGTGACGGCTTCGAGCTCCCGGGAGGGTTTCTTGCCGGCTTTCGGGTGCTTGTTCGCGGCGGTCTGGTCTTTCATGGAGATTCCCATTAGGCTCCCTCGACCTCCTCCGCCAAGCGTCTGGGCTCTGGAGGAAGGTTCATGATCTCGAGCGGATAGTTCGCGGCGACGAATCGGACGATGCGGCCGGCGGTGACCAGGCCCAAGAGGAGGCCCTTGGCGTCCACGACCGGCAGGCCGCGCAGGTCCTTGCGGCGCATGAGCCCAGCGGCTTGGCCGACCGTGGTCTCCGGGCCGATGGTCACCGGGTCGCGGGCCATGAGTTTGCCGACGGGGGTCTTGGGGGAGACGCGCTCGATGGCGAACTTCTCCAGGATGCGGCGCTGGGTCAGCCAGCCGAGCAGGCGTTTGGACTTGCAGACCAGCACCGAGCCGGCGTTGGCCTGCCGCATGAGCCCCAGGGCCTTTCCGAAGGACGTGCTCTCCGCGACGGACAGGCACTCCAGCTGGGGCATGCGTGATACGGGTTCATTGAGAGGATCGATCTTCAGTGTCATAGGGGGGAGGTTACGAGGAATATGATAATATTAAAAAACCCTGCGAGGAAACCCCTGATGAAACTCCTGGAATACGAAGCGAAGCGGATCTTCGAGACGGCGGGCATCCCGGTGCCCCGGACGGGCGGCGTCATCACGAAGGCGGCCCAACTCCCCGCGGCCCTGCGCCGCGCCGGAAAGGGCCCCTGGGTGCTGAAAGCCCAGGTGCTCGCCGGCGGGCGCGGCAAGGCGGGCGGGGTCAAGCTCGTCAAGACGCCCGCCGAGGCCCGCGAGGCCGCCAAGGCCATGCTCGGCATGAAGATCGCCACCCACCAGACCCACGGAAGCGCCCTGAGCGTGCGGGAGGTCCTCGTGGACCAGGCGTCGAAGATCGCGCGCGAGATCTACCTCTCGGTCGTCCTCGACCGGCGCGAGGCCTGCCCCGTCGTCATCGCCTCGGCCGAGGGCGGCATGCAGATCGAGGAGCTCGCCAAGTCCAGGCCTGAGGCCATCCTCAGGGAGCGCGTCGACTCCGTGCGGGGCATGGAGCCCTTCCAGGCCCGGCGCCTCGCCTTCCGGCTCGGCGTCCCGGTTTCGGAGCTGGGCTCCTTCGTGCGGCTCGTCAGCGCCCTGGTCCGGCTCTTCGTCGACCTCGACGCCTCCCTGGTGGAGGTCAACCCGCTGATCCTGACAGCGGAGGGACGCCTGCTGGCCATCGACGGCAAGATCGTGGTGGACGACAACGCCCTCTTCCGGCACAAGGAGCTCTCGGCGCGCAAGGACCCCGAGGCCACGGCGCTGGAGCGCGAGGCCAAGAAGGTGGGCATCAACTACATCGGCCTCGACGGGAACATCGGGTGCATGGTCAACGGGGCCGGCCTCGCCATGGGCACGATGGACACGGTGGCTTTGGCGGGGGGGACGCCCGCGAACTTCCTGGACGTGGGCGGCGGCGCGACCGCGGAGCAGGTCGCCGCGGCCTTCCGGATCATCCTGAAGGACCCCAAGGTGAGGACCATCCTCATCAACATCTTCGGCGGCATCATGCGCTGCGACGTCATCGCGCAGGGCGTGCTCGAGGCCGTCAAGAAGGTGAAGCTCTCCGTCCCCCTCGTCGTGCGGCTGGAGGGGACGAACGTGGCCGAGGGCCGGGAGCTGCTGCGCAGGTCGGGTTTGAGGATGGAGCAGGCCGAGAGCCTCTGGGACGCGGCCCAGAAGGCCGTGTCCGCGGCGGCGAGGTGAGACCATGAGCATCCTGCTGAACAAGGAGTCCCGGATCGTCGTGCACGGCATCACCGGCTCGACGGGCACCTTCCACGCCAAGCAGTGCCTGGAGTACGGCAGCAAGATCGTCGCGGGCATGACCCCCGGCAAGGGCGGCACCGAGCACCTGGGCGTGCCCGTCTTCAACACGGTGCTGGAAGCGGTCCGGGCGACCCGGGCCGACGCCTCGCTCATCTTCGTCCCGCCCCCGGCGGCGGCCGACTCCATCCTGGAGGCCGTGGACGCGGGCATCGCGACCGTCATCTGCATCACCGAGGGCATCCCGGTCCTCGACATGGTCCGGGTCAAGAAGGCCCTCGCGGGCCGCCCCACCAAACTCATCGGCCCCAACTGCCCCGGCGTCATCACCCCGGGCCAGTGCAAGGCCGGCATCATGCCGGGCTACATCCACAAGCCCGGCCCCGTCGGCGTCGTCTCCCGCTCGGGGACCCTGACCTATGAGGCCGTCTGGCAGCTCACCCAGCGCGGGCTCGGCCAGTCGACCGTCGTGGGCATCGGCGGCGATCCGGTGGCGGGCTCGAGCTTCGTGGACATCCTGCGCCTCTACGAGGCGGACGACGAAACCAAGGCGGTGGTGCTCATCGGCGAGATCGGCGGCTCGGCCGAGGAGGAGGCCGCCGAGTTCTACAAGAAGGAGATGAGCAAGCCGGTCTTCGCGTTCGTCGCCGGCCGCACGGCCCCGCCCGGGCGGCGCATGGGCCACGCCGGCGCCATCATCGAGGGCGGCTCGGGCACCCACGCCTCCAAGGTGGAAGCCTTGAAGCGCGTCGGCATCCACGTCGTCGACAACCTGAGCGGCATCGGCGAAGCGGTCTGCAGGACGATGGGCCTGGCCGGCTCCATCCGCTGATGGTCCTGGGCGCCTTCCTCGCGGGCCTGGCGAGCTTCCTCTCGCCCTGCGTGCTCCCGCTCGTCCCCGTGTACCTGGCCTACCTCGCGGGGACGGACTTCGAAGGCCTGCGGACCCAGACGCCCCGGCGCCTCGTGCTGCTGCACGCGGGCTTCTTCATCCTGGGGTTCTCGCTGGTCTTCATCGCGCTCGGTGCCTCCGCCTCCGCGCTGGGGGCGGCGCTGTGGGACTACCGCGTCTGGCTCGAGCGGGCGGGAGGCGTGGTGCTCGTCCTGCTCGGGCTCTGGATGCTCGGCCTGTTCAAGGCCGCCTTCCTCTACCGCGACGCGCGCTTCCGCTTCCACGACAAGCCCGCCGGGCTGGCCGGCTCGGTGCTCGTCGGAGCGGCGTTCGCGGCCGGCTGGACGCCCTGCGTCGGGCCCATCCTCGCGAGCATCCTCATGATGGCCTCCCAGGAAGGCTCGGTCTCGAGGGGCGTGCTGCTCCTCGCGGTCTACTCGGCCGGCTTCGCCCTGCCCCTCCTCGCCTGCGCGCTCGCCCTCGACCGGGCGATGAAGCTGCTCAAGCGCGTGAACCCCTATCTGCCCGCCATCGAACGCGTTGTGGGCGGGGTCATCGTGGCCCTCGGGGCCCTGCTGGCGGCGGGCAAGTACTCCCAGATCTCCGCCTGGGTGATGGCCAAGATGGCCGTTCTGGCGCGGTTGTCCTCTTAGTCGGGACCTTGGTACAATCCGGGCATCCGCTCGCAAGGAGAACGGCATCGCATGGCTGACACAGAGAAGAAGCAGGGCAAGGCGAAGTTCCCCAAATATTTCACCATCATCTACGCGTTCTTCCTGATGGTTTTGGCCATCGCGGGCGCCTTCAGGGGCCTGGACAACAGCTGGTCGGACAGCCTCTTCCGCCTCCGCGGGATGCGCATGGCCGATAACCGCATCACCTTGGTGGCCATCGACGACAAGTCCATCGAGAAGATCGGGCAGTATCCCTGGCCTCGCCGCGTCTATTCCGAGCTCCTGGAGAAGCTCTTCAAGCTCGGCGTCAAGGTGGTCGCCTTCGATATCCATTTCCCGGACAAGTCCGGCAGCCCCAAGGACGACGCGGCCCTGGTCGCGGTCACGAAGAAATACTCCGACAAGGTCATCCACGGGGTCTTCCGGAACGACCAGCCCGGCGTCAAGGTCCCCTGGGTGTATCCCTTCGAGGAGCTGCGCAAGGTGACCAAGCACCTGGGGCTCGTCGTCCCCCCGGGCCTGGAGCGGGACGGCTCGGTGCGCCGGACGACCCTGTTCATGGGCACGGACCCCGCCGACATCTACAACTGGGTCGACGACCCGGACAAGTTCGCCGTGTACGGGCTCGCCTTGACCGCCCTCTACGAGGGCAAGAAGCCCGAGGACTACCTCGACGAGCTGGGGAACTACATCACCTTGAACGTCCCCGGGCAGAAGGAGGTCGAGCGGGAGGTGACCGAGGTCGAAGGCAGCAAGATGGTCCGCAAGACCCGCCTGGAGTGGGAGTACGGCGTCCGCCGCATCGGGGCCTGGCGCATCCTCGAGGACAGCCTCAAGGACGACGAGAAGGCGGCCCTCAAGGACGGCATCGTGATGCTGGGCTCCATCTCGGTCGGGGCCTTCGACCACTTCCCGAACCCCTTCTTCGAGATGGCGCCGGGCGCCGAGGTCCACCTGAGCCTCGTCGACAACCTGCTCAACCGCAACTATCTTCGGGACTTCCACCCGCTCTGGCACCTGCCGATGATCGCCGCCATGGCGGTGGCCGGGTACGCCATCACCCTGCTCGCGCCCCTCCCGGCGACGGCGCTCTTCTTCGCCCTCCTCGCCTCCTGGCTGGGGCTGGGCTACCTGCTCTTCCTCAAGCTCGTGCTCATCGACTACGCCGGCCCGACCCTGGCCTTCGCCGGCGTCTTCGTCGCGCTCATGCTCCACCGCGCCCTCATGGAGGAGAAGCAGAAGCGCGAGGTGCGCCAGATGTTCGGCCAGTACGTTTCGCCCGAGGTCGTGGACATCCTGGTCAAGGACCCCTCCAAGATCCGCCTCGGCGGCGACAAGCGCGACATGACGATCTTCTTTTTGGACATCGCGCACTTCACGACGATCTCCGAGAAGATGACGCCCGAGAACCTCATCAAGTTCCTCAACACCTACCTCACCGAGCTGACCGGCGTCATCATGACCAACAAGGGCGTCGTGGACAAGTACATCGGCGACTGCGTCATGGCCTTCTGGAACGCGCCGCTCGATACTCCCAACCACCGGACCTGCGCCTGCACGGCGGCCGTCGAATGCATCGACGCCATCCGCAAACTCAACGAGTCCTACGTGGACCCGACCATCCCGGAGAAGCCCGCGGTGCGCATCGGCCTCAACTCCGGCGAGGTGGTCGTGGGCAACACCGGTTCGGCGCAGAAGCTCGCCTACACGGTGCTCGGCGACGACGTCAACCTCGCCAGCCGCCTCGAGGGCGCCAACAAGTACTTCGGCTCGACCGTGATGGCCAGCGAGAGCACCTATAACGAGGCCAAGGACGCCGTCGAGGCGCGCTTCCTCGGCTCGGTGCGCGTGGTCGGGAAGGCCATCCCCATCAAGGTCTTCGAGCTGTTCTCCAAGAAGGGCCAGCTTCCCGAGGTCTGGAAGAAGGCGCTGCCGGCCTATGAAGAGGGCGTGGCGCTCTACCTCAAGAAGGACTTCGCCGCGGCGAAGGGGCGCTTCGAGGAGGTCCTCCAGCACGTCCCGGGGGACAAGTGCTCGAAGCTCTACCTGAAGAACATCGCGGAGCTCCTCGCGACGCCGCCGGCCGCGGACTGGGACGGCGTCTTCAACCTGACCTCCAAGTGATGCCCGCCTGCTCGGCCGCCCTCCTGGGCGAAGCGGCCTTCGCCTTGCTCGACACGGAGACGACCGGCTTCGGGCCCGAGCGGGGCGCGCGGATCTGCGAGATCGCCGTCCTCGTCGTGCGGGGCGGCAAGGTCCTGGACTCCTTTGCGAGCCTCGTCAACCCGGGCGGGCCCATCGACCCAGGCGCCCAGCACGTGCACGGCATCACCGACGCGATGGTCGCAGACAGTCCGTCCTTCAAGGATGTCGCCGCCAAGGTGGCGGAGATGCTCGAAGGCCGGGTGCTGGTCTGCCACAACGCCCCCTTCGACCTGCCCTTCCTGGAGTGGGAGTTCCGCCGGGCCGGTCGTCCCCTGCCCCAGGTCCCCGTCGTGTGCACCCTGAAGCTCGCGCGCAGGCACTTCGGCTTCGCCTCCAACCGCCTCGGCTCCATCGCCGAAGCGATCGGGGCCGAGGCGCGGGGCCTGCACCGAGCCGGCGCCGACACCGAGATCCTGCGCCAGGTCTTCGCCCACATGGTCAAGGAACTCGTCCTGCGCAAGGACGTGCGTACGCTCGACGACCTGCTGAAGCTTTAACGAAGGAGGATCCCCATGACCGCCGCCGCCGAGACCATCCGAGCCCCCCGGGGCACGACCCTGAGCTGCAAGGGCTGGCAGCAGGAAGGCGCCCTGCGCATGCTCATGAACAACCTCGATTGCGAGGTGGCCGAGCGCCCCGAGGATCTGGTCGTCTACGGCGGGAAGGGCCGCGCCGCGCGGAACTGGGAGTGCTACCACGCCATCGTCGAGGGCCTGCGCCGCCTCGCCGCCGACGAGACCCTGCTGGTGCAGTCGGGCAAGCCGGTGGGGGTGTTCCGCACGCACGAGGGAGCCCCCCGGGTGCTCATCGCCAACTCCAACCTGGTGGGCAAGTGGGCCACCTGGGACGTATTCAACGAGCTGGAGAAGAAGGGCCTCATGATGTACGGCCAGATGACGGCCGGCTCGTGGATCTACATCGGGACCCAGGGCATCCTCCAGGGCACCTACGAGACCTTCGCCGAGGCGGCCAGGCAGCGCTTCCAAGGCACGCTCTCGGGGCGCCTGGTCGTCACGGGCGGCCTGGGCGGGATGGGCGGAGCCCAGCCGCTCGCCGCGACCATGAACGGGGCCGCGTTCCTGGGCGTCGAGGTGGACCCTTCGCGCATCGAGAAGCGCCTGAAGACCGGCTACTGCGATTTCATGGAGACCTCGCTCGACGCGGCCTTGAAGCGCGTGCTCGACGCCCGGCGCTCGAAGCGCGCGGTCTCCGTGGGCCTCGTGGGCAACTGCGCCGACGTGATCCCCGAGCTCGCTAGGCGGCAGGTCGAGATCGATCTGCTCACCGACCAGACCTCGGCCCACGACCCGCTCATCGGCTACATCCCGAAGGGCCTCTCGCTCGAGGCCGCCGCCGAGCTGCGCCGGCGCGACCCGAAGGGCTACGTCGAGCGCTCGATGGAGTCCATGGCGGTCCACGTGCGGGGGATGCTCGACCTGCAGAAGCAGGGCGCCTTGACCTTCGACTACGGCAACAACATCCGGACGATGGCCTTCCAGGCCGGGGTGAAGGACGCCTACGACTTCCCGGGGTTCGTGCCGGCCTTCATCCGCCCGCTCTTCTGCCAGGGCAAGGGCCCCTTCCGCTGGGCCGCGCTCTCGGGCGAGGCGCGCGATATCGCCGAGACCGACAAGGCCGTGCTCGAGCTCTTTCCGAAGGACGAGGGGCTCGCGCGCTGGATCAGGCTGGCCGGCGAGAAGATCCACTTCCAGGGCCTGCCCGCGCGCATCTGCTGGCTGGGTCAGGGCGAAAGAGCCGAGATGGGTTTGCGCATCAACGAGCTCGTGCGCAGGGGGAAGGTGGCGGCGCCCATTGTCATCGGGCGCGACCATCTCGACACGGGCTCGGTTGCGAGCCCCTACCGCGAGACGGAGGGGATGCTCGACGGCAGCGACGCCGTGGCCGACTGGCCCATCCTCAACGCCCTCCTGAGCACGGCCTCCGGGGCCTCCTGGGTCAGCTTCCATCACGGCGGGGGGGTGGGCATCGGCTACTCCCTCCACGCCGGCCAGGTGTGCGTGGCCGACGGGACGAAGGGGATGGATGAGCGCCTCGAGCGCGTGCTCACCAACGACCCGGGGCTGGGCGTGGCGCGCCACGCCGACGCGGGCTACGAGCTCGCCCGCGAGACGGCCCTCAAGCACGGGCTCAAGCTGCCGATGGTGAAAGGGGCGTAAAGCCACCCGAAGACGGAGCGGCCCTATCCTGACGATCTGGGGTTTGATTGGGAATTGTACGGCTATGTGGATAGTGTCGGAAAACCTCGGTCGAACACGGGTGATCCCCATCGTTGACATCAGCATGTAAGGTCTCGCGGCTTAACCTGCAGGGAACTTTTTCACCCCCTCATACGTACTTGTGGGTATGCGTTCCGAAGCGTCGGCCGACAAGATGGTGGAGGGCCCAAAAAACATATTGACATACATATGTCCCCCTGTTACGCTATGGACGACAGGAGGAACTATCATGGTCAGGACCACGATCTACCTTCCGGAAGATCTCCACAGCGGCCTCAAGCATTTGGCGATCGAGATGCATTGCCCGATGGCCGATCTGCTGAGAAAGGCCGTCGAAGAGACCTATTCGCAGGAGCTCGAAGATCTTCGTGCGGCTCAAAAGGCCTGGAAGGCCCATCTCAAGCGCCCCGAGAAGGCTGTTTCAGCCAAAGGCTACTTCTCTAAGAGGGAGAAGCATGCCTGAAGTCCTGCTCGCGCCCAGCGCGGTGCGAGACCTCGACGGGCTCCACGACCCGGACTTGGCCCGGGTCAAGATTCGGATCCTTATTCGCCGGCGAATGTTACTGCCGCTTTGTGTAGAATACTCCAGGCATCAGGAGGCCCCCATGGCCCAGGATTTCTCGTTCGACGTCGTCAGCAAGGTGGACATGCAGCGCGTGTCCGAGGGCGTGCAGACCGCGCTCAAGGAGATCCTCAACCGCTACGACTTCAAGGACACCCGCTCCAACATCGAGCTCAAGGAGAAGGAGTCCCTGCTCGTGCTCGAGTCCGCCGACGAGTTCAAGCTGAAGGCCCTCTTCGACGTGCTGGCGACCCGCCTCTCCAACCGCGGCGTCCCGCTCAAGAACTTCACGCCCCAGAAGGCCGAGG
This sequence comes from Elusimicrobiota bacterium, assembly GCA_003450735.1. Lineage (GTDB taxonomy): Bacteria > Elusimicrobiota > Elusimicrobia > UBA1565 > UBA1565 > UBA9639. Next base: position 12,541 of record DMEZ01000002.1, on the reverse strand, counting down.
CCTCCCTCGGCGGCCGCGCCCGCCAGCAGGTGACCATCACCCAGGGCGTCCCCACCGACAAGGCCAAGGAGATCGTCGCCGAGCTCAAGAAGTCCGGCCTCAAGGTCCAGGGCTCCATCCAGGCCGACCAGGTGCGGGTCGCCAGCCGCTCTAAGGACGCCCTCCAGCAGGCCATGACCCTCATCAAGGGCAAGGACTTCGGCCTCGCCCTCCAGTTCACGAACTACCGCTGAAGGGGCCGTGCTCTTCGGCCCCCTCGCCTTCCTCGGCTCCTTTCTCCTCTTTCAGATAGAGCTCATCGCGGGGCAGGCCGTGCTTCCGCGCTACGGGGGGAGCTACTACGTCTGGACGGCCTGCCTGCTCTTCTACCAGGTCCTGCTCGTCGCCGGCTACGCCTACGCGCTCGTCCTCGCGGAGCGCTTCCCGCCGCGGCGCCTCATCGCGGTCCACCTGGCCCTGCTGGCCGCCGCGCTGGCCTTCATGCCCTCGGCGTTCCCGCCGCCCGCCTTCGAGTCTCCCGTCTTCGACCTCCTCTGGCGGCTCGGCCGCCTCATCGCTCTCCCGTTCCTGCTCCTGTCCGCCTCGACGACCCTCTGCCAGCGGCTCATGCGGGGGAGCCCTTTCAGCGTGTTCGCCTGGTCGAACGCGGGCTCCCTGGCGGGGATGCTCTCCTACGCTCTGCTCCTGGAGCCGGCCCTGCCATCGAGCGCTCTCTCCCGCATCTGGCGGGGCCTGTTCGTCCTGTATGGGCTCGGCTTCGCCGCGGGGCTCGCAGGACGGCAGGCAACCAAGGCCGCGGTCCCGGCTACCGAGGCCGGGGAGCCGCGCCCGTACTTCCTTTGGGCTGTCCTGCCGGCCGGCACCGCGGCCCTGCTGGCCGCCGTGACGAGCTACCAGAGCTCCGCGACGGCCTCCATGCCGCTCACCTGGATGATCCCGCTCTGCGTCTACCTGCTCTCCTACGCGGTGCTCTTCTCGGGCCGGGAGCTCTCGGTAAACGCCCTGCGCCTGGGGCTCTTCGGGCTCCTGGCCCTCCTCTGCGGCCTGCTCTGGCGCTTCCAGAGCCCTTTGACCACGATCCTCATCGCGCTCCTCAACTGGGCCCTGCTCTTCGCCTGCCTCATCGCCCACCGCGAGCTCTACCTCGCAAGGCCGCGCTCGCCCGCTCTGGCGCCCCGCTACTACCTCCTGATGGGCCTCGGCGGGGTGGCGGGCACCGCCCTCGTCACTCCGGTGGGCGCTTTGCGCCTCTCCTTCGGCTTCGCGGACCTCTACGTCGCCCTCATCCTCTTCGTGGCTTCGATGGCCTACGCCGTGGGCCGGGAGCGGGGCCTGGGCCTGCGGGCCATGGCCCTCTCCGCGGCTCTTCTGGCCGGCCTTTTCGCCTTCGGGATGCGCCTTTCGAAGGAGAGCCAGGTGTACGGCCTGCGCAACTTCTATGGAGTCTACCGGGTCGAGGACGACCGGGCGCGGGGCCTGCGCCGCTTCGTGCACGGGACGACGGTGCACGGCATCCAGCGCCTCGCCGCCGGGCAGGAGGGCGTCACGACGGTCTACTACTCGGCCGAATCGCCCATTCGGGAGGTGCTGAACACTTTCCCGGCGCGCCGGGTCGGGGCGGTAGGCCTGGGTGTGGGCATATCGTGTGCCGACGCCAGGAAGGGCACGGAGTGGGTGTTCTACGAGCTCGACCCGGACGTGCTGGACATCGCCCGCCGCTATTTCTCCTTCCTCTCAAGATGCAAGGCCGACCTCCAGGTGGTGACCGGGGACGCGCGGCTCAGCCTCCAGCGGGAGCCGCCCGGCCGCTTCGACCTGCTCTACCTGGACGCCTTCAGCGGCGGCTCGGTGCCTTTCCACCTGCTCACGAAGGAGGCTCTCGAGCTCTACCGCTCCCGCCTGAGGCCGGGCGGGGCGATGGTGTTCCACCTCTCGGCCAATTTCCTCGACCTCGTGTCCGTGCTGCGCCTGGGGGCCGGCTCCGTGGGGCTCAAGACGATGGTCAAGAAGGTCTCCTTCGACCCGGACGACCCCGATCGGCTCAGCTCGGAGTGGCTGGTGGCCAGCGAGGATGAGACCTACCTGGCGGAGCTCTCGAAGCGCGGCTGGCGCGAGCCTGAGGCGCCCCAAGGCTGGCCCGTGTGGACGGACGAGCGCCGGAACGTCCTGAAGGCGATAAAATGGTAGAACTTTCCGTGTCCTTCCGGTGTCAGAAGAAGCAGAGGTTCGAACGGAGGAAGCGATGAAGACCTTGATGACGAGCGCGTGGATGACCCTGCTTTGCGCCCTGCCCTCGCTGGCCGGCGCCCAGCAGGACCTCGGCGAAGGCTCCCTGCAGATCATGGGCGAGGGCCCTTCCGACACGCCGAGGATCCTTCCGCTCAAGCACACGGCCGTCCAGGCGGAGATCTCGGGCTTCGTCGCCGACGTCTCGCTTACCCAGGTCTTCCAGAACACCGCGGACAAGCCCATCGAAGCGGTCTACGTCTTCCCTCTTCCGGAGAACGCCGCCGTCAACGAGATGACCCTGACCGTGGCCGACCGGGTCATCAAGGGGCAGATCAAGAAGCGCGCCGAGGCCCGGGAGGTCTACGAACGGGCCAAGCTCGAGGGCAAGACCGCGGCCCTGCTCGACCAGGAGCGGCCCAACATCTTCACCCAGTCCGTCGCGAACATCCCGCCCGGCAAGGAGGTCACGGTCAAGCTGCGCTACCTCCAGACCCTGAAATACGACCACTCCGTCTACACCTTCGTCTTCCCCATGGTCGTGGGCCCGCGCTTCAGCCCGGGCGGCGGGGCGGTGCCCGACGCCGCGCGCATCAGCGCGCCGCCGGTGAAGCCGAGCGACCGTCCCGGCCGCAACATCGCACTCTCCCTCAAGCTCGACGCGGGGATCGAGGTCAAGGAGATCCTCTCCAAGTCCCACCAGGTCACCACCAAGGTCCTGAGCGGCTCCAAGGCCGAGGTCCTCCTCGACCCCGCCGACAGCATCCCCAACAAGGACTTCATCCTCACCTACCAGCCCGCGGAGAAGCCGGTGCAGACCGCGGTGCTCTCCCACAAGAGCGGCAAGGAGGGCTACCTGACCCTCATGGTCCAGCCCAAGGCGGACTTCCCGCTGGACCAGATCTCGCCCAAGGAGCTCGTCTTCGCGCTCGACGTCTCCGGCTCCATGATGGGGCACCCCCTCGAGACCTCGAAAGCCCTTACGCGCCACTGCCTCGACAAGATGAACCCCCGGGACACCTTCCAGATCCTGGCCTTCTCCGCAGGGAACCGCGTGCTCTTCGACAAGCCCCTCGAGAACACCCCCGAGAACGTGGCCCGGGGCAAGGAGGCGCTCATGGGCCTTCGCGGCGGCGGCGGCACCCATATGCTCCAGGCCATCCAGCAGGTCCTCGAGACGCCGAAGGCCCCCGCCCGCCTGCGCATCGTGATGTTCATGACGGATGGCTTCATCGGCAACGAGGCCGAGATCCTCTCCTTCGTGAAAGAGCACCAGAGCGGCTCGCGCATCTTCCCGCTCGGCGTGGGCTCCTCGCCCAACCGCTACCTGCTCGAGGAGCTCGCGCTCATGGGGCGCGGGTCGGTACAGTACGTGCGCCACGGCGAGAGCTCGAACAAGCTCGAGAAGATCATCGAGGACTTCTACGACCGCATCGCCAAGCCCTACCTCACCGACCTCGAGGTGGACTGGAAGGAGCTGCGGGTGCTCGACCCGACTCCCTCGATGATGCCCGACCTCTTCGCCGGACAGCCCGTCTACCTGCACGCCCGCTACGAGAAGCCCGGGACGGCCAGGATCGAACTCAAGGGCAAGCTCGCGGGCAAGCCCTGGAAGATGCCCGTCCAGGTGACTTTGCCGGCCAAGGAGGCCGCCCACAAGGCCATGGGCCCGCTCTGGGCTCGGGCGAAGATCGCGGACATCGAGCGCCAGATGTATAAGGGAGAGAACAAGGACTTCGTCAACGAGATCACCCGCCTGGCCCTCGCGCACCAGCTCGTCTCGCGCTATACCTCCTTCGTGGCCGTCGATGAGACGCCCACGGTGGCCAAGGGCCAGAAGCCGATGACGGTCCCGGTGGAGAACCCCATCCCGGAGGGGACGGACTACGAAGGCTTCTACGGGGCGCCCGGCCAGATGGCCACCATGCAGGGGATGATGCGCGGGAGGAGCTCGGTCCAGGCCGTCCGGGGCGCGGCGATGTCGCCCTCCGAGGCTTTCGGCGGCTTCGGCGCGGCCGGCGGCGGCTATTACTCAAAGAGGTCCCGCGCGCATGCCCCGGCGCCGGGCGGCGCCATGGGCGCTCTCTCCGGCGCGGACAGCGCCGCGCAGGGGCTGGAGACGGCGGCGGTCGCCTCGAAGCCGCGCAAGGAGGAGTCCCTGGAGAAGAAGGCCTTCAAGGCCCACCCCGAGTGGCTGGCCCAGATCGCCGAGCGCATGCTCGACAATCCCTCCAGGGCCTTGGCCCGCAAGCTCGTCTCCCTGTTGGGCGGCCCCGGCGGCGGCTTCATCGAGCCCGACGGCACGGCGGCCCCTGAGACCTCGCAGGCCTTGGGTCTGCTGGCTTTGGCCAAGGCGAAGTCCCTCTACGGGGACGACTTCGGCCCGGCCCTGCAGAAGGCCTGGAACGCGCTCAAGTCCAAGGCGCCAGGGATGACGGGAGACCAGGCGGTCGCGAAGCTGCTCAAGGGCACGCCGCAGTGGACCCCGGCGGTTGAAAAGGAACTCATGGCGCTCGAGGGCCTGCTGAAGCCGCTGAACTAGGGCTTTGGCCCGGCGAAGCGGGCCTTGAACCAGGCGCCCGCGTCGTCGAAGAGGGAGTAGGCCACGGGCGTGATGAGCAGGGTGATGAGCAGGCAGAGGGTCTGCCCGCCCACGATGACCACGGCCATCGTGGCGCGGTTGGCGGAGCCCGGGCCCTTGCCGAACATCACGGGGATCATGGCGGCCACGAGCACGACCGTGGTCATGAGGATGGGCCGCAGGCGGGTCTTGTTGGCCTGCAGGATGGCCGCGTCGCGCTCCAGGCCCTGCCGGCGCAGGGTGTTCGTGTAGTCCACCTGCAGGATGGCGTTCTTCTTGACGATGCCGAAGAGCATGAACACGCCCATGATGGAGAAGATGGTGAGGTACTGGCCGAGCGCGAGCAGGGAGAGGATGGCGAACGGGACGGAGAGCGGGATGGAGAGCATGATGACGACCGGGTGGAGGAAATCCTCGAACTGCGAGGCCAGGATCATGTACATGAAGATGAAGGCCAGGAAGAACGCCATGAGGAAGTTCTTCATCATCCGGCCCATCTCCTTGGCCTTGCCCACGACGCCCGTGCGGTAGCCGGGCGGCATGTTCAGGGATTTGGCGATCGCGTCGGCCTTCTCGATGGCCAGGCTCATCGGGGCGCCCTCGAGGTTCGCGTAGATGCCCACCTGGCGCTGGCGCTCGAAGCGGTCGATCTGGGAGGGGCCCCTGGACTCCGCGAGGGAGGCCACGTTGTCGAGGCGCACGAGACCCACTTTCGCGGAGGGGATGAGCAGGGCCCCGAGGACCTCCACCCGGTCGCGGAAGGGCTTGTCCACGCGCAGGCGCACCTCGTAGAGCTCGTCGCCTTCCTTGTACTTGGTGATGTCCTCCTCGCCGCTGACCATGGAGCGCAAGCTCATCGCGACGTCCTCGATCTTGACGCCGAGCTCGTGGGCCCGGTCGCGGTTGATGCGCACCTTGATCTCGGGCTTGGCGAAGACCAGGCTCGTGTCCACGTCCACGAGGCCCGGGACGGCCTTGAGCCCCTGGACGATGGCGTCGGAGTACTGCCGGAGCAGCTCCAGGTCCGGGCCCGCCACGAAGTAGTTGACCTCCGCGTTCTTGAACCCGCCGGACATGTGGGCGATGGGGGCGACGCTCAGGCGCAGGGTGTCGTACTTGGCGAGGGCGTGGCGCGCCATGGCCATGACCTCGAACTGGTCGTAGTCGCGCACCCGGTAGTCCTTCAGGCGCACGTAGAGGACCGCGTCGTTGACGTTCGAGCCTTCCCCTTCCCCGATGGAGGTCATGATGCTCGTGATGTCGGGGAGGCGGCGCACTTCGGCCTCGATCTGCTCGAGGATGGCGTCCGTGGCCTTCAGCGAGCTGCCTTCCGGGGCCTTGAAGCGGACCTCGAACTCGCCGGAGTCGTCGGGGGGGATGAAGTCCTTGCCGATCTTCTGCAGGAAGATGGGCGTCGAGAGCACGATGGCCGCGGCGATGGACACCACGGTCCAGCGGTGGGCCAGGGCCCAGACGACCATGCGGCCGTAATGCTCCCGCAGGAAGTCGTTCAAGGCGTCCACCCGGCGCTGGAAGGGCCCCTTGACGTGCTGGATCTTGAGGAAGCGCGAGCAGAGCATGGGGGTGAGGGTGAAGGCCACGAAGAGGCTCACCGCGATGGCGAAGGCGATGGTGAGGCCGTAGCTGCGCAGGAAGCGGCCGATGATGCCGCCCATATAGGCGAGCGGCAGGAAGATGATGAGCAAGGACAGGGTGGTCGCCAGGACCGCCAGGCCGATCTCCTTCGTCGCGTCCGAGGCGGCCTGCCGGGCCGGAGTGCCTTTCTCCTCCATGTGGCGGAAGATGTTCTCCAGGACCACGATGGCGTCGTCGATGACGATGCCGACGGCCAAAGCCAGGGCGAGGAGGGTCATCATGTTGAGGGTGAAGCCGGCCTTGTCCATGAGGGTGAAGGTGGCGATGATGGAGGTGGGGATGGCCAGGGAGGCGATGACCGTGCTCCGGAAGCTGCCGATGAAGATGAGGACCGCGAGGCTGGCCAGGAAGGCGCCCAAAACCAGGTGCTCCTCGACGGTGTGCACCGAGGCCACGATGAACTCGGACTGGTCGCGGATGACCTCGGCCTTGACGCCGCGGGGCAGGAGGGGGCGGAGCTCGTCGAGGCGCTCCTTGACGAGCTCGATGAGCTCGACCGTGTTCATGCCCGACTGCTTCTGGACGACGAGCGAGATCGCCTCCTTGCCGTCCAGGCGAGCGAGGGTGCGCGCCTCCTGGGAGGTGTCTTCGGCCCGCCCCACGTCCCGGATGCGCACCGGGACGCCCTTGACGCTCGCGATGACGACCTTGCCGAAGTCCTCGGGCTTCTCGATGCGCCCCAGGGTGCGCAGGATGAGCTCGCGGCGGTCCTGGTCGACGCGGCCGCCGGGGATCTCCACGTTCTGCTGCTTGAGGGCGTCCTTGACCTGCTTGATGCCCAGCCCGTAGGCCGAGAGCTTGAGCGGGTTGACGACGATGTGGATCTCCCGCTCCCGGCCGCCGACCAACTGGATCTTGCCCACGCCCTTGACGGTCTCGAGGTGCTCCTTGAGCTTCTTCTTGGCGACCTCGGTGAGCTCCCGCAGGGGCATGTCCCCCGTGACCGCGATGGACATGACGGGCATGGCCCCGAAATCGATCTTCTGGATGACGGGGGGGTCGGTGCCGTCGGGCAGGTCGCGCTGGACCCGGTTCACCGCGTCCCGGACCTCCTGGGCCGCCACGTCCCCGTCCTTCTCCAGGATGAAGGAGACCACCACCATGCTCAGGCCTTCATAGTTGATGGAGCGCAGCTCCTCGATGCCCGAGATGGTGTTGACCGCCTCCTCGATGGGTTTGGAGATGGAGGTCTCGACCTCCTCGGGGCTGGCGCCGGGCAGGGTCGTGGAGATGGTGACGAAGGGGAAATCCACGTTGGGGAAGGCGTCGAGGCCCAGCCGGCTGAAGGAGAAGGCCCCCAGGACCACGAGGGCCAGCATCATCATGACCGTGAAGACGGGACGCTCGATGCAGACGTCGGAGAGCTTCATGGGCTATCTCGAGGCCGGGGCCTCGTCGGGCAGGATCTCGACCGCGGCGCCGTCCTTGAGCCCGAAGAGGCCGAAGGTCGCGACCTTCTCGCCGGGCTGGACGCCCTTGCGAAGCTCGATGAACCGGTCGGCCTTGAGGCCGATCTCGACCTCGCGCTTGAAGGCCTTGCCCTCCTGGATGATGAACACGGCCGGGCCGCTGCCCTCGAAGATGGCCTCCACGGGCACCGAGAGCGCGCCCGGCGCCCGCCCGAGGACGAGGTGCAGCTCGCCGAACATCCCTGGCCGCAGCTGGGCGCCGCCCTCCGTGAGCCGGGCTTCGACGAGCGTGGTCCGGGTGTTCGAGTCCACGACGGGGCTCACCCGGGAGAGGACGGCCTTGAAGACCTTGCCCGGGAAGGCGTCCACGCTCAAGCGCGCCTCCTGGCCGAGGCGGGTCCTGCCCGCGTAGCGCTCCGGGACGTCCGCGCGGACGAAGAGCTCCTTGGGGTCCACGACGAGGGCGATGGGGGTCTGGAGGGTGACGTTCTCTCCGTGGTCGAGGTAGGTCCGGGCCACGACGCCGTCGAGCGTGGAGGGGACGGGGGCCGGCTCGAACTTGACCCCCACCTCGTCGCGCTCGATCTGCGCCACGGCCTGCCCTTTCTTGACGGCGTCGCCTTCGCTGAGCATGTTCTTGAGGAGCTTGCCGGGGACGCGGGAGAAGAGGGTGGCTTCGTCCTTGGCCTTGATCGAGCCGACCAGGACGATGGTCTCCTCCACGTCGCGCCGCTCGACGGAGACGGCGCGGACGGGGAAGCTGTCCAGGCGCGACTGCTCGGCCTGCTTGCCTTTGCAGGACGCGGCGAGGACTAGCAGAAGGAATGGGAAGACGGTCCTTGAGGGTCTCATCGTACGGCCTCCTCGATGGGCGAACCGACGGCGCGCTCCAGGGCGGCGAGCTGGACGCGGTAGTCGTAAAGGGCCTGCGCGTAGAGCAGGCGGGCCTTCAAAAGGGCGAGCGTGGCGTCGGTGAGCTCCAGCTGGCTCGAGTGCCCTTCCTTGTAGCGGTTCTCGGTGGACTCCAGCGCCCGGCGGGCCTGCCCGACCGCGTCGGACTGGCTCTGGACGCGCTCGGCCGCCTCCTGGGCGGTGAGCCAGGCGCGCTTGACCTCGACGCGGACGGCCCGCAGGAACTTCTCCGATTGCGTCCGAGCGGTGCGCTCGCCGATGCGGGCCTGCCGGACGCGCTCGAGCAGGTCGCCGCCGGTGAAGAAGGGGTAGCGCAGACGCAGGCCGCCCAGCGAGCTCGTGGCCTGCTCGTTGGGCCCGGGTCTCATCTTGTCGGACTCGGAGTACCACTGGTAGTCGGCGTAGAGGGAGAGCTGGGGGTGGTTGAGGCCCTTGGCCACCCGGACCATGGCTTCCGCCTGCCGGATGCGCTGGAGGGAGGCCTGGTAGTCCGGGTTGGACTCGAGGGCCCTGCGCTGGAGCTCGTCGTAGGCGGGCAGGGCCCCCTTGGGCGGCTCGAGCCTGCCGACGAGCAGGACGGGGGCGTCCACGTCGAGGCCCAGCGTGTCCTTGAGCAGGATGTTCGTGAGCTCGTACTGGTTTCGGGCCATGATGAGGATGGGGCGGTTGTTGGACACCTCGACCTGCTGGCGGAGCACGATGAGGTCGCTGTCGAGGCCCTGGCGGTAGCGCTCCTGGATGGTCTTGAGGTGGTCCTCGGAGGAGGCGAGGGTGTCGGCCTGGATGTTCGTGGTCTCGCTCGCGAGGAAGACCGAGTAGAAGAGCTTCTTGACCGCCAGGGTCACTTCGGCCTTGGCCGTGCGCAGGTCGTTTTCCCCGGCGGCGATGCCGGTCTTGGTGGCCTTGATGCCGGAGGAGACGACCCCGCCCGAATAGATGATCTGCTCCGCGCTCGCGATGCCTCTCACCGAGTTGAGCTTGCCGGATTGGAGCTTGGTGCCCATCAGGAAGAAGGAGGGATTCTCGAAATTACGGTTCCAGGTGCCCGTGAGGTTGATGTCGGGGATGACGGCGGCGAGGGCCTGGCGGTAATAGCTTTGGAGGGTGCCCAGACGCTGGCCGGCAAGGGCGACGTCGAGGTTCTGCTTGAGGCCGAGCTCGACGGCCGAGTCCAGGGTGAGGGTGAGCGGCTCCTGGGCCTGGGCGAGGGGGGGGAGGAGGAAGCCGAAGAGCAGGATGAGGATCATGCGCCTACACCTTTAAGATAGAGCGTCATGACCTCTCCCGCCTTCTCCTTGAGGGGGCGCTTGGAGCCGGAGATGACCTTCCAGACCAACTGCATCCGGATGATGGACATGAAGTATAAGGCGCCCCAGTGCGGGTCATGCGGCCTCAGCCGGCCGGCGTCGATGGCCTTGCGGATCCGCTGGGAGAGCAGGCCCATGTGCTTCTTGAAGTTCGCGAGCATGGGGGCGGCTCCGCGTCCGTGGGAGAGGATGGGGTCCTGGCGGAGGATCTGGGTCATGAAGTCGTGGTTTTCGTCGAGGAACTCGAGGTGGAGCCGGGCGATGGCGCGCAGCTCCTTGAGGGGGTCGGGGCCGTCGGCCTCTAGGAGGCATTTCTCGAGCCCGCTGGCCATGTCGGTCAAAACCGCGGAGATGAGGTCTTCCTTGTTCTTGAAATACAGATAGAGCGTCCCCTTGGCGAGGCCCGCCTCCTTGGCCACGTCGTCGAGGACGATGGCCTCGTAGTCCTTGCGGATGAGGAGGGCGCGGGCCGCGGTCAGGATGCGGCGGCGGCGGGCTTCGGCGGGTTCGGTGCGGGGGCGGGCCATGGGGTTAATGACTGACCGGTCAGTCATTAATATATTACACGACTGGCCTCAGGCTGTCAAGGGCTTCCCCGGCGCCGTTCAGGAATCTTTTTCGAGGGCGCTGATGCGGCGTTCGTGATTGGAGAGGGTGCGCTGCTGCTCGTTGAGCTGGTGCTTGCGGACGGCGAGGCGTGATCTCTTGGGCGGCGTGCCTGAGCATGGTCTTCGTCTAATACACTGAACTGCGGATTTGCCGGCTCACTCATTCTATCTACCTGTCAAGATAAGTCTTGAGGCGCCAGAGCATATACAGCGGGATGTTCTTGATCTCTTTCCCGCTCACATTCTCAAGCGATGTCTTGACGGAGATCTCAGGGGAATACTTCTTCCTGTATTCCGCAAGGCTGCGTGCCCTGTTGCGCCCCGCTTTGACCTCAATAGGCACTATGCGTCCGTTGAACTGCGCCACGAAATCCACTTCTGCGGTGTTGCTGGATCTCCAGTAAAATGGCAGATCGAAATCCGCGTTAAGCAGCTCGGTCAGCGCGAAGTTCTCGGTCAGCGCGCCTTTGAATTCCCTGTAAGTCTCCGGTCCCTGGAAAACAGCCTCGGCCGGGAGTCCTGCCATTTTCCGCAGCAGTCCGACATCCGGCGCGTACAGCTTGAAATACGACGGATCCGCATAGGCTGAAAGCGGCATGAACGGCTGTCCTATTTTCACCACCTTGTAAACCATGCCCGCGGAGATCAGCCATTCCAGCGCGTCTTCAAGATCTTTCGCTCTGGCACCCGGTTTGGCGTGTCCGAAAATGAATTTTCCGCTTTCCCGGGCCAACTGATTTGGGATGGACTTCCAGATCAGGTTCAGCTTGGGGATATCCTTCGCAGGCGCGTGCTTGGCGAAATCCAATTCGTAGGAGTCCAGTATGCGCCGCTGGACCGCCTCGACCTCGGCCACATCTTTCGTCTCTATCCATTTTGCCGCGGCCTCGGGCATGCCGCCCGCCACATAATAATTCCGGAGAAGCTCCTGCAGTCTTAGGGTGAATATCTCCGGGACTTCTTTATCAGCGGGAAGCTCCGCCAAAAAACCGGCCAACTCTTCCTCCCGGTTCGCCAGCATGAATTCATGGAAACTAAGAGGCCGCAGAGAGCGCATGTCCGCCTTTCCCACGGGGAAAGACAGCGGCTTGGACAATGCGATCCCAAGCAGGGATCCGGCGCAGGCGATGTGGTATTGGGGTGCGTCTTCGCAAAAATATTTCAGTGCCGTCAGCGCGCGGTTGCAGAACTGGATTTCGTCGAAAATCACCAGGGTATCATCCGGCTTTATGGCCCGGCGGTTGAACACGCCCAGCTCGGATATGATTCTTTGCGGGTCAATGTCCCGGTCAAAACACTGTTGAAGAGGCTCGTTGCCCTCAAAATTAAAATAAGCGATATTAGAATAGGCTTTTTTCCCGAACTCTTTCAGCAGATAGGTCTTGCCCGACTGCCGCACCCCTTTCAGTAATAGCGGTTTCCGGTCCTTAGCTTCTTTCCATCTATAAAGTTCTTTTGTGAGTGTTCTGTACATAAAATAAGCATAACAAGTATGGAAAATGCTGTCAATCGCGCAATTATGATACATATAATGCAAAACAAGTTCATCTGCATGGAGTGCGGCCGCGTCTCCGCCAAGAAAGAGACGGTCTGCCACCCGAAGAAGCTCTGACCCGGGTTCTTTCGCCTGTCTCGAGGCCTCTTGAGCTCAGCCGCCGTGAGAACGCGGCGGCGGGACTTCACGGATATCGTGGAGGATCCTCACGCCTTGAAAGCTGTCCAGCTTCTTGTCCTACGACAGGCCGCATTGACCCCTCGCTTTGCTCCGAGATTGCCCTCGGTTTGCTCCGAAAAACGCAATGCCGGCGGAGACGGCGGCGGAGATGCTTTTGTGGGAGAACT
>DMEZ01000034.1:54629-58367 GCA_003450735.1 Elusimicrobiota bacterium | reverse complement strand
CCGTCCCGTATCCCCACGGAGTGCCCGGAGCCGCGCTTGCCGGCTGTCTGGGCCCACCCGCTGCGGTTGCCGTCGAAATCATCTTCGAAGAGGATCCCTTCCTCCTGGGAAACGAGGTAGGTTTCCTCCGGTGCGACCCACGCCCAGACCTGGCCGCTCAAGGATTCCAGCTCGACGCCGCTGAGCAGTTCGGCCGTCCCCTGGGCGGGGATGTCCACGTCCCAGGTCCGGCCGTCCGGGCTCGTGAGCACCGCGCGGACACCCCAGGGCAGGCCGTTGTGGAGCCGGTAACGGTGGGCCCCCTTCCGGCCCTCGTAGTCCAGCCGCAGGGGCACGCCCGGGTCGGAGGGGGCCTTGCCGGGCCTGAGCTCGACCTTGCGCCAGGTCGTCCAGGCCTTGTCCGGGGCCTTGGGAGACGGCGGCGGAAGAACGGCCGGTTCCGGCGGTGCGGCGGGCAGGACGATGCCTCGCGTCTCGCTTGCGGAGGACGCCGGCTTCTCATCCATGGCGGCGGGCCGGGCCGGCGTGGAAGCGGGCGGAGGGGGCGCCGGCTCGGGAGCGCGCTGGCAGCCCAGGAGGAGCAGTCCGGCGAAGAGGGCCCGCTTCATCGCGTCCATGGATGCCGGCTGTGCATCGGCAGGACCTTGCGTGATTTTTCGGGTTGTCTGAGCCAGGCATGCCAGTCCTCATCGAGTCCGGCCAGGCCTTGGATGCGGTAGGCGGATCGGAGGGCGTCGTCCAAGGAGCTGCCCTCCCGCAGCTTCAGGCAGAAGTTCTTGAACTGCATGCGCGGATGCATCCGGAAGAGGTAGTGCGTCAGGGAGAAGGCCTGGGTATACCAGTCGTGGACGCGGTCGTCCCCGTCAGAGAGGCCCTGGAAGTCCACCGCCGGGTGGATGCGCACGAACTTGTCCAGGGGCAGGAACCTGAACCGCTGCCAGAAATCCCACATGTCGGCGTACCGCTTCGAGGACTCGGGGGGGCCGAGCGCGGACGCCTGCACCGCCATGGCCACGCCTTCGTCGAGCCAGATGGGAGGGCGCCGCCCCGCCTTCTTCCAGAAGGTGGCGAAGAGCAGGTGGGCGAACTCGTGCGCCGCGACCCGGATGAACGCCCGCTCGTTCTTGATGGGGTCGAAGGTCACGACGACCTTCTGGTCGGGGATCGAGAGGCCGCCGGACCAGCGGGGCGGATGGAACTCGCCCTCGAGGTAGGAGCGCTCTCCTGCGTAGAGATAGATCACCAGGGGCTCCTTGTCCAGCCAGGGGCAGAACGGCGCGAGTTCCGTCCGGAGCGTGCGGTGCAGGGATTCGAGGGCCGCGAGGTAGTCGACCGGCACCGAGGAGGCTTCATGGAGTATCCTGAATCGGGCGGTCTTCGTCAGGTGCCAGCCCTCCGCGGAGCGGCAGGGTGCGGCGAGCGGGAGGATGACCGCGAACAGGGCCTTGAGCACCGCCGCTATTATACCCCAGTCGCCTGTAACAATCCCGACACCACGATCCGCCGTCCTTCTGCTACACTCAAGCCGGATGGATTCCAGCGAGCTCCAGAAACAGCTCGACGGCCTCTGGGAGCGGGTCACGAACGGCATGCCCGTTCAGGGCCCCCCGGCGGAAGCGTCGTTCCCGTTCGCCCCGCAGGCGTCCTCCCCCGCGCCGCTGCCCTCCGACCCGCCGTCTTTGACCCGCGACGCCCAGCGCGAGACGCAGGAGCTCATGCGCCGCCGCCAGGAGGAGCAGGCCGACGAGCTGCGCCGCCTCGTGGAGACCAAGGACGCGAGCCTGCGCGACCTGCGAGCGCGCCTCGATGCGGGCGAGAAAGAGCTCGCCCTCCTGCGCCGGCGCACCCAGCGCGAGGACGCCCTCGTCTACCAGCAGGTCGTGGAGACGGCCGCCCGGCTCGAGCAGGCCCAGGGGGCCCTTCAGGCCCAGCAGTCCCGCTTTGCCGATGAGGAGCGCGCCCTGCGCGGCCTGCTCGACCAGGCCCGCGGCCAGCTGGCCGCCGAGACCGGCCGCTGGCGCTCCCTTGAGCGGCAGTGGAACGAGCGCGAGCAGCAGTACCTCCTGGACATGCAGGAGCTTCGGAGCCTCGCCGAGCGGTGCCAGCAGGACTCCGGCCGCCAGGAAGACCGGGCCCGCAAGGCCGAGAACGGGCTCAAGGAAGCCAAGACCGCCGTCGAGAAGACCCTCGCCGAGCTCCTCCAGGAGCGCCACGACCGGCAGAACGCCGAGAAACAGCTCTCGGACGCCCTCGGCAAGGTCCACGAGGGGGAGGAGCGGCTCCAACAGCTGCGCAACGTCTGGGAGGAGGAGCGCAAGCAGTGGCAGGAGCTCTGGGACCGCGAGCGCTCGACCTGGGAAGGTCAGCGCCAGGAGCTGGCCGGCTGGGAGGAGCGCCTGCGCAAGGAGCGCGAGACCTGGCACGCCGGCCTCCAGCAGATGGAGAGCAAGGAGACCCACTACGCCGAGCGGATGGCCGACATCCTGCGCACGTCCTCGGAAGCGGGCGAGAAGGTGGCGGGGTTCATGCGGACGCTCTCCGAGCGCAAGCCCCCGGCCGAGGCCCCGGCCCCGGCGGTGGCGGTCGTCCGGCCCTCGAGGCCCTGGCCCAAGATCCTCGCGGGGGCCGCGTTCGCGCTGGCTTTGGCCGCCGCCGTTCCGGCGCACCGCTATCTCACCCGGCTGAAGATCGTCCCCGCGGCCTCCTCGCCGATGGCCGTCGAGAGTCCCACGGCCATGGCCTACGACGGCTCCCTGCTCTGGGTGTGCGACTGGCACGGGGAGTTCACCTCGCTCGATCCGCAGGACCCCTCGAGGGTCGTGGAGCGCGTGAAGGCTCCCGCCAGGATCGGCAAGTACCGGCCCGTGGCCCTGGCCATGTCCGGGGACGCCCTCTACTCGCTCGACGCCGCGCAGGGGCGCGTCGTGCGGCACGCCATCGGCCGGCCTTCGGACGTCAAGGCCCTCTGGCCTTCGCCCGGCCCGGCCCCAGCCGTGCTGGCGCACGACGGGAAGAACCTGTGGTCCTACGACGCCGTCACGCGCACGTTCTACCGGCACCTGACCGAGGGGGCGGACGCCGTGGCCGAGAACTTCCGGGCCGAGCTCGAGGTCGTCCCGACCGCCATGGCCTGGCGCGACGGAGAGCTGTGGGTGTACGATTCTAAAGGAAAGCAGATGGTCGTCTTCGGCCTGCGCGGGCACGCGCTCGAGCCCCGCAAAGCCGCCGCCTTCCCCGCCCCGGCCCTGAGCTTGACGATGGTCTTCGCCCCGTCCGACAAGGGGCGCTCCGCCCTCGAGCTCTGGGCCCTCTCCCCCGCGGGCGCCGATTCCCCGGCCCCCACCCTGCGCCGCTTCCGGGCCCGCCGTTGAAGCCTTCAGGCAGGGGCCCGATACGGGCGATTAATAATTTGATAACCTGTCTTTAACAAATCAGAAAAGGTAATCCATTAAAATCGAGATGGAAGCCTCTCCGATGACCCTAGAGCAAAAGAAGCTTATCCCCGGGACGTTCCGGGGGCTCCCCCTGGCGGCCGGCGCGCTGTGCGCCTTCATGCTTTCCATGCTGGCCGCTCCGGCGTGCGCCCAGCAGATCTTCATCAAGATGCTCTACGTCAGCCACGCCTCGGTGTGCACCATCGACGCCACCCACCCCGCCCGCTTCACCTGCCCCGGCCCGCCGGCCTCGCGCTGCCCGAACCAAGGCAACATCTCCAACGACCCGCACATCGAGTTCGAC
>DMEZ01000034.1:54086-54445 GCA_003450735.1 Elusimicrobiota bacterium | reverse complement strand
AACGTCTGCAACTCCGACATCTTCCTCTGCACCCAGATCGGCTGGGGCAACAAGCAGGCGGGCTCGACCGACATCGCCCTCGACTACATCAGCTTCGAGATCTTCAAGTTCGGCCAGGGCACGAACCCGCTCGACACGGGCAACGCCCCGCCCCTGAGGACGTTCTTCGTCGACGACCCCGGCGTCATCCCGGCCAACTCGGACTCGGACAACAACGGCGCCCTCCTGCCGCCCACCTGCGTGCTCTGGGACGGCTCGGTCAACATCCAGGGCGAGTTCGGCAAGAGCAACGGGCAGTACGGCTTCCGGGCGACCGTCAACACCAACCAGACCGGGGCCAGCGGCAACATCAACATCAC
>DMEZ01000034.1:821-53916 GCA_003450735.1 Elusimicrobiota bacterium | reverse complement strand
CTGCGGCGCCATCGTGGACCAGAAGCCCATCGTCATGGACGTGGTCAACGTCCACGTGGTGCGCTCGACCCCGAGCGTGGTGGGCGAGCTGACCGGCGTGGCGTCCGAGCCCTACAACCTGACCTACCGGCTCGCCAAGGACGCCACGATGTACATGACCGTCCACGCCACCCCCAACCTGTTCGGGACCGGGGGCCTCAACCCGATCGTGCGCACCGTGGTGCCCGGCCAGCCCCGCGTGGGCGAGGGCATCCCGAACGGGACGCTCCAGAACGGGGACTCCTGGAACGGCCGCTACGACAACGGCAACCTCGCCCCGCCGGGCGTCTACCTCGCCACCCTGCAGTGCTACACCAACGACCAGTACGGCTTCGACCTCAGCGCCCCGGTCACGCGCCAGATCGCCCTGGACACCCTGCAGTTCACCGACATCCGCGTCCAGCCCCTGACCGACCTCTCCACCTCGCTCGCGGTGCTGGGCTACATGCTCACCGAGCCCGCGACGGTCTACATCGACATCTACCCGCCCGGCACCCAGTTCGCCGCGATCGACGGCTGCAAGAGCTCCCCGCTCAACAACATCAACATCCCCGACTTCCCCGGGGCCTCCGCATCGTGCCAGGACCAGGACCCCCAGCTCAACAACGGCGCCCCGAAGAACTTCAACCCGCAGTTCAACGGCGTCGCCTCGCCCCTCCTGCGCCACATCGAGGAGGTGAAGGACTACCGGCGCGCCGTGATCAACATCTGGGACGGGCGGGACATGAACGGGAACCTCCTCCCCGACGGGGACTACGTGTTCGTGCTCTACGGGGCCCTGCCCTCCCAGAACGGCTACCCCTTCCGGGGACAGGGCAACGACCGCCGCATCTGGTCCACGAACGCCAAGAGCGGCTTCCTGACCATCGCCCGCGGCATGGTGACCATCAGCCAGGTCGGCCCCTCCTCCACCGTCATCGGGTCGTCCCCGGCGGTGGCGGGCCTGGACCCGTTCACCTTCAGCTACACCCTCTCGCGAGACGCCATCGTCTCCGTCAAGATCTTCGACCAGAACGGGACCCGGCTCGTCAAGACCCTGGTGGACCGCGACCAGCGCCCGGGCAACTTCCTCAACCGCGAGCGCTGGATGATCCCCATCAACGACCAGGGCCTCTGGGTCACCTCGGGCACCTACCTCGTCCAGCTGACCGCCGCCGACCCCTTCTTCCCCGCCAAGGTCTCCACGACCACGGCGACCTTCCCCATCAACCTCTTCCGCATCACCGACGTCATGACGACCTCCCTGCTGACGGGGGCGACCGACGTGGTGACGATCAACTACCAGCTTTCCCAGCCGATGCAGACCGTCTGGAACATCTACCCGCCCGGCACCATCGTCACCGCCTCGACGGCCACGTGGCCTCCCTGCGACAGCCTGGAGCCCGGGGGGACCTGCTGGCAGGTCACCTGCAACGGGTTCCCCGTCGCCCCGCTCATCACCATCCGGGGCCTGCGGCCCGGACGGCTGCGGATCACCGAGTACTGGGACGGGCGCGACCGCAACGGCCTCTTCGTGCAGGACGGCAACTACGTCTACACGCTGACCGCCCAGTCCACGACGACCCCCCGCTACTTCGCGACGGACAAGATCCTGGGGAACATCGTCGTGGCGCGCGGCTCGATCGTGTTCCCCATCTTCAACGTGACCGCGACCCCGCCCCAGCTCTTCAACACCAGCCAGACCATCTCCCTGCCGCCCTACGACATCGAGTACTCCCTGACGCGGCAGTCGTCGGTGACCATCCAGATCCTGAACACGAGCGTGCCGCCCTCGGTGGTGCGCATGCTGGTCTCGGGAGGGGTGCGCGACGCGAACCTCATCAACCGGGAATACTGGGACGGCCGCGACGACACCGGGCAGTTCGTCGCCCCGGGGTTCTACACGGTCCAGGCCATCGCGGAGGACCTGGCCAGCCAGCTCTCCTCGGGGTCGACCGCCCAGCAGACCATCTCGGTGAACCCCCTGCGCATCTACGACGTCGCGGTCAGCCCCCTGCGCCCGGACGTCGGGACGGGGCTCATCGCCTACCAGGTCTCCGAGACGATGAAGGTGTCCATCAAGATCTTCAAGCCGGGCACCACCTTCGACCGCAACGGCAACCCCTTCCCGCCCGAGAGGACGAGCCTGGTCTGGCGGATCGTGGGGGTGCGGCCGGCCCGCACCGAGATCTCGGACATCTGGGAAGGCAAGGACGAGAAGCTGACCATCGTCCCGGACGGGAACTACATCTTCAAGATCGTCGCCTCCACGGACATCAACTCCATCGATTCGGTGTACGGGAACGTCGGGGCCGGGGCCCCGCTCGCGGAGGACCTCGTGATCGCCGAGATGCCCGTGGTCCGCGCGGGCTCCATGGATCCGCTGGGCGATTTCACCGGCAACACCATCCTCTATCCGAACCCCGTCCACACGGCCAGCGCGAACATCCAGATCTACGTGCCCATCCAGTCGAAAGTGTCGATGAAGGCCTATACCCTGTCGGGGGAGATGGTGCTCTCGCAGGACTTCGGCCTGCGCGCCGCCGACACCTACGTCGAGTATGTCTGGAACAAGACCAACCAGTCCGGGCGTAGGCTGGCGCACGGAGTCTATTTCTTCCTGTTCCGCGAGGAGCCCGTCCGGGGCGAGAAGACCCCGCTGCAGAAGGTCATGAAGGTGCTCATCCCATGACCTCCCGGCGGCTCCTGGCGTTCGCGGCGTCCGCGGCCCTCCTGGCCGCCCCCGCCGCGCCCGCCCGGGCCATCGACCCGGCCGCCGGCACGGGCGGCGCCAACTTCATGAAGCTCGGGATCGGCTCGGCCCGGGCCCTCGCGCTGGGGGGAGCCTACGTGGCCCTGGCCGAGGGCGTCGACGCCATCACCTGGAATCCCGGCGGCCTCGCCCTCGCCCAGCAGAGGGAGTTCACGTGGTCGCATTACAGCTACGTCCAGGACATCGGCGGGACTTCCCCTTTCAACCCGAAATCGCTCTTCATGGGGTACGCCCACCCGCTGGGCCGCACCGTCTTCGGGGCGAACTTCGGCTACATGAGCATCGACGGCTTCGAAGTCCGCGACGAGGTCGGGCATCTTCTCGACGATTCCAGCGTCCGCGTGCAGGACGGGTTCTTCGCGCTGAGCGCTTCCCGCTCCTTCTGGTACGAGAAGCTCTTCCTGGGGGGCAGCCTGCGCGGAATCTACGAGGATAACGCCGGCACGATCCACTCCGTCCTGGTCGGCGACGCCGGCGTCCTGCTGCGTCCCAACCAGTACGTCACCTTCGGGGCCGCCGCCCAGAACCTCGGCGCCAGCGTCGAGAAGGTCGCCCAGGTCACCCGCTTCGGCGCTGCGGGGAAGGTTTTGGAGCTGCTGACCTTGTCCGCCGAGCTCAACAAGGCCAATGACAACACGACGCGCATCGGCCTCGGCGCCGAGTTCATCCTGCCGGAGGACCTCCTGCAGGTGGGCCAACTGGCTTTGCGCGCCGGCTTCCATAGCGCCGACGACATGGGGCAGGTGCTGGAGCAGGACCGCAGCTTCCTCTATCCTCTCATCGGCCCGCCTCAGTGGAGCTTCGGCATCGGCCTCTACTCCGCCCAGGCCTTCGGCTACGGGCTTCATTTCGACTATACCATGGTGTCGATGGGGGCCCTCGGGACGGGAAAG
Organism: Elusimicrobiota bacterium; assembly: GCA_003450735.1. GTDB lineage: Bacteria > Elusimicrobiota > Elusimicrobia > UBA1565 > UBA1565 > UBA9639. The sequence goes on along the minus strand of DMEZ01000034.1, from coordinate 50,232 downwards.
ATGATGTCGCTCAAGGTGAAATTCTGATGACCGCCTTGACCGATAACCCCGCATCGGGTAGAGTATCGTTTATGGGTTTTCGGCGAGGGCGGCGCGGGCAGGCTCTGATCGAGTACCTGCTCATGACCCTCATGCTTTTGTTCATCTTCACGACGCTCTACCGCATGCTCTCGGGGCAGATGAAGACGCTGTTCACGAACGCCGGCATCGCCATTCTGACGTCGTACTATTAGGGTAGGAAGTGCAACTGAAGGAGGGAGAAGGATCATGCATAAGATGAAGAAGCTTCGCGAGTGGGTCCGGAGCGAACGCGGTCAGAATACCGTGGAGTACCTCATGATGTTGGCCGTCATCGTCGGCGTCATCCTCGTGATCGGCAAGATGTTCAAGCCGCAGATCAGCGGCATCTTCAACCAGATCATGGGCATGATCTCCGGTGCGGCGTCGACGGTCGGGAACGTGAACTAGGCGTCGGTCGCAGCGATCGGTCCCAGGGATGGGCCTGGGACCTGGGGGGCGACGTGCCGAGAGCAGGCGCACGGCGTAGGGTCGCCGGGAGAGGACAGGTCCTCATCGAGGTCCTGCTGATCCTGCCGGTCTTCCTGTTCGTGGTCTTCACGATCATGGAGATCGGGTTCCTGGCGTTCCATACGATCCTCCTGCACCACGCGGCCTACGAGGCGGCCCGCATCGCCTCGCTGACCGCCAGCGCGACAGCCTCCCCGGGCTGCACCGCCCCGGCGCTCTCGGGGGCGTATCAGGACGTGGTGGCGAAGATGTTCAAGACGGGCGCGACTGCCGTGGCGCACGGGCCGATCCCGACGATGAGCGACCCGCAGGAAGGCTGCATGAACTACGACGTGGCTGTGACGGTGTCGCGGCGGATCCCCATGGTCTTCCCGTTGACCGGTTTCGTGCTGGGGAATACGCCGGACCGGCGGGCCCGGGTGATCCAGGCGACGGTGAGGATGCCGATCGAGAGGCCGTTGTTCAAATGAGAGCGCGGCGTTCAAGCGACTGAGGAGCGACAACTATGGAGAAGAAAGGGGTCTTGATTCCACTGGTGCTGGCCATCGCGGCCGCGGCGATCTATCTGATGGTGCTCACCAGCCGGGAGAAGCAACTCTCGAAGTCCTTCGAGAACACGACCGTGCTCGTTGCGCGGGTCGATCTGCCTGAGCGTACGCTGCTCAAGGAAGACCTCGTCCAGACGATGCAGATCCCGAGGAAGTTCGTCGCCCAGGACGCCTTCGAGATCAAGACCCCTTCCGACATCAAGCTCATCCAGAACCTGGTCTCCCGGGTGCGCATCCCGAAGGGCAACCAGATCTCCCAGTCGGTGGTCACCTCCCTCTCGCCCACCTCGGGCCTGAGCGTGAAGATCCCGCCGGGCTACCGCGGGGCCGTCGTCCCGGTCGAGCAGGAGCTGCTGAAGCTCATCAAGCCGGGCGACCGCGTGGACATCCTCGTGACCTTCGACGCCCTGATGGCCGACAACCGCAAGGAGAAGGTCACCGCGACCATCCTGCAGAACGTGCTCGTGCTCGGCGTCGGCAGCAACCTCGGCCAGGGCATGTCGGCCAAAGAGTTCTCGGACAAGGAGCAGAAGGAGCAGCAGACGGCCGCGTTCGCGGAGAAGGGCATCCTGAGCTGCGCCCTCAACCCGAACGAGGCGCAGTACCTGTCGCTCGCGATGAAGCAGGGCGAGATCACGGTCATCCTGCGCGGCCTCGGCGACGTCGAGATGCACCCGATGGAGATGGCGAGCTTCAGGAAGCTGTTCAGATAGCGGAGCAATAGAGAGGCCCATGCGCTCTAAGTCGCACCCGGACGGAACGGCACCATGAAACGGCAACTGAGATCCCAGGGACGACAGTCCCCCCTCCTATGGGGGCGGCTCGCGCTGGCGGCGGCGCTGACGGCGGCGCTGCCGGCGGCCGCCGCCTTCGCGCAGGAGGGGGAGGGCGCGACCGACGATTCGGCGAACGCGATGATCGCCATCAGCGCGGACGTGGTGGAGATCAGCGGTTCGATCTCGAAGGACGTGGGCTTCAGCTGGGGGCCCTTCCAGACCGGCATCAACTTCGCCGAGAAGACCCCCATCCCGGGCATCATCAAGATCGGGGATTTCGAGCGCCAGACGCAGCTGCTCACCTCCCTGAAGCTGCTGGAGACGGAGGGCAAGGCCCAGCTGCTCTCGAACCCCAAGATCATCACGAAGTCGGCCACCCAGGCCAACTTCGTGGTGGGCGGCGACCAGCCCTACCCGGTGACCAACAACCAGGGCGTGGGCGTGGAGTTCAAGAAGTTCGGGGTGATCCTGAACTGCCTGCCGGTGATCAACCCCAACAAGAAGGACTACATCGACGCCCAGATGCAGCTCGAGGTCTCCAACCCCGACTTCTCCAAGCCGGTCACGGTGGGGAACACGTCGGTGCCTTCCATCGTCACGCGCCAGATCCAGACCGAGGTCGAGATCAAGAGCGGCGAGACCATCGTCATCGGCGGCCTGAAGTCGAGCAGCAAGAACGAGACCCTGACGCGGGTCCCTTTCATCGGGCGGCTGCCCATCATCGGGCGGCTGTTCACGATGCACAACACCATCGAGGAGCAGAAGTCTCTGTTCTTGTTCGTGACGTTCGAGATCGTGAAATAAAGTGGCAGACCAGATCCCCATGATCGGGACGCCCGGTCCGCCCCCCGGGGGGGCGGCGCAGCCGTCTGCGCCGGCCGCGCCCCTCGCGCAGGGGGCGGGCATGGTGCCGGCGGCCCAGCCCAAGCCGGTCCCGACCCAGTCGGCTCCGCGCGCGTCCGGCCGCGTCGTCGTCTTCTCCGGCCCCAAGGAGGGGGTGGGCAAGAGCACCATCTGCCTGAACCTCGCCCTGGCCTGGGCGGGGACCCAGAGCCGGAACGTGGTCATCGTCCACATGGACCCCCTCTGCCGCAACGACGTATCGTTCCAGCTGGGCCTCCAGCCCCCGACCTTGGCCAGCCTCACCCAGCTCGTAGGCAAGGACGTCGCGGTCCTCAGCAAGCTGCTCAAGGGCCGCATCCCCATCTCTCAGTGGGGCGTCGGGGTGCTCCCGCTGGGCAACAAGCGGCCCGAGGTGCTGCAGATCTCGCCCCAGGTCGTCATCCCCATCCTGGAGAGCCTCTCGCAGTCCTACGACCTCTTCTTCGACGTCGACCCCTATTTCCCGATGCAGGTGTTCGCCTTCGACATCGCCGACCTCATCTTCTGGACCTGCCTGCCCCAGCGCGGCCACTTCGAGGCCACCTACGGGCTGTTCCAGGAGTACAAGGCCCTCCACTTCCCGCTCGAGCGCTTCGAGATCATCGTCAACGAGGGGAACCTTCCCGGCGCCTTGGCGCCCAAGGAGGTCGACCGGTTCTTCGGGGCCATGAACAAGAAGGTCCTCACCTACATGCCCTGGGAGGACATGCTCCCCGAGTTCGCGAACACCGGCCGCATCCTGGTCGTCGAGCAGCCGCACTCCGACTGGGTCAAGTCCTTGCGGCCCCTGCTGGGCCGGGTGCTCGACCTCAAGCCCGGCCTCAAGTCCTGGAGCTACGCCGCGGTCGAGGAGGCCGAGTTCGGCGCCGGCTCCGGCATGCTCTGGAAGCCCGCCGACGGCAGCGTCGTGGGGGCGGCCGCCGCCGGGCCGGGCGGCATCGGCTCCGCCGATTCGAAAGCCAAGTCCGCCATCCGGGCGGCGGGCGACACTCCGGCGTTCTGGGACGAGCTGAAGATGAAGATGCACCGCAACGTCGTCACGGCGATGGAGACCGAGCGCCTGCGCATCGGCGACTCGGACGAGAAGAACGCCGAGGTCCGCACGAAGATCTCCCAGATCATCGAGAACCTCCTCCAGAAGGAGACCAACCTCCCGCTCTCGCGCGACCAGCGCCAGCGCTTCGTCAACGAGCTCATCGACGAGATCCTGGGGCTCGGCCCCCTCGAAGAGCTCATGCGCGACACCGGCGTCAACGAGATCATGGTCAACGCCCCGGACAAGGTCTTCATCGAGAAGAGCGGCAAGCTGGTGCTGACCTCCCTGCGCTTCCGCGACGAGGAGCAGGTGATCCAGGTCATCAAGCGCATCGTGGCCCCCATCGGCCGGCGCATCGACGAGTCGGTGCCCCTGGTCGATGCCCGCCTCAAGGACGGCTCGCGCGTCAACGCCATCATCCCGCCGCTCGCCGTCAGCGGCCCCTCGCTCACCATCCGGCGCTTCTCGAAGAAGCCCTTCTCGGGGCAGGACCTCATCCACAAGTTCGGCTCGCTCACCCAGGAACTGCTGGACTTCTTGGAGGCCTGCGTGAGGATCCGCCGGAGCGTCATCATCTCGGGCGGCACCGGCACCGGAAAGACCACCTTCCTGAACATGCTCTCGACCGCCATCCCGGAGGACGAGCGGATCATCACCGTCGAGGACACGGCCGAGCTCAAGCTCCAGCAGGTGCACTGGGTGCGCCTGGAGAGCCGGCCGCCCAACATCGAGGGCAAGGGCGAGGTGACCATCCGCGACCTCGTCAAGAACTGCCTTCGTATGCGTCCCGACCGCATCGTCGTCGGCGAGTGCCGCGGCTCCGAGGCCCTGGACATGCTGCAGGCCATGAACACCGGCCACGAAGGCTCGCTGGCCACCATCCACGCCAACAGCCCTCGCGACGCCCTGACCCGCCTCGAGGCCATGTGCATGATGGCCTCGGCCGAGCTCCCCATCTGGGCCCTGCGCGAGATGATCTCCTCGGCCGTGCACCTCATCGTGCAGATCACCCGCTTCCCCGACGGCAAGCGCCGCGTCACCTGGGTGTCCGAGGTCACGGGCCGGGACGCGAACACCATCCTGACCCAGGACCTCTTCAAGTACATCCAGACGGGCGTCGACGCGGACGGGAAGTCTTTGGGCTTCTTCACGGGGACCGGGAAGCCCCCCAAGTTCTACGAGCTGTTCAAGCTGGCCGGCGTCACGATGCCGGTCGAGATCTTCAAGAAGCACCCGGAGTATGCGCAATATGAGCAACGCAATGTGGTCTAGACGGCTTCCGCCGGTCCTGTCTTTCGCGGCGCTCGCGGTCCTGCTGGCCATGCCCGCCGCCGCCCAGTTCACGAGGCAGCAGATCACCTACATGGTCGACCCCAACGAGGGGGCCGAGGCGCGCTCGCAGTACATCTACCACTATTTCAAGAAGGACCGCGACCCGGCCCTCAAGCCGCCGCCGTGGATCGACGAGATCCTGGACGCGATGCTCAGCCGCCCGGTCTGGCAGGACCCCGAGGAGGGCGTGCTCAACGAGGCCCAGCTCTGGCAGGCGCCGGTCTCCGTGCTCTATGAGTTCTTCGAGCACACCCGCAAGACCTTCCCGCCGGAGTTCAACGGCTCCCTCACGCCTCCGGGCTCCCTCATCAAGGACTACGAGGACAGCCGCGTGCGCTTCCAGATGGCCATCGACCGCCTCTACCGGGCGCGCCTGGGCGACTCGCTCGGCGGGCGCGGGCGCTCGGTCATGGCCAACTACGACCTCATCCTGCGCGAGATGGAGTCCGTCCTCGACGCTCTGACCAGCCAGGACGCCAAGCGCTATCACGAGTCCGTGCTCGCGGTGGCCGCCCTCACGCACCAGGCCTACCAGGTGTTCCATCGCGCCCCGCGCGGCTACGAGCCGCCGATGAAGCAGGACGCGGCCGGCAAGGCCGCGCCGCTCTTCCTCAAGCTCATCGGGCTGCTCCTCATCTTCGGGGCGGGCTGGATGTACGGCTCCTCGAAGGCCGAGCAGGCCGGCCAGATGTTCGACCACCAGGTCGAAAGAGCCAAGCACTGGGCCAACGAGTTCAACCGGCAGTTCGTGGCGATCAAGGTCCAGTACATGATCCTCACCCCGATGGCCATCGGGCTGTTCCTCGGAGTCCTCTCGCTGAACATCTTCGGATTCATCCTCTGCACCGTCGCCGGCATCTACCTCGGCATCAAGACTCCCGAGTGGACGCTGGGCTTCGTGCGTACCCGGCGCGGCAAGCGCGTCGAGGCGCAGCTCATGGACGCCATGATCCTCATGTCGAACGCCCTCAAGTCGGGCCTCGACATCGTGCAGGGTTTCGAGCTCGTCCAGCGCGACCTGGTGCCGCCCATCTCCGAGGAGTTCGGCCTGGTGCTCAAGAACTACCAGCTGGGCACGCCCTTCGAGAAAGCCCTGCTCACCATGGAGGAGCGCATCGCCAGCCGCCTGCTCTCCTACCTCATCAAGGCCGTCATCATCCAGCGCAGCGTGGGCGGCAACCTGACCAAGATCTTCGACCGCATCGTCGAGAACATCCGCGACGAGGGCAAGCTCGAGGAGAAGGCCCAGTCCCTGACCGCCCAGCAGCGCATCCAGGCCATCGTCGTCGGGATCATGCCCTGGGCCATGATGATCCTCATGTGGGTCTTCCAGCCGGACGTCATGTCGGCGTACTACTTCAGCTTCCTCGGCGTCGTCACCATCGGCTTCTGCGTGGTGTGGATGACGATCGGCATGGGCATCGTCAAGAAACTCGCGGACATCCAGGTGTGATATGCAACTGACACAATTCATCCTTCTGGCGGTCGCCTTCCTCGGCTCGATGGCCGTGTTCACGCTGATCCAGCGGCTGCTCGCGCCGCCGACGGACGAGCCGACTTCGCTCGCCCGCATCACGGGCAAGACCGTGGGGGACGTCTCCGCCTTCGAGTCCCTCAACCCCCAGGGCAGCCTCATGGAGCGCCTGGACTTCTTCCTGGTCAACTCGGTGCGCCTAGGCCCGAAGCTCGAGCAGCTGCACATGCTGCTGGGCAAGCCGGAGAAGCCCAACCCTCTGCACCTGCTCCACTACAAGGAGATCTGCATGGGCGTCACGGGCGGGTTCGTCTACTTCATGACCGAGAGCATCTTCCTCGGCCTTGTGGCCGCGCCCGTCGCCTTCTTCCTGCCCGACTTCTACTACAAGGGGCAGGTGCAGGATCGCCAGCGCGAGATCATCCGCAACTTCCCCGCGCTCGTGGACCTCGCGGCGCTGACCATCGAGTCGGGCCTCGACTATATGACCGCCTTCGAGCGCATCATCTCGACGGCGCAGAGGAAGACGGAGCTCGAGCGGGAGATGGAGAAGACCATCAGCGAGGTCTCGCTGGGCTACTCCCGGCGCGACGCCCTCAGGCGCCTGGCCATGCGCACCGGCCTGCAGGACGTGCGCTCCTTCGTGGGGCTCATCGTGCAGTCGGACGAGCTCGGCACGAGCCTCGTCGAGCTGCTGCGGAACTTCTCCGCGGACCTGCGCTTCAGGCGCCTCAACAACGCCGAGAAGGCCGCGGCGCAGGCCTCGACGAAGATGCTCATCCCCATCTTCTTCTTCATCTTCCCGACGGTGTTCATCTTGATGCTGAGCCCCATGGTGCTGAGCATCTTCCAGAAGGGAGGGCTGGGGTTCTAGGAGCGCGCGCATGAGGCCCCTCATCCTGCTCGCCGTCCTCGCGGCCCTGCCGCTCTCCGCCTCCGCCAAGCCGGAGGAGGGCGGCGGCGCCTCCGCCTCCGCCAACAACAAGCCGCCCTCGCTCGAGAGCCTCTTCCTGGATTACTCCCATACCCAGTTGGGCGCCGTCTCGAAGAACGAGGCCAAGAAGAAGTACCTCTACACCATCCAGCTGGAGAAGTCCCGGATGATGCACCGGCTCCTGCGCACCGTCTACGAGAACGCCTTCGACCTCTACAAGCAGGGCGATTTCGACGGCTCCCGCGACATCACCGCGAAGATCCTCGCCATGGACCCGTCTTTCCAGGACGCGGCCATCCTGCACCGGGCCTCCATCGAGCTCAACGGCTCGGCGAGGCCCGGGGCCTCCGAGCGCAGCCTCGTGGAGAACCGCTTCGAGGAGGGGATGGCCCTCTACCGCCAGGGGCGCCTGGTGGAGGCTTCGGACCGCTGGGAGGAGTCCGTCAAGCTCTCCCCGGGGAACCTCAAGGCCCGCTACTGGCTCAAGCGGGTGCGCGGGGAGCTCGCCGACGAGCACTTCCGCCGAGGGCAGAAGGCCTACCAGATGCACCGGCTGCGCGACGCCCTCGACCAGTGGTACTCGGCCCTGGTGCTCAACCCCAAGTTCCCCCAGCTCGTCGGCAACATCTCGAAGGTCGAGAGCGAGCTCCGCCGCCAGGAGGCCAACGACAAGCTCCAGGAGGCCCTCAACCTCTACGGGCAGGGCCGCAACGACCAGGCTTTGAAGCTCCTCGACGAAGTCCTGACGATCGAGCCCGGCGAGACGAAGGCCCAGAAGCTCATCGGCGAGATCCGGCTCGAGATCGCGAACCAGTATGTCACGGAAGGGCGCTCCAAGTATAAAGGACGCCAGTACAAGCCGGCCATCGACGCCTTCAACAAGGCCGTGGACTACGGCTACGACCCGCGCAAGGCCAACCACCTCATCGCCCTGGCCAAGGAGCAGATGAACAAGGAGGCGGACGCCCGGCGCAAGCGCGTCGAGGACGAGCGTCGCCGCCAGGAGGAGGAGGAAGCCCGGCGCAAGGCGGAGGAGCTGCGCAAGCAGAAAGAGGCCGAGGACGCCGCCCAGGCCAAGCAGCAGCAGGAGAAGCAGCAGCAGTCGCAGCTCGACGCGAATCCTCCCGCGGAGCAGCCCGCGGGGCCGGCGCCGAACTCCGAGGAGAACAAGCGCAACGCCATCAAGCACTGGCAGCAGGGCCTGCAGGCCTTCCAGCGCAGCGACTATCAGAAGGCCCGCGACGAGTGGATGCTCTGCAAGCAGTTCGACCCCGCCAACTCCGACTGCATCGCGGGCCTGCAGCGCATCGACAACACCTATGGAGGCGGACAATGACCGGCGCCCCGGACCCGATGGACGCTCTGCGCCGGCCCTACGGGGGGGCTCCCGCCCCCAAGGACGAGCGAGGCTCGCTCCCCAAAGGCCTCTGGATCGGGACCGCCGTCTTCGCCCTCCTCTCGGCGGCCGCCCTCTGGTTCGGGCTGCGCATGGGCCACGAGACCCTCGAGAACTCCGCCAATCAGCGCCTCGAGTCGGCCGCCGTCCGCTCGGAGCAGGCGGAGAAGGAGCCGCCTGCTCAGCCCGCTCCGGCCGCGCGGGAGGAGGCCGCACCGCCCGCGTCGGAGGACGAGGCGAAGAGGACGGCGGCGCAGCACTGGAACGCGGGGCTGCAGGCCTTCCAGCGCGGCGACTACCGGAAGGCCCAAGGCGAGTGGGAGCTCTGCGCCTCTTCCAACCAGGACTGCGCGGCGGGGCTGCAGCGCATCGAAAAGACGTACGGCGGGCGGTAGGCTTATGAGACTGGCGACCAAGTGGTTCCTGTGGTACCTGACCATCGGGGTGTACGTGATGTTCCTCGGCGGCATCTTCTACTACAACCTGTTCAAGTGGACGTTCGACGAGAAGCTCAAGCAGGAGGCCATCGACCTGGTCAAGGCCCAGGCCTACCAGCTCATCCGGGGCCTGAGCTCCCGCCAGAGCGCCATCACGATGGACGAGTACCAGATCGTCAGCGAGGGGCTCGCCAAGGACGAGCGGGTGGCGGCGCTCGTGTACTTCAACCGCTACGGCGAGATCCGCTGGTTCAAGGACGCGGGCTTCATCGGCAAGTCCTTCGACGAGTTCACGAAGAGCATCCCCCTGCCCACCGACGCGGTCGAGCAGGCCTACCTCACGAAGACCCCGAAGGTCCGGGCCGTGTCCAGCCAGCAGCTCTACGAGATCGCCATCCCCCTGGCGGTCCGGGGCGAGGTCGTCGGCATCGTGGACATGCAGGTCTCCCGGGAGGGCGTGCAGGAGGTCATCGCCCAGGCCATGCGCAAGTACGTCCTGGGAGCCATCGGGGTCCTGTTCCTGCTGGGCATCCCGCTCTACTTCTTCCTCCACCATTTCGTCATCAACCCGCTGCTGCACCTGCGCGACGCCATCGAGGCCATCTCCTTCAAGAACCTCGACCTCAAGTTCCCGACCCGCAAGGACGAGATCGGCGAGGTGGCGGGCGTGGTCGGCGTCTTCCTCCAGAAGGTCAAGGCCGACCGGGCCAACACCATGGTCAAGGAGAAGCAGCGCGGCGTGGCCGAACAGCGCTGGTGGCAGTCGATCCTGACGACCATCGTCGCGAAGACCCACCGCGCCATCGTGGTGGACGAGGACAATTCCGTCCTCTACACGAACTTCCCCATCGCGGCCACCAACGACCCCAACGCGCGCCTGCACCTCCTCGACGTCATCGACAGCCAGCAGCAGGACGTGCTGAGGCTCGTGGGCGTGGCGCTCGACCGCCCGAACCAGGTCGTCGAGACCGACACGATGTTCCGGCAGGAGCCCTGCCACGTGCGTGCGGTCCACCTTGAGGAGGAGGGGGAACTGCGGCGCACCCTCATCCTTTTCGAGCCGAAGAAAGCCGCCGCCGGCCCCCTGGTCTGAGAGCCCCTTGCGGTCAAGACGATTTAACTGCTAAAAATCCAAGTGCTGGGCGCATAATTCGCGTTTTTGGGGGGGTCATGGGTTACCACGTCCGCCGCATCGATCCGTTCTGGAAGGCCAGCCCGGTCGTCCTGACGGTCGCGGTCATCGGGGCCTTAGCCGCCATGTTCGGCTACACGCGCTGGGTCGTGGACTATTCGCGCGCGTACTTGGTGATCATGGGGATCGGGGCCCTGATGATGGCGGCGGGCGTCCTGCTGGCGACCAAGCCCGCGGTGTCGGCCATCCTCGGCTGCCTGGGCTTCTTGGGCGGACTCATCACCTTCGTCCTGATGCCCAACGTCAACACCGTCGACATGTCCATGGGGATGAGGATGGTCTCCGCGCTCATGTTCACCGTGCTCTACATGGTGCTGATGGACGCCCTCATCCTCGTCGTGGCGGCGCTCTACAACTTCTTCGCCGGCAGCCTCGGAGGGCTCCTGCTCGAGATCGAGCCGACCGGCCAGGCGGAAACCGAAGGCGAATGAGGATCAACATCCTCTGCGCGGCACGCGACCCGAACCGGGCCGGGGTGCTCCTCGAGACCCTCAGCCGGAACGGGTTCGTGCTGACGGTCGTCCAGCGGGCCAAGGAGGTCCACGGCCTGCTCTCCCAGCGGGGCTGCGACCTCCTCATCGTCAGCCAGACGCTGGCGGACGAGGACGGCCTCAACCTCGTCAAGCTCCTGCGCTCCCGCAGCCAGACCCGGCAGCTCCCGATCGTGGCCCTCGTCGACCCGGCCCCTCCGCCGCAGGCGGTCTCGGACCCGGTCATCGTGCGGCGCGTCCCGGCCTTCGGGGCGGGGACCGGCCAGGGCCGTCTGCCCGCGGGCTTCCAGAGCCCCTCCCTCGGCGGCGCCAGCGCCGCGAAGACCTCGGCCCGCCTGGCGTTCTTCCAGGCCGGCGCCGACGAGTGCCTCTCGCTCGACCAGGACGTCGCGGAGTGCGTCGCCCGGATCAAGGCGGTGCTCACCCGCGTCATGACCAAGCCCCAGGAGGAGATCATCCGCATGGGGCCCATCGAGCTGAACCTGACGAGCTACACCCTGAAGGTCGCGGGCAAGAACGTGCCGCTGACCTCGAAGGAGCTCGACCTGCTCTACGTCTTCCTCAGCTCTCCGAACCGCGTCCTCAGCCGGCCCTACCTCATCGAGCGCGTCTGGGGGTACAACTACTTCGGCTCGCCGAGGACCGTGGACGTCCACGTGCGGCGTCTGCGGGAGAAGCTGTGCAAGGCGGCGAAGTTCATCACGACGGTGCCGTGTGTAGGCTACAAGCTGATCCCTCCGGGGTCGGAGGTCTGACATGAGCGGAACTACCGGGACGAAGCTGCTGATCATCGACGATGACGTCCACCTGAGCGAGAGCCTGGCCGAGGTCCTCGAGATGGAGGGCTACGAATGCGTCCAGGCCCCGACCGCGAAGGACGGCATCGCGGCGGCCCTGAAGCACAATCCGAAGGTCGTCATCATGGACATCCAGCTCCCGGACTCGAGCGGATTCCAGATCCTGCAGACCCTGCGCAAGCACTCCCGCGAGGTCATCCTGATCATGATGACCGGCCGCTTCCTTTCGGCCGAGGAGAAGACCCAGGGCTTCCAGCTCGGGGCGGATGAGTACATCACCAAGCCCTTCGACCTGCAGGAACTGTCCATCCGCATCCAGCAGCTCCTTTCCCGGGGGCGCGCGGGCTGAACGGGGGGCGCTGAGGGGCCATGGCCTCGGAGACGATCCGGCGGGGACGGCTCGCCTATAAGTTCCTCTTCTGGTTCTTGATGATCTCCATCGCGCCCATCGCGGTGGTGGGGTGGCAGCTCGTCGCCATCTCCCAGAACGTCCTCAAGGAAGAGTCCCTGCGCAACCAGCAGTCCCAGGCCGTCGGCTTCGCCGAGACCGTCTTCGGCTACATCTCGACCTACAAGAACGTGCTGGCCGTGGCCTCCCGGCTCGAGGGCTTCTCGGCCATGGACCCCATCCAGCAGCAGAGGCACCTCAACCGGGTCATGCAGCAGCACCCGGCGTTCTTGGAGCTCTCCGTCGCCGACCTGGGCGGCAAGGAGACCTTGCGCATGGGCCGCTTCCTCGGGCCCACCCCGGAGATGCGCAACTTCGGCGACAGCGACGCCTTCCGGCTGGCTCTGCAGAACGGCGAGTACACGGGGTCCTTGACCCGGTTCCAGGATCTCTATCCGATCCTCACCATCGGCGTCTCCGTCCTCGACCCGACGCAGACGGCCATCTCGCCCCGCAAGGGCGTGCTGATGGGGCTGGTCAGCCTGAACGGCCTCTCGCAGATGCTCCGCCAGCAGTACCCCGAGAAGAGCCGCACCATCGCCTCCGTCGTGGCCGTGGACGGCTTCCTCGTGGCGCACTCGAACCCGGAGGAGGTCTACCGCAAGAACGCCCGCATCCCCAAGGAGGTCCTGGACGTCATCACGACCCAGGTCGCCGAGAAGGGCGGCGGCAAGATCGACCTCAAGGACGGGACGACGGTGCTGGGGGCCTACGCGACGGTCAAGGATATCGGCTGGGTGGTCTACATCCAGCAGCCCATCGAGACCGCCTACCTGGCCGCCCACGAGATGCGCAGCCAGATCTACCGGGTCATCTTCTGGGTGATCGGCGTGACCATCCTGCTCTCGCTCGCGGTCGCCGGCCACATCACCCAGCCCATCCGGGCGCTCAAGCAGGCCGCCGACCGCCTGAAGGCCGGGCAGTTCGAAGACCTGCCCGAGATGATGACCACCAACGACGAGATCGGAGACCTCGCCCAGAGCTTCGTGCAGATGAGCGAGTCGCTCAAGGAGAAGACGGGCGAGCTCGTGCGCGCCAAGGAGGAGCTCGAGAAGTTCACCAAGTTCCTGGAGAAGCGCGTGGACGCCCGCACCCGCGAGCTCAAGGCCGCCCAGGACGAGCTCGTCAAGAAGGAGCGGCTCGCCGCCATCGGCCAGATGGCCTCGGTGGTCGGCCACGAGATCCGCAACCCGCTCGCGGTCATCAACAACTCCACCTTCTTCATCAAGACCAAGCTCGGCAAGGCCGGCCAGATGGACCCGAAGGTCGAGAAGCACATCTCGATCATCGAGTCCGAGATCAAGCAGGCCAACGGCATCATCAGCGAGATCCTGACCTACTCCCGCAGCCGCGACCTCAAGTGCGAGATCGTCTCCCTCAACCATTTCCTCGACGAGCTGTGCTCGGTCTACCCCTTCCCCTCCCACATCGAGGTGGTCAAGAACTTCGACCCGCGCGACGCCATCGTCAGCATCGACCAGGACGAGTTCCGCCAGGCGGTGCGCAACCTCGTCGGCAACGGCATCGAGGTCATGCCCACCGGCGGCCGGATCACCCTCACGACCGAGCTCGTGGACGCGAACTGGGTCCGCATCGACGTGGCCGACTCGGGCTCCGGCATCCCGCCCGACATCCTCGAGAAGATCTTCGCCCCGTTCTTCACCACCAAGGCCCGCGGCACCGGCCTCGGCCTCGCCGTCGTGCGCAAGGCCATCGACCGGCACCAGGGCAAGGTGGACGTCGAGAGCACCGTCGGCAAGGGCACCACCTTCAAGATCTACCTGCCCCTGGCCAACAAAGCGGGCGTGCCGGCCGCCTCCCAGGCGCAGGCTCAGGCGAATCCTTATCAGCCCCAGGCGCCCGGGGCTCCGTCCGACCCCTCCGCGGAGGCCCGCGTGATCCCCCAGACCCAGATACGGCCCACCACATGAGCGCAAGGATCCTGATCGTCGACGACGACGCCCACCTGCGCGAGAGCGTGCGGGACAACCTCGAGCTCGAGGACTACAAGGTGGACGAGGCCGGCTGCGGCGCGGAGGCCATGAAGGCGGTCGTCACGAACTTCTACGACGTGATCCTGATGGACTACAACCTGCCCGACTCCACCGGCATCGAGGTGATCCGGCAGATCCGGCGGGTGAACACGGACAGCCAGATCCTGATGCTGACGGCCCACGCCTCGCTCGACACGGCGCTCAAGGCCATCGCGGAGTCGGTGTACAGCTTCCTCGTCAAGCCGGTGGACTTCGACCATCTCAAGCGGGATATCGCGAAGGCGGTCGAGAAGCTGCGCCTGCAGCAGGACAACAAGAGGCTCCTCGAGGACCTCCGCCGGGCCAACGAGCAGCTCCTCTACCTGTCCAACATGAAGTCCAAGTTCCTCTCGATGGCGTCGCACGACCTCTCGAACTCGCTGATGACCCTCCAGGTCTCCTTCGAGATGCTCTCCCAGAGCCTCAAGCCCGACATCGAGCAGAAGAAGCGGCTCACCTACATCACCAACAGCATCGGCCAGCTCTCCCGCCTCATCGAGGACCTCGTGGACTGGGCCTCCATCGAGCGGGGAAAGTTCCATCTGGAGAAGACGCCCCTCGCGCCGGCCAAGCTGGTCGAGGACATCCTCGGGGGGCCGCAGGCCAAGGCCCAGCAGAGGGGCATCGGGCTGGATTCGAAGGTCGCCCCCGTCCTGCCCTCCATCGAGGCCGACAAGCGCCGCCTGGGCCAGGTGCTCGCGAACCTGCTCGAGAACGCCCTGCGCCACACGCCGAAGGGCGGCTCGGTGATGGTGCTCGTGGAGGCCAAGGGCGAGGAAGTGCAGTTCGCGGTCAAGGACACGGGCGAGGGCATCGCGCCCGCGGAGCTCCAGAAGATCTTCGAGAGCTTCTACCAGTCCGGCTCCGGCAACCAGGGCCGCCTGGGCCTGGGGCTCTCCATCTCCAAGGAGATCCTCCAGAGCCACGGCGGGCGCATCTGGGTGGAGTCGGAGGGGCTGGGCAAGGGGGCGACCTTCATCTTCACCGTGCCGGTGATGAAGGCCAAGGCCGACGGGAAGAAGTAGGATAGAGCCGCGCGCCGGAATTTTGATACAGTAAACCGTCCCAAGGGAGGCATCATGGCAGGCAAGAAGAAACTGACGGTCCTCATCGCGGACGACCAGACCCTCTTCCGCGAGGGCATCAAGGACCTCCTTGAGAACGAGAAGACCATCGAGATCGTCGGCGAGGCGGCGGACGGCGCCGAGGCCGTGCGCATGGCCAAGAAGCTCAAGCCGAACGTCATCCTCATGGACATCAAGCTCCCGCACATGGACGGCGTCAGCGCGACCCGGCAGATCCGCAAGGAGTGCCCGGACACGAACGTGCTCATCCTCTCCTCCTACGAGGACGAGGCCCACGTCATGGAGTCCATCCAGGCCGGCGCCAACGGCTACCTGTCCAAGATGCTCCCCGCTTCCGAGCTCGTCAACGCGCTCAAGACCTTCGCCAACGAGGGCGTGATGATCCCCCAGCCGGTGATGGGCAAGCTCATCCAGGGCCTGCGCCAGATGTCGAGCGCGACCGCCGAAGCCACCCTGGTCGCCCTGACCAAGACCGAGATCCGGGTGCTCGCCCTCCTTGGGCGCGGCAACTCGAACAAGGAGATCGCCGCCTCCCTGGGCTGCAGCGTGAAGACGGTCAAGAACCACCTCAACAGCATCTTCCAGAAGCTCGACGTCAGCAACCGCACCGAAGCGGTCGTGAAGGGCATCGAGATGGGCATCATCTCGGCCGAAGAGAGCGCCGCGAGCTGATCCCGCCCTCCGCGCAGCGAGCCGGGCCCCCTGTCCTCAGGGGGCCCGGCTTCTTTGTGCCCCTGCGGATATGGCAATGTGTGTTGCATGGCAAATGTCAAATGGCTTGACAATACGAGGGATCGGGCTTACACTATGGGGGATGGCCTCAAGAACCGTGCGTCTTGTCTTGGCCGCCGCTCTAGCCTGGACCGGGGCTCATGCCTGTCTGATGACCCAGTCCGACTGCGAAAGGAGCAGCGAGCCTCCGTGCCATCACGGGAAAGCCGCCCCGGGACGTTGCTGCACCGGCGTGCATCTCGTCGAGGCCGCGACATCCGCGGCCGTCGGCGTCCCAGCGCCCGTGGAGTCGACCCACCCCGCGGCGCTTCCGCTCATGAAGCCGGTCCTGCCGCAGGCCTTTGAGCGGCCCATGCCGGTCCTTACCTCCCTGCCTGCGCCACCCTCAATCCCGCCCCCGCGGGAATGCGCCGGTCGTTCCCCTCCTCTCGCCTGACGCCTCCGGATCGAAAGCGGGCTGGTTTCGTGGCTGCCTGTCAATTCTGGAGAAGATGTTTTTTGATATATGCTAATGGTATGGATATGATGCCGATATCGCCTGCCCGAGCAATGGCGCAGACCTTTCTTGGGCCGCTCCTGTTCGCGGCGGCCCTCGCGCCGGCGGCGCAGGCGCAGGTCTCGACTGGCGCGATCAGCCTCCAGCAGGTTTTAGAGCTCGTCCGGCGGGATAATCCCGAGATCCTCGCCGCGCGCAAGCGCTGGGAGGCCGCGCAGAAGCGCATCGTGCAGGCCGCCACCCCGGAGCAGCTGCGTCTGGACATCGAGCGCAGGTTCGCCCCTTCCATGTCGGACGTGATCGGCAAGCCGGATGAGAAGGCGATCTCCCAGACGCTGGAACTTCCGTTTCCAACGGTTCTGTATCATAAGCATGGTCTCGCCGTAAAAGACGCTGCGATGCGGGAACAGTCCTACCGCGCCAAACTACTAGAGGTCGCCGCTCGGGCGCGGAGCGCTTATACGATGCTGTTTTTGGCGGAGAAGGGCATCTCGATCTATGATGAGAGTATCGGGATCATGCGGCGGTTCTCCAAGGTCGCGGAGTCCAAAGTCGCGGCTGGCCGCGGCAATCAATCCGATGCGTTGAAGGCGCAGGTTGAATTGACGCGCATGTTGAATATGCGAGTGACGCTCGAACAGGAGCAAGAGACTTCCCAAGCGATGCTCAATGCCCTAATGGGCCGCGAAGCCCGTGCCGCCTTGGGCAGCCCCCAAGAACCATCGGCCGGCGTGATTTCCATGAATGCAGAGGAGCTGGAGTCGGCGGCCTTGTCGGCACGCCCCGAACTGCGCGAGGCTGCCTTGGCTTCGGAACGCTCGGATGGGGCGCTGTCGCTGGCCCGCGCTGGGTATCTGCCGGACATGATGCTCCAGCACCGCCAGCGGAGCGATCCCATGCGCGGTCAGACCCATGATGTGGTTCTGGGGCTGACCTTACCGCTTTGGTTCTGGAAACCGGCCGCCATGGTGCAGGAAGCCAAGGCTGAAAGGGATATGGCTCGGGCGGAATTGGACATGGCGAGACTGTCAACCCAGGCGGATGTGCGTATCGATTGGAGCCGGGTCCGCACCGCGCGGCGGTTGCTCGAAGCCTACCGGACGACCCTGCTGCCTCAGGCCGAGCAATCGCTCAAGGTGGCTGAGTCCGGCTACCAATCCGATAAGATTGGATTCCTGGACCTGCTGGATGCGCAGAGGTCCTTGCTGAACTTCAAGCTGGAATACTACCAGTATATGGCCGAATACGAGGCTCGTCTGGCGGAGCTCGAGCGCATCGTCGGCAGGGAGCTGTGATATGACAAAATCCCGGGCCATCGTGATGGCGGCCGCGGCAGCGGCCGTGCTGGCCGGCGGAGTCTTCGCGTACCGCGCCGCTCGTCAGAGCTTCCCGAGGCATGCCGAACAGTCGGCCAAGTATTACTGCCCGATGCATCCGACCTACACCTCCGACAAGCCCGGCGACTGCCCCATCTGCAACATGAAGCTCGTCCCGATGGAGGAGCCCGCTGCGCCGAAGGAGGAGGGCCGGAAGATCTGCATCCTGCACAAGTGCAAGATGCAGAACTGCGTCATGGAGCTGCCGCATGATGTCGGGGAGAAGGTGAGCTGCCCCGTCTGCGGCACCAAGGTCTTCGACGTGGCCGCGGACGCCAAGCCGCTCTACTACCGGAATCCCATGCGCCCCGATGCGACCTCGCCGGTCCCGATGAAGGACGAGATGGGGATGGAGTATATCCCCGTCTATGCTGAGGAAAAGTCCGAAGTCCCTGTCGAGGGGCAGGCTTCGATACTCCTATCCGCGGAGCGCCGCCAGATGATCGGCATGAAGTCCGAGCCGGTGCGGCGGCGCGACCTCAGCGTCACGGTCCGCGCCAGCGGCAAGGTGGCCTACGACCCGGAACTCTACAACACCCTCACCGAGTACAAGGAGGCCGTCCGGGCGCGCGAGAAGGTCAAGGATTCCCCCTATCCGGACGCTCTGGAGCGAGCCGATGCTTTGATGCGGGCTTCGGCCCTGAGGCTCCGGCAGATGGGTCTGACCGCCGCGCAGATCGAGGCGAGCGCCGGGGAGGCCGCTCCGACGAACCTCCTCATCGGCGGCGGAGGAGGCTCGGTGTGGGTCTATGCGCAGATCTATGAGTACGAGATCGGCCTGGTGAAGCGGGGCCAGAACGCGCAGATCACCACCCCGGCTTACCCCGGCAAGGTCTTCCAGGGGACGCTCAGGAGCGTGGACACCATCCTCTCGGCCGAGACGCGCTCGCTCAAGGTGCGCATAGAGGTCCCCGACCCCCAGGGGGTGTTCAAGCTCGAGATGTACGTCGACGCCGCCATCCGCTCGGACCTCGGCCGCCGGCCGGCCCTGCCGGAATCGGCCCTGCTCGACACCGGCGAGCGCAAGATCGTCTTCGTGGACCTAGGCGAGGGACGCATCGAGCCGAGGGAGGTGGTCGTCGGCCGGAAGGCCGAGGGCTACTACGACCTGCTCTCCGGCGTGAGGGAAGGCGAGGCCGTGGTCACGACCGCCAACTTCCTCATCGATTCCGAATCGAAGCTGAAGGCCGCGTTGAGGAAGAAGCCGTGATCGAGAAAGTCATCGCCTGGTCGGCCAGGAACAAATTCCTCGTCCTCCTCCTGACCGCCGCGGCCCTGGCCGGAGCCGTTTACTGCATCCAGAACTCCCGCCTGGACGCCATCCCGGACCTATCCGACACCCAGGTCATCATCTATTCGCGCTGGGACCGCTCGCCGGACGTCATCGAGGACCAGGTCACCTATCCCATCGTCACGGCCCTGCTCGGCGCGCCCAAGGTCAAGGCCGTCCGCGGCTACTCGGACTTCGGCTATTCCTACGTCTACGTCATCTTCCAGGACGGGACCGACGTCTACTGGGCTCGCAGCCGTGTGCTCGAGTACCTGAGCAAGATCCAGCCGCAGCTGCCGGAGGGCGTGCGCACGGAGATGGGGCCCGATGCGACCGGGGTCGGCTGGGTCTACCAGTACGCCCTGGTGGATAAGAGCGGCCGGCACAGCCTGGCCGAGCTTAGGAGCTTCCAGGACTGGACCCTGCGCTACTACCTGCAGGCCGTCCCCGGTGTGGCCGAGGTCGCCTCCGTCGGCGGCTTCCAGAAGCAGTACCAAGTGAGTGTGAATCCGAACGCGCTCATCGCTTACGGCATCCCTCTCGTGAAGGTGGTGGAGGCCATCCGGGACGGCAACAACGACGTGGGCGGCCGCCTCGTCGAGTTCTCGGGCAAGGAATACATGGTCCGCGGCCGAGGCTATGCGAAGTCCGTCTCGGACATCGAGAACATCGTGGTGGGGAAAGGCCAAGGCGGCACGCCCATCCTGGTCAAGAGCATCGCCCGGGTCGCGCTCGGGCCGGAGCTCCGCCGCGGCATCGCGGATCTGGACGGCGAAGGCGACGTGGTCGGCGGGATCGTGGTCATGCGCTACGGCGAGAACGCCTTGAACGTCATCGCCCGGGTCAAGGCCAAGCTGGCGGAGATCCGATCCGCAGTCCCCGAGGGCGTCGAGATCGTGACCACATACGACCGCTCCGGCCTGATCCACCGCGCCATCGATACCCTCAAGGAAGAGCTCATCCTCCAGCTCGTCATCGTGAGCCTCGTCATCCTCGTGTTCTTGTGGCATATCCCGACGGCGATCATCCCCATCATCACGATCCCAGTGTCCGTCGTCCTGACCTTCATCCCGATGTATTTCATGGGCCTGACCTCGAACATCATGTCCATCTCGGGTATCGCGATCTCCATCGGCATCCTGGTGGACGGGGCCATCGTGGAGGTCGAGAACGCCTACAAGAAGCTCCAGTTGTGGATCGAGGGCGGGAGGAAGGGGGATTTTCACGAGATACGGCTCAAGGCCCTGCAGGAAGTCGGGCCCGCGGTCTTCTTCTCGCTTCTGGTCATCGCCGTGGCCTTCATGCCCATCTTCACCCTGGTGGACCAGGAAGGCCGGCTCTTCAAGCCTCTGGCCTATACCAAGAACCTGGCCATGGCCATCGCCGCGGTCCTGGCGGTGACTTTCGACCCGGCCGTGCGCATGCTCTTCTCGCGCATGGATTTTTATGCTTTCAGGCCGGCCTGGCTCTGCCGGCTGACCAACCAGGTCGTGATCGGGAATTATTACCCGGAGGAAAAGCACCCCGTGAGCCGCCTCCTCTTCAGGCTCTATGAGCCCGCCTGCCGCTTCGTCCTGCGCCACCCCTACAAGACCATCGGCGCGGCGGCTCTGATGGTCCTCACCACGATCCCCGTCTACCTGCGCCTGGGCTCTGAGTTCATGCCGCCCTTGAACGAAGAGACCATCCTGTACATGCCCACGACCCTGCCCGGGCTCTCGGTGACCGAGGCGCAGAAGCTGCTGCAGGCCCAGGATGTCATCTTGAAGAGCTTCCCCGAGGTCGAGCGCGTGTTCGGCAAGGCCGGCCGGGCCGAGACGTCCACCGACCCCGCGCCCTTTTCGATGATGGAGACGACAATCATCTTGAAGCCCCATGAGGAGTGGCGCAGGAAGAGCCGATGGTATTCCCGGCTGCCCGAGCTCCTGCAGAAGCCCCTGCGCCACATCTGGTACGACCGCATCTCCTGGGAGGAGCTCGTCTCCGAGATCGACTCCCGGATGCGTTTCCCGGGCGTGACCAACGCCTGGACCATGCCGATCAAGGCGCGCATCGACATGCTCACGACCGGCGTGCGCACGCCCATCGGCATCAAGATCTACGGCTCGGACCTCCAGGAGATCGAGCGCATCGGCACGGAGCTGGAAGGCCTCCTGCGTGAGGTCTCCGGCACGCGCAGCGTGTACGCGGAACGAACGGCGGGGGGGTATTTCGTCGATTTCGACCTCAAGCGGGAGCAATTGGCGCGCTACGGCCTGACGATCAAGGAAGCCAACATGGCCATCATGACGGCCATCGGCGGCGAGCCCATCACGACCACGATCGAAGGCCGCGAGCGCTACACGGTGAGCGTCCGCTACGCCCGTGAGCTGCGCGACGACCTCGACAAACTCAAGCGGGTGCTGGTTCCCACCCTGAGCGGAGCCCATATCCCGCTGGCCGAGCTCGCTGATATCGGCCTCAAGCTCGGCCCGGCCATGATCCGCAACGAGAACGGCCTCCTGGCCGGCTACGTCTATGTGGACGTGGCCGGCCGCGACATCGGCGGGTACGTGGAGGAAGCGAAGAAGATGGCCGCCGATTCCCTGCGCCTGCCGGCGGGCTACGCGCTCCAATGGAGCGGCCAGTACGAGAACATGGCAAGGGTCAAGGAGCGGCTCAAGATCATCATCCCGCTCACGCTCTTCCTCATCCTGTTCCTGCTCCACTTGAACACGGGCTCCTGGCCCAAGACCGGCCTCGTGATGCTGGCCGTGCCTTTCTCGCTGGTCGGGGCGGTCTGGTTCCTTTATCTGCTCGGCTACAACGTCTCCATCGCGGTCTGGGTTGGCATGATAGCCCTGATGGGCTTGGATGCGGAAACGGGCGTCTTCATGCTGCTCTATCTGGACATGGCCTACCATGACATGGTCAACCAGGGACGCATGCGCACCGAGGCGGACCTCGAGGAGGCGGTCATGCACGGAGCGGTCAAGCGGGTGCGGCCCAAGCTGATGACAGTGGCCTGCGCGTTCATGGGACTCCTGCCCATCATGTGGTCGCTCGGGGCCGGGGCGGACCTCATGAAGCGCATCGCGGCTCCCATGATCGGGGGGCTCTTCACGAGCTTCCTGCTGGAGCTCCTGGTCTATCCGCCCGTCTTCTACCTGTGGAAGTGGCACGGCGAGATGAGGAAGGGGACGGCGGACGTGAGCCGGCTGCCGCTGCCGGAGGCGCATGCGAGCTGAATCCGGCGCCCGGAGGGGACACGTGAGCGACAGCATCCTCGGCCTCATTGGGAATACCCCGCTGCTCAAAGTCCGCGGACTCGATGCCGGGCGGTGCGAGCTCTTCCTGAAGCTGGAGAACCAGAACCCCGGCGGTTCCATCAAGGACCGCATCGGCCTCTCGATGATCGCCGCGGCCGAGCAGGAAGGCAAGGTGCGGCCGGGCTCGACCTTGATCGAAGCCACCGCCGGCAACACCGGCCTGGGGCTGGCCCTGGTCGCGGCCCGGGAGCTCCTGCGCCGGGAAGGCGTGCTGGCCGGCTCCTCCACAGGGACCTTGCTCGCCGCGGCCCTGCGCTACTGCCGGGAGAGCCGCGAGCGCAAGCGCGTGGCCACCTTCGTCTGCGATACGGGCAACAAATACCTGTCCAAGATGTACGACGACTACTGGATGGCGGACCAGGGCTTCCTCAAGAGGCCCGTCTTCAACGACCTGCGGGACCTGGTGGGCCGCCCCCATTCGGACAGATCGGTCTGCTCGGTCAAGCCGGAGGATACGCTCAAGACGGCATTCGCCAGGATGCGGCTCTATGAATACTCCCAGCTTCCCGTCCTCGAGGGCGACAAGGTGGTCGGCATCCTCGATGAATCCGACATCCTCGTCGCCGTCCATGAGGACGCCGCGAATTACCGCAAGCCCGTCCGGGGGACCATGACGCGCGAACTCGTCACGGTGGAGCCATCCACGCCTATCCACGAGCTGGCCGCGATCTTGAACAAGGGCTTGGCCGGGCTGCTGTACTGCGAGGGCCGATTCTACGGGCTCATCACCCGGGTGGACCTGCTGAACCATCTGAGGCGCAAGTTTGGCTAGCCCCGATCGATACAGCCGGCAGACGCTCTTCGCTCCGCTGGGGCCGGCGGGGCAGGCCCGGCTGCGGGCGTCGACCGTGTCCATCGTAGGCTTGGGAGCTCTCGGCTGCGCATCGTCGATGCTCCTGGCCCGTGCCGGCGTGGGCCGCCTGCGCCTCTATGACCGCGACTTCGTCGAGCTGAACAACCTGCAGAGGCAGGTCCTTTACGATGAGTCCGACGTCGCGCAGGACTTGCCGAAGGCCCAGGCCGCGGCGCGCCGTATTGCGGCCGTCAACTCCGAGGTGGAGGCCCTGCCCTTCGTCTGCGACGTCAACGTCTCCAACATCCGCGGCGTCGTCCGGGACGCCGACCTGGTCGTCGACGGGACGGACAGCTTCGAGACCCGGCTGCTCATCAACGACGCCTGCCTGGAGGCCGGCCGCCCCTGGGTCTACGCGGGCTGCATCGGGGCTTCCGTCGCGGCCATGGCGGTCGTGCCCGGACGGACGCCGTGCCTGCGCTGTCTTCTCCCGGACCTGCCCCCTCCCGGCTCTTCGCCCACCTGCGATACCGCCGGCATCCTCAATTCGACGGTGATGCTGGCCGTCTCCTTCCAGGTCTCCGAGGCCGTGAAGATCCTGGCCGGGAAGCTGGACGATCTCGTCTTGGGGGTGTTCAACGCCGACCTATGGCGGGGGGAGTTCCAGGTGGTCCGCTTGAACCCGCGTTCGGATTGCCCCGCCTGCGTCCGGAAGCGATACGACCATCTCAACGGTTCCATCGGCTCCCATGCGACGAGCCTGTGCGGCCGCAAGGCCGTCCAGATCCTGCCGGCTTCCGCGGCGCCTATCTGCTTGGACGATCTCTCCCGCAGGCTTGCGGCTCTGGGCAAGGTCCGATGCAACGGCCTCCTCCTGAAGTTCGCCGCCGAGGATTTCGAGATGACGGTCTTCGTGGACGGCCGCGCCATCATCCATGGGACGGACGACGCCGCTCGGGCTCGGGCGCTCTACGCGCGCTATATCGGGACATGATCTATCTCGACAACGCCGCCACGTCCTGGCCCAAGCCGCCTTCCGTGCTGGCGGCGATGCGGGAGTTCGCCGAGGATTGGGCGGCGAACCCGGGCCGGGCCTGCCATCGGATGGGGATCGAAGCCGGACAGCGCGTCGCGCGGGCGCGGGCCTCGTTGGCGGAGCTGCTGGGCGCTCCCGACGCTTCCCGCATCGCGTTCACCTTGAACGGGACGGACGCGCTGAACATGGCCCTCAAGGGCTTCCTGAACGAGGGCGACCACGTGGTGACCTCGACCTTCGAGCACAATTCGCTCAGCCGCCCGCTGACCGGCCTCGAGCGCGCGGGCCGGCTGCGCGTCACCCGCGTGGCGCCCCGGGAGGACCTCACGCTCTCGCCGGAGGACGTCCGGCGGGCCTGCGCGCGGGACACGAAGCTCGTGGCGGTCACGGCGGTCTCCAACGTGTTCGGCGCGCTCAACGACGTCGCGGCGCTGGCAAGGGCCGCGCACGATGCCGGGGCCGCCATCCTCGTGGACGCCGCGCAGGCCGTCGGAGCCTGCGAGCTCGATGTCGCGGCGGCGGAGCTGGATATGGCCGCCTTCCCCTGCCACAAGGGCCTCTTCGGGCCCATGGGGACCGGGGCGCTCTACGTCCGCCCCGGGCTCGATCTGCGGCCCCTGCGGGAGGGCGGGACCGGTTCCCGCAGCGAGGAGGAGACGCACCCCGAGGAGATGCCCCATCGGCTCGAGGCCGGCACGCCCAACGCGCACGGCCTCGCGGGGCTCGCGGCGGGGCTCGACTTCCTGCGCGAGACCGGCATCCGGCGGGTGCGCGAGCGCGAGCAGTCCCTGGCCCGGGATCTTGTGGAAAGGCTATCGGAAGTCCGGGGAGTGAGCGTGCTCAACGGCCGCAGCCGGGAGGCGCAGACCGGCATCGTGCTCCTGCGCGTCGGGGGCTTGGCCTCGCAGGAGGTCGCCGCGCTCCTGGATGCCCGCTACGGCATCGCGGTGCGCGCGGGTCTGCACTGCGCGCCCGGGGCGCATAAGTTCCTGGGGACGTTCCCGGAGGGCGTGGTGCGCGTGAGCTTCGGCTTCTTCAACGAAGACGGCGACGCGAAAGCGGCGGCGCGCGCCGTCGCCGAGATCGCGGAGGGGGTTTAACACCATGAGATTCGAGACCCGGGCCATCCACGCGGGGCAGGAGCCGGACAAGCTGACGGGCGCGGTCTGCGTGCCGGTTTATCAGACTTCCACGTACCAGCAGGACGGCATCGGCAAGCCGCGCGGCTACGAGTACTCGCGCACCGGGAATCCCCCCGGGCGGCTTTGGAAACGGCAGCAGCTTCGCTGGAAGGCGGGCGCTACGGCCTGGCTTTCGCTTCCGGCTTGGCAGCGACTTCGGCGGTGGTCCACCTGCTTCGGAAAGGCGACCATATCGTGGCGGGAGACGACCTCTACGGAGGGACCTGCCGGCTCTTCGAGAAGGTCTTCGCGAAGTGGGGGCTCGCGGTGAGCTACGCGGATGTGGACGACCCCGCCTCGTTCGCGAAGTCGATGCGGCCCAACACCCGCTTGATCTGGGTCGAGACGCCCACCAATCCCCTGCTGAAGATCGTGGATATCCGGAGGCTGGCGGCTCTCGCCAAGCGAAGCGGCGCGCTGCTCGCGGTGGACAACACGTTCGCCACCCCTTTCTTCCAGAGGCCGCTCGAGCTCGGGGCCGACCTGGTCGTCCACAGCACCACGAAGTACCTGGCCGGGCACAGCGACTTGATCGGCGGGGCGGTGGTCTGCGATCGGAAGCGCGTCTACGAGAGGCTCAAATTCCACCAGAACGCGGCGGGAGCGGTGCCTGGGCCATGGGACAGCTGGCTTGTGCTCCGAGGCATCAAGACCCTGGCCGTGCGCATGCGCCAGCATGAAGACAACGCCCTCTGCGCGGCGCTGTATCTGCGCTGGCATCCTAAAGTGTCGAGGGTCTACTACCCCGGACTGCCGGACCACGTGGGCAGCAGCCTGGCCAGGAAGCAGATGACGGGGTTCGGCGGCATGCTGAGCCTGGAGCTCAAGGGCGGGCGCAGGGCGGCCGAGAGGTTCTTTTCGAGGCTGAAGGTCTTCTGCCTCGCCGAGAGCTTGGGCGGGGTGGAGTCCCTGGCCTGCTATCCCGCGCTGATGACGCACGGCAGTCTGTCCAAAGAGGAGCGCCTGAAGCGCGGCATCGGCGAGGGCCTCGTGCGGCTCTCCGTCGGCATCGAGGACCGGGAGGACCTGCTGGAGGACCTCGCCGGGGCCCTCGGCTGACGAGCTTGCCCTAACCTCGGCCCTCTGGGCCCATCGGAAATAGGCCGTTTAACCCCGATTCGCTGGGCCCTCCGGTTCAGGCGAGGGCCTCTCCCGTCCCCTACACTATCAGCGTAGGAAGGAGAACCATGAGAAAACACGGGAGATTCGGGCGGCTGACGGAAGAGCCGCGGCAGCAGCCGGTGAAGGTCGCGGGTCTGCCGGAGCGCCCGCGGTCGCGCCCGGGCTTCAGGCTCGAGGGCGGCACGTACGTCTGGCAGATCCATCGGGAGCCCCTCAACTGAGATGATCCTCGCCTCCGGCGCGCTGGCGGCCCTCCTCCTCCTGGCCCAGGCGCCGGCGCACGCCAATCCCAGCCTATCGGACGACTTCAGCCGCATGATGGGCTGGCTGACCGAGCAGACCGCCAAGAGCCTGGCCTTCAACGCGGGCTCCACCTTCGACCCGCCCAACGAGATGAAGGTCTGGCGCATCCAGCCCGACGTGAGCCTCGGCGTGGGGGTCATCCCCTACAGCAAGGCGGACTTCCCGGTCATGCAGGTCGGCTCCCTCGCGGAGAAGAACCCCTCCGCGATGCTGCCCGACAAGGTCATGTACCCGAACCTGACCACGCACTTCCGCTTAGGGCTGCCCGGGCGCATGGACATGGGGATGCGCCTGGTCAACGTGACCATCCCCAAGGGGTACAAGCTCTCCGATTCCACCCAGGGCGAGGGCCAGATCAACACCATCGGCTTCTCGCTGCGCCGCCATTTCTTCGGCGGGGACAGCCCCCTCCTGAGCACGACCTTCGCCTTCAACCGCGTCTTCGGGCAGTTCAACTTCACCAACGAGTTCAAGGGCGTCGAGCTCGCCCCGGGCATCGTCGCCGACAGCGTCAACAAAGGGCATCTCGAATGGGACGTCCGCAGCCTGGGCTTCAACGCCGTCCTCAGCCAGGCGTACGGCAAGTGGACGCCCTTCGCCGGGATCGGCCTCAACCACATGTTCGGCGCCGTCCACGGCACCCTCGAAGGGGTCTGGCAGACCCCGCTCATCTCCCCGTCCTACGGCGTGGCGAGCGGACAGCCCGAGACCGCTTCGGCGCGCATCCTGCTGGGCGCCCAGCGCGATGGGATCGTCCTCAGCTACTTCGTCAACGCCGAGGTCAAGGCCACCGGGTTCCAGGCGGGGAAGGCTTTCGTGGTCATGACCGGGCTCGCCGCGCCCTTCACCCTCGGCGCGGCCAGCAGCATCCAGCGCGCCGAGCGCGACCGCAGGGGCGAGGAGCGGGAGATCGCCTACGACGCGGTCCGCCGCCCAAGGGCCCGGCCCGCTCCGGCGGCTCCGAAGTCCCGGGAAAAGGCTAGAATAGCGCCGAGCAAGAGATGGACGCCGGAGGTCGATGGTCGGAACACCAGACCGGCTAGGAAATCCCAGGGGCGCGATGAGGAGATCTTCTTCATCCGCTGAGGAACGCTTATGACGCGCAAGATCATCGCCGCAACGCTTTCCGCCCTGCTGGTCGCGCTGGCCCCCGGCCTGCGGCCCTACGAAGCCCTCGCCCAGGAAGTGGTCCAGACCGTCGCTCCCCAGGCGCCCGGCTCCGTCCCCAACATGGGCGTGCCGGTCAATCCCGCGGCCGCCCAGCTGGCCGCGCCGCAGTCTCTTTCCCTGGGCGCCGCCTCCGTGCTGCCGGTCGTGTCGAACCTCACGCCCAAAGCCGCGGCGGTCCAAGCCTCTGCCCAGGCACGGATCGCTCCTGCGGCACAGGCGAAGATCGCTCCCGCCTTGGCTCTCCCCGTTTCTGCCGTCCAAGTCCCCGCCGTCCGGTCCAAGGCGGCCGCTGAAGCCGTCCAGACGCCCGCGCCGGCTGGAGAAAAGAAGAGCTTGATCGAGTCCCTCCAGACGCCCTCCCTGGTCGGCCAGCTGCCCGGCGGAGCCGGCGGCGAGGCCTCCCGCAGCGCCGCGGCCGACGAGTTCACCCTCCGGGCCGGCGGCGCGGTCGGCTCCAACGCGGGCGCCTCGGTGGATGCCGACGCGGTCTCCCCGGCTCCCTCCGGCCTGATGAAGGCTGAGCTGGCGCCGGCTAAGCCCGCGAAGGTCGTTCCGGAGGCCGCTCCCGAGTCCGCGCCCGTCCGCTCGCGCTCCGCCCTCTTCCCGGCCACGCTCGCGGCCGCGGGCGCCGTCCTCACGACCCTGGCCATGGGCCTCCCGCCCGCCGTCGAATGGATCCTCTCCCAGCTGGCCCCCCACGCGGCGGCCTCGGCGACCGCCGTCGCCGCCCTTTCGCCCGCTGTCAGCGTCGCCGTGGCGGCCCTGGGAGCGGCCACGGCGCTCCTCGGGCTCTGGGCGGCCTGGGACCTGGGGACCTTCGTCACGGCCGTGATGCGCGGCGGCCGGGTGAGCGACGAGGAGTTCTGGGGCTTCGCCAAGAAGGAGATGCGGGCCTGGGGCCTGCACCCGAGCGTCGTCTCGGGCTTCATGGGCTACGCCCCGGGGCGCGGGATCCTCAAGACCTACCGGCCCTCCGGCGGCCGGTTCTCCGGCTTCGCCCTCGGCCTCACCCAGGGCAGCTCCATCTATCTTCGGCCCGAGCTCGCCCGCTCGCCCCGTCTCTTCCGCTGGGTGCTCAAGCACGAGATCAAGCACTACCTCTCCAACCGCAACCGGGCGCCTCCGGCCCATCGCTCGGAGACCGGGAAGTTCTTCGACTACCTGGTCTCGGAAGCCGGGGCCCGGCTCGGCGAGTGGCGCACCAAGCGCTCGATGCAGTCTTTGCGCATCCCGGTCCTCGACCGCGTCCTGCGCGAAGCCCAGCTCTCCCTGCGTCTGAGCGGCCCCTACGAGGTCCTCATCGTCCATCCCTCCGAGGACGACATCCGCGACCCCGCGTACTACAAGGAAGTCTCCAACGGCAGCGCCAACGTGACGGAACTGCTGACTCCGGCGGACGGCGCCGGCTCCGGCATCCCCATCGTCATTGAGAGCGCCGCGGAGGCCCTTCGGACGGACGAGGGCCGCTCGAAGGACGTGAAGCCCTCCTCCGTGGTCGAGTTCCTGGGCCGCAAGGACAGCCAGGACCGCTTCCGCTACATCGTCCTGCCCAAGGCCCACGGCGCCCTGCCGCTTCCCGGCTCAAGCGAGGGCAAGAGGCTTACGCAGGCTTTGCAGATCCTCGACGACATCTACATCGTGGCCCACAGCGCCCGCCTCATCGGGGCCGAGGGCGTGCGGCCCGGGAGCGTCGAGGAAGCCCAGCTCAAGGCGCTCGCCGACAAGGCCGGCCTCGCCCTGCCCGGCCGCCTCGACCGGAAGGGGGTCGACGAGGTCGTCTCCCAGCTCTACCGCAGCTTCGCGCAGGAGCGCCTCAAGAGCCTCGACCTCATCAAGCTGCTCGAAGGTCTCTATCGCGGACTGCGCGACCGCGGCGCGGCCATCCTCCCCTTCGCGGAGGGCGACCCCGGCCTCTCGGTCATCGAGAAGCTCGCTCGCCACTGGGAGGCTCCGGACGGCGGCGGCTTCCGCATCCAGCGCGTGGACCTCGCCGAGGGCGGGCACGTGCTCGTCGCCCGCAAGGCCGAGCCCCGCGTCAACATCTGGCTCAAGCCCAAGGACGCCTTCCTCATCCGCTCCGAGACCAACATCGACGCCCGAGAGGAGGGGCAGGAGGCGATCCTGCGCTCCATGGGCTATGAGGACAAGGAGATCGAGACCTTCCGGAAGGCCGGGATGCGCGTCCGGCACATCTTCGGGCAGGACGTCGGCCAGAACCGGGCCTACGTCACGGTCCTCAAGGCCCACGCCAAGGCCCTCAAGCGCTTCACGGAGGCCTCCGGCATCAAGACCGAGGCCTCCCGCGCCGGCTACATCCTGCACCTGCTCGAGAGCGGCTCCCTCCAGAACGTGAACCCGGTCTGGAAGCTGCGCGTCCGCGGCGAGGGCGGCCGCATCTACGACATCGACACCGGCCTAGACGCCACCCACCCCGACTTCGCCGACCGCGTCCTCAGGTCCGTGGACTTCGTCGACGAAGGTCCCGAGGACTGGATCGGCCACGGCACGCACAAGGCGGGCATCTCCTACGCGAACGGGACGATGTACAAGGGCATGGCCCCGGCCGCCGAGGGGCGCATGGGCAAGGTGTTCTCCCAGGGCGGCTTCGGCGCCTCGGACGGCGACATCATGGCCGCCGCGGTGGACGCGATGAAGTGGGGAGCCGACGTGGTCAGCTTGAGCCTCGGCAGTCCGGGCACGGCCGACTCGCCGCTCGCGGATTTCTTCTCGAACCTCACCGGCAAGAAGAACGAGGCCGGGGAGTTCCCCATCGGGACGGGCTCGGCGGGCAACTCGGGGCCCTTCAACCGCACCCTGAGCCAGCCCTCGGTGGGCGTGAACATGATCTCGGTCGCCGCCGCCGCCAAGAGCGAGGACGACGGCATCCCCGAGATCGCCTTCTACTCCTCCGTGGGCCCGGCCCTCGACAACCGCTTCTCCATCCGCCGCATCCGCATGAAGCCCGAGATCACGGCCCTGGGCGGCGACGTGACCACCCCGCCCGGCGTCAAGGACGTCTACTCGCACGGCATCGAGTCGGTCAAGTCCAAGGACATGCCCGCCGGGCCTTCCGACGCCAAGGACGGCCTCCACACCCGGATGTCCGGCACCTCGATGTCGAACCCCCAGATCGCCGGCATCGCGCTCCTCGTCAAGCAGGCGGTCAAGTCCGGCCTCGACGCCGGCTCGGGCGCCGCCCAGTGGTTCCTCGCGAACCTGCCCTTCTCGGTGAAGATGATCCTGATGCGCTCGGCGACAGACATGCGCGTGCCGGTCTTCTTCCAGGGCGCGGGCTTCGTGGACGCCCTGGCCGCCGTGAAGCTCGCCGCCGAGACCTTCGGGGCTAGGCTCGGCGGCCTGGCCCGCCTTGTGCGCACCGTCGCGGCCGCGGTCGGCCTCGCCGCCGCCCCCCAGCCCCTCCCCGCCGCCGACTGGTCGTGGATCTCCCGCGTGGAGCAGGTCTGGAAGCTCGAAAACAAGGTCTACGACGCCTCCGAGAGCGCCCGGAAGGTGATCGTCGGCGAGATGCCCTCTCAGACGACCCTGGATC
Source organism: Elusimicrobiota bacterium (assembly GCA_003450735.1). GTDB lineage: Bacteria > Elusimicrobiota > Elusimicrobia > UBA1565 > UBA1565 > UBA9639. The sequence continues at coordinate 18,506 of DMEZ01000034.1, read as the reverse complement.
ACCCGGAAGAGCCATCGGAGACCGCTCCGGACGCGGAGGAGAAGGGCCAGCAGGAGCAGGCGGCCGCCGACGCGGCGGCCAAGCGCTTCGCCGAGGCCCGCGCCGAGGTTCTGCCGGAGCTCCTGAAGGCCCTAAGGGACCAGGTCTGGCTGGTGCGCTTCTACGCGGCCTTCACCCTCATGAACCTCAAGGCGCCCGAGGCCGTGCTCGACCTCGCGGAAGTCGGCATCAACGACCCGGACGCCCGGGTGCGCCAGGCCGCCTTCCTGGCCATCGGCGAGACCCCTGCCTACGGGGCGGACCAGCTTTTGCGCCAGGTGCTGCTCACGGACGTCCCGGATGTCGGGATGTACGCGGCCTACGCGCTTGCCCGCCACGGGGATACCTCCGGCATCTCCCGCATTACCCTCGAGATGAAGGGAGGGGACAAGAAGAACCGGTTCACCGCGGCCTGGCTGCTCGGCCAGTTAGGCGGGCGGGCCAACGCGGCGGCTTCCGACGCCCTGGCCCGGGCCGTGGCCGACGAGAAGGAGCGGGGCAACATCCGCCACCTCTCGGTGGCCTCCCTGACCGAGATCGCCGACGCGAGCATCTCGGCGGTCTCCGACAAGGCCGTGACCGCGATGCTCGACGCCGCGGGTCCCCAGAACTTCGCCCTCACGAGGACGGTCTCCAAGTTCTTCAAGACGGCCGGACGCAAACCGGAGTTCCGCGAACGGCTCAAGGCCGAGCCGCTCAAGCCGGCCGTGCTGGCCTTCATCCAGGAGCATAAGGCCGCTGCCGCCAAGACCGGGGCGCTGGGCGAGATGGTCCAGCAGCTGGCCCGCATCCTGAACGTCCCGCTCGACATGCCCACCCCGCTGCCCGACAAGCAGGGAGCCGGCGTCATCGGCGTGGACCCGAACCTCGGGGACATCCACCTCATCGTCGAGATGCCCGCGAAAGCCCTCCAGAAGGGGGACGCGGTCGCGCGCATCGAGAAGTTCAAGGATTTCCGCACTCAGCGCGGGGGGCAGGCTCTCCAGGCGTACTCGCTCTACGGCTTCGATTCCGCCACGCTCTCCCGCTTCGAGGCCTCCCTGCAGGTCGCGATGCCCAACGCCCAGGCGCTCTGGGTGAACGTCCCCGAGCCCAACGTCCTGGCCTTTACGGCCGAGATGGAGGCCCGGGGGTACCGCGTGCGGCGCGCCAAGCCCCGCTACGGCCTCATCCACGAGACGGGGCCGCTTTCGGAGATGCCGGAGATCCGCAAAGCCAGCGGCCTCACGGGGAAGGGCGTCTTGGTCGCCTATCTGGATGAGGGCGGCGACACCGCGCATCCCGCGATTGACGCCTCCCGCATCAAGTTCAAGAAGAACTTCTCGGGCGAGGGGCGCGTGGACGAGGTCGAGAACGAGAGCATCGGGCACGGCACCCACGGCATGGGCATCGTCGGCGCGCGCAGCGTGGACGGCTCGCCCTACGAGGGCATGGCCCCGGGCGTGGACTTCGCCATCGGCAAGGTGCTCGGGGTGAACGGCGGCACCGACGCGATGGTCATGGCCGGCATGGAGTGGGCCGCGAGCCTGGTGGAGGATCCCCTCAAGACCCCGGTCGTGGTCAACATGAGCCTGGGCGGCCCGGGGACCCCGAACGACCCGCTGAGCCTGCTCGTCAACAAGCTGCGCCTCAAGAACATCACCGTCATCGCCGCGGCCGGCAACGAGGGGCCGGGCGAGGACACGGTCGGCTCCCCCGCCTCGGCCGCGCTCGCCATCCGCGTGGGCGCGGTGGACAAGGCCAAGAAGCTGGCCTTCTACTCCTCGCGCGGCGTCCCGGGCAAGCTCGACCTCTCCTGGGTGGACTACGGCGGCTCGGTGCTCTTCAACCTCCCCAACCCCTACGAGATCGTCTCGACGTTGGCCACCCGCCTCGTCGAGTCCATGCGGGACGCCGCCACGACCGTGACCTGGAAGGACCGGCCGCTCTACCAGACCATGTCGGGCACCTCGATGGCCGCTCCGCACTCGACCGGCAAGTTCTCCGTCCTCATCGAGAGGATGGCCTCCGTCATGACGGAGAAGCTCGGCGCCCTCCCGGACGGGTACACCTTCTTCCTCGAGAAGCTCATCAAGGAGACCGCGACGCCCATGCCGGGCCAAGCGCCTCACGAAGTCGGCGCAGGCCTCATCGACGAGGCAAAAGCTCTGGCCGCACTGGAGGAGGCTCTCAAGGACCCGCAGAAGGTCGCCGCCGAGTCCGCGGCGATGATGAAGGAGGCTCGTGAGAAATACGGCTCCGAGCGGGCCAAGCCCGCGATGAACGCGAAGGTGGGCTTCTTCGGCGCCGTCGCGTCGGTGCTGAAGCGCTGGGTGATGCCGGCCATGACCCTCTTCCTCATCCCGTTGGAATAGGGTATAAGGGGGCGTGGCCGAGGTCTCCATCGAATATCCCCAGGAGGGGGAGGCCGTTTCGCACCCCACCTACACCTTCCAGATCCAGGTCGCCGAGGGGGCGCGCCACGTGCGCCTCTCCATCGACGGCGGCCCCTGGCTCGCCTGCCGCGAATCCTTGGGCCTGTGGTGGTTCGACTGGCACGGCTACGGCCCGGGAGAGCACGAGGCGCGCGCACGCATCGAGAAGCCGGGCGAGTTCGTCATGCACTCCGACCTGCGCCGCTTCCGGGTGGACTGGGGCTGATCGCCGCACCACGCTCGCCCTTCCGGTCGCGCTGTTCGCCGACCTTTACGAGGGGCCGGTCTTCAAGGGACGCAGGACGGGCTCCGAGGAGTGTCCCGGCTATTGCCTGCGGTTGAACGAGCTCCGCCCCTGAACTGAAGTCCAGTTGCGCGAGCCCTCCTCCCGTGATATAGTGGGAAGGATGCTCTCCGTCCTGATTCCCCTCCTTCTGAGCGCTCCGGCCTGGGCCGCGTGGCCCGACCTGGCCGCGCCGCTCCAGGCCCCTCCCGGGGGCGGGGAGAAAGACGCCGCGGTGGTGGTGGGCGTGGAGAGATACGCGTTCGTCGCGCCGGTGCCGGGGGCCTCGGCCAACGCCAACGACTGGTACGCCTACCTGACGGGCACGCTCAAGATCCCGCTCGAGAAAGTCGCCCTCCTGCGCGACAACGACGCCACGGTCGAGAATCTGCGCGAGTTCGCCGCCAAGGCCGCCGAGACGGTCGAGCCCGGGGGCACCCTGTGGTTCGTCTACATCGGCCACGGGGCCCCGGCCAAGTCCGGCAAGGACGGCGTGCTCATCGGGGTGGACGCCCAGCAGAGGGCGAACAGCATCTACGCGCGCAGCCTGCCCCAGCAGGAGCTCATCAAGATCCTGAGCGAGGGCCGGCAGGAGCGCACCCTCGTCCTGCTCGACGCCTGTTTCAGCGGGCGCACGCCCGAGGGCAAGCCCCTGGTCGAGGGCCTCCAGCCGCTCATCGCCGTGCAGGACGGGGCCCTGGCGGCGCAGCGGAGGGTCCTCGTCATGACCGCGGCGCGCAGCGACCAGTTCGCGGGACCCCTGCCCGGCGCCCAGCGTCCCGCCTTCAGCTACCTCGCCCTCGGCGCCCTGCGCGGCTGGGCCGCGGAGGGGAAGGCCGGCCAGGTCGCGGCCAGGGACGTCGTAGCCTACGTCAACAAGGTTTTGCGCACCATGGTCAAGGACCGCTCCCAGACCGCCGAGCTCGCCTCGGGCGACCCCGCGGCGCCCCTGCCCGCGGCGGGCGAGAAGGGGCCCGACCTTGCGGAGATGGTCGTGCGCTACGGAGCCGCCGCTCCGGCGGCCCCCGCGGACTTCGGCGCCGGCGCCGCGGCGGGCGCGGCCCTTCCCAAGATCAACGTCATCTCGGTCGGAGGCTCTCTGGAGAGCCTCAACGTGGAGGCCGAGGAGCGCCTCGACGAGGCCCGCACGGTGGAGGAGGACAAGGCGGCCCTCCCCAAGGCCCGCTCGGACGCCTGGTGCCGGCTCGCCGAAGTCGGGGGGGAGAACCCCTACAAGGCCGAGGCGGACAAGGCCTGCGCGCAGTGGAAGGAGTACTCCGATGCGTGGGGCCGTCTGCAGTCGAACATCAACCCCGACATGGAGAAGCTCTCCCGCTTCCTGCGCCTGAAGCGGGCCAAGGGGCAGAAGCTCGCGGCGCTCGACGCTTTCCTGGCCAACTACCGCGACGCCGCCAGGGACTGGCCGGGCGTTTTCGGGGCGGCGGTGGAGAACGTCATCGGGGCCCGCGAGCGCTTGGAGAAGACCGGGGAGGCCCAGCTGGTCTCCGGCATCCAGGACATGGTCCTCGTCCCCGCCGGCGAGTTCTGGATGGGCTCGCACGAGGCCGACGACGAGAAGCCCAGGCACAAGGTGCTCCTCGGGGACTTCTACATCGACAAGTTCGAGGTGAGGGTCGCGCAGTTCCGGGACTTCTCCCAGAAGACGGGCCGGCCGATCAAGGAGCAGCCGGAGTGGAGCGGCGACGACCACCCGGTCACGAACGCCGACTGGGGCGAGGCCAAGGCCTACTGCGAGTGGGCCGGCAAGCGCCTGCCGACCGAGGCCGAGTGGGAGAAGGCCGCGCGGGGCACCGACGGCCGCCGCTTCCCCTGGGGCGACGAGGACCCGGGCGCGGGGGGCCTCTTCCGGATGAACTGGGGCGGCGGGCGCGACCGCGCCCTATGGCGGCGCGACGGCTTCCAATACACGGCCCCCGTGGGGAGCTTCAAGGCCGGGGCGAGCCCCTACGGCGCCATGGACATGTCCGGCAACGCCTGGGAGTGGGTGGCCGACTGGTACGACGAGAACTACTACAAGAAGAGCCCGGCCAAGAACCCGAAGGGCCCCGACAGCGGCAAGGCTCGTGGGGTGCGCGGCGGCGCCTGGTACTACGACGCGGATGCCTGCCGGGCCCCCTCCCGCGGGCGGCTCGTGCCCAGCGGCGTGGCCAGCGGGCGCGGGTTCCGCTGCGCCTTGAGCCTCGGTCAGTAGCCCAGCCGGATCTTCAGCGCTAGTCTTCTTCGCCGCCGCCGCGCCTGCGCGGGCAGAGGCCGCGGTTGCGGGGCTTCTCGGCGGCGACGACGCGCCGCACGAAGTCCCGGAAGCGGCCGGCGGGAGCGCCCCAGTCCTTCGCCGCGTCCATCTCGGCTAAAGCCTTGGCCGGGGAGAGGTTGCTGCGGTAGGTGATGCGGAAGGCTTCCTTGATCTGCCTGCGGTCGTCGTGAGTCAGGGTCGGATGGCGCCTGAGCCCGACGACGTTGAGGCTGACGATCTCGTTGACCTTGGCGAGCAGGACGAAGGGGGGGACGTGCATGCTCGCGCCGGAACCGCCCTGGGTCATCACCGATTCGCCGATCCAGGTGAACTGGTGGACCATCGTGGCGCCGGCGAGGATCGTGCGGTTCCCCACCACGGCGTGTCCGGCCAGGAGGACGGCGTTGACGATGACCGTGTCGTCGCCGATGACGCAGTCGTGGGCGGCGTGGCTGTTGGCCATCCAGTAGTTGCGGCTGCCGATGAGGGTGGCTCCTCCCGGCTTCGTCGCGCGGGAGATCGTCACGCCTTCCCGGAAGGTGTTGTCGTCGCCCACCTTCACGAAGGTGTCGGTCTTGCGGTCGAAGCCCAGGTCCTGGGGGTCTCCGCCGAGCACGGCGAAGGAGTCGACGAGGTTCCTCTGGCCGAGCGTGGTCCCGCGGCGAAGGACGCTGTGGGGGCGCAGGATGCAGCCCGCGCCGACGCTCACGCCGGCTTCGACCACGGCGCCGGCTCCGACTTCCACGTCGTCGGCCAGGACGGCCGAGGGATCCACGACGGCTAAGGGGTGTATTCTGGGCATGGGGGAAGTCTATCAAACCAGGGACTAGCGTTGCTCTGCCAGCTCGACGAGGAACGGCATGAGCAGGTCTTCGATCTCGGCCCGCGAGGCTCCGCTGTTGTTCACGATGAAGGCGAAGACGATGAGACGGCCGCTGCGGGGCGAAAGGTAGCCGCACACGCTGCGTACGCCGCTCATGAAGCCCGGCTTGAAGCGCAGGCGCCCCTCCAGCGCGCCCTTCCCGAACGTCCGGACGGAGCCGGAGGTCTCGTCTAAGCCCGGGGCGGCGAAAGACTCCCTGAAGGCGTCGAAAGTCGGCCCCCTGGACATGAAGGCCAGCAGGTCGCTCAGGGCCTTGGGCGGCACGGCGTTCCGGCGGGAGAGGCCGCAGGCGTCGTCGAGGCGCAGGCCGGAGGAGTCGATCTTCGCCGAGCGGAGGAAGTCCAGGACGGCCGCGGCGCCGTTCTCCGGGGTGGCGGGTCTGCCGGCCGAGACCGCGAGGGCCCGGGCCAGCATCTCCGCGTAGAGGTTCACGCTCCTCCGGTGGGTGACGCGGACGATGTCCTTGAGCGGGGGGGAGAGCGTCTCGGCGAGGAGGGCGTCCGGGCCGCAGGCTAGCGGGGCGGCTAGGGCGCTCTCGCCCGAGACCGGGATGGCGGCGCGCTGCAGCCGCGATCGGAGCGCGCGCGCCGCGAACAGCGCCGGCTCCGGGATCGAGCCCTTGATGGTGAACTCACGGGCGCCGGCGGGCACCGTGCCGCGGAGGGTCGCCTCGGTGCTGCCGGGCGTGTTGAACACGAAGGCCTCGTCCCCGGAGCCCGGGGCCCCGGTCCGCATCCGGTTGGTGAAGCGGAGTCCCGGGATCTCGGGCTCCGTCCTGAGGAGGCGCGCTTCCTCCGAGGCCGCGCGGCCGGGCGCGAAGACGAGGGAGTAGAGGTTGTCGTGGAGGGAGAGCGCGTCCGCCGGAGCCGCGTAGTAGTTGCCCAGGTCTTCCCAGGACCAGCTCCCCGGGACAGGAAGCCCCTGGAAAAGGCTGTTGTCGGCGAGCACGGCGCCCTCGACCCGCCGGATCCCGCCCGCCTTGACCGCGTCCGCCCAGGAGTCCAGGACGTCCTCCATGGACGGCCGGCCCTTCATGAGCGTCGTGCCCAGGGTCGGGTCCCCGCCTCCGATCAGACGGAGGTCTCCCCGCAGCGTCCCATCGGCCCCCAGTGTCCCGCTGCGGCAAAGCCGGGTCCGGAAGCGGGCGTTCCCGCCCAGGGTCGAGAGCGCGGCGGCCGTGACGAAGACCTTCATGGACGAAGCGGGGGTCAGGGGCTTGTCCGCCTGGAACGCCGCGATCGGCTCGCCGGAATCGGCGAAGGCCGCGCTGAGGCCCCAGAGCGCGTTCTTGAGGGCGGGGGTCGACTGCCACGCCTCGAAGCCTCCCGCCCGCGCCGCGCCGGCCCAGGCCGGCGGGAAGAGGAGCGCTGAGGCGAGGGCGATGCGGAGCATGCCTCATGATATCAAACTGTCCGGCGCGGCTCGGCTCCTGCGCCGCCGACATGGTACAGTATGTCTCGTGCAGCTCTCTCTTCGATCTCTGCTCTACCGAGAGCGCTTGCCGATAGCTCTTCTGCTGGTCGGTGCGCTTTTGCGCGCCATCCTGCTCCTCCCCCCTTCGCTCTGGTCGGATGAGGCTCTGACCCTCGTCGTAAGCAGGTCGGGCGATCTCCTCGACCTCCTGCGGCGCCTCGAGTCTTCTCCGCCTCTCTACTTCCTCCTGATGCGCGTTTGGGTCCCGCTGTTCTCTGACCCCCTCGTCGCGATCCGCTTGTTCTCCTTCCTGTGCGGCACGGCCTCCTTGTGGGTCTTCTATCGTTTCTGCCGCCGGGCGCTGCCGGAAGCGGCTGAGACGGCCCTCTTCATCGCATGCCTTTCTTCCTATTGGATCCACATGGCCCAGGACGGCCGCTTCTACAGTCTGTATCTCCTGATCGCCTTGGGGCAGACCGCGCTCGCCTATCGCCTGATCGAAGGGGAGAGTCGATCGCTCTGGGCGGGCTATATCGTTCTGGGCGCCCTGGGCCTCTACACGCACTACTATTTCCTTTTCCTCGTGCTGGCGCAGGCTGGCCTGATCACCCTCGTCAGGGCCTCGCAGCGCCGCTCTCCGCTGCCGCCGCTGGCCGCGTGCGCGGCGATCGCGATCCTCTACGCGCCCTGGCTGCCCTCGCTCATCGCGCAGGCCCGAGCGTGGGAGGGCGCGACGCTGGTCGTCGAACGCTTCGACGCGGCGCGCATCGGGCTGATCTTCGGGCACATGGTCGCCGACCTCTCCTACGTGGCGCTGGTCGGAGGGGTCTGGGTGAGCTGGCTCGGCGGGCTCGTGCTGGGACTGCTGGCGTTCGGGGCGGCGCTCTATCTGCGCGGCGGCCGAGGAGCGGGGGGCGTCGGCGCTCGCCTGGCCGAGGGCGAAGCCTTCTGTCTGATGAATATCGTGTTGGGCCTGGCGGCCTTTCCCGTCGTTTCCTTGTTCGTCACTATCCCTTTGATACAGCCGCGCTATTTCGTCTTTCTGTCGCCTTGCGTCTATCTGTTCATGGGCTGGATCTGCACGCGGCCGACTCGTTGGGCCGGCCGGCTGCGGATCTCCCTGGAAATCCTGATGGCGGCCGGCCTGCTCGGGTATTACGCCTCGCGGCATATCGTCGACCTGCGCCTGCCGGCGCTGGCGCGAGCGATCCGAGCCCAGGCCGGCGATCGGCGGCCCATCGTGCATGTCCATCCCTATTACTTCCTGCCGCTGCGGTACTATTATCTGCCGGAAAGAACGCATCTCCTCGTCCCGGCGCATCCCAAGGACCTGCATGATGGCCGGGCCTTGCCGGGCGCCCGGGCGCTGATCACGCGGCGAGAGCTTCTTTCGATAGGCCCTTGCTGGGTGATCGATCCCGAGAGGCGCTTCGGCGCGCGTTCTCTCGCGGTTTCCACCGGAGCGGAGTTGTCTGCCCGGCTCGAGGGCGGTCCTTGGTATTGAACGGGCTGGAGTCCCGCTTCGCTTGACTCCCTTTCGTCAAAGCGGTAGATAAGTCCCATGGCTGAACTCTCCCAGATCCTCAAGGCCGCCCTCGAGCAGAAGGCGACCGACGTCTTCATCACGGGCGGCTCGCCGCCGATGGCGATGGTCTCGGGCCGCCTCTGCGCGATCCAGGGCTTCGAGCCCATCGTCCCGAAGGACGTCGTGAGCCTGCTCATGGGGAATTTGTTCGAGGAGCAGCGGCGCATCCTGCAGGAGAAGCTCGAGCTCGACTGCTCGTTCCAGCTCTCCCAACTCGCCCGCTTCCGCATGAACGTCACGATGCACAAGAACGGCCCCCACGCCGTCATCCGCGTCATCCCGGCCGCCATCCCGCATCCCGACGACCTCGACCTGCCCGCCGAGGTGACCGCGCTGACCGACCTGCCGCGCGGGCTCGTGCTGATGACGGGTCCGGCCGGCTCGGGCAAGACCGCGACCCTGGCCTGCCTGCTCGAGGAGATCAACAAGAAGCGCGAGGCGCACATCGTCACCATCGAAGACCCCATCGAGTTCGCCTTCGCCTCCAAGCACGCCCTCCTCTGCCAGCGCGAGATCGGCACCCACACCCTCTCCTACGCCGCGGCGCTCAAGTCGGTCCTGCGCCAGCGGGCCGACGTGGTGCTCATCGGCGAGCTGCGCGACATGGAGACCGCCGAGGCCGCCCTGCGCATCGCCGAATCCGGCGCGCTCGTCTTCAGCACCCTGCCGACCACCGAGTCCATGCAGACCGTCGAGCGCATCGTCAACATGTTCCCCGTCGAGCGCCACCGCCAGATCAACCTGCGCCTGGCGGCGAACTTGAAGGCCGCCATCGCCCAGATCCTGATGCCGCGGGCCGACGGCAAGGGCCTCGTGGCCGCACGGGAGATCATGTTCGTCAACCCCGCCATCGAGAACGCCATCCGCGAGGGCAAGGCGCCGCAGATCTACCCGGCCGTGGAGGCCGGGGCGGCGATGGGCATGGTCAACATGGACAAGTCCATCCTGCGGCTGGTGCGCAACAAGGTCGTCACGCCGCAGGTGGCCCTGGAGAAGTGCCACCACCCCGACGCCCTGCAGAACGCGATGGCGGCGCTGCGGTGAAGCTCCTCCTCGCGGCCTTCGGCCTCTGCGGCGCCCTATTCGCCGCCGAGGTCAGCACCACCACCGCCAAAGCCCAGCCGGTGGACGAGGCCTACCTCTACGAACTGCGCACCGAACTGGGGGGGAAGTACGCCGTCTGGTTTTTGGGCGCGCCCTGCAAGGACAAGGCCGGCACCGTCTGCTACTCCGTCCTCAAGGGCGGGCCGGGCTCCAAGGAGCTCGGCCGCGTGGTCCTCAAGAGGAGCCTCTCGCGCAAGGCCCTGCGCGCCGAGTTCGAGAAAAAGCTCAAGAAGCTGATGGGACGTTAGGCCGGCGTCACGGAGAGGACTTCGACGTCATAGAGCAAGGTCTTCCCAGCCAGGGGATGGTTCGTATCGAGGACAACCTCCCGGTCGGTGATGGCGATCACGGTCGTCTCCAGGCGTCGGCCCTGCCACGGGAGCCATACGACCCCTCCGATCAGAAGGTTCTGGACGCTGAGGAACTCGCTCTTGAGCACCCTCAGCTGAGCCTCCGGGTTCCTGGGTCCGTATCCTTGCTCGGGAGGGACGAGCACCCGCCGCCGCTCTCCCGCCAGCATCCCGATGAGCTGCTCCTCCAGCCCGAGGACGAGCTGTCCGGCTCCCAGCACCACGCTCAGGGGGCCCTCCTCCCGGGTGGAGGCTACGACGGCGCCGTCCACCGTCAGCGTGTAATGGAGCCGGACGCAGACGCCTTCGGCCACCGCTGGGGAAGTCCTCATGGGGACAGGCTCCGGTCCTTCAGGGTGAGCCCGTCTTCTTTGAATCGGGCCTTGCTGGAGGCTCTGCGGTTGAGCTGCCGGCAGGCTTCGGAATGGTCGAGGCAGGCGGGCTTCTCTTCGCCCAGGGACAGGGTGGCGATCGAACGGCCGGGCACCCCGAGCCGCATGTAATGCTCCCGGGCGGCCGCCGCCCGCCGCTGTCCCAGCGCGAGGTTGTATTCGGACGTGCCCCGCTCGTCGCAGTGGCCTTCCACGAGGATCTCGAGGTAAGGGTGCTCGCTCAGGTAGGCCGCGTTCCGTCCCAGGGCGTCGCGGGTCTCCTCCGTGAGGTCGTACTCGTCATACTTGAAGTAGACGGGCCGGAGGGCTTGGACGTCCTGGAACTTTTTGCCGCGGATGTCGACCTCCTGGACGTCCGTCCTCCCGAAACCCAGGGCCCTCTCCTCTCCCGCTTCGGAGGAGCTTAGCGAAGCGTCAGAGGGGGCATGCTTGACGAGCGTTCTCTTGGAGACGCAAGAGGCCAGCAGGAGAAGCGAAGCGAGCGTCACAACGTACAGCGGGGCGGGGCGGGTCATAAGGAGGCCTCCAGAAGAGGGCCATCGGTATGGAGACGCACGCCCAGGTCGGTTCTCAGCAGGTCGTCGAGCCCTTCCTGCGGGTCCTGCCCGAGCCTTCCCCACAGCAGGGACTCGTGGACCCAGCCCAGCACGTCATCCTGATCGGCCACTTTGACCCACTCCTCTCGCCGGTCCACGACTCTTAGGGGATACCCGCGGTCCAGCTCCCAGACGACCTCGAATCCCATCCCGGGCCCCTTGCGCACGTTCGCCATCTGGACGGCGACGATGGCGGTCGGGAGGTCGTCGAGGAGGCTCTCCTGGACCCAGCCTGTCTTGCGGCGGTAGTCTTGGACCCGGACCCAGGCGTCTTCTTGCCGGAGGATCTTGAGAGGTGCGCGGAATTCCGCCTGCCAAAGCACCCGCGCACGGGCACCCGGCTCGGCGCGCACGCTGGCCCGATCGATGCCGACGGCCCGGAACTCAGCGCCCCAGCACGCGCTGCCCAGGCCGAACGCCGCGATGAACGCTCCCGTCCAGAACACCGTCCCTCCGCCTGCCGATGCGCCGTTCGATGCACTCCTGATGTGCAGAGGGAGTCTTGTGCGACTCCGAGCATACTGTAGCGGGCGGGATAGTATTTGTAAAGACGATAATATCTATATATATGATTTAATATATAAATGATTTCCATCAACTACCATCATCTCTATTACTTTTGGACGACGGTCAAGGCGGGCAGCATCCACTCGGCCAAGAAGAAGCTGCTGCTCGCCCAGCCGACGCTGAGCCTCCAGCTCAAGGAGCTGGAACGCTCCCTGTCCCGGAGGCTGCTCGACCGCTCCCACAAGGGCGTCGCTTTGACGCCGGAGGGGCGGCGGGTCTTCGAATATTGCGAACGCATCTTCCCGGTGGGGGAGGAGCTGGCCTCGGAGATGGGCAAGGAGCCGCGGGGAGCCCCGCCGATCCTCCACATCGGCATCCAGGATACCGTCCCGCGGGCGATCGTCCTGCGGATGCTGGACCATCTCGAGCGGGCGGCCCGCGGCCTGCGCATCTTCGTCTTCGGGGGAGGCCTCCAAGACCTGGAAGAGCGGTTGGCCCGTCACATGCTGGATGTGCTCATCACCGATGTGGACCTCTCGCGCTCGCTGGGGCGGGACTTCATCGGGCGGATGAAAGCCCGCGTCCCGGTCGTGTTCGTCGGAACGCCGGCGCTTCTGCGAGGCTTCAAGAGATTCCCGCGCGATCTCTCGAGCCTGCCCTTGCTGATGAGAGCGCCCGGGAACCCGGTCCGCAAGGAGGTCGACCGGTTCCTGCTCCGGCATGGGATCGACGTCTCCATCGCGGCCGAGATCGAGGACGCCCATCTGGTCAGGCAGTTGGCTTTGCGCGGAAGGGGGGTGGCGCTGTTGAACCGCCTGTCGGTCAAGGACGACCTGCGGGCTGGCAGGCTGGTGCAGCTGCACCAGCGTCCCATCGGGATCATCGAGCCGGTCTGGTTCGCGACCGGGAAGCATCCGAATCCCATCACGGTTCTCCAGGCCGCGGTCCAGACCCTGCTGGATGATTTTCAGGTCGAGTGAAGAGGGGGAAATAGCCTTCCCCCGTCGGTTTTTCGTAAGCTATCCGCATCGAACTATGAACAAGACCACCCTGAAGCCGGAACCGACGCCCCCGCCCGCGCCCAAGAAGGCCCCACCCAAGGGTCTCTCCGCCGTCGAGATGGGCGCCAAGCAGCGGGAGATCTCGGTCTCCGAGTTCTTCACCAAGAACCGGCACCTGCTCGGCTTCGACAGCCCCCGCAAGGCCCTGCTCACCTGCGTCAAGGAGGCCGTCGACAACGCCCTCGACGCCTGCGAGGAGGCCGGCATCCTCCCCGAGGTGGACGTCAAGATCGAGGCCGTCACCCCGGAGGGCCAGGCCCCGGTCGCCGTGGCCCAGGCGAACCGCTTCCGCGTCACGGTGGTGGACTACGGCCCGGGCATCGTGCGCGAGCACATCCCGCGCATCTTCGCCAAGCTCCTCTATGGCTCCAAGTTCCACCGCCTGCGCATGAGCCGCGGCCAGCAGGGCATCGGCATCTCGGCCGCGGGCATGTACGGCCAGCTCACGACCGGCAAGCCCGTCCAGATCATCTCCCGCACCGGCGAGAAGAACCCCGCCCACTACTTCGAGGTGCAGATCAACACCAAGACCAACGAGCCGCGCATCCTCGAGAAGAAGCAGATCGAGTGGGAGAACCACCGCGGCACCCAGGTCACCATCGAGATGGAGGGGCGCTACCAGAAGGGCCGGGCCTCGGTGGACGAGTACATCGAGCTGACCGCCATCGCCAACCCCCACGTGAAGATCGTCTACGTCACGCCGGAGGGCGAGACCCGGGTCTACCCCCGCACCTTCCACGTCCTCCCCACCCCCCCGCGCGAGATCAAGCCGCACCCCTACGGCATCGAGTTCGGCATCCTGCTCAAGATGCTGCACGACACCAAGAGCCACTGGCTCTCGGGCTTCCTGTCGAGCGACTTCAGCCGGGTGTCCCCCCGGGTGGCCGAGGAGATCTGCACGACCGCGGGCCTCTCGCCCAAGTCCAAGCCCCGCAACATCATGGGCCAGGACGCGGAGAAGCTCTACAAGGCCATCCAGGCCACCAAGATCATGGCCCCGCCGACCAACTGCATCTCGCCCATCGGCGAGAAGGCCATCCTCACCGGCCTCTACAAGCAGATCAAGGGCGACTTCTACACGGCCGTGACCCGGCCGCCGGCCGTCTACCGGGGCAACCCCTTCGTCATCGAAGCCGGCATCGCCTTCGGCAAGGGCCCCCAGGTGGGGACGCCCGAGCAGAAGAAGGCGCCCCTGGCCGAGGGCGAAGGCTCCGACAAGGAGGTCGAGCTCGCCCGGGTCATCCGCTACGCGAACCGGGTGCCGCTGCTCTACCAGCAGTCGGCCTGCGCCACCTTCCAGGCGGTGCTCGAGACCGCCTGGCGCAACTACGGCATCTCCCAGTCCCGGGGCGCTTTGCCCGCCGGCCCCATGGTCATCTTCGTCCATATGGCCTCGGTGTGGGTCCCCTTCACCAGCGAGTCCAAGGAAGCCATCGCCGACTACGACGAGATCCGCAAGGAGATCAAGCTGGCCATGCAGGAGTGCGGCCGGCGCCTGGGGGTGTTCCTCAAGCGCAAGGAGCATGCCAAGAGCGAGTTCCACCGGCGCAACATCTTCGAGCTCTACATCGAGGAGGTCGTCGAGGCCTGCAAGCGCCTCAAGGGAGGGCGGCTCGCGGCCGAGAAGCTCAAAAGCCAGCTCCTCAAGATCGCCATGAAGAAGACCGGCGGCGAGAAGACCGACGAGATCCTGGGCAAGAAGGGCGGCCCCGAGGGCCTGCCGGACTCCATCATCGTCACGGCGGACGGGGTCGAGGGGGACGTGCCGGACATGAGCGGCGAGGCGCCTGTGGCGGCGCCGGCGGTGCCGGAGGCTCCGGCTCCCGTCGAGGCGGTCCAGGAGCCCGAGCCGAAGAAGCCTGCGAAGAAGGGCGCGGGGAAGCCTGCGAAGAAGGCGGTCAAAACCAAGCGGGGGCGGGGCCATGGCAAGAAGTAAGACAACGGGCAGCGTCGAGAAGCGGCTGGTCGGCCTGGCGGACCTCGTCATCGCGGCCGCGGAGCGCGGCCGGGACCCCGAGGTCTCCATCCCCGTGCGGGCCCTCTCCAACGTCAAGTTCAACGAGAGCAAGGGCATCATCGAGATGGGGAAGAACCGGCAGGCCCGCACCTTCTTCAACGTGGGCATGGCCAAGAAGTTCATGCAGACGATGCTCGTGGGCGACGCCCTGGCCGAGCTCCAGCGCGCGGACCTCACGACCTCGCTCAGGGAGATCTACTACCGCGCCAAGCACACCATCTCGGACTCCCACGAGAACACCTTCGACAACCAGAACGAGTCCGACCCCATCATCGAGGACCTCGAGGTGACCCTGGCGGCCCTGCGCGAGGAGCTCCACGTGCGCGCGGAGAACGCGGGCACGGTCATCGGCCCCCTGGTGGTGGTCGACGACGGCGACCGGGTGGACTGCGCCAAGCTGGGCAAGGGCGGCTACTCGGTGCCCTCCATCGTGGAGCCGGAGGACGTGCAGATCCAGAAAT
Source organism: Elusimicrobiota bacterium (assembly GCA_003450735.1). GTDB lineage: Bacteria > Elusimicrobiota > Elusimicrobia > UBA1565 > UBA1565 > UBA9639. Next base: position 3,147 of record DMEZ01000034.1, on the reverse strand, counting down.
GCACCGCGGACTTCGTGCTCCTCGTCGAGAAGGGCACGCAGTGGAACCGCCTCGCCGAGGATAAGTTCTGGAAGAAGTACAACTGCGTGCTCCTCACCGGCAACGGCCAGCCCCCGCGCGGCGTCCGGCGCCTGGCCCGGCGCTTGAACGAGGAGAAGAAGCTCCCGGTCTACGTGCTGGTGGACAACGACCCCTGGGGCTACTACATCTACTCGGTGGTCAAGCAGGGCTCCATCAACCTGGCTTTCGAGAGCCAGCGCATGGCCATCCCGAAGGCCAAGTTCATCGGCCTCTCGAGCGAGGACCCCGAGATCTACGGCCTGCCCCGCAACGTGGGCATCAAGCTCAACGAGAAGGACGTCGCCCGCGCCAAGGAGATCCTGAACTACCCCTGGTTCCAGAAGAAGGAGTGGCAGAAGGAGATCAAGCGCATGCTCGCCTCGGGGCTCAAGTACGAGCTCGACGCCCTGGCCAACAAGGACTTCCAGTACCTGACCAAGAAGTACCTGCCCAAGAAGCTCAAGGACCGGGACTGGCTCGACTAGCGGGGGGCTCATGATGCTGCAAGGCAAGGTCGTGCTGGTGACGGGGGCCTCCCGGGGCATCGGCCTGGCCATCGCCAAGGCCCTCCTCAAGGAGGGGGCGAAGCTCGCCATCACGGCCCGCGACCCTGAGCGCCTCGGCAAGGCCCAGGCCGAGCTGGAGCAGTCCGGCGAGGTGCTGGCCCTCCCGGGCGACGTCGCCGACGAGGAGGCCGTGAAGGCCGCCTTCATGCGCGCCCTGGAGAGCTACGGGCGCCTCGACGGCCTCGTCAACAACGCCGGGCTGGGCCTGGCTTGCCCGGTGCTCGACACGAGCCGCGCGGACTGGGACCGGGTCCTGGCCGTCAACGCCACCGGGCCCTTCCTGACCTGCCGCGAGGCCGTGCGCCACATGTCGGGCAACAAGATGGGCAAGATCGTCAACGTCGCCTCGGTGTCCGGGACGATGGGCACCGCGATGGCGAGCGCCTACTCCGCCTCCAAGGCCGCGCTCATCGGCTTCACGAAGGCCCTGGCCAAGGAGGTCGCCCGCCACGGCATCAACGCCAACTGCGTCTGCCCCGGGGCGACCGACACGGACATGTTCCAGAAGGACACCCTGGACGTCCTGGCCGCCAAGTTCAAGATGGACCGCGCCGAACTGCTCAAGAGCGTGCTCTCCACCGTCCCGCTGAGGCGCCTGCTCCGGCCCGCCGAGGTGGCCGACCTCGTGGCCTTCCTGCTCTCGGATAAGGCCGACGGCATCACGGGGCAGGTGGTCCGCATCGACTGCGGGACCGACATCCACTGACGCAATGGCCGCCTCCCTGCTCGAACGGCTGAAGAAGGTCGAGATGCCGCACCCTCTGGTCATCCTCTTCGGCATCGTGCTCTTTGCCGCGGCCGCGACCTACGTCCTTCCGGGCGGGGAGTACCAGCGGGTCGAGAAGGACGGGCGCCAGGTGGCCGTGGCCGGCTCCTACCAGCGCGTGCCGCACCGGCCCCAGGGCCTGCCCGAGCTGGCCCTCGTCCCCTTCAGCGGGATGATGGAGGCGGCCGAGATCCTGGTGCTCCTCTTCATCATCGGCGGGGCGTTCAACATCATCAAGGACACGGGCGCGCTCTCGGCCGGCATCCACAAGGCGGCCCTCTCGCTCAAGGGGCGCGAGGCGTTCCTCATCCCCGTGCTCATGTCGCTCTTCGGGCTGGCGGGGGGCATTTTCGGGATGTACGAGGAGGTGCTGCCCTTCGTGGGCGTGGTCGTGCCGATGGCGGTCGCCATCGGCTATGACTCCATCACCGGGGTCTGCATCGTCTACCTCGGCACGGTCCTCGGCTTCTGCGGGGCCTTCTTCAACCCCTTCACCGTGGGCATCGCCCAGGGGGTCGCGGGTTTGCCCCTCTTCTCCGGGCTGGGCTACCGGCTCATCGTGTGGACGGCGATGGTCGGGACGGGGATCGTCTATACGATGCTCTACGCCGCCCGCGTGCGCAAAAACCCGGCGTCGAGCGCCGTCTACGAGAGCGACAAGGCCATCCGGAGCGGCTATCTGGCGGCCGGGGAGGGCGGCGGCTTCGCCCTGGACGGCCGGCGCAAGGTCATCCTGCTCGTCCTGGCGGCCGGCTTCGCCGCCCTGCCGGTCGGGGTGATCTCATGGCACTGGGGCATCAAGGAGCTCGCGGGCCTCTTCTTCGCGCTGGGCATCCTCTCCGGGGGGCTCGGCGGCAAAAGCCTGAACGCCGTCGTCGAGTCCTTCGTCGCCGGCGCGCGGGACATGATGGGGGCCGCGCTCCTCATCGGCGTC
>DMEZ01000034.1:0-718 GCA_003450735.1 Elusimicrobiota bacterium | reverse complement strand
GGCCGCGCTCCTCATCGGCGTCGCTCGGGGCATCAAGATCATGCTCGAGAACGGCCTGGTCATGGACACCCTCCTCTACTCGCTGGCCTCCACGGTCTCGCTCTTCCCGAAGCTCATCGCGGTGCAGATCATGTTCTTCGCGCAATGCTTCATGAACCTGTTCATCCAGTCGGGCAGCGCCCAGGCGGCGGTCTCCATGCCCATCATGGCGCCCCTGGCCGACCTGCTGGGCATCTCGCGCCAGACCGCGGTGCTGGCCTTCCAGCTCGGCGACGGCTTCACCAACTTCGCCATCCCCTGGAACGGCATCACCCTGGCGGTGCTCAACATCGCCGCGGTGCCGATCTGGGCCTGGTTCCGCTGGGCCTGGCGCCTGCAGGCCTGGCTGATCCTCGTCTGCATGGCCTTGCTCATCTGGCCGACCTTGGCGCATTGGGGGCCCTTCTGATGGACATCCGAAGACGACTGCTCAAGCGGGTCGACGAGCTGGCCCCCGCCGTGCTCGAGGTCAGCCGCTTCATCCACGCGCACCCCGAGCTCGGGTTCGAGGAGAAGGCGTGCAGCGCCTTCCTCCGCGGCAAGCTCGCCGCGCTCGGCTTCCGCGTGGAGCGGCCGCTCAAAAGCCTCCCGACCGCCTTCGTCGCCTCCTCCGGCGCCGCCCGGCCGGCGGTGGGCTTCGTCTCGGAGTACGACGCCCTGCCGGAGATCGGCCACGGCT
>DMEZ01000061.1:31521-46314 GCA_003450735.1 Elusimicrobiota bacterium | reverse complement strand
GTCGCAGAAGCGCACGAAGCGCGCGGCTTTCTCGGAGGCGAGGATGTCGAGGGCGCCCGAGAGGTGGGACGGGGCGTTGGCGACGACGCCGACGGCCTCCCCGTCGAGCCGGAGGAACCCCGTCAGGATGTTCCTGGCGAAGTTGCGGTGGGGCTCGAAGAAGCGGCCGTTGTCGGCCAGCTCGCGGACGACGGCGCGCATGTCGTAGGAGCGGTGCGGGTCGGAGAGCGCGATCTTCTCCAGCAGGGCGCTCTCGCGGAAGGGGTCGTCCGACGGCGGCAGGAGTCTGGGCGCCTGGAGGCAGTTCTGGGGGAGGTACTCGAGGAGCTCGCGGATGAGGCGGAAGCAGTCCTGCTCGGAGTTCGCCAGCAGGTGGCAGGCGCCGGAGGTGTCGGAGTGCATCCGGGCCCCGCCGAGGGTCTCGGGGTCCACGTCCTCCCCGGTCTCGGCGCGCAGGACGTCGGGGCCGTTGATGAACATGCGGCTGATCTTGTCCACCATGCAGACGAAGTCCGTCAGGGCCGGGGAGTACGCGGCGCCTCCGGCGCAGGGGCCCAGGATCGCCGAGATCTGCGGGATGCGGCCCGAGGCCTGCACGTTGCGGTGGAAGATCTCCGCGTAGCCGGCGAGGGCGTCCACTCCCTCCTGGATGCGCGCGCCGCCCGAGTCGCAGAGGCCGAGGATGGGCGTGCCGGCCTCGAGGGCGAGGTCCATGAGGCGGCAGATCTTGCGGGCGTGGGCGAGGCCCAGGGAGCCGCCGAGCACCGTGAAGTCCTGGCTGAAGACGCAGACGCTGCGGCCGTTGATGCGCCCGATGCCGGTGACGACCCCGTCGGCCGGGATGTCCCGGCGGTCGAGCCCGAACTCGTGGGAGTGGGAGCGCACCAGGGCGCCGATCTCGTGGAAGCTGTCCTCGTCGAGGAGCGCGTCGAGCCGCTCGCGGGCTAAAAGCTTTCCCGCCTTCCTCTGCGCGGCCGCCTTCTGGGGCGGCCCTCCGGCCCGGACGGCCTCGAGGCGGGCCCGCAGGGCCGCGGTCTTGCCGCTGGCCGCGCGGGGGCGGTTCACCATATTCCCGGCTGGGTGGAGAGCAGCTCCGCGGCGGTGTCGGCCACGTCGGGGTCGAAGCGCGTCCCCCGCCCGGCCTTGATCTCCTGGACCGCCCGCTGGACGAGAGGGGGTCCGTCGAGGCCTCCGGTCAGGCGGATCTCCTCGAGGGTCTCGACGAGGCCGAGGATCCTCGCGCCCAGCGGGATCTGGTCGCCCTTGAGCTTCCCCGGGAAGCCCGTGCCGTCGAAGTTCTCGTGGTGGTGCCGGATGATGGGCAGGGTCCCTTCGAGCATCCGGATGCCCTCGAGCATCTTCACCGAGAGGAGGGGATGCTGCTCTTCCACCGGGGTGGAGATCCCCGCGTCGGTGAGCAGGCGCGAGTTGCGGAAGGCCAGGTAGCCGATGTCGTGGAGCAGCGAGGCGTAGTAGATCATCCGGTACTCGTATTCGTCCATCCCGAAGGCCCGCGCCAGGGCGCAGGCGAAGCGCGACGTGCGGTGCGGGTGGCCCATGAAGGTGGGCCGGGAGGATTCGATGGCCGCGACGATGAGCTCGAGGATGTGCGAGAAGAAGTTCTTCTGGTCCTGGAGGATGCGGGCGTTGGTGATGGCGATGGAGGCCAGGTTCGCCAGGCTCGAGAGGAGGGTGACGTGCTCCTGGGTGTACTGCCCCTCGCGCTTGTTGAGGACCTCGGCCACGCCGACGAGCTCACCGCGGAAGACCATCGGGACGGCGATGAGGGAGCGCGTCACGAAGCCGGAGGCCTTGTCGAAGCGGCCCGCGAAGCGGGGGTCCTTGGTGGTGTCCACGACGACCTCGGGCTTGCGGTGCTCCGCCACCCAGCCCGCGATGCCCTGCCCGATGGGGAGGGTCAGCTTCTTGAGCTTCGCGCCCGCTTCGCCGCCCGCGACCTTGAAGTAGAGGCTCTTCTTGTCGTCGGTGACGAGCATGATGGAGCTCGCCTCGCTGTCGAGCAGGCGCTCGGCTGCCAGGCCGATCTTCTCGAGCAGGTAGTCCAGGTCGAGGGTGGAGCTCAGCGAGCCCGCGATGGAGAAGAGCTCGAGCGCGGTCGCGGTGTCGTTGGGCTTGCCGGGGGCGAGGGTCGGGCTCTCGGTGTCGCTCATTTCTTGACCTCCTCGGCGCCGCCGAGGACTTCGCGCACGGTCGTCATGCCCATCTTCACCTTCTCGAGGCCGTCCATGACGATGGTGCGCATGCCGAGCTTCAAGGCCAGGTCCATGAGGGTCGTCTCGGCGCAGTCCGTGACGCATTGCTTGCGCATGGCCTCGGACATGATCATGAGCTCGTGGAAGCCGAGGCGCCCCTTGTAGCCCGTGCCCTTGCAGGTGTCGCAGCCCGAGCCCTTCTTGACCTTGCCGTCCGCGGGCGGCACGACCTTGTGCTCCTGGAAGACCTTGAGCTCCTCGGCGGTGAGGTCGACGTCCTGCTTGCAGTCGGGGCAGATGCGCCGCCCGAGGCGCTGGCAGAGGATGGCCTTCATCGTGGCCGCGACCATGTAGCCCGGCAGGCCCATGTCCACGACGCGGCTGATGGTGGAGGGGGCGTTGTTGGTGTGGATGGTGGAGAAGACCAAGTGGCCGGTCATGGCGGCTTCCATGGCGATGTGCGCGGTCTCCTCGTCGCGGATCTCGCCGACCATGATGACGTCCGGGTCGAGACGGAGGAAGGAGCGCAGAGCCGCTCCGAAGTTGAAGCACTTGCCCTCGCCGAGCTTGAGGTCCGGGTTCACCGGGACCTGCACGATGCCGTCGAGGTTGTACTCGACCGGGTTCTCGGCCGTGAGGATCTTGATGTCCGGGCGGTTGATGTAGTTCAGGGCGCCGTAGAGGGTCGTGGACTTGCCCGAGCCGGTGGGGCCGCAGACCAGGATGAGCCCGAAGTTCTTCTTGCCGCCGATGCCGTGCAGGAGCGCGAGGAAGCTCTTCAGCGTGTCCGGCAGGAAGCCCATCGTGTTGATGTCCACCTGGATGGAGCGGCGGTCGAGGATGCGGAGGACCGCCGATTCCCCGTAGCAGGTCGGGATGACCTCGACGCGGAACTCGACAGGGCTCCCCCCCGCGAGGATCTGGATGCGTCCCGACTGCGGGATGCGGCGCTCGGTGATGTTCAGGCTCGACATGATCTTGAGCTTCGCCGCGATGGCGTTGCGGTAGGCCCAGGGGATCTCGAAGGGGCCTTTGCGCAGCATGCCGTCGATGCGGTAGCGCAGGAGGACCTTGGAGTTCTTGCCGGCGGGGTCCTCGAAGGGCTCGATGTGGATGTCCGAGGCTTTCGCCGAGATGCAGCCGAGCAGGATGGCGTTCATCCACTTCTCGACCTCAGGGGCGCTCGCGTCCACTTCCGAGATGTCGGCCTTGGGCGTGTCCTTGACGATCTCCATCCCGCCTTCCGGCGGCTTGTCCTGGTTCTTGGTGACCGAATCGATGAGCTTGCCGAGGGCCTGGCTGTCGCCTTTCCCGTAGACGACGTCGAGGGCGGCCAGGATGTCCCAGGGCATGGCGAGATAGGCCTGGATCTCGAGGCCCGTGCGCAGGTGGATGTCCTCGACGACGAAGAAGTCCTTGGGGTCGGCCATCGCGATGAAGAGGATGGACTCCTCCTTCGCGAAGGGGATGGCGATGTGGCGGCGGGCGACGGCCTCGGGGATGATGGACGCGGTCTCCTTCTCGATGTCCATCTGGGTGAGGTCCACCGCCTTGACCTGCCAGTCCTCGGAGAGGGCCTTGAGCAGGCGCGGCTTCTCCATGAACTTGAGCTCGATGAGGGCCTGCTGGATGGTGACGTTGGCCTTGGCGGCCTGCGCCTCGGCCTGCTTGATCTGCTCTTCGGTGAGGAACTTGCGATCCCGAAGGATCTCCTGGACCGTCTTGCGCCGGGCCAGGCCTTTAACCGCCATGAGGACCTCCCGTCCGATTCATCTCAGCTCCAGAGCGTCGCCGGCCGCGGCCCGGCTCGCCCCGCTCTCGTCGCGCAGAGCGCCCGAGGCCAGCTCCAGCACGCTGTGCGCCCCGAGCACCCAGGGCGAGAGCCGCCAGGGCTTGAGCCCCTCGACGACCTTCACGACCTTCAGCTCCCGGTCGAGGAAGAGCAGGTCGATGGGAAAGCGCATGAAGAAGGTGTGGACCATCGAGCACGGCACGATCCACAAAGCTTCCTCCCGGTCCATCGAATCCCGGCCCAGCAGGCCGACCGCGCGCGAGAGCGGAGCGTCCGCCGCGCGCGTCCTCGAAGCCAGCTCGCGGGCGCGCGTACGATTGAAGGCTATCAAAAAATGCTCAGGCATTCAATTCAGCGGATGACGGCGATCCGGCCTCTCTGGGAGCCGCTGTCGGTCGAGACGAGGAAGAGGTAGGTGCCGCTGGCCACTTCGCGGCCGGCGGCGTTCCGGCCGTCCCAGGTGGTGCGGGCGCCGAGGTCGCGGACGAGCTGGCCGTCGGGGGTGAAGATCTTGATCTTGAGGTTGCGGCCCGCCAGGGAGGGCGGCACCGTGAAGGTGGCGCTGCCGTGCCGGGAGGGGCGGAAGGGGTTCGGGAAGGCGATGGACTTCTGGTCGCCTTCGAAGCTCGACAGGGTGCCCTGGGCGAGGCGCATGGCGCGGAAGGCGTTGACGAGGCCGGCGCCGGAGGCGCTCCCCTGGGGGACCGCTTGGGCGGACATCCCGCCGATGGAGACGGCCGAGCCGCGGAGGGTGTCCTTGACCTGGGTCACGGTGAAGGTGGGCTTGTTGGCGAGGATGAGCGCGGCGATGCCGGAGACGAGGGGAGCGGAGAAGGAGGTGCCCTGGGTGGTGTGGTAGGAGCCGGCCGAGACGGGGTAGGTGGTGTAGATGCTCACGCCCGGGGCCACGACTCCGTTGGTAGCGAGGGCTGTCCCGCGGGAGGAGAAGGCGGCGATGTTGTTGTTCATGTCCGTGGCTCCGACTGGGATGACGTTGCCGCACTTCGCGGGGGAGTGCACGTCCCCCCCGTCGTTGCCGGCCGCGGCGATGAGCACGATGCCCGCGCCCACGGCGTTGTCGACGGCCGTCTGCAGCGCCGCTGTGCAGAGCCCCGCTCCGCCGAGGCTGATGTTGACGATGAGCCGCCCAACGCCCGAGGGAAGCAGGGTCGTGCGGGCATGGTCCAGGGCCGCGATCATCGTGGCGTCGTTGGTGCCGCAGTTCGCCTGGCAGAGGGCGTTGCAGTTCAGGTCGCAGGTGCAGTCGGCGTCGTTGAAGACCTTGAGCGAGACGAGCCGGGCCCCCCAGGACGCCCCGGCGATGCCGGCCCCGTTGTCGGATGCGGCGGCGGCCACGCCGGAGACCATGGTGGCGTGGTCGCAGGCCGCCGTGGGCGGGGAATCCGGCCCCTCGCCCGTGTAGGTGTCGGCAGGGATGTTGGGGGAGAACCAGCGGCTCTTCCCGACGACCAGCTTCCCGGAAAGCTCCGGGTGGGAGCCGTCGATGCCCGAGTCCATGACGGCGATGGTGACCAGGCTGGAGGCCCCGACTTCGTACTCCCAGGCCGAGGCGGCGTTGACGGCCGAGAGGTGCCACTGGGCCGGCAGGCTCGGGTCGTTGGGCGTCCTCAGGGCGCGGTGGACCTGGTTGGGCTCCGCGGCCTCGACCTCGCTCAAACTGAGCAGGAAGCCCAGGCCCGCTCCGACCGGCATGCCCGGCGGCAGCGCCACGAGCGTCCAGCCCCCGTCGAACTCCTTGAGAGCGCGCGCGCCGAAGCGCTCGAGCCCCGTCGAGCGCTGGGCAACGCTCGTGCCGGCCTTGAACTTGACGAACGCCTCCCCCGCCGTGACTTCGAGCTCCCGGCCGGGCCGCTCGCCCGCGCCCGCCGCGAAGCGGCCGCCCAGCTTCTCGACCTTGAGCGCCTGCGCCTCGGCGCAGAGCCCGAACAGCAAAACGGCCGCGAGGCAGGATCGGAGTCTCATGAGCGCGCTCCCAGGGCGTTCTCCTTCTTGACGACGTCGAGCAGGTCGAGGATGTCCTCGAGCACGTAGTCCGCGCCGGAGTCCTTCACGCCGTGGGTGTCCCCGTACTTGGCCCAGGCCGTCCGGATCCCGAGGCCCTTGGCGCCCGCGATGTCCCGCTCGGCCCAGTCCCCGACCATGAGCGACTCCCCCGGCTCGGCCTCGAGCAGTTCGAGGGCCTTGCGGAAGGGCAGGGGGTCGGGCTTGTGCACCCCGTAGTCCTGGCTGGTCACGACGTGCTGGAAGTAGTTGTGCAGGTCGAGCCCGACGATCCTCAGCCAGACCTCGAGCTTCGGGGCGTCCGAGATCACGCCCAGGCGGAGCCCCAGGCGCGTGAGCTCGGTGAGGGTCATCTTGACGTGGGGGTAGGGGGTCAGGGCCCCGGCCTTGGCGCGGCGATAGCCCGTGATGCCCGCCGCGAGGATGCGGTAGTCGACGCGGCCGAACTCCTGGAGCAGGACCTTGTCGAAGATCTTCTGGTCCTCGACCCCGTCCTTCCAGTAGACCTCGAAGATCTTGTCCGCCATCGCCGTCTTCTCGACGTCAAGTCCCGCGTCGATCATCGTCTCGACGGCGGCGTCCACCGCCGCCCGCTTCATGCGCATGAAGTCGGTCAGCGTGTTGTCGATGTCGAAGAGGATGGCCTGGATCACGCCCGCTCGATGTACTCTCCCGTCCGGGTGTCCACCCGGATGGAGTCCCCCTCCTTGATGAAGAGCGGGACCTTGAGCTCGATGCCGGTGTTCGTCGTCGCGTTCTTCTGCAGGTTGGAGACCGAGTCGCCCTTGAAGCCGGGCTCGCAGGAGCTCACGGTGAGCACGACGTTGGCGGGGAGGGTCACCGTCCGGAAGGCCCCGTCGAAATAGACCCCGATGCAGTCCATGTTCTCGACGAGGAAGCGGGCCTGGTCGCCCAGCTTCGCGCGGTCGAGGACTTCCTGCTCGTAGGTCTCGACGTCCATGAAATGGAGGGTGCCGCCCTCGGCGTAGAGGAACTGGAAGTCCTTCTTGTGCACCTCCACGTCCTGGAACTTGTCGTTCGAGGCGTAGGACTTCTCGAGGGTCGCGCCGCTGTTGACGTCCCGCACCTTGACGCGGACGACGGCGCGGGCCTGCGACTTGCGGTGGTGCTGGTAGGTGATGATCTCGAGGGTCTGCCCGCCATCCTTGTAGATGAGTCCTTCGCGGAAGTCCGGTGTGCCGATCATGCCGATGCTCCTTGGTTTGGCAATATGGTTGCTTGAAGGGTATGATAGAATAAAATGATGCCCGTGTCGCGGATCCCCGCCGGCGACGTGAAGCGCGTGATCGTGCTCTGCATCGGGCGCCTCGGCGACCTGATCGTGGCCACCCCGCTGCTCGCCGCCCTGCGCGCGCGCCTCCCCCAGGCCCGCATCGCCCTCCTCACGGGCGAGCGCGGCGAGGACGCCGCCCGGCTCATCACCGACGCCGACGAGCGGCTCTGCGTGCGCCGCTGGACGAGCCCCCTCTCGAACCTGGCCCTCGCCTGGCGCCTGCTCTCGGGGCGCGACGACCTCCTCCTGGATCTCAACCCGGCCTTTTCCCGCACCGCCTGGCTGCTGGCCAAGCTCTCGCGCTGCCGCTTCAAGCTGACCTTCAAGAAGGGCCGCGGCAACGCGGCCTACACCCACCACATCCATCCTCCGGGCGAGGCCGAGCACATGCTCGCGCGCTACCGGCGGCTGGCGGACGCGCTCGGAGCCTCCTACGAGCCCCGCCTGCGCGTGAGCATCCCCGAGGGGGAGGACGCCGCCGCTCGCGACGCCTTGGCCGCGCACGGCTTGGACGGGGGCGGGCTCCTCGTGGGCGTGTTCCCCGGCAATTTCAAGAAGTTCGACAACCGCTGGCCGCGCCGCAAGTTCGCCGAGCTCCTCAAGAAGGCTTCCGCAGCGGAGGGGGTGAAGTGCTTCCTCCTGCTGGGCCCCGGCGAGGAGGCGAAGGCCCAGCGCATCCTCTCCAAGATGGGCCGCAGCCTGCCGGTGGTCGGCCCCTTGTCGCTGGCGCGTACGGCCGCCCTGCTCAGGCGCATCGACCTTCTCGTGACCAACGCGACCGGCACGGCCCACCTGGCCGTCGCGGTCGGCACCCCCACCTTCAGCATCCTCGGCGGCTATACCAAGGCGGTCTGGATGTACCCCGCCCCCGGGCAGGAGGCCCTTTCCGGGAGCGGCTTCCCCCGCCACTTCAGCGTGGCTTCGCCGTCCTGGAGCTCCTGCCGCGACGTCCGCGTCGAGGACGCCTGGACGGGCCTGCAGCAGGCCCTCGACTACTGCCGCTCCCGCAAGGGCGCGGCGGCGTAAAGCCGAGCGCTGCCGTTCTCCTCTCGCTCGGCCCATGACGCGCTAGGAAGCGGCATGGGGCGCCCTCTGGCGAAAAACCGGAACGTCTGCTATACTTTCGTCCCTTCCCGCTGAAGCGGGAAGGATCTCCGGCTGAAGGCACGTCGAGAGCCGGGCGCTCAAGGGGAACAGACCATGAGAGCCAGCCATCGACGTGCGTTCTTTTTTGCCGCGGCCGCGGCGTTGTGGGCGGGGCCATGGCCTGTTTCGGCGGGCTTAGGCCCCGACGCCTTCCCCCCCATGGGCGAGCTTCTCGGCGAGGAGGCCCCCGACCTTCCGACGAGGCCGCTGGGCGGCCTGCGCGACGCCCTCGTCGAGCCCCCCTCCTTCGAGAAGGGCCTGCGCGGCTTGCGCTCCGACTCCCCGGCCGTCCAGCGCTCGGCCGTCCGCTCGCTGGCCCGTCCCGGCAACGCCCGGGCCGTCCCCTACCTCGGGGCCCTGCTCATCCGCTCCGACGCCGATGCGCGCGTGCGGCTCGCCGCCGCGCACGCCCTGGGCCGCGTCGGGGACTGGCGCGGGCTCGAGTTCCTCCGGCAGGGCTCGGAGGACCCGGACCCGAACGTCCGCTTCGCGGCGGCCCTCTCGCTGGGCAAGCTGCGCGGCAACGACGCGGTGGCGCTGCTCGAGGGGAGCGTGATGCGGGACGGGCACTGGTGGGTGCGCTACGCCGGGGCCATCGCCCTGGGCGAGGCGCGCAACCCGGCGGCGGTGCCGGCGCTCGCCAAGGCCCTCGACGACGACCCGCAATGGCAGGTGCGCCAGCAGGCGGCCCGCTCGCTCGGGGAGTACCGCTCGAGGACGGCGATGGACGCTTTGGGGCGGGGCCTGCGCGACTCCGACCCGGCCGTGCGCTACGCCTCCGCCCGGGAGCTGGGCGCCTTCGGCGGGCTCGACAGCGTGGCCTTGCTGCAGGACGCGACGGAGCTCGAGCGCGAGGAACTGCCCCGCGCGAGGATGGGCGCCTCCATCAAGCAGCTGGTCTCGGCGGAGGAGCCGTGAGCGGCCTGTCGGAGGTCTTCGCCGCGCCGCCGCTCCCGCTCGGAGCCCTCGGGGACAGCCTGCGCGTGCTCGCCGCGGCGGCGGGGCTCTTCGGGATCTTCCTGCTCGCGCGCTGCCTGCGGCACCTGCCCGAGGAGTTCACCCTGTCCAAGGAACAGGCGCCGGGAGAGGCGCCTTAGGCCTTCAGCGCGCGGGCCAGGGCGAGGAAGCCCTCGAGCCCGATCTCCTCGGCCCGTACGTCCTTCCCAAGGCCTGACGCCGCGAACGCTCCCTCCGCTCTCGCCTTGTCCAGCCCCAGCGTCATCGCCAAAGACTTGGCCGCGCGCTTGCGGCGGTGCGCGAAGCAGGCCCGCGCGATGCGGAAGAACGCCTCCTCCCCCACCTCGTCGGGGATGAGCGGCTTGTCGCGCCGGTCGAGCCGCACCACGCCCGAGTCCACCTTGGGCGGCGGCCGGAAGGCGCTCTTCGGCACGCCGCACACCCACTCGCGGTAGGCCTTGGCCTGGACGGAGAGGCTCAGCAGGCTGTAGCCGGTCTGCCCCGGCTCGGCCAGGATGCGCTGGGCCACCTCTTTCTGGAACATCAGGACGGCCGTCCTCCAGCCGGGCAGGTCGAGCAGCTTCTGCAGGATGGGCGTCGCCACGGAGTAGGGCAGGTTCGCGACGACTTTCGAATAGTCTCCCAGGGCCTCCGGGGCGAGCTCGAGGAAGTCCCCCCGCACCACCCGGAAGCCCTCGCGCCCGGCGAAGCGCTCCTCGAGCCCGGCGGCGAGGCGCTCGTCGATCTCGACGGCGCTCAGGCGCGCGCCCGCGTCGAGCAGGAGGCCCGTGATGGCCCCGCGCCCGGGGCCGATCTCGAGCACGGACTGGCCCGCGCTCAGGCCCGCCGCGCGCACGATGGCGTCGGCGGTCTCCGGGGAGGCCAGGAAGTGCTGGTCGAAGCGGGGCACCCTAGGCTGAGACCACCGTCGGGCCCGAGAGGCGGCGGAGCAGGTCGAGGCCGACCTTCCAGACGTCGCCCGCCCCGATGGTCAAAACGATGTCGCCGGGGCGCAGGTCGCGCAGGACGTCCATCGGCCGGCAGTACCGCCGGGCGTCCGTGCGGACGCGCCTGGCCGCGCTGATGATCAGGCCCGAGTCCACCCCTCGCAGGGGGGCCTCGCCGGCGGGGTAGATGTCCATCACGTAGACCCGCGACGCCTTCTTGAAGGCCGAGCCGAACTCCCGGTGGAGGAGCTTGGTGCGCGTGAAGCGGTGCGGCTGGAACACGGCCACGACGCGGCGGCCCGGATAGGCCTCCCGCAGGGCGTCCAGGGTGACGCGGATCTCGGTCGGGTGGTGCCCGTAGTCGTCGATGAAGAGGACGCCTCCCCCCTCGCCCAGGCGCTCCATGCGCCGCCCGACTCCGCGGAAGTCGCTGAGGCCCCGGAACACCCTCTTCAGGTCGAAGCCCAGGAAGTCCCCGACGGCGACGGCCGCGAGCGCGTTGAGCGCGTTGTGCCGCCCGCAGACCTTGAGCGAGAGCTCTCCCATCCGGCGTCCGCGGCGGAAGACCGCCATCCGTACGCCGGCGGCCTTGGAAGGCAGGAGCTTCGCCGTCCAGTCCGCCCCGGCCTTCAGGCCGTAGGTGAGGACGGTGCGCTCCACCTTCGGCAGGAGCGAGCGCAGGTTCGGATCGTCGGCGCAGAGCACGGCCGCGCCGTAGAAGGGCAGGCGGTGCAGGTGCTCGAGGAAGGCGGCCTTGAGGTTCTCGAGCGTGCCGTAGTGGTCGAGGTGGTCGGAGTCGATGTTGGTCACGACCGCGACGAGCGGCAGCAATCGCACGAAGGAGCCGTCCGATTCGTCGGCCTCGGCGACCAGGTACTCCCCCAGGCCCAGCCGCGCGTTCGAACCGATGTTCGCGAGCTGGCCGCCGATGATCATCGTCGGGTCGGCCCCGGCGCCCGCGAGGGCCATGGCGGCCATCGAGGTGGCGGTGGTCTTGCCGTGCGAGCCGGCCACGGTGACCGTCTTCTTCATTCGGCAGAGCTCGGCGAGCATCTCGGCCCGCGGCACCACGGGGATGCCGGCGCGGCGGGCCTCGGCCACCTCGCAGTTCGCGGGGGCGACGGCGGAGCTGGTCACGACCACCTGGGCGCCTCGCGCGTTCGAAGCCCGGTGCCCGGCGAAGACCTTCGCGCCGGCGGCCTTCAGCCGGTGCGTGACCTCGGTCTCGCGCAGGTCGGAGCCGGACACCTCGTAGCCGAGGTTCAGCAAGACCTGGGCGATGCCGCTCATGCCGACCCCGCCGATGCCCACGAAGTGGATGCGGCGCACGAAGCTGCGCATGATCATGGGGCGGGTGCTCCTGGGGTGGCGGGTTCCGGGCTGGAGACCGGGCGCTCGAGCCAACGCAGGCCCTGCGCCGCGTCCTGGTTCTTCGGGTCGAGCTGGCTGGCCTTGCGGTAGGCTTCCACCGCGCCGTCCTCGTCCCCGCGGATGACCTTGGAGACTCCGAGTCCTAGATAGGCCAGGGCCTCCTTGGGGTCGAGCTCGATGGAGCGCTGAAAGGAGCGCTCCGCGTCGCGCGAGTCGCCGAGGGCGGCGAAGCCGATGCCCTGCACCAGCCAGCCCAGCGCGGTGGACGGATCGGGGTCCCCGGCTTTCGGAAGGGCCTCTTCGACGAGAAGCGTCCAGCCGGTGCCGATCACCCACAGCCCCAGGTCATTGCCCACGTCGTGCGGGTTGTAGGACACCCGGCTCTTCCCCCCGCTCTCGGAGGGCTTGTCGGAGGGCGCGTCGGACACCGAGAGGTTCATCCCGAAGCGCACCTCGGCGTCCTTGGGCGCCTTCGCCAGCGCGTCATGCAGGTCGGAGACGATGGAGCGGATGAGGGCCTCCCGCTCGGCGGGCGTGGCGGCCTTGAGTACGAACTCGCGGCGCGAGGCCAGGGTCTGCGGGGGCGGCGCCCCCGCCCTTTCGAGCGCCTGCTTGAGGGAGGAGGGCGACTCCGCCTTGCCCGGGGCCTTCACGAGCCGGGACTTCGGGATGAAGACCATGTCCACGCCCAGGTCCGCGTCCCGGTCGAGCGGCAGGCGGCGCAGGTTGCGTTCGAGCACGTCGAGCGGGCCGGCGGAGGCGTCGGGCGCCGGGGAGGCTCCCTCGTCCTTCGGTCCGCTCTGGGCGTCGTCCTCGGAGGGTTCGCGTCCGGCCTCGGGGCGGCCCCCGTAGGCGACGGAGAGCGCGAGTCCCCCGCCCTGCTCCGGGGCCAGATGGAAGACGCCCGAGAGGGCCTCGCGCGCCTTGGCCGTCCTGCCCTCGAGCAGGAGGGCTCGGGCCAGGCGGAAGCGCGCCACCGAGTCCCGCTGCTTGAGGCTGACGGACTTGCGGAACATGTCGGAGGACTCTTTCCGGCGGCCCATCCGTTCGTAGATGGAGCCGAGCTCGAGCAGGGCTTCCTGGTAGCCGGGGTAGCGGGCGAGAGCGGCCTTCAGCGACTCGACGGCTTCCTCGTCGCGGCCCATCTTGCGGTAGAGCGCCCCGAGTTGGAAGCGGTAGAGCGGGTGCGAGGGGTCGAAGGCGACGGCCTTGCGGAAGTGGTCGAGGGCGTCCTGGTAGCGCCCCTCCCCGTCCTCGATGGAGCCCAGGTTCATCTGGATGTCCGCCCGGCGGGGCTCGTAGCGCTCGGCGGCCTTGAAGGCCTCGTAGGATTTCTCCGTCTTCCCCCGCCAGGCGTGGACGATGCCCAGCAGGAGGTGCGTCTGCGCGCTCTCGGGCTCGAGGCGCAGGCTCTCGTTGAACTCGGCCTCGGCCAGATCCACCTGGCCCGTCCAATAATAGGATACGCCGAGCATCCGGTGGGCCAGCGCGTCGTTGGGGCTGCGCACCACCGCCTTGGAGAACTCCCGGACGGCGTCGTCGTAGCGCTTCTCGTCCATGTGCTGGGAACCCTGCATGAGCTCCCGGGCGGCCTGGGCCTGCATCAGCATGTCCCAGTAGGTGGTCTGCCCCTCCTGCGTCTCCACCGCGGCGCAGGGCCAAGGGAGCAGCAGGGCCAGGGCGAGCAGGAGGCTCATCGCCAAAGGGGGGTCAGGGACTTGGCGAAGGAGTGGGCGATGGAGGCCATGGCGGAGTCCACGTCGAAGCCCTCCCAGGTGCGGCGGCCCGACCAGACGACGGAGCCGGTCTCCACGTCCACGAGGCGGGCGGTCATGCCGACCACCGCGGCCGAGGTGAGGATGTTCGCTCCGGGCGTGCCGAGGGCGGGGGCCGACGTGTAGACCGACCCCTGCCCCAGCGAGGAGGCCGGCTGGCCGACGAAGGCGGCGGAGGAGGTTCCGGTCACCAGGAAGCTCTGGGGCTGGGCGTACTGCGTGACCGAGCCGAGCATCAGGGCGTCCACGCCCAGCAGGCGCCCGACCTTCCGGACGCTCGCCGGGTCGAGGGCGCCGCTGGCGCCCAGCCGCTGCTCGTTGAGCACGCTCTGCAGGCGGCCGCGCTCGACCACGTCGGCGCCGCTGCCCAGGAGCTCGTGGGCGAGGATGTCCGAGGCCGCCTCGCCGGCGGGTCCCTCGAAGCCGGCGAGGGCCACGCGGCGGTACTTGACGTCCTTGAACTTGGGGTTGAAGGCGACCTGGGGCCCGGAGCAGGCTGCGCAAAGGAGGAGGGCCGCCGCGAGGAGCCGCTTCATGGGCGCAGGTCTTCCAGGTGCCGGCGGGCGGTCTCGGCCGCCTTCTCGTCGCGGGTGAAGCGGAGGCACTTCTCCCAGGCGGCGGCGGCCGCGGGCCGGTCTTCAAGCTTCTCGTAGACCAGGCCGAGCATGAACCAGGCGCGGGCGTCCTCGGGCTTGAGCTCCACGAGCTTGAGGAACGCGTCGCGGGCTTTCAGGGCCTCGCCCAGGTGCTGGTAGGTGTGGCCCAGCCTGCGCCAGAGCTCGGGGGCCTTGGGCTCGGCGGCGAGGCGGACCTCGAGGTCGGCAGCCGCGGCGCGCAAAACCGCTTGTCGGGCCGCGTGGTCCTGGGAGGGCATAACGGGCTGGGCGGCCGCCGGCAGCGCCGAGAGCAGGAACGAGAGGAGGAGCGGGGTCATCGGATGGAAGCCTCCGGGGACTTCAGGTGGCGCAGGAGGGCCGCGAGGGCCCGCGCGCGATGGCTGATGCGGTTCTTTTCCTCCGAAGAGAGCTCGGCCAGGGTGCGGCCGTGCTCCGGCAGGCGGAAGAGCGGGTCGTAGCCGAAGCCGTTCGTTCCGGAGGGGCGTTCGGCGATGACCCCGTCCAGCCGGCCCTCGAAGAAGCGCGGGGCTTCTCCGCCCGGGCCGCACAGGCAGATCACGCAGCGGAAGGCCGCCCGGCGGCCCTCGGCCGGGACGCCGGCGAGCTCGCGCAGGAGCTTCTCGTTGTTGGCCGCGTAGTCGCAGGCGGGGGCCCCCGCG
>DMEZ01000061.1:0-31411 GCA_003450735.1 Elusimicrobiota bacterium | reverse complement strand
TCAGGCGGGGCCCGCGTAGCGGGCGGCATGGACGCCCGGGGCTCCGCCGAGCCGCTCCACTTCCAGGCCCGTGTCGTCGGCCAGGGCGTCGAGGCCGGCCGCCCGAGCGGCCGAGACGGCCTTCTTGCGCGCGTTCTCCTCGAGGGTCGCCCCGTCCTCCTCCACGTCCGGAGCTCCGGGGAACTCGGCGAGGGAGCGCAGGCGCAAAGCCAGGCCGGCCTCCTGGAACAGCGCGGAGAGCTCGCGGGTCTTGTGGGGGTTGCGCGTGGCGAGGACGATGTCCTTCATCAGGCCGTTGTAAAAATTGTACTATTGGCACATGATGCTCCACAAGGCGCTCGCTCGCCTGGCCTGCGCGGCCCTCGCCGCCCTCCTCCTGGGCGGGGCCGCTTGCGCGTCCCGGCGCTCGAGCCAGACCCTGGACATGAGCGACCCGGGCATCACCGCCCGGGTGAAGGCCGAGCTCAAGGCCCATCGGGAGATCGACATCCGCTACCTGGACGTGAGCACTCACATGGGCATCGTCACGCTCTCCGGCATGGCCGATTCTCCGGAGGCCCGCCGCCAGATCACCCGCGTCGTCGGCCGCGTCCCCGGCGTCAAACAGCTCATCGTCAACCTGCTCATCCAGGAGTAGGATGAGCTTCTTCGGGAGCGTCCTCCTCCTGCTCACGGCTTCCCCGGCCGCCTACGCCGCTCCCGCCGCCGGCTCCTTCGCCCTGAGCACCGCCGCCTACGTGCAGGCGGTCCGGTCGGCCTCCCCGGATCTGGAGAAGGCCCGGGCCGAGTACGAGGCCGCCTCGGCGCGCTACCGCTCCGCGGTCGGGAGCGCGTACCTTCCGTCCCTCTCCTTCAGCGCCAGGACCTACCCCTACGGCCACAACCCGCTGGACGGCAACCGCTTCCGAGGCTGGGACTTCGCGGGCGACCAAAGCGACCTGCAGGCCGGGGCGAGCTGGAACCTCCTCGACTACGCGGACTGGTTCCGGGCCAAGGAGGCGCGCGCGTCCTGGGAGATCGCGGGACGCGGCCTGGAGTCCGCCCTGCGCGACAAGACGATGGACGCACTGCGCGCGTACTACGCTCTCTGGCTCCGGCGCAAGCTCGTCGAGGTCCGCCAGAGCAACCTCAAGGCCCAGCAAGACCAGTACGCCCTGACGAAGGACCTCTACAAGCACGGGATGAAGAGCTACGCCGACCTGCTCAAGAGCGAGACCGACCTGCTCTCGAGCCGCCTGCGCCTCTCCCGCGCCGACGGGGACGCCCGCGAGGCCCTGCTCCGCTTCAACGTGCTTTTGAGGCGCGACGCGGATGCTCCGGCCGACCTCGAGTTCAAGGGCGCCGCCGATCCCGCCCTCGCCGCGGCCGACGTGGCCGCCGACCTCCGGGGGGCTCTTCGCCGCCGCAACGAGATGGAGGGCGCGCGCCTGTCCGTCGAACGCGCCGGGGTGCGCTACAAGCGCGCCTGGGCGGAGAGTCTGCCGACGCTCGCCCTCAACGCGGCCTATTCCTGGGAGGCCAGCGCGGGCTTCGGCGGGACCTACGCGGACCCCTCGCCCAATCCGCGCTACTACCTGGGCCTCGCTCTTTCGCTCCCCTCGGGCTTCAACGGGCTGACCCAGGCCGGGAACCTGGCCGCGGCCGACGCGGAGCGCGCGCAGGCGCGCGCCGCCTTGGACCAGCTCGAGCTGCAGGTGCGCGAGCAGGTCGTCTCGGCCCGCATCGACGTCGAGAGGGCGGTGGACAGCTACGGGGTGGCCAAGCGCAAGGAGGAGATCTCCAAGGAGAGCCTCGACCTCGTCACCGAGCAGTACCAGCAGGGCCGCGCGGACGTCATCCGCCTGAGCCAGGCCCAGCTCGACAACATGGAAGCCCAGGTGGAGCGCGCGCAGGCGCTCTACGACTCGCTGGTCTCGCAGGCGGCCTACCGCCTCGCGACGGGAGAACCGATGTGACATTCCTTAAGACCCACTGGGGCAAGCTCCTCCTCGCCGTCCTGGCCGCCGCGCTGGCGGGCGGCTTCTACGTCTACAAGCGCAAGGCGAAGGACTCCGCCAAGCCGGAGGACGACGCGACCGTGGCCTCCGTGAGCCGCGGGGCGCTCGAGATCCGGTTCACCGAGACGGGCGAGATCGCCGCCAAGAACAGCGTGGATGTGGCCTCCAAGGTCAGCGGCCGGGTCATCAAGCTCTCGGTCCAGGAGGGCAGCAAGGTCCTCTCCGGCCAGGAGTTGGCCGTCATCCAGCCCGGGCGCTCCGAGACCGAGAAGTACCTCCCCTCCCCGGTCCTCGCGCCCATCGCGGGCATCGTCATGCGCTACGTCAAGGAGACCTCCGGCGGTAGCAGCACGACCTCCGACCTGGCCAAGATCGGCGACTACGTGACGGGCCTCTTCGACTCGACCAACCCGACCTACCTCCTCACCGTGGCCGACCTGCGAGAGCTCATCGTGCGCATGCGCATCAGCGAGATGGACGTGCTCAAGCTCAAGGAGAAGATGCCCGTGACGGTGAGCGTGGACGCCCTCCCCGGCTCGACGGTCGCCGCGCACGTGAGCCTCATCTCCCCCCAGGCCGAACGGGACTCGAGCGGCCTCAAGGTCTTCCGCGTCGAGGTCTCCCTCGACAAGCCGGACGCGCGCCTCAAGCCGGGCATGACGGCCCGGGTGGACGCGCTCCTGGAGAAGAAGGACTCCGTGGTCAAGATGCCGCTCGCCGCCCTTTTCGAGGAGGCCGGCGAGACCTTCGCGTACGTGCAGGGCCTCTTGAAGAAGTCCCGCAAGACCTCCGTCCGCGTGGGTCTGCGCACGGAGCTGGAGGTCGAGGTCGCCGAGGGACTCCAGGAGGGCGAGAAGGTTTTGCTCGAGAAGCCCAAGGACGCCGACCTCGACAAGGACGCGGAGGTCGGCAAGAAGGGCCGGCGCCTGCTGAGGCGGGCCGGAGCGGGATGATCGAGGTCCAGGACCTCCGCAAGACCTACGGCCAGGGGGCGGAGGCCTTCGAGGCCCTGCGCGGGGTGAGCTTCCGCGTGGAGGACGGCGAGTTCGTCGCGGTGATGGGGCCCTCCGGCTGCGGGAAGTCCACCCTGCTCGCCATCCTGGGCCTCCTCGACCATTCGAGCGCGGGGAGCTACCGGCTCAAGGGCCGGGAGGTCTCGGGGCTCGACGACACCGAGCGCACCCTCTTCCGCCGCGAGACCATCGGCTTCGTCTTCCAGTCCTTCAACCTCCTCCCCCGCATGACCTCGCTCGAGAACGTCGCCCTGCCGATGACCTACGCCAACGTCCACCGCCGGGAGCGCCGGCAGCGCGCCGCGGAGCTGTTGACCAAGGTGGGGCTCGGCGACAAGCTCAAGCGCACCCCGCTCGAGCTCTCCGGCGGCCAGCGCCAGCGCGTGAGCGTCGCGCGCTCGCTGGTCAACCGCCCCGCCCTCATGCTTGCCGACGAGCCCACGGGGAACCTCGACTCGAAGACCTCGCTGGAGATCCTCGACCTCCTCGGACAGCTCCACGCCGAAGGCATGACCATCCTGCTGGTCACCCACGACTCCCGCGTGGCCGCCCGGGCCCAGCGGGTCCTGCACTTCTCCGACGGCCTCCTCGTCAAGGAGGAGGCGCCCTCGTGATCGTCACGGAAGCCGTGCGAACGGGCTTCATCGAGATCTGGTCGCACAAGATGCGCTCGTTCCTCAGCTTCTCGGCCATCGCCTTCGGGGTCGCGGCCATCCTCTACACCTTCTCCGAGGTGCACGGGATGGCCGTGCGCCGGCAGAAAGCCTTCGACCTGGCCGGGCCGGGGCGCCTCGAGATCTCCATGAAGGACGAGTACGTCTCCCGGGGCCTCTCCAAGGGGCTGACCCTCGGCGACGCGCAGGCCATCCGCGCCGCCGTCCCGACCCTCCACATGGTCTCCCCCACCGTGACGCGCTGGGGCACGGATTTCGTCTACGGGACGTTCCGCAGCGAGGACATCGGGCTCATCGGCATCACGACCGAGTGGGCCCGCCGCGACTGGGTGTACACGGTCCGGGGACGCTTCTTCGACGAGCACGATATGAGGACAGCCGCGAGGGTCTGCCTGATCGTCGAGCCCGGCGGCTGGGACGAGAAGCCCTTCTGGGCCAAGTACTTCCCCAAGAGCAAGTTCGAGACCTTCATCAAGCACAACGACCTGCTGGGCAAGACCGTGCGCCTGGAGGACCATCTCTACACGGTGGTGGGCATCCTGAAGGAGCCGCCGCGCGACAAGGACCCGCGCTGGTTCAGCCGCCGCTTCAGCCGCAGCACGATCTACGTGCCGATCACGTCCTACCATCGCTACGTCGGCTCGCGCGGCAAGAGCGTGAGCGATCGCGTCGGCGAGATCATCGTGGACACGGGCGACGAGAAGACCGTCCCCTACGCACGGCGGGTCCTCGAGGCCCTGCTGACCATCCGCCACCGGGGCGAGACCGACTTCGAGGTCGAGGACTTCCGCGACACCATCCAGGGCGTGCTCAACCAGACGCGCCAGTACGCCATCGCGGTCATGGCCGTCGGCATCGTCGCCATCCTGGCCGGCGGCGTGGGCATCATGAACGTGACCCTCGCCACCATCTTCTCCCGCGTGCGCGAGATCGGCATCCGCCGCGCCGTCGGCGCCACCCGCCGCGACATCCTCACGCAGTTCGTCATCGAGGCGATGCTCCTCGGCTTCTTCGGCGGCATCGCGGGCATCTCCCTCGGGCTGACCGGCATCACCTACATCGCGGCGAAGGGCATGCGCGGCGGCGCCGAGCCCCTCGTCTGGTGGCACCTCCTCGCCACCCTCGGCATCTCCGTCGGCGCCGGCTTCCTCTTCTCCCTCTACCCCGCCTACCAGGCCTCCAAGATGGACCCCGTCGAAGCCCTCCGCTACGAGTAACCTTTTCCTACCTGCTACCTAAAGGTGCCTGTCATTACACTTGGGGGACATTACACTTGGAGGCATCAATTTTCGATAGGATGCCCGTGATTTTTGCGCTGAACGCCGGATCGCATTTCAATTTAGCGTCGGCTCTCGCAAGAGTATTCACTGCTACCTGAATTGATTTATAGCCGAGACGAGACGCGATCTCGAACAGTGTAAGGATCGTGCTGTTTCTGAGTATCCATAACATCGCCCAACGAGCATCGCAGGCAGCAGGACTTGCATTGGCGTTCGGAGCATGGCGGGTCAAGTCTGAGCCTTCGCATCCAAAAAAGCGGGCGACTTCTTGAAGGATATCATCACAGTCGGGCTGATTTGTCTCCAGGATTTGAGTGGGATGTGCTGACGCGGTGGATCGCGCTGGCGCCTCGGCCGAATACCAACATGCCAATCTTGGCCAACCGTTGTGGTCTTCTTCAGCATCCCTGCGCGCGACGGTGAACTTGTGGAAGTCTCCCGGCGCATCTTCTGTGAAGGGCTTGAGCAGGGGCGAGGATTTTGGGAGGGATGATTGGACAATGCCAAGATAGCTGCTCCAAGGGTAATCCCCAGGTTCCTGCGCTATGCCGGCCCTGACGGGATTCATGTGGATGTATCGGCCGACCTCATGCAGATAGGATTCGTTGATGATCCATCGCGATTTGAATCTGCCTTGGAATAGGTGTCCGCGGCATCCATGCCTCCTGTTGAAGCATTGGACGTAAACGTAGTGAATGGCTTTCATCATCTCGGAAAGATTCGCCAGTTTGCTGTGCAGCAAAAGGTGAAGATGGTTCGGCATCAAACAGTAGGCGAGAGTTTCTATTTTATAGGATATGCACGAGTGTCTCAGCAGGCGCAGATACAAGCGGTAATCCGCACCATCGAGGAAGAGCTTGTCGCGGTGATTCCCATGGGCGACGACATGGTGGTATGAGTCAGACAGATTGATTCTAGGACCTCTAGGCATGATAACCTCCCCCCACAAGTACGTATGAGGCCTATAAAAAGTTCCATCCCATGGCGGCCGAGGTTGCTGGTTTGGTATCGGCGGCACGCCCGACGCTTGCCATGGCGCACGCATGTCAATCCCTATCGCACCTGGATTTCAGAGATCATGCTGCAGCAGACCCAGGTAGCCACAGTCGAAGGATACTTCCATGCATTTGTGAGGAAATTCCCGACCTTGGAGGTCTTGGCTGGAGCGAAAGAAGAGGATGTGCTCAGCATTTGGGCTGGATTGGGATATTATTCCCGCGCGCGGAATCTCCTGAAAGCCGCCAGGCAACTCGTGAGAGAAGGGCGGCAGATTCCCAGCGAGATGCCTGAGTTGATGGGTATGCCTGGGGTCGGACGATATACAGCCGCTGCAATCGCGTCCATCGCGTATCACAAGCCCTTTGCCGTATTGGATGGGAACGTCGCCAGAGTCCTTTCTCGCCTGTTTGCGATGACAGGAGACATGAAGAGTGCGATTGTGCAGAAACGACTTTGGGCCGCTGCCGAGTCCTGCCTCGACCATCGGAACCCAGGGGATTGGAACCAAGCCATGATGGAGCTCGGTGCATTGGTGTGTCTTCCTCCGCCCGAATTGCCTCGATGTATGGATTGCCCTGTCAGACGCTATTGCATCGCTTGGAGACGCGGGTTGACTCGGAGTCTTCCGCGTGCAGTGGTAAGGAGAGCTTTGAAGAAGGTCTCAATCGAGGTGGTATTCGTAGAAAAAGACAGGAAAGTCCTATTGTCTCGTCGTTCAAGTGATGAGCGTCTTCTTCCAGGGCATTGGGCGCTCCCGGAATCCCGCTCCGTTACGGGCGTCAGGATTGGCAAAGTGCTTCGGGTGGTAAGACATTCGATCACTCACCACGACATCAGACTAGTGGTTCGAGAGGGGACAGCTCGCGATACCCGGGGTCGGTTAGGGCAGGGCTGCTTTTGGATCGCTGAAGATAGGCTATCCGACCTGCTCGTTTCGTCGCTCTGGAGAAAAGCGGTTGGGTTGAGCTCTGGACATGGCAGGGGAAGTGTATAGTGTGTTGAGTGTAATGACAGGCACCTGAAGTATGGCGCCTGGAGTATAATATCCGGCATGGAACCGCTCCAACTCCTGTTGATACTCGTCGGACTGGCCCTGCCTATCGGGATCTACCTGTGGCATGACCGCTCTCACAACAACCCGGGCTCGCGCTGGCCGAGCCTCGCGAAGATGCTCGAGTTCGCGTACACGGACGATCCGCCTCGGCTCAGCGGGGTCTTGAAGGAGCGGCAGGTGGACCTCTTCGCGGCGGACGGCGGCGCGGTGATGACCCTCACGATGCGGGTGGCCGGGGCTTTCCGGGTCGAGATCGGCCCGAGGGAAGAGGTCGAGAAGGCCTCGGGGATGATCGTGCCGGACAAGGTCGAGATCCGCGATTCCGCCCTGGGGGAGAAGTTCATGGCCCGCGCGACCCCGGCGGCGGCCGGAGAGGCCGTGGACCTCAACGTCCTGAGGAAGCTGCTGCAGTTCCCGGGGGCCTGGGTGCTCGTCGTGCCGGGGCGCGCCGAGCTGCGCCTGCCCAGCCCGCCCAACGAGGCCGCGCAGGTGCGCGAGGCCGCCGACATCCTCGTCTCCCTCGCCGAGGCCCTGGAAGGGCTCTGAGCGGCGCGCCGTCCCGCAATAATTCCGTCATCCTCATAAGCTAAATCTTACTCGGGCCGACCTATGCCCGAACCCGATCCCGGCTTGGAGCGTTCCCGCGGCATCCTGCGCAGAGCTCAACTGCGCCTGGAGCAGCTGCGCCGCTGGGCTCCCGGCGAGGAAGGCCCGCTCCGCTACGGCGGCCCGCGCGCCTGGCGCCTGCTGAGGCGTACGCTCGAGCGGGCGTACCGCGCCATCGAGAGCCTGCGCCTGGCCGCCTGGCCCAGCGACGCCTCCCGTCCCGAATGGGAGCGCCGGCGCCGGGAGCTCGAGGCCCGCTCCTTGAGGACGGAGTCCGCTCAGCGGGAGCTCGAATCACGGCAAAAGACGCTCGACGCGGAATGGGACAGGGTCTTCTCGGAGCTGGAGAGCATCCACGAAGGCTGGACCGCGCTCCATTCCGAACTCCCCCCCTCGGAGCGCGACGCCGACGCAGTCGGCCTTCTTCAAGAGCGCTTCGCGCGCGTGGAGGTCCTCTGGGGCGAGCTTCTGCAGGAGGAGGCCCACCTCGCGCGCGAGCGCGGGCTGGTCGACCGCCTGTGGCGCTGGCTGGTCGGGGTCTGGGTCCCTTCGGTCGAGCGCTCCCTGCCGGAGGGCGCGCACCGGCAAACCTGGGCCCCCCTGCACCGCCGCATCACCGACCTCGACCGCCGCTGGCGCGTGTCCCTTTCCGAACTCAAGCGCACGCTCGTCGAGGAGGAGGCGGCCTCCTGGCGCGGGCGGCTGGAGGAGGCGGAAAGCCGGGCCGAGGCCCTCAGCCGCGAGCTGCTCGCCGCCAAGGAAGGCCGGCCAGGGACGCCGGGCGCGGCCGAAGAACTGCTGACGCTGCAGCGCATGCTCGAAGGGGCCCGCGCCGACCTGGAGGCCCTCCGCCTCGAGAAGGCGGACCTCCGCGCCCAGCT
The DNA here is from genome assembly GCA_003450735.1 of Elusimicrobiota bacterium. GTDB lineage: Bacteria > Elusimicrobiota > Elusimicrobia > UBA1565 > UBA1565 > UBA9639. The sequence goes on along the minus strand of DMEZ01000061.1, from coordinate 22,907 downwards.
CAACCGTCTGACCGAGCGGCTCCAAGCCAGCGATAAGGCGGTCGAATCCTCACGGAAGAAGCAGATCGACGCCGAGACGCACCGCCGCGCGGCCGAGCGCCAGCTGGCCCAGACCTCCGCCCGCGAGGAGAGCCTCCAGCATGAGAACGAGGCTCTGCGGCGCGTCGTCGAACAGGAGCAGGAGTCCGAGCGCCGCCAGGAGTCGAAGAGAGAAGGGTTCTCCCACCGCCTGAAGTCCGCCTTGGAGGCGCGTCGGAAGGCCCTGCTCGAGCGCCAGTCGGCCGAGGAGCGGCTCGAGGAGGAGAAGCTCAAGCTCAAGGACAAGCTCGCCGCCGTCCGGGACGCCTGGCAGGAGCGCGTCAAGGAGCTCAAGGAGCGGCTGCAGGCGGCGGAGGAGCGTATGTTCAAGGAGAAGACGATCTCCGAGCGCGAGAAGGCGGCGCTCTCCGCGGCCGTCCGCGACCTGCAGGCCGAGCGGGACGAGTGGCGGCGCCGCTTGGACCGTTCCATCGCGGAATTCATCACCGGCAAGCCCGTCACAGACGACTTCGTCCGGAAGGGCTATGAGGAGAAGCTGAAGGCCTGTGAGGAGGAACTGCAGAGGACGCGCTGCATCTTCGAGCGGGAGCAGGAGCGGGCCCGCGTCGCGTTCGAAGAGGAGCTCGAGAAGGCCCGCGTCGCCATCGCCGCGGAGCGCGAGCTCCGCAAGCGCTTCGGCGCCGAGGCGGCCGTCCTGCGCCGCGAGCTCGAGGACCTCAGGGGAAAGGACGGCTGAGAGTTTCCTGATCAGACCCTCCTTGGACCGGTACGAAGGGCCCCCATCCAGGGGGCCCTTCGCTCCTCTAACCCTGGACGTCCAGCCCAAGCTCTTCAAGAAAGCCAAGAAGGACTGAGCCCCGTTCCTCCCTCCTCCCGTATTGGCTACAATGCCCCAAGCCGGCCAAGGAGGCTCCATGAAGCTCGTCGAATGCGTGCCCAATTTCAGCGAAGGACAGGACAAGAAGGTCATCGAAGCCATCGCGGAGGCCGTGCGCTCGGTGTCGGGCGTGGCTTTGCTCGATGTGGACCCCGGCGCGGCCACCAACCGCACCGTGTACACCTTCGCCGGCGCTCCCGAGGCCGTGCTCGAAGCGGCCTGGCAGGCGGTGCGCAGGGGCGTCGAGCTCATCGACATGCGCCGGCACAAGGGCGAGCACGCCCGCCAGGGCGCCTGCGACGTCTGCCCCTTCGTGCCCATCTCCGAGACGAGCATGGAGGAGTGCGTGGCGCTCTCCCGGAAGCTCGCCGAGCGCGTGGCCGCCGAGCTCGAGCTGCCGGTCTACCTCTACGCCGAGGCCGCGGCGCGGCCCGAGCGGCGCAAGCTCCCCGACATCCGCAAGGGCGAGTACGAGGCCCTGCCCGAGAAGCTCAAGAAGCCCGAGTGGAAGCCCGACTTCGGCCCGGCCCGCTTCGACGCCAAGTCCGGCGTCCTGACGACCGGGGCTCGCGGCTTCCTCATCGCCTACAACGTGAACCTGAACACCCAGAGCGTCCAGCTGGCCAAGGACATCGCCTTCGCCATCCGCGAGTCCGGACGCCTGAAGCGCGACGAGAAGGGCAACAAGGTGCAGGGCCCCGACGGCAAGGACCTGCGCGTGCCCGGCCTCTTCAAGAGCGTGCAGGCCACGGGTTGGATGATCCCGGAGTACCGCCGCGCCCAGGTGACCATCAACATCCTCGACCTCGACGCCGCCCCCCTGCACAAGGTCTACGACGCCTGCTGCGAGCTGGCCGCCAAGGCCGGCCTGCGGGTGACGGGCAGCGAGGTCGTGGGCATGGTCCCGCGTCGCGTCCTGCTCGAGGCCGGCCGCTATTTCCTGCGGAAGCAGGGCCAGAGCCTCGGCGTTTCGGACTCGGAGCTCGTGACGACGGCCGTGCAGTCTTTGGGCCTCGCCGACGTGGCGCCCTTCGACCCGAAGCTCAAGGTCATCGAGGAGCGCTTCCGCGCCCCTTCCCCCCTCGCGGACATGAGCGTGAAGGGCTTCGTCGAAGAGCTGGCCTCGCGCTCTCCCGCGCCGGGCGGAGGCTCGGTGGCGGCCTTGACCGGGGCGCTCGGCGCCGGGCTCTGCTCCATGGTCTGCGCGCTCACCCACGAGAAGAAGGGCTTCGAAGCGGTAAAGGCCGAGATCGAGGGGGCGGGGGTGAAGTCCCAGGAGCACCTCGCCGCGCTGATGCGGACGGTGGACGAGGACACCCTCGCCTTCAACAAGCTCATGGACGCCTTCGGCATGCCCAAGAGCGACAAGGACCAGGCGGCCGCGCGCGCGAAGGCCATCGAGAAGGCCACCAAGGGCGCGACGCTCGAACCGCTCAAGGTGCTCGAGCTGCAGCTCGGCGTGCTCGACTGCGCGAAGACCGCCGCGGAGAAGGGCAACCCGAACGCCCTCTCGGATGCCGGGGTGGCGAGCCTCATGGCCCGCGCCGCGGCGCAGGGCGCCTACTACAACGTGCTCATCAACCTGGCCTCCCTCAAGGACAAGGCCTGGAAGACGAAGACCCTCCAGAAGGCGAACGCGGCTCTCGGCGCCGTGCGGCGCAAGGCCGACAAGCTGGATGCTTTCGTCCTGAAGAAGCTGCGAGCCGGATTGAAGTGAGCCCGCGGGCCGTCCTCCTCGTCCTGCTCTGCGCGTGCGCGTGGAGCCCGGCGCGGGCCGAGGCGCCCCGGACGCTCAAGGAGTCCCTCCGAGCGGGCCGCTTCGACGGCAATATCCGGCTCTACTACATGAACCGCGACTACGACCCCTCGCGCATCCAGGAGGCGTTCGCCCTCGGAGGTGCGGCGTCCTACCTCAGCCCGAGCTGGCGCGGGCTCAGCGCGGGGCTGACGGGGTTCACCTCCCAGCGCGGAGGGATCGCCCCCGGCGGCCGCGACGGCACGTACATCCTGGCCCCCGGCCAGAAGAGCTACGCGGTGCTCGGCGAGGCGTACGCGAGGGCGGAGGGGTTCAAGACCGAGCTCAAGCTCTTCCGCCAGAAGCTCGACACCCCCTTCCTCAACCCCTGGGACATCAAGATGACCCCGGTCACCGTCGAGGCCTACACCCTGACGAACTCCGCCTTGCCCTTCACCCAGGCGATGCTGTCCTACGTACATCGGATCAAGCCCTGGAGCAGCGTCGAGTTCCGCCCGATGTCCGACGCGGCGGGCTTCGAGGGCACCGACCACCCCGTGGTGATGGCGGGGGCGGTCGTGAAGCCGGCGCCGAACGCCAAGTTCCAGCTTTGGGACTACGTGGCCTGCGAGTTCATGAACCTGCTCTACGCCCAGGCGGACTACGCGATGGGCGCGGGCGAGGACGTCTCCTTCGAGCTCTCGGGCCAGACGCTCTGGCAGAGGGACATCGGCAGGCAGATCGGGGGAGATTTCCACACCGGAGCCAGCGGGATCAAGGGGACGCTCACCCTGGACCAGCGCGCGGCCTTCAAGTTGTCCTTCACCAACGCCGAGGAGGGGCACGACGTCGTGAACCCCTGGGGAGGCTACCCGGGCTACACCTCCATCATGGAGGAGGACTGCGACGTGGCCGGCGAGAAGGCCTGGGGCGCCGGGTTCTCCTACGATTTCAAGGGCACAAGGCTCGAGGGCTTGAGCTTCTTCATGGACCACACCTCGGCCCACGTCCCGGGGGGCACCCCGCTGAAGCCCCCGCAGAGGGAGACCGACCTGACCGTCGACTACCGCTTCAAGGAGCGCCTCAGCGGCCTCTGGCTGCGCATGAGGGCGGCTTCCGTGCACGACTCGCTGAGCGTCGTCTCCCGCATCTATCGGGACTACCGCATCATCCTGAACTACGATTTCTAGCGGAGAAGAGGCGGCGGAGGCCCTATCCGATCAGGGCTTTGACCGCGTCCAGGAGGTCGTCGGTCGTGTAGGGCTTGGCGAGGTAGCGGTCGGCGCCGAGGCCCTTCGCGGCCTTCCGGTCGGCGGGGTAGGACTTGACGCTCGAGATGAGGATCTTCACGGCTTTGGTGCGTTCGTCCTGGCGGAGGTGTTCGCACACCTCGAAGCCGTGCATCTCGGGCATGATGAGGTCGAGGATGACGAGCCCGGGCCGGCGCGCCCTGGCGAGCGCGAGCCCCTCCTTCCCGTCGCAGGCGGTCAGGACCTTGTAGCCTTCCGAACGCAGGCAGTCGGCCAGGAAATCCCGCACGGCGGAGTCGTCCTCGACCACGAGGATCGTCTTGGCGGCGGGCTTCACGACCGCTCCTCGAAGTAGCGGAAGCCCACGCCCGGGACGTTCTGGAGCTTGTCCGAGACCTCGGGCGGGAGCTTCCGGCGAAGGTTGCTGATGTGGGTGTCCACGACGTGGTCCACGCTGACCTGGTGCCAGAGCTTGGAGAGGATGTCCTTGCGGCTGACGACCTTCGGCCGCTTCTTCACCAGATAGGCCAGGAGGTCGAACTCCTTGCCCGTCAGATAGGGGATGGCCTGGTCCCGGAAGCGGACGAGGTGCGCCTGGAGGTCGATGGCGAGCTCGCCCGCCTTCACGACGTCCCCCTCCTCCTTGTCGAACTGCACGCGGCGCAGGAGGGCCTCCACCCACATCCGCAGTTCCTGGGGCGCCACGGGCTTGCAGAGGTACTGGTCCGCCCCGGCCTTGAAGCCGAGGAGTTTCTCCTCGAGCAGGGTCTGCGCGGTGAGTATGATGACCGGCGTGGCGGCCGCGGCGCCGCTCTCGCGCACCTTCCTGCAGAACTCGAGGCCGTCGCCGTCGGGCAGGCGGAGGTCGAGGATGAGCAGGTCGGGTTTGCGGGTCTTGAAGAGGTTCATCCCGACCGCGACGCCGTCGGCCTCGAGGAGGCGGTGGCCGTCCTGGGAGAGAGCCTCGCGGACGAGCTCCCGCACAAGCGGGTCGTCCTCGATCACAAGGACCGTCTTGCCGGACTCGGGCATCCCCTCAGGCCGGCTTCGCGGCCGCCGCTTCCTCCGCCTTGCGCTTGCGCCAGTACTCCTGGCCGGCGGGCGGGAGGGTGTCCACGGGGTCGTAGTACTCGTAGAGCTTGGTGAGGGCCTCGGGGGAATCGGCCTCGATGCTGGTGCGGTAGTTCTTCGTCCAGTACGAGATGCCGTTCTCGAGATCGTAGTGCTTGACCTGCTGCACCCAGCGCTTGCCGACGAAGGGTACGTCGCAGACGAGGCGCGGCGTGGCGAAGCCGGGCAGGTAGCCCATGATGTCGTGCTGAAGCTTCTGGGCGTCGTGGATGGGCACGCGCCAGTGCTCGGCGCTGGGGATGATGTCGCACATGTAGAAGTAGTACGGCATGATCTTGGCGTGGTCGACCATCATGAAGCAGAGTTCGAGCAGGTCCTTCTGCGTGGCGTTGATGCCGCGCATGAGCACGCCCTGGTTGCGCACGTCGCGCGCGCCGAGCTCGTGCAGCCGCTTCACGGCCTTCCCGACGAGCGGGGTCACCTGGTTGGCGTGGTTGATGTGGGTGTGGACGGCGATGTCCACCCCGCGGTCGAAGGCCTTCTTGAAGAGGCGGCCGAGGCCCCGCTGCACGTCCTCCTGCAGGAAGTGCTGGGGGATGGCGATGAGGCCCTTGGTGGCGAGGCGGATGTCGCGGATGTTGGGGATCTCGAGCAGGGCGTCCACGAACGCCTCGAGCTGGGCGATGGGGAGGTTCGCGATGTCCCCCCCGGAGACCACGACGTCGCGCACCTGCGGGGTCTTCCGGAGGTACTCCAGCATCTTCTCCAGGCGCTCCTTCTGGGGCGTGGCGAAGCCGAACTTCTTCACCTGGGCCGTGTCGTTGCCGACGAGGTCCATGCGGGTGCAGTGGCCGCAGTACTGGGGGCAGGTGGAGAGGAGCTCGGCGAGGACCTTGGTGGGGTAGCGGTGCGTGAGGCCCTCGGCCGCCCACATCTCGGCCTCGTGCAGGCTGTCGCGCGAGGCGAGGGGGTGGCTGGGCCAGACGGGGTGGCGGTCCTTGAAGGCCGGGAGCATGTAGCGGCGCACCGGGTCGCTCCAGAGGTCCTTCTCATTCATCGTATTGAGCATCTGAGGCGGGACCAGGATGGACATGGTGGCGATGTCCTTCTGATCCTTCTCGAGGCTCTCGAGGAGGTCGTCCTTGAGGAAGCCGCCGAAAGCCGCCTTGAGCTCCTTGAGGTTCTTGACGGTGCTGCGCCTCTGCCAGACGGCGCTCTCCCACTGCTCCTTCGTGACGTCCTTATAGCCCGGCAGGCGGCGCCAGTCGGGCTCGACGAACTCACGCTTAAGGGGGTAGGTGAAAGGCTGTTCGGCCGCGCGGGCCTTGAATTCGACGTTCTTGACCGCTTTTGTCATGCCGGCATTGTACAAAATGAAGGTCTGGATGGACTGCCGGAACAGGGCGTAGTAGAATGCCTCCAGCCGTAAAGGAGACCGACCATGAGCTTCAAGGCCAGGCTGTGCGCGATGCTTCTTCTGCTGCTGGGCGGGGTGAGCCAGGCCGCCGAGGAGCGGGTGGGGGTCCGCCTGCTGTCCCCGGGCCGGAAGATCATCCCCCTGGAGTACCGGCAGGGCGATTGGTGGGTGTCCGACATCAAGGCGCCGGACCTGGTCTTGACCAACAGGACGGAGGCCCCCGTCGAGCTCAAGTACGCGGCCGTCACGGGGTTGGCCGCGGGAGAGGAAGTCTTGCGCGCGGCGCCGAGCCAGGTCTCCCTCAGCACGGCGCTGGCGCGCATCAACGGCATCCTGAACTCGAAGCATCAGCCGCTCTACGTGCTCCAGCTGGCCTTCGGCGCCCTCTCCCTGCCGGAGGGCGCCCTCGCCGAATCGCGCGTCCTGGAGCCGGGTCAGAGCGCGGTCCTGGCTTTATCCAAGTTCGTGTACCTGCACCACGTCGGAAGCGCCAAGCTCGACGGCCTGCGGGTGGAGTTGCTGGTGAAGACGGCCGCGGGAGAGGAGGAGGCGGCCCTCCTCGTGCCGCTGAGCGCCCACCCGGCCCGAGCCGGCTACCGCTACCCGCTGGACGGGCCGGTGCACATGGCGAACCTGTCGATGAACTACGCGCACCACCGGGCGATGTGCTCGCAGGAGTTCGCGATGGACGTGGTGGCCGCCGACGTGGACAAGGCCGATTCGTTCACCGACATGGCCGCCCGCGACGAGCCCGACGAGGCGGCGGACTACGGCATCTTCGGGCGCCCCATCCGCTCGATGGGCGACGGGGTCGTGACGGAGACGGGGACGAAGTTCCCCGACGAGGCGATGCGGGACCCGAAGAACTTCAAGGACCCCGCGTACTTCCCGAAGCTCTCGGCGGAGCTTATCCCGAAGATCGGCGTCATCAACACGGTCGGCGGGAACTACGTGGTCGTGGACCACGGCAACGGGGAGTTCGCCGCGTACTGCCACATGATGGAGGGCTCCATCCGCGTGGAACCGGGCGCCAAGGTGCGCAAGGGCGACGTGCTGGGGCGGGTGGGCAACACGGGCAACTCGGACGCGCCGCATCTGCACTTCCAGCTGATGGACTCGAAGGACTTTTTGACCGCGAACGGGCTCCCGATGATGTTCGACAACGTGCCGCCCTCCGCGATGTCGGGCTACACGAAAGAGGCGAACTCGCTGGCCTTGACCGACGACCTGTACTGGGACGCGCAGGGGAAGTGACGCCGAGCTATCTCAGACGCTCGGGGAGGGGCTTGAGCGGGTAGACGCGCCAGAAGAACGCGTCGGCCTGATGCTGGTCGGTCAGGAAGTTCTGCGCTTCGACGATCTTCCCATCCTTGATCTTGAACATCAGGGCGAAGAGCTGGTCGGCGCCGGGCTTCCCGTCTTCCACGTTGCTCCAGCCTCGATGGATGTCGACGACGTAGTCGCCCTGCGCCTGGAAGAAGATCGGCTCCGCCTTGAACTTCGCCTTCGCGAGCTGCGCGAAGAAGGCCAGGACTTCATCCGCCCCCCGTTTCTCTCCCGCCAGAGGATGATGCCCGGGGATCCTCCAAACGATGCCGGGAGCGAAGAACGTCTTCAGCTTGTCCAGGTCTCCTTCAGCGTAAGCGGCGTAGTAGTCCTTGATCACCCCGACGTTGGCTTTCTCCTGGTCCGCGTCCTGGGCCAGGGCGCTTCCGCCTTGAAGAGCGAGGAGTCCTGCGAGTAGGGTGCTGAGCATGGGAACGCCTCCATTTTCAACGAGCGTACATCATGGCAAAAACGAAGCCGGGTGGAAATTCTCGCCGCTCTGCTCGCCCACCACGCCAAACTAGCCTAGCGCGTCCACGACCTCCGCCAGGAACGCCGCGTGGTCCCATGCGTCCACCCGGATGGACATCCCCAGGCGCACGGCGACGAGCTTGAGCGACGGGAGGACGCTCAGGACCTGCCCCTCGTGGCCCATCGCGTGGAATGCGTCCGGAGGGATGCGCCCGGCGGCCTCCGTCTCCCCCCCGAACTCCCTGGAGAGTCTGAGCCACCAGTGCGCCCCGTAGCGCCCCTCCGGAGACTGCGGCGTGGGCGTCGTGGAGAAGCGCACCCAGCCTTCCGGCAGGAGGCGCCGCCCCTCCCAGACGCCGTCCTGGGCGTAGAGCTGTCCGAAGCGGGCCCAATCCCGGGCCGAAGCGTAGAGGAAGGAGGAGAAGACGAAGTCCCCCGCGGCGTCCGGCTCGGGGACGGCGCGCATCCCGAGCGGGTCGAAGAGGGCGCGGCGAGGGAAGAGGAGCGGGTCCTCGCCCGCCTTCTCGGCGGCCAGGCGGACGATGCGCGAGAGGATGTTGCTCGTGCCGCTCTGGTAGGCCCACAGCGTCCCGGGCGGGGCGCGCAGGGGCTTGGCCGCGGCGAAGAGGGCGGCGCTTCGGCTTGCGAAGAGCATGCGGGTGACGTCCGAGAGCGGGTCCTTGTACACCTCGGCGAACTCGAGCCCCGAGCGCATGCGCAGGAGGTCTTCGAGGGTGATGGCGGAGCGCGCATCGCCGGGGGCGCTCCACTCGGGCAGGAGGTTCTTCTGCTCCAGCGAGAGCCGTCCCTCCTTGACCGAGATCCCGACCAGGGCGTTCAAGACGCTCTTGCCCATGGACCAGCCCGGCAGGGGCATCGCCTCTCCGAAGCCCGGCGCATAACGTTCGGCGAGGATGCGGCCGTCCCGCAGGACCACGACGGCCCGGGTGCGGCGGAGCTTGAGCGGGTCGGGCTCGGAGAACGTCCGGTCGACTGCACGCTGCACCGGCTCCAGCGGGCGATGCTCCCAGTCCGGGCGCGCGGCCGAGGCCGGCAGCGCCTTCGGCTCGAGGGCATCCGGCCTAGTCCCGATGGCCAGCGTCGCCCCCAGGCCGGGGCGGTAGACCGCGGTGCGGGCCCTCAGGCCGAAAAAGGAGCCTGTGACCGTCCGGCGATGGCGGTCCACCGAGACTCGGAAGAGCCGGAGGATGCGGTAGCTGTCGTCCGAGACGTCGGTGCGCAGGGACTCGACCGTCCGGCCGGAGAGGAAGAGCCCCGAGCAGAGTGCCTTCGCCTTGTAGGCGGCCCCGATGGCGGCGACGCGCAGGAGATGGACCAGGCCCCAGAGCAGGGCGGCGCCGGCCAGCAGGAGGAGTAAGGGTGTCACAGCGTGTTCATTCTGGCACAAACGGGGCCCGAGCCGCGAGCGCTGGCGCGGACAGTCTGGGAATTGGTATACGGTGAGGCGATGGCCTTCCGCTCGGTCGTCTTCAAGCTCGCCCTGCTGAGCGCCCTCCTCGTCTTCGGAGCGGGCGCGCTCCTGAGCCGGTCCCTGTTCTCCCCTCTCGCCGCCTCCCTGGCGGCCTTCGCGGCGACGGCCTTCCTCGCCGGACGGATCCTGCGGGCGCAGAGCGTCGAGAAGCGCGAGGAAACGCTCGCGCGCAACTTCCTCTCGGTCGTTTCGCACAAACTGCGCACCCCGCTCATGATCGTCATCGGCTACCTGGACCTGCTCCAGGAGGACCCGGCCGGCCGCCTGGACGAGTTCCAGGCGAAGGCCGTTGCCACGATGGTGAAGGAGGTCGAGAGGCTGCACATCCTCGTCGAAAAGCTCCTGATGTATTCAACGGCGCTGAGCGCGGAGACGCTGGACATGGACCCTCGGGAGACGTCCCTCGTCTTGGTGGTCGAGTCCGCCATCAAGGGGCTCTCCGACGTCATCGGCACGCCGGGCGTGCGGATCCTCTGGGACCGGGAGGCCGTCACCGCGCTGCCCTGCGTCCGCGCGGACGTCCTCCTTCTCTCGGAGGCCCTCAGGAACCTGCTGGAGAACGCGATCCGCTTCAACCACGGCAAGGTCAAGGAGGTCCGCATCGGCGCCGTCCTGGAAGGCTCCCGCGTCCGCCTGTCGGTCGCCGACAACGGGCCGGGGATCCCGCTCGACGAGCAGGCCCGCGTCTTCCAGCGCTTCTACCAGATCGACGAGCACTTCACCGGCCAGGCGCTGGGGATGGGCCTCGGCCTGCCCTTCGTCCAGAACGTGGTCACGGCGCACGGGGGGCGCGTCGGCCTGCGCTCGGAGCCGGGGAAGGGCTGCGAATTCTTCTTCACCGTGCCGACGGCCTGAGGCCGGTTCCCCGGCCCTGGATTTTTTGACACAATAGGCGTCCAGGCCGCGAGAGGGAGGAACGATGCTCCAGTTCAAGGATGTGAAGGACGTCCGCCGCTTCTGCGCCAAAAAGGGGATCGAGCAGATCGCCTTCTTTGTCTCCGACATGGACGGCCGCTTCCGAAACGTCACCATCCCGGCCGAGAACTTCTCCGAGCGCACGGTCAACGACGGCATCGGCATCGACGCCTCCAACCTCGGCTTCGCCACCGTGGACCGCTCGGACATGCTCATCAAGCCCGACCTCGCCTTCGGCTTCGAGGACCCCGTCGACCCCGAGGCCAAGACCCTCTACTTCATCTGCGACATCCTCGACATCGGCACCCACGAGAACTTCAAGCAGGACCTGCGCCACATCGTGGACAAGGCCCTCGGGGCTCTCCGGGACGAGGGCGTCGCCGACCAGGCCCACATCGGCCTCGAGCTCGAGTTCTACGTCCTCGACGAGCTCTACAGCACGATGACGGTGCGCGAGACCTCCTACCGCGTCGAGAGCGGCGAGCTGGCCAGCCCCCCCGGCGGCTCCGAGCTCTACCGCATCTACAGCAACCGGGGCTACTTCCGCTCCGAGCCCAACGACCAGCACTTCGCCCTGCGCAACGAGATCTGCCGGGCCTTCAAGCGCCTCGGGCTCGGGGTCAAGTACCACCACCACGAGTGCGGCAGCGCCCAGTACGAGATCGAGTTCAAGTTCCAGCCGGTCGGCTTCATGGCGGACATGACCACGCTGGCCAAGCACATCTGCCACCGCATCGCGCGCAAGCACGGCAAGATCATCACCTTCATCCCCAAGCTCATCCCGGGCGAGGCCGGCAACGGGATGCACGTCCACCAGTTCCTCCTTAAGAAAGGGAAGAACGTGTTCCACGACGACAAGGGGCTCTACCTGCTCAGCCGGACCGCCCTGAACTATATCGGCGGGGTCCTCTCCCACCCCTGCTCGCTCGCGGCCATCACGAACCCCACCACGAACTCCTATCGCCGGCTCATCCCCGGCTTCGAGGCCCCGGTGAAGGCCGTCTTCGCGGAAGGCAACCGCTCCGCGGCCATCCGCATCCCCGGCTACGTGAAGGACCCGGCCGAGCGCCGCTTCGAGTACCGCACCATCGACGCCACCTGCAACCCCTACCTCGCCTACGCGGCCATGCTCATGGCGGGCCTCGACGGCATCCGCCGCCGCGTCGACCCGGTCAAGGAAGGCTTCGGGCCCTACGAGGCCAACCTCTACGACCTGCCCAAGGACAAGCTCCTGAAGGTGCGTTCCTTCCCCAGCAGCCTCGAGAGCGCGCTGGAGGCCCTCAAGGCCGACCATGAGTGGCTCACCTACAAAGGCGTGTTCCCCAAGGACCTCGTCGACAAGTGGGTGTCGGCCAAGCAGAAGGACCTCGCGGACATGCAGAAGATCCCCCACCCCTGGGAGATCGCGCGCTACTACGACCTGTAAGTCTGATTTGTAGTAGAATGTGTCCCTCGCGTACGGAGGGACCATGGGTGTCGCCAAGCGCCTTGATTCGCCGGACTGTCGGGGCTTCGACCTCGGCCAAGCGGTCGCCGAAGCCGGCCGCTGCCTGCTCTGCCATGAGGCGCCCTGCTCCAAGGCCTGCCCGGCCCAGACCGACCCGGGGGCCTTCATCCGCAAGCTCCGCTTCCGCAACCTGACCGGGGCGGCGCGCACCATCAAAAAGAACAACGTTTTGGGCGGCGCCTGCGGCATCCTCTGCCCCACCGCGCGCCTCTGCGAGAAGGAGTGCAGCGCCACCGGCATCGACCGCCCCATCCGCATCGGCCGGCTCCAGCGCTTCCTCGTCGAGCACGCCTGGAAGACGGGCTTCAACCCGCTCGAAAAACCGGAGACTCGCCGCAAGGAGAAGGTCGCCGTGGTCGGCTCGGGCCCCGCGGGCCTCGCCTGCGCGGCCCACCTCGCGCGTCTCGGCTTCCCCGTGACCGTATTCGAGGCGCGCCCCGAGCCGGGCGGGGTGCTCCGCTACGGTGTCCCGGAGTTCCGCCTTCCCAAGGAGTTCCTCCAGCGCGAGCTCGACGACATCCGCGCCCTCGGGGTCGTCTTTCGCTGCGGCTCTCCCGTCCGTGGGAAAGGCGCGGCGGAGGCCCTGCTCAAGAAGGGCTTCAAGGCCGTGTTCCTGGCTCCGGGGCTCTGGGCGCCCATGCGCCTGAACTCCCGGAAGGCCGCCGGCGTCTTCTCCTCCGTGGATTTCCTGGCGGCCCAGCGCGAAGGCCGCAAGGGCCCGCTCGAGAACGCTCTCCGGGGCAAGCCCTGCGCCGTCATCGGCGGCGGCTCGGTGGCCATCGACTGCGCGCGCTCGGCCCTGCGGCTGGGCGCCTCGGACGTGTACCTGCTCTATCGCCGCAGTTTCGCCCAGATGCCGGCCGAGGAGGACGAGCGGCTGGAGGCCCTGCAGGAGGGCGTGCACTTCCTCGTCTTGAACCAGCCCGTCGAGTACCTCTGCGACCCGAAGGGCGCTTTGACCGGCATCCGCCTGCGCAAGACCCGGCTCGGCCGGCCAGACGGTTCCGGGCGGCGCAAGCCCGAGGAAGTCCCCGGCACGGACTGGACTCTGGAAGTCCGCGCCGTCATCGAGGCCATCGGCAACAAGGCGCCCGAGGGCTCCTCGCAGGCCTATCCCTCGGTCGCGGTGAGGCCCGACGGGCTCATCCGCGCGGGCGAGAAGGACGGCCGTACGTCCAAGGCGGGGATCTACGCGGGGGGCGACATCGTGCGCGGGCCGGACCTGGTGGTTCGAGCCGTTTCAGATGGCAAGGCCGCGGCGAAGGCCATCGCCGCGCAGCTGGGGGTGCGGGCATGAGCGCGAAGAAAGTCGATCTGTCGGTCGAGTTCTGCGGCAAGAAGTTCCTCAACCCGTTCATGCTGTCCTCCTCCCCCGTCTCCAACAGCGCGGAGATGGTCGGACGGTCCTTCGACGCGGGCTGGGGCGGGGTCGCCTACAAGACCCTGGTCACCGACCGGGTGCCCATCGTCCATCCCTCCCCCCGCATGCACGGCTACGACTACGGCGACAAGAAGCTCGTCGGGCTCCAGAACGTGGAGCAGACCACCGACCGGGGCCTCAAGCCCAACCTCCTCGACATCGCCTATCTCAAGAAGCATTGGCCCAGGCACCGGGTCATGGCCAGCATCATGGGCTTCTCGAATCAGGAATGGGCGGATCTGGCCAAGGCCGTCACCGACGCCGGCGCGGACATGATCGAGCTCAACTTCTCCTGCCCGCACATGACCGTGGAGGGCTCGGGCTGCAAGGTGGGCCAGGAGCACGACCTCGTCGAAAAGTTCACGACCACGGCCCATAAGGTCACCGACCTGCCGCTCATCGCGAAGCTCACCCCCAACGTCACGGATATGACCATCCCCGCCATGGCGGCCAAGCGCGGCGGGGCGGTCGGCATCACGGCCATCAACACCGTGAAGGGCCTCTCCGAGGTGGGCTTGGACGACTGGGTCCCGAGGCCCAACGTGTTCGGCAAGGGCGCCATCAGCGGCTACTCCGGCCCGGCCATCAAGCCCATCGGCCTGCGCTTCATCGCGGACCTGGCCGCGCACCCGGAGCTCAAGCTCCCGCTCTCAGGCATCGGCGGTATCGAGACCTGGGTGGACGCCCTGGAGTACCTGCTGGTCGGGGCGAGCACGGTGCAGGTCACCACGGGCATCATCCACTACGGCTACCGCATCGTGGAGGACATGATCGAGGGCCTCTCGGACTACATGGCCCAGAAGGGCGTCTCGCGCGTCCAGGACCTCGTCGGGAAGGCTATCCCCCACCTGCACGAGACCGGCCAGTTCGACATCAAGCGCCAGGGCATCGCGCGCTACGACATGGACCGCTGCGTGGGCTGCGGGCAGTGCTACATCGTCTGCCGGGACGCGGGCGGCTTCGCGCTCGAGTGGGACGAGAAGAAGCGGCGGCCGCGGCAGGTCGAGGAGAAGTGCCTCTCCTGCATGATCTGCGGCTTCGTCTGCCCCGTGCAGGGGATGATCTCGTTCAAGGAGATGCCCAAGGCCTTCAAGCGCCGGGAGACCATCACTCTCGGCCGCGCCCGAAGCTGACATGGCCTTCGGGTTCTTCGGGAAGCTGCTTAGGATCGACCTCTCGAGGAAGACCACGCAGGTCGTCGAGTTCGCCGAGGCGGACGCGCGCAAGTACTACCTCGGCTCGGGGCTCGCGGCGAAGCTGCTGACCCAGGACTTCCCGAACGGCATGGACGCCTTGGACGAGAGCGCGCCGCTCGTCTTCCTCTCCGGCCTCTTCACCGGCGGCACCCTGCCCGGCACCTCCAAGTTCTGCGTGTGCGCCAAGTCTCCGCAGACCGGCATCTGGAACGAGGCCACGGTCGGCGGGCACTGGCCGGCCGAGTTCCGCAAGACGGGCTTCGACGGTATGGTGCTGACGGGCCGCTGTCCGGAGTGGACGCTCCTGAAGGTGACGACGGCGGGCGTCGAGTTCCTCCCGGCCCGGGACCTCGCGGGCCTGGACGCCTACGAGACCGGCGCGGCGCTCAAGGCCCGCTTCCCCGGGCGCGCGAAGGCCGCCGTCATCGGCCAGGCCGGCGAGCGGGGCGTGGCCATCGCCTCGATCCTCTTCGACCCCCCCATCACGCGCGTCGCCGCCCGGGCGGGCATCGGCGCGGTGATGGGCTCCAAGAGGGTCAAGGCGGTCGTCGTCGAGGGCAGCCTCGACGTCCACCTGCCCATCGCCCAGCCCGAGGAGCTCAAAACCGAGCTCAAGGCGGACATCGAGGACATCCGCAAGAACACGGTCGGGCTCACGAACTTCGGCACCTCCGGCGGGGTGGAGGCCGTGGAGAAGTTCGGCGACCTGCCCATCAAGAACTGGCAGCTCGGAAGCTGGGTCGAGGGCGCCAAGAAGGTCTGCGGCCAGGCCATGCAGCCCGCGATGCTCGACAAGCACTACTCCTGCTACGCCTGCCCCATCCGCTGCGGGAAGATCTACAAGCACGAGGGGCTCAAGCTCTACGGCCATGGGCCCGAGTACGAGACCATCGGCATGCTCGGCGCCAACTGCCTCAACGACGACCCGGAGTCCATCGCCGAGGGCAACGAGTGGTGCAACCGCTACGGCATCGACACCATCTCCGCCGGCGCCATCATCGCCTTCGCCATCGAGGCGTTCGAACGGGGCATCCTGACCAGGAAGGACACGGGCGGGCTCGAGCTGGGCTGGGACGGGAAGTCCGTCGTGGCCATGGTCCACAAGATCGGGCGCGGGGAGGACTGCGGCGCGATACTGGGGCAAGGAGTCCGGAAGGCCGCGCAGGTCCTCGGCCGGAACGCCGAGGAGCTGGCGGTGCACACGAAGGGGCTGGAATACCCGGCCCACGACCCGCGGGGGCACGTGGGGATGGCCCTCAACTACGCGACCGCGGTCCGCGGCGCCTGCCACCTCGAGGGCCTGACCTATTTCCTCGACCGGGGCATCCCCGCCGAGGACCTCGGCTTCACGAAGCCCCCGAACCCGCACGACTCCTCGGACAAGCCGCCCATCGTCGTGACGATGCAGAACTACCTCTCCGTCTTCAATCCCTTGGGGCTGTGCAAGTTCCTCTTCATCGGCCGGGTGGGCCCGAAGAAGGTCGCGCGCTGGCTCCAGCTCGTCTGCGGCTGGGACGCGACGATGGAGGAGGTGCTCCTCACGGGCGAGCGCCTCTTCAACTTGAAGCGCATGTACAGCGTGAAGCTCGGCATCAGCCGCAAGGACGACGTGCTCCCGCCTCGCCTCTACGCCGAGGCCAAGCCCGACGGCTCGGCCAAGGGCGTGCTCCCGGACATGGGGAACATGCTCTACAAGTACTACCAGCTCCGGGGGTGGTCCAAGGACGGCATCCCGGAGAAGGGCAAGCTCTCGGCGCTGGGGCTCGGGTGAGATACGATGTCACGGCGCACGCGAACCTGAGGCACTACCTGCCGGGAGCGCTCGAGAAGACGCAAGTCGAGTCCCCCTCCCCCCTCACGGTGCGGGAGCTGCTGGAAAGGCTCCGCATCCCCGAGAGCGAGGTGATGAGCGCCTCGGTGGGCGGGACGACCCGCAAGCTGGAGGACCGGCTTGCCGAGGACTGCGAGGTCGATCTGCTCCCGGTCCTCTCGGGAGGCTGAACCATGGACAAGGTGCTTGCCAGCTCGGACGAGGCGGTCAAGGACATCGGCGAGGGCGCGGTCATCCTCTCCGGAGGCTTCGGCCTCTGCGGCATCCCGGAGAACCTCATCCGCGCCTTAGTCCGAAAGGGCTCCAAAGGCCTGACGATCATCGGCAACAACCTCGGCTCCACGGACTCGAAGGACGGCGAGATCTACGGCGTGGGCCTGCTGGTGAAGAACCGGCAGGTGCGCAGGTTCATCGGCTCCTTCCCCGGCCCCATCGTCAAGTTCAAGTGGTTCCACGAGCAGGTCCAGGCCAAGGCCCTGGAGCTTGAGATCATCCCGCAGGGCACCTTGAACGAGCGCATCCGCTGCGGCGGCGCGGGCCTGGGCGGGGTCTATACTCCCACGGGCGTGGGCACGCCCATCGAGGAGGGCAAGGAGAAGAAGACGATCGGCGGCCGGGAGTACCTCCTTGAGACGGCCCTGCGCGGGGACTTCGCCCTGCTCAAGGCCTTCAAGGGCGACCGCTCCGGGAACCTCGTCTACCGCTTCTCGGCCCGCAACTACAACCCCGTGATGGCCCCGGCCGCCGAGGTCAGCATCGCGGAGGTCGAGGAGCTCCACGAGGTCGGCGCTTTCGAGCCGGACAGCGTCCACACCTCGGGCATCTTCGTCGACCGCGTCGTGAAGGGCGAACTCTATGAGAAAAGGGCTTAGCAAGGAACAGATCGCCGCGCGCGCGGCCAAGGAAGTCCAGGACGGGATGTATGTCAACGTGGGCTACGGCATCCCCAACCTCGTCCCAGAGTACCTCAAGGGCCGGGATATCTTCCTGCACACTGAGAACGGCATCATCGGCATGGGCCCTCTCGCCCCGAAGGGCCAGGAGGACGCGGACCTCGTCAACGCGGCCAAGCAGCCGGTGAGCGTCGTCCCCGGCGGCGCCATCGTGTCCCAGTCGGACTCCTTCATGATCATCCGCGGCGGGCACGTCGCGATGACCTTCCTCGGCGCCTACCAGGTGTCCGAGAAGGGCGACCTGGCCAACTGGAAGGTGCCGGGCGAGGACGCCATCCCCGGCATCGGCGGGGCCATGGACCTCGCCGCCGGCACCAAACGCATCGTCGTGACGATGACGCACACGAACAAGGACGGCACCCCCAAGATCGTCAAGGAGTGCACCTTCCCCCTGACAGGACAGCGCTGCGTCACCCTCATCGTCACGGACCTCGCCGTGGTCCGCGTGACCCCGAAGGGCCTGGTCCTCGAAGAGGTCGCGCCGGGCGTCACCCCGGAGGAAGTCCAGGGCGCGACCGGCGCGACGCTCTGCGTCTCCCCGACCCTTAAGACGATCGAGGTCTGAAACCTAGGCCGCGGTCCTGGCTTCCAGCATCTCCTCGAGGTCGTCCTGGGCCTTGCCGGTGGGCTTGAGCCCGAACTTCTCGACGAGCACCTTGAGCACGCCGGGCCCCACGAAGGCGGGCAGGGTCGGTCCCAGGCGCATGTTCTTGAGCCCCAGGTGCAGGAGGGTGAGCAGGACGCAGACCGCCTTCTGCTCGTACCAGCTCAGCACGATGGAGAGCGGCAGGTCGTTGACCCCGCACTTGAAGGCCTTGGCGAGGGCCAGGGCGATCTGGATGGCCGAGTAGGAGTCGTTGCACTGCCCGACGTCGAGCAGGCGCGGGATGCCGCCGATGTCGCCGAACTCCAGCTTGTTGAAGCGGTACTTGCCGCAGGCCAAGGTCAGGATGGCGCAGTCCTTCGGCACGGCCTCCGCGAGCTCCGTGTAGTAGTTGCGTCCCGGCTTGGCCCCGTCGCAGCCGCCGATGAGGAAGAAGTGGCGCAGCTTCCCCGCCTGCACCGCTTCAACGACCTTGCCCGCCACGCCCATGACCGCGTTGCGCGCGAAGCCGATCGTGATGGTCTTCTCCGGGGCGTCCTCGGCGAAGCCCGGCGCGGCCAGGGCCGCCGAGATGACCGCCGAGAAGTCGCCGTTGGGGACGTGGCTCACGCCCGGCCAGCCCACGAGGCCGGTGGTGAAGATGCGCGCCTGGTAGGCTTCGCGCGGCTTCTGGATGCAGTTGGTGGTCATCAGGATCGCGCCCGGGAAGGCTTCGAACTCCTTCTGCTGGTCCTGCCAGGCCCCGCCGTAGTTGCCGACCAAATGCCTGTACTTCTTCAGGCCGGGATAGGCCAGGCAGGGGAGCATCTCGCCGTGCGTGTAGACGTTGATGCCCTTGCCCTCGGTCTGCTGGAGCAGGGTGTCGAGGTCCTTGAGGTCGTGCCCCGAGACCAGGATGCACTTGCCCTTGACCGGGGTCACGCGGACCGCGGTCGGCTCCGGATGCCCGTAGGTCCCGGTGTTGGCCCGGTCGAGCAGTTCCATCGCCTTGAGGTTCACCTCGCCGACCTTGAGGGCCATGGCGGTCAGGGCCCCGACGTCCTTCGGGTCGCCGGCCAGGAAGTCGAGCCCTTCGTGGACGAAGGCGTAGACCTCGTCGTCCTCGACGCCGAGGATGCGGGCGTGGTCCATGTACGCCGCCATGCCCTTGAGGCCGTACAGGATGAGGTCCTGCAGGCCGCTCACGTCCGCCCCGAGCTTCTCGAGCTTCTTGGCGACGGAAACCTCGCGGGTCGAAGGCGGAAGGCTCTCGGGCCGCCGGCCGGCCCTGCGGGCCGCTTCCTCATAGAGACTGCGGGCCTGCGGGTTCAGTTCCCGGGCGCGGTGCACCCAGCTTTCCAGGCGCGCGGAATCGAAGTTGACGTTGGTGACCGTGGTGAACAGCGCCTCCACCACGAAGCGGTCGATGACGCGGTCGGTCGCGCCGAACGCGGCCGCGCGGCGGGCGTAGCGGGAAAGGCCCAGGCATTCCTGGATCAGCTCGTCCATGCAGCCCGCCGCCGTCTCGTCCTTCCCGCAGACCCCGACGCGCCGGCAGCCCTTCCCGCCCGCGTTTTGCTCGCACTGATGACAGAACATGCTCATTTGCTCCTCCTGGAGTGGTTTCTCATGACCAGTAGAGCATATCCGCTAAGGCGCAAAGCGCGCCTTGACTTAAGTCAAGAGCCTGGCTGGCGGAAGAGCTTGGAGACCTCGGGCTTGACGACCTTGCCCATGGCGTTGCGGGGAAGGCTGGGGAGGGCCAGCATCCTGGAAGGCAGCTTGTAGGGGGCGAGGCGCTCTTTGCCCCAGGCCCGGAGCGACTCCAGGGTGAGGCTTCGTCCGGCCTTGAGGACGAGCGCGGCGCAGACCCTCTCCCCCCACTCGGGGTCCTCGATTCCGACGACGGCGCACTCCTCGATGGACGGGTGCTCGCGCAGGGCCTCCTCGATCTCGATGGCCGACACCTTGAACCCGCCCGTCTTGAGGATGTCCACGGAACTGCGGCCGAGGATGCGGTAGGCGCCTCCTTCGACGACCGCTGCGTCGCCGGTGCGAAACCAGCCATCCCGGAAGGCCGCCTTCGTGGCCTCGGGCTTGCCCCAGTACTCCAGGAACACGTTCGGGCCCCGGACTTCGATCTCGCCGTCGACGAGGCGCACCTCCATGCCCGGCAGGGGAGAGCCGACCTTCCCGGGCAGGCGCTCGCCGTGAAGGGGGTTCGAGAGGGCCATGCCGATCTCGGTCATGCCGTACCGCTCCAGGAGTGTATGCCCACTTAAATCGCGCCAGCGCTCCAGCAGACTCACCGGCAGGGCTGCGGAGCCGGAGACCATGAGCCGCATCCGGCCGCAGGCCGAGCTCAGGGCCTTCCTTCTGTCCGGCGGGGCCTTCTCCCAGGCGTCGGCCAGGCGCTGATAGACCGTGGGGACGGCCATGAAGAGGGTGAAGCGCCCCTCCCGGACGCGCTCCCAGACCCTGTCCGCGTCGAAGGCGGGCAAAAGCTCGCAGAAGGCGCCGGACCAGAGCGCGCAGGTCAGCACGTTGATGACGCCGTGGATGTGGTGGAGCGGGAGGAAGCAGAGGATGCGGTCGTCTGCGCTCCACTCCCAGGCCGTGACCAGGGACTGCGCCTGGGCCTGGATGTTGGCGTGGGTGGTGACCACGCCCTTGGGCTTGCTCGTGGTGCCGCTCGTATAGAGGATCAGGGCCCGGCGCGTCCTCTTCAGGCGGGGCAGGGGCCTGCGGGGCGCGGCGAGCAGGTCGTTTGTGAGGGCCAGGCGCAGGCCCCGCGCCTTGGCGATAGGCCCAAGCCGCGCCGCGAGCTCCGGGGCCGCGGCCAGGACCGAGGCCCCGCTGTCCGAGACGACGTAGTCGAGCTCCGGCAACGGGTGCGAGAGGGCGAGCGGCACGGCCGCGCCTCCGGCGCGCCAGACGCCCCACTGCAGGGCCGCGTAGCCCAGCCCCGGAGGTGCCAGGAAGGCGACGCGGGCCTCCTTCAGGTCTTTCTCCCCCGCCAGCAGGCCCGAGGCGGTCCTCTCGGAACGCTCCAGGAGCTCGCGGTAGGTCCAGGCCCCGTCGGGACCCGAAAGGGCGGGGCGCTCCGCGAAGTCCTTCGCCCGTGCGAAGAGGGTCTTCACGGAGATATGATACGACAGTCCCGACGCGATGCGATATAATACCCCCCGATGCCCTCTCCCCTGTCGAAGCGCATCCTCAAAGGCGAAGCCGCGGCCGCGGCCCGCCTGATGCGGGACTTGGACGACGGCGTTCCCGCCGCGGCCGCCGAGGTCAGGCACCTCTACCCCCGCGCCGGCCGGGCCCACGTGGTCGGCATCGCCGGCCCGCCCGGCTGCGGCAAGTCCACCCTCGTCGACGCCCTGGTCGCCGTCCTGCGCAAGGAAGGCTGTTCCGTGGGCGTGGTCGCGGTGGACCCGAGCAGCCCGCTTTCAGGCGGGGCCGTCCTGGGCGACCGCATCCGCATGCAGCGCCACGCCTCCGACCCGAAGGTCTTCATCCGCTCCCTGGCCTCCCGCGGCAGCCTGGGCGGCCTCTCTCGCTCGGTGTTCGACACCGTGACCGTGATGGACGCGATGGGCAAGGACGTCATCCTGCTCGAGACCGCGGGCGTGGGGCAGGACGGGGTCAAGATCGCGGGCGCGGCCCACACCGTGCTCGTGGTGGAGGCGCCCGGGGCCGGCGACGAGATCCAGGCCCTCAAAGCGGGGATCCTGGAGGTCGGCGACCTCTACGTGGTCAATAAGCGCTCCCAGCGCGGCGCTCAGCGCCTGGCCAGGACCCTGCGCGAGAACCTGGGCGGCAAGCCGGTTTTGCTGACCGAGGCCCTCACGGGCCAGGGCGTGAACGAACTCCTGAGGGCCATCGAGCTCCACCGACGCTCCCTCCAGCGCGGGTCCGGCTGGGAAGTCCGCTCGGGCGCCATGGCCCGGACGGCCTTCCTGGAGCTCGTCGAGACCGGTTTCAGGGAAAGCCTGCTCGGGAATCCGCTCTGCAAGAAGCTCCTTTCGGACATCGCCGCCCGGCGCTCGGACCCTTATTCCGCGGCGCGCAGGGCGCTTCGGGGGCTATGAAGAAGCTCAAGCAGGCGCTCAAGCGGTGGGAGGACGGGGTGCTGAAGGCCTCGCTGGCCAAGCTGCCGGAGCGGCGCAAAGACTTCGGCAAGAAGCGCCTGTACGTCCCCGAAGGCAGGGATTATCTCAGGGAACTGGGCTTCCCCGGCGAGTTCCCCTTTACGCGCGGGGCCCAGCCGACGATGTACCGGGGCCGTTTCTGGACGATGCGTCAGTACGCGGGCTTCGCGACGGCCGAGGAGACGAACCGGCGCTACCGCTTTTTGCTCAACCAGGGGCAGACGGGCCTGAGCGTCGCCTTCGATTTGCCCACCCAACTGGGCTACGACTCCGACCACCCGCTCGCCCGGGGAGAGGTGGGCAAGGTGGGCGTGGCCGTCTCGACCCTGGAGGACGCGCGGACGCTTTTTGCGGGCATCCCGCTGGGCTCGGTCTCGACCTCGATGACCATCAACTCCACGGCGGCCGTCCTGCTGGCCTTCTACGCGGCCGTGGCCGAGGAGCAGAAGGTGCCGCTGGCCTCCCTGCAGGGGACGATCCAGAACGACGTCCTGAAGGAGTACGTCGCCCGGGGCACCTACATCTACCCCCCCCGGGAGTCCATGCGCATCGTCACCGACCTCTTCGCCTTCTGCCGGGAGCGGCTGCCGCGCTTCAATCCCATCAGCATCAGCGGCTACCACATCCGGGAGGCGGGAGCGACTGCGGTGCAGGAGCTGGCCTTCACCCTGGC
>DMEZ01000081.1:10634-11022 GCA_003450735.1 Elusimicrobiota bacterium | reverse complement strand
TGGCCGAAGGGATCGAGACGGCGGCCCAGGCGCGGCTTGCCCGGCAGATCGGCTTCGACCTCGCGCAGGGCTGGCATTTCGGTAAAGCGCGCCCGGCGAGCATCGTGCTCGGCGAGCTCGAGAGCGCGCTCAACTAGCTTCAACAGTCTAGGCGGTCATTCCCACCCCCACACCCCTGTGGGATTCCGCTTATTTTTCCAACACAATCAACATCGTCCGGACGATGTTGATTATGCTGAAAAAATAAACAGAATCTCTTAGGGGTGGGGGGGTGCTTGATTCTGGCACGTGAGTTGCGGGAGCATGGATTTCTGGAGCCGAGGTGTTGGAGTCTGGGCGCTGGAGTTGGGGGCACTGGAGCCTGAGCGCTGGAGTGGGGGCACTGGAG
>DMEZ01000081.1:8214-10332 GCA_003450735.1 Elusimicrobiota bacterium | reverse complement strand
CACTGGAGCCTGGGCGCTGGAGTAGGGAGCGCTGAGAGGCAGGATGCTGGGTGCGGGTCTCGGGTACGGATGCCGTGGTATTGGAGTACTTGAACGTCAGGAGTCGAATCGCAGACAAGACGACGCTACAGCCGCTCCAGCGCCTTCTTGAAGCGCTTGTCCCGGGCGGGAGAGCGCTTGAAGCCCGGCCCCGGCGCGTAGCGGTACTGGGCGAGCTCTCCCTGGCGCTCGTCCGCCGCCGGATGGGTCTTGTACCAGCCGCGCCCGTTCCCCTGGGCCTCGTCGAGCCTGGAGAGGAGCTTGTCGAGGGCCCGCGGGTCGTAGTTGGAGCGCTGGGCGTAGAACGCCCCGTACTGGTCGGCCTCGAACTCCTTGTCCTGGCTGTAGCCGTTCACCACGAGCTCGCTGACGATGTCCTTGATCGAGCCCTCGAAGGCCGCGGCCAGCTGGGAGTCCTCCTCGCGGGTCAGGCTCCGGGCCGTCTCGGCGCCGAGGACGGCGAAGGCCTGCGTGAGGCGGGCGGTTTGGATGGTCTTGAGCCCGTGCTTCTTCGAGACGTGCGCCAGCTCGTGGGCCAGCACGCAGGCCAGCTGGTCTTCGTTCTGCATCAGGCGCAAGAGCCCCTTGGTCACGAAGACGAAGCCGCCGGGGGCGGCGAAGGCGTTGACCTCGGAGGTATCCATCACCTGCGCGTGGTAGCCCCGGTAGATCTCGGGCCGGTCGGACTTCATCGCCACGACCTGTGTGACGGCCTGCACGTAGTAGTTGAGCTGGGCGTCCTTGAGCGGGGGATAGCGGCCCAGCAGCTGGGCCGCGACGGCCCGTCCGATGAAGTACTCCTCGCTCTCGGAGATGTCGTCGGCGCTCTTGCGGAAGGCGGCGGAGGTCTTCTTGATGCTCTCCGCCTGCTTCTGCGAGAGCCTGCCCTTGGAGGCCGCGTAGTCCGCCGCCGCCCCGACCACACGGTCGGCGTGGGCGCAGCCGGCGGCGGCGAGGCATGCCGCAACGAGTAACCGACCGAGCCGCCTCACGGCTTCTCCTTCGAGGGCAGGAGGCCGCCCCAGGACATGAACTTGAGGAGGGCCTCGTCGGAGAGCCGCGAATTCTCCATCTCGTCGACCGCCTTGAAGTCGGCTTCCGCGTGCTCGCCCCGGTAGTCCTTCTCGACGCTCGCGTTGAAGCCCTTGCCGGCCAGCGTGATCTCCTCGGCGGTGGCGGCGCCCGCTCCGATCCCCTTGCCCGAGGTGAGCCGCACCTTCTTGGCCGTCACGGCGCTCTGGTGGATGAAGCCGACCTGCTCCTCCTCCAGGGTCACCTTGTACCACCCGCCCTTGAGCGCGACGGCCTCGAGCTTGTCGCCCGCCTTGACCTTGGCGAGGGAGGGGGCATAGAACTGCGGACGCTTGCGGACCGCGGTCTCCTGGACGAGAACGGTGAGGGTCGCGGCCAGCGCGCCCGCGGCAAGCAGGAGGAGCGGAAGGGAGAGGAGGGCCTTTCGCAGAGCGTTCATTTCTCTTTCAGGGCGTAGGAGCCGTCCCAGTCCTCGGGAGGAGGCTCGGCCTGGAAACGGCGGCAGCGCCCGATGTACAGCTCGGCCGCGGCGTCCGGCTTCACCCTTTCGAACACGGCCAGGGCTTCCTCCCAGCAGCGGGCCCGGTAGAGACCCAGCCCGCTCTCGAAGAGCCTCGCCTTCGCCAGCAGGGCAGGCTCCGTCGCGCCCCTGAGGCCCAGCAGTTCATACACCCCGACAGGGAGATTCTTGCCCTTCACCTTGATGAAGTCAAGAGCCCGCGTCTCGACCGCGTCGCCGGCCGCCTTCTTCGTTTGCTCCGAGATGAGGATCCAGCTGCCGTAGTTCTTGTTGGCGCCTTCCAGGCGCGAAGCCAGGTTCACGGTGTCGCCCATGGCCGTGTAGCTGAAGCGCCGGGAGGAGCCCAGGTTCCCGACGACGGCCGGGCCGGAGTTGAGCCCGATGCGCGCGCGCACCGCCGGCAGGCCCTCGCGCGCGAACTGTTCGCTGAGCCCGATGAGCTTCTCGCGGTTCTTCAGGGCGACACGGCAGGCGGTCAGGGCGTGGTCCTCCCTCGGCAGGGGCGCGCCCCAGAAGGCCATGACCGC
>DMEZ01000081.1:0-8036 GCA_003450735.1 Elusimicrobiota bacterium | reverse complement strand
CGTCGAGGTAGCGGTTCATGAGCAGGGTGAGCTTCTCGGGTGGGAGTTCTTCCGAGAGGGTCGTGAAGCCCTCGATGTCCGAGAAATACACGGTGAGCTCGCGCCGCTCCCCGCCGAGGGCGAGGCGCCTGGGGTCCTCGGCGATCTGGCGAACCACCTCGGGCGAGAGGTAATGCCCGAACGCCGACTGGATATAGCGCTTCTGCCGGCCCTCCACGGCGTAGCTGTAGGCCGAGGTCGCCGCGAAGGACAGCCACAACGACAGCTGGGGCAAAGCCATGTCCAGCCAGATCCCGCGCCGGAAAAGGACGACGGCGAGGAGGGCGAGACCGGCCGAGAGCGCGGCCGTCAGCGGCAGGGAAGCCCGGAGGAAGCGGACCGCGCAGAAGGCCGACAGCACGGCGAAGAGGATCAGGAGGAACGCGGCGCGGTCGGAGGCCGGGACGAGGAAGTCCTTGTTGAGGAGGTTGTCGGTCGCGGCGGCCAGGATCTCGGTGCCGGGGAAGATGGGGGAGACGGGCGAGGGCCGATTGTCGAGCAGGCCCGCCGCGGAGCCGCCGATGAAGACGATCTTGTCCTTGAAGAGCGCCGGCTCGAGTGGGGGAGTCATCTTCTCCTCCAGGCTCTGCTGGGACAAGATGACGTCGCCCAAAGAGTAGCTGGCGTAAGTCGTCCTGCCCCGGGTGAAGCGCGGGGCGAGAGCCGCTCCGTGGAAGCGGACCAGCATCCGCCCGCGCGAGAGCGGGACGTCCTCGAGGCTCGCGGCTTTGTTTGCGGCCAGCGCGGCGGCCAAGGAGAGAGAGGGGTAGAGCCTGCCCTTCAATCCGCTGACGAGGGGGACTCGGCGGAAGACGCCGTCCGAGTCCGGTGGGCTCGAGGTGTCGCCCAGGAAGGCCGCGCCGGAGAGGAGCTCGGGCACGGGGAGGCGCACGGAACCCTTGGGACGGCCGAAATCCACGGCAGCTTCGAGGGCGAAGCGCTCGGGAGGAAGAGCGGCGCGCAGGGGATCGTCCCGCATGCCCGTTTCCATGGCCAGCACGGCCATCCCGGCTTTCTTGAGGGCCTTGCCGAACTCCCGGTCTTCCGAGACGCCGTAGGGGGAGGGGCTGGTGAAGAGCAGGTCGAAGACCACCGCCTTGGCGCCGGCCTTCTTGAAGAACTCCAGCGCGGCGGCGTAGAGGCTGCGCGGCCAGGGCCAGTAGACCCCGTCCGCCTCGAAGCGGTCGAGGCTGGGCTGGTCGAGCATCACGAGCACGATGCGCGGGTCGCGGCGGGAGGGGTCGGAGAAATGGCGGAAGCGCCAGTCGAGGGTGCGGTACTCCACGGCGCGCACGAGCTCGGCGCGGCGGGCCGAGAACAGCAGGCCCGAGGAGAGGAGGAGCAGGGCGGCGAGCGCGAGGAGAGCCGGGGTCTTTTTCACGGCGCGGCCGTATTCTCCACTATTCGCGCAAGGCCTTCAAGACGGAGTCGGCCGCCCCCCAATTCTTGACACGTTTTGTCAACATGATTATACTATGACGTGATCTTCAAGATGCCCTCCCTCGACCATCTGCCGAAAGCGAGCCTCGCACGCACCATCGCCGTGGTCATTTTGCTGACCGCGGCCATGGAAACCGCCTACATGCTCCTGGCGCCCGCGTCGTTCAAATCGAGCTGGCTCGGAGCCCTCGTCAACGGCGCCGCCACCTCGTCCTTCGTGGGAGTGTTCCTCTATCTATGGCTGCGACGCGAGGAAGCAGCCCGCAAGACCGCCGAAGAATCGACGGCCCTGCTCAAGGAGCTGGCCTACCATGTCCTTGACGCCGAGGACAGCCGCGCCGCGCTGGAGTTCGCCCTTCGGAGGATATGCGAGATCACGGGCTGGGTCCTTGGAGAAGCCTGGCTGCCCTCGGCCGACGGCTCCCAGCTGGAATTCTATTCCGCATGGACTTCCAGGGAGGAGGAGCTCAAGCCGTTCCTGGAAGCCAGCAGGGGAAAGCGCTTCCTGCCGGGCGAGGGACTGCCGGGGCGGGTCTGGGCCTCGGGAAAGCCCGCCTGGATCGAGGACGTGACGCTCGACGCCAATTTCCCGCGGGCCGCCCAGGCCAAGGCCGTCGGGCTGCGCGGGGCGATGGGAGTGCCCATCACGGCCGAGGGCCGCGTGGTGGCCGTCCTGGATTTCTTCGTCTATGAGCCGCGGCCGAAAGTCGATCCCCGCCTCGTCAGCCTCGTCGCGGCCGCGGCGGCCCAGCTCGGAGCTTTCCTGCGGCGCAAGCTCGCCGATGACCGGTTCCGGCAGTCGCAGAAGATGGAAGCCCTGGGCTTGCTGGCGGGGGGAGTCGCTCATGATTTCAACAACCTCCTGACCCTCATCCTCTGCTACAACGACTTCGTGCTCGGGAGCCTGGAGGAGGGCAGCCCCCTGCGCCGATACTCAGAGTCCGTCAGGACGGCCTCGCGCAACGCGGCCTCCCTGACCCGCCAGCTCCTATCCTTCAGCCGCCGGCACGCGGTGGTGGCCCGAAACGTGGATTTGAGCGCCCTGGCGGGAGATTCCTGCCGGATGCTCAAGCGCCTGGTTGGGGACTCCATCGAGCTCGCCTACCTGCCGACCCCGGAGCCCTGCATGGTGCGGGCCGACCCGAGCCAGCTCGAGCAGGTGCTGCTCAACCTCGTAGTCAACGCCCGGGACGCCATGCCGAAAGGCGGCCGGCTGACCGTGGCGGTCTCTCAGCCGGCCAGCAGCCGCGATCAGGTCCTCCTTTGCGTGAGGAATACGGGCGCGGGCATGAGCCGAACCGTCCGCGAGCGCATCTTCGAGCCCTTCTTCACGACCAAGGAACCCGGCCATGGGACCGGGCTCGGCCTCAGCACCGTGGACGGCATCGTCAAAGGCGCGGGCGGGAGCATCGAGGTCGATAGCGAGCCGGACCGCGGCACCGAGTTCCGCGTCTTCCTGCCCCGTGTCCACGGTCCGGCGGAGGAGCGCGACTCCCTGGAGCGCGGCACCCCCCGGAAGGGGCGCGGGCGCATCCTTCTCGCCGAGGACGACGACGACCTGCGGGAAGTCCTTCGGCAGGCGCTGGCGGAGGGGGGCTACGAAGTCCTGGAAGCCTCGCGCGGCGACGAGGCGCTCCGCCTGGCCGAGAGCCGCTCCGAGGATATCGACCTGCTCCTCACCGACGTCATGCTGCCGGGGCTCGACGGGCTCTCGACCGCCGAGGAGTTCGCCCGCCGACGGCCGGCCTCCAAAGTCCTGTTCATGTCCGGCTTCGCGGACATCGGCAGGAATCGGGAGCTTCCGTCCGGCACGGCCCTCCTCGAGAAGCCGTTCAGCCCGCAGAGCCTGTTGCTGGAGGTGGAGAAGGCGCTGGATGGCCCTGTTTGACAATCGATATCGAAGTGTATAGCATCCCTTCCTCGCTATCTGAATGGGAGGCCTCATGAGAACACTGCTCACTGTATTCGTCCTGATCACAATGGCATCCGCATCCTTCGCCGGCTCCGACGGAGTGAAGACGCTCAAGAGCGCCGCCGTCGCGGAATGCCGGGCGATGGACATCACCGTCGGCCGCAAGGCCGGCCAAGGGCCGGAAGGCGCCGTGCTCAACGTCCAGCCGCTCGTAGACCAGGTTTTTGAAGAAGCTCAACGGCAGTTGCCCGGAGCCGGGGTGGGCTTCGCCGATCCCGCCGCGCTGGAGAAGGGCGCCGAGGATGCGTCCGGCGATACGGCGAGGCATGAGCGGCAAACCGCCAAGGCCGACGCGAAGGCCGCGGAGATGGAGGCCCAGATGGCCAACATGCCTCCCCAGGTCGCCGCGATGATGAAGAGCGGCATGATGGGCGGAAACAACCCGATGGCCGCGATGATGAAGAAGAAGATGAAGGGGGACGACGCTTCGGCGGAAGCGCCGGCTTACGACGCCCACGCGGGGGGCTTCAACGAGACCTTCCGCGACGCGGCCGGGACCGCCAAGCTCGCCGCGCTGCTCCCCTCCTCCGACCAG
This sequence comes from Elusimicrobiota bacterium, assembly GCA_003450735.1. GTDB lineage: Bacteria > Elusimicrobiota > Elusimicrobia > UBA1565 > UBA1565 > UBA9639. The sequence continues at coordinate 4,050 of DMEZ01000081.1, read as the reverse complement.
TTCTCGCGCAAGAGCAAGGATGAGCGAGCCGTCAAGTTCTTCAAGGCTCTGGACGCCGCCGGAGCGGACGGCTGGGTGATCCTCAAGCCCAAGTTCGAGATCGTCGGGAAGGATAAGGTGAAGGCCGAGGTCGGCGCCCAGTTCTACGATGCGAACGGCAAGAAGCTCGCCATGCGATCCGGAGACGCAAAGGCCGAGATCAAATCCAGCGAGAAGGGGAAGGCGACCCCGGAGGAGATCACGGCCGCCTTCAAGGAAGCGATCGCGAAGGCGACCGAAGATCTGGTGAAGATCCTGAACAAGTAGGGACGCCGTTTCGACCGAAAGGCCCCCCGTGCCGCGGACGGCACGGGGGGCCGCTTTCAGGGGGCCGGCGAAGGGGGGCCGCTCAGAGCTTGGTGCCCGGGGGGATGACCGCGCCCTTGGGGATGACCACGATGCCGTCCCGGACGCAGTAGGACTCCGAGTCGTACTCGGCGGGCTTGCCCTCGGGGGTGATGACCGAGCCCTCGCCGATGCGGGCGTTCTTGTCGATGATGGCGCGGCGGATGCGGCAGTTGCGGCCGATGCCCATGGGCGGAAGGCCTTCCTTGGCTCGGCGCGCGGCGCTCTCCAGGGACTCGTAGTAGTCCGCCCCCAGGATCACCGTCTCGCGGAGGTCGCAGCCGGCCGAGACGAAGCTCCGCACGCCCAGCACGCAGCGCTCGAAGCTCGAGTCGTCGATGATGCAGCCGTCCGAGAGCAGGGTCTCGCGGAAGCGCCCGCCGTTGACCTTGCTCGCGGGCAGGGCGCGCGCGTGCGTGAAGACCGGCGAGGCGGCGTCGAAGAAGTTGAACCGGGGCAAAAGTCCCGCGAGGTTCAGGTTGGCCTCGAAGAAGCTGCCGATCGTCCCGATGTCCTCCCAGTAGCCCTTGTAGATATAGGCCGAGACCTTGAAGCGCTCGATCGCCTTGGGGATGATGTGGTGCCCGAAGTCCTTGAAGTCGTTGTCGAGCGCCTCGGCGAGCTTCTTGCGGCTGAAGACGTAGATGCCCATCGAGGCGAGGTACGAGGGCTCCTCGCCGGCGGCCCCCTTCACCCGCAGAGGGGCGGCTTCCTCCTCCGTCTTAGGCTTCTCGAGGAACCGCACGACCCGCCCGCCCTCGTCCACCTGCAGGAGGCCCAGGCGCGAGATCTCCGAGCGCCCCACGGGCATCGCCGCGAGGGTGAGGTCCGCGCCGGAGGCTTCGTGCTGTTCGAGCATGGCGCCGAAGTCGAAGCGGTAGAGCTGGTCGCCGGAGAGGATGAGCACCTGGGAGAAGCGGTCGCCCATGAAGTAGCGGAGGTTCTGGCGCACCGCGTCGGCCGTGCCCTGGTACCACTGCTCGCCGGCGGGGGTCTGCTGGGCGGCGAGGATCTCGACGAAGCCGCTCGAGAAGCGGTCGAAGCGGTAGGTGAGCGCGACGTGCTGGTGCAGGGAGGCCGAGTTGAACTGGGTGAGCAGGTAGACGTGCTTGACGCCGGAGTTGATGCAGTTGGAGAGGGGGATGTCCACCAGGCGGTACTTGCCGCCGAAGGGGACGGCGGGCTTTGAGCGCAGCTTGGTCAAAGGGTAGAGCCGCTTGCCCGCCCCGCCGCCCATGATGACGGCGAGGGTCGACTTCCGGATGTCCGCGGGAGCGCTCACTTGCCGCCCAACAGCTTCTTGCGGAGGATGCTGCGCAAATTGTTGGCGAACTCGGCCGCGTCCTTCACCCAGTGCCCCTGCCCGGGCGGGAAGAGGTCCAAGACCAGCTGAGCGCCGTCCCCGAGCCCGATGCCGTGCACCTCCACGTCCTTGGCGGCCTTGACCATCGCCCGGTAGGCATCGCGGTCGAAGTTAAAGTCCGGGTCCCCGTCGTTGACCATGATGACCATCTTGTCGCCCTTGCCCATGCGCACGCGCTCGATGGCCTCCTTGAGGGCCTTGAACGCCTCGGTGGAGCCCGAGCCCCGGAAGATGGAGGAGACGATGGCCTCCTTCATCTGGGAGGTCAGCTTGGTGCCGTAGGGCTTGAGCACCTTCGGGTCGCTGTCGTACTTGACGATCTCGAACTGCACGCCCGGCACCTTGTCCAAGGCCTCCATCATCATGATGGCGCCCTCGATGGCCCGTTCCTTCTTGTCGCCGTCCATGCTCCCGCTCGTGTCGATGAGGAGCGAGACGCGGTAGAGCGTCTTGTTGGGCAGCATCTCGTCCATGAAGATGTCCGGGTCGCCGGAAGGGATGCGGGGCAGGGCGTCGGGGTCGAGGTCGCCCGAGTCCCGGCCGTGGATCGTGCGCTTGCGCAGCTTCTGCTTCAAGGTCTGCATGAGCTGGTGGCGCATGACGGGGACGAGCTTGCGCACCCGGTCGAAGTACTTCCGGTAGCGGTCCTTGTCCATCTGGCTGACCTGCTCGTTCTTCTCGTCGGCCTTGTTCAGGCGGTCCTTCTGCTTCTGCTGGGCCTTGGGGTCGGAGGGCTCGGATTTCTTGCCCGGCTGGCCGTCGGCGGAGTCCGAGTCGGAGCCTTTCTGCCCGTCCTGGTCGCTAGGCTTCTGCTCGGGCTGGGGCTGGCCCTTCTGGCGCGCCTTCTCGAGCTTCTCCCGGAGCTTGTCGAGCTCGTCCTTCATCTTCTCGCGCCGGGTGTCCGACATGTTCTCTTTCTGGTCGACGATCTTGGAGGAGTGCTCGTCCCGGAACTCCTTCTCCTTCTTGCGCATCTCCTCCTGCACCTGCTTCTCGTACTTCTTGCGCTCCTCCTCGGTCAGGGGCCGCTGCTGGCCCTGCTTGCCCTGCTGTCCCTGCTTGCCAGGCTTGCCCGGCTGGCTCTGAGAGTCGGAGGACGAGGAGCCCTGCTGGTCCTGGTCGGAGTCCTTCTGCTCTCCCTGGCCCTGGCCTTCGCCCTGGCCGTCCTGGTCTTCCTGCTCCTCGGATTTCTCGCCGTCCTTCTGCCGCTGCTGTTCGGCCTTGTCCTTCATGGCCTGCTCATAGGCCTCGTCGAGCAGCTCCTTGTAGATCGGCCAGATCTCCTTGTCGACGATGTCGTAGGCCCGGGCCGCGTCACCAGCGTCGGCGGCCTTCTTGATGGGCTTGGCGGCCTTCTTCAAAGCCTCGAGTACGCGCGGGTCGGTGACCCGCGGGTCCGGCCGGCCCGACCACCACTCGTAGATAAGGGCGTAGTTGAACTGCAGGTGGAGCGGGATCTGCGCCCAGCGCGCCCGTTCCACGTCGATGTCGCGGATGCCGAAGTCCTTCGCGTAGGCGGCTTCCACCCAAGGCTTCGTGCCCGGGTGCTCGGCCATGCCGAGGTTGTTGACCCGCGGGTCCTCGACCGCCCACCAGAGGGCCTGGAAGGCCATGTCGTCCATGCGCTCGGGGTGCTCGAAGATGAGCTCGGGGCGGCTGTGGAGCAGGTGCCAGATCTCGTGCGCCAGGCGGCCCAGGGAGACGTTCTTGTCCGGGTCGGCCAAATCCTCGGGCAGGTACTGGATCTCCTCCATCTGGAGCACCGTGCGCCAGCGGCGCGGGGTGTTCTGCTCGCTCTCGTCGTGCTTCTTCAGGTAGTAGAAGGGGACGAAGCGCAGGCCCATGTAGCCCGAGAGGATGCGCGCCACGGACTCGAGAGCCTTGGCCCAGGCGTCGATGAGCGAGGCCTGCTCGGCGGCCGCGATGTCGGCCTCGTCGCCCTTCGGGCTCGTGAAGGGCATGGGCGGCATGCGGCGCCAGCCATGGCTCAGGCCGGAATGCATGTCGCCGTAGTCGTAGTCGATGTCGTCGTATTCCCGTCTCGAGGGCTGCGGCGGGGGCGGGTTCTTGGCCCTTTCGGCGGCCTCGGCGGCGGCCTTGGCCTTGCGGGCCTCCTCCTCGCGCAGCTTGGCCCGCTTCTCCGCATCGAGGATCACCTGCGTCAGCGCGGCCTTCATGGCGTCGGCCACCGCGGGCTCGGCGTGCTGGAGACCGGCGAGGTTGTGCTTCTCGAGCACCTCGGAGATGGCCTCCCCGATGGAGGGGTCCTCCACGATCGAGGAGGGGTTGTACGTCTTCGTGAA
>DMEZ01000021.1 GCA_003450735.1 Elusimicrobiota bacterium | reverse complement strand
AGCGCCCCCGTGGGGGTGGTGTCGGTCTCGCCGGTCACGCGGCAGGCCACGATGGCGATGAAGAAGCTCATGAAGACGGAGATGAGGCCCATCCACACCTTGATGCCGAAGAGGAACCACTCGAGGAAGACCACGAGCGGAGTGAGGACGACGAGCCCGACGAAGAACCAGAGCATCGGGACTTCCTTCTCCATGCCCGCCTCGGTCTTGCCGCCGAAGGAGGCGCCCACGCTCTTGACCGCTCGCAAAACCGACTCCCATTGGAAGGCGAAGGAGAGGAGGCCGCTCGTGAGCAGCATGGCCGAGCCGAACCACACGCTCCAGGCCACGATGTGCTTGTAGCCGAGCCGGGCGTTGATGATGCCCTGCGAGTAGAGCCAGGGGGCGAGCAGGCCGAAGTTGATGAGGGCCCCGAGCAGCATGCTCCAGGCGGCCCGGAAGCCCATGATGGCGCCCGCGCCGATCATGATGAGGCTGCCCTCGTAAGGAGAGCGTGAAGTCCGCCAGGGGCCGGCCCGCGAGCGTGGCGTAAGGGATCTTGATCCTCTCGGGCAGGTTCCAGGGGATCCAGGAGACCTTGGCGTCGCGCCAGAACGCCACGATGGCTCCCAGGATGCTGCCGTAGCCCAGCAGCTGGGCCTTGCCCTCGCCCCCGCGCCCCTCCTCGCCATGCAGGGCCCTGAGCGTCTCAGCCGTGGCGATGCCGGTGGGGAAGCGGAGCCCCTCGATGTTGATCATCTGCTGCTTCATCGGGATGGCCATCACGCAGCCCAGCAGGCCGATGGTCGCGATCCAGAAGAACATCTGCCAGCCGCCCATCACCTCGCCCGTGATCATCATGAGGGCGGGGATGGCCGCGACCGTGCCGCCGCCCGTCATGTAGCCCGCGGCGCTGGCCGCGGACTTCATGATGTTGTTCTCCATCATCCCGAACTCGCGGCGCACGATCCTCAGCTTGAAGAGGGCCGCGAAGATGGCGAAGGCGAGGATGCTGGCCGTGATGGAGACGCCGAGGCTCCAGCCGGTCTTGAGGGCCACGTAGAGGTTGGAGAGCGACATGAAGCCGCCCAGGAGCATCCCCGCGACGACGGCGCGGACGGTCATCTGGACGGCGTGCTTGGTCTCGGTCATGGTCCCTCGCGGACGTAGATAATACTATAATCCTCCCCACATCCTTGGAAGGGGGGACGATGGCGAAGAAAGAAGAGATGGACCTCATCACCGCGGTGGTGCGGCACAGCCTCGCGGAGGGCGCGCTCAAGGCCGCTTTGGAGGCGGGGGCCCCGGGGATCACCTATTTCTGGGCGCGCGGCACCGGCGTCAAGGAGAACCTCGGCTACGCGGGGACGCTCATCGAGTCCGAGAAGCAGGTGCTCTGGGTGGTCACGAAGAAAGCCGAGACCAAGAAGGTCCTCGACGCCATCATCATGGCCGCGAACCTGAGTCTGCCCGGGGAAGGCTTCGCCTATGTCCAGCCGGTCACCCAGGCCTACGGCTTCCTGCCGGGCAGCCAGTGCGGCTGCGGCTGCGAAGGGAAATAGTCAGCTTTTCGGCTGGTACTTGGAGGCGAAGGCGCTGAAGGTCTCGCCGGCGCCCATGAAGGCCGAGTCGATCTCGTTGGCGATCTGGGCCACGGTGTCGCGATGGACGGCGGGGGCGATGCGGGCGATCCCCTCGAGGGCGTAGCCCATGGTCGTCATCGGGTCCCCGCTGCGCTCCTGGACGACGAGCGCGACCGCCTTGAGGATGTCCACCGCGCAGGCGCGGACGTCCTTGCCCGCGAGCAGCAGCCCGCTCAAGGCCCCGTGGCAGCCCTCGATCAGCACCGCCTTGGTCGTGGCCCCGGGCTTGAGCAGCTCGACGCGAAGGACTTCCAGGAAGAGCGGCTCGACCTTGCCTTGGAGGTCCGGCTCGCTCTCGAACTTGGCGAAGAACTGCTTCTGGACGGATTCCTTGATCAACTCTGACATGGCATGAATATACAAAATCTGAGGCTCCGCCCCGCTGATGCTCTATTCCTCCTCGCGGGGATCCTGCTCTTCCTGCCCTTCTTCGTCTTCCCCGGCCTCTACGCCGCTTACGCGGCCTTCAACAAGGCCCACCCCTTCCTGATGAGCTTCGTCAAGTTCGCCCTGCTCGCGACGGCGGGCGAGTCGCTCGGCCTGCGCATCCGCTCGGGCGCGTATCATCGGCCGGGCTTCGGGCTCCTGCCGCGCGCGGCCTACTGGGGGCTCTTCGGCCTGGCCATCCAGGCCGCCTTCATCGTCTTCGCCTCCGGCGTACCGCAGGCCCTCGAGAAGCTGTCGCTCCCCTCTTTCCCCGTGCTCACGGCCTTTGCGATCTCCCTTTCGATGAATGCCGTCTTCGCCCCCGTCCTGATGATCGCGCACAAGGTCACCGACGCCCACATCCTCGAGCACGGCGGCTCGGCCGCCTGCGTGCTCCGGCCCGTCGAGGCCGGCCGCCATCTCGCCGAGCTGGACTGGAAGGTGATGTGGGGCTTCGTCCTCAAGAAGACGATCCCGCTCTTCTGGGTGCCGGCGCACACGGTGACCTTCCTGCTCCCGCCGGAATGGCGGGCGCTCTTCGCGGCGCTCCTGGGCGTGGCGCTGGGGGTGATTTTGGCCGTCGCGGCCGCGATGGCGCGGGAAGGTCAGCCGGGCTTGCGCGCGGCCAGGTAGACGCAGTACTTGAGGGCGCCTCGCAGGGCGGGGCTGGGGGGGAGGACGTCGAAGCCTTGCCGGACGAGCCCCCGGCGCAAAATGTAGAGGAACGCGAGCCGGGGGTCCTCCATGCGCCGGACGTTTGCGGCGCCCCGAGAGAAGGCCAGGCGCAGCCAGCGGGCCTCATCCGCGAGCGCGGGAATGAGCTGAACCTCCAGGTCCGCGAGAGCCCGGCGCAGGCGAGTCCTCCGCTCCTCTTCGAGCCCCGGGACCACGAGATGCTGTGAGAAGGGCTTCCCGGACTTCAGGCGCACAGAGCCGCCCAGGCGCGAGAGCAGGAGGTTCGAGCGCTCGAGCAGGGCCGGCCCGGGCCAGTCCGAGAAGTCCTGCAGGTGGAGGAGCACCCCGCCGGGCTTGAGGACGCGATAGGCCTCGGCCAGGGCCGCGTCGCGCCGCTCCGGGAAGACCGCGTCGAAGAAGGTGAGGGTGAGCACGCGGTCGAAGGTCGCCTCCCGGAAGGGGAGCGCCGCCGCGTCCGCGCAGGCCTGCCGCGCCCCCGCGTCCCGGCTGCGGACCCAGTGCAGGGCCAAAGCGTCCATGTCGGCCTGGACCCAGCCCCGCCTCAAGCGCTCCGGGGAGAACCCGCGGAGCACCCCCGCGCCCGAGCCCAGCTCGAGCTTGAGGTGGCCCGAGCGCACCCCCGCGGCGGCCCGCAGAACGAGCCGGAAGTCCCTGCGCAGAGCGGGGTCGGAGCGCTGCCGCCGGCGCTGGAGCCAGAGGCGGTAGAAGGGCCAGGACCAGTATCTCCCGGCGGAGGGGTCCGGCCCGCCTTCCTCCCGGCTGAACCGGGGCAGGACGCTCTGCAGGGCCTGCAGGGCCAGGACCGAGGCCGCCGCGGCCGCGGCGGCGAAGAGGGCCGCCCTCATCCACAGGGGCAGGCCGAAGACAGGCAGAAGGAGCCCGTCGAGGATCAAGGACACCACGGCCAGGCTCTCTAGCTCCCGGCGGGTGACCTCTTCCGCCTCGCAGGAGTCGTGCAGGGGGCCGAAACCCCGGATAAGCCTCAGGTCGGCCTCCGACCCGCGCCCCTCCAAGGCGAGCGGCAGGCCGCGCCGGGACCAGGAGAGCGGAGCGAACGGGCTGGAGAGCGGGCGCACCATGTATCCCAGGCGCTCGGCCTCCCCTTGATGGGCGGCCTGATGGCCCATGAGCGCGCGGCCAAGGAGGAGGTAGGCGCTCAGCAGTCCGAGCACGCCCGACGCCAGAAGGGCGTGGAGCGTCCCGCGCTCCGGCAGAAGGAAGAGGAAGAGCGGCAGTCCTGGGACGAATACCCCGAGCGGAACGGCGAGCGCGGCGAACCGGCGCACCCATCCCGCTTCGCCGCAGACCACGAGGCCGGGCACGCTAGCCCTTCCGGACGAAGTGGGGGACCTTCTTGGGCAGGACGAGGGAAAGCTCGACGAGGCCGGCCAGCCGGCCCTTCGCGAACCAGGGCCCCTGGTAGATGAGCTTCCTGGCGCCCTTCTTTTCGATGGTGTAGACGTTCACGCGTCCCGTGCGCAAAAGGCCCCTCAGCTTGCGGCGCGCGCGGGGGGAATGGCAGGAGAGCAGGCTCTTCCCCACCAGGCGTCGGCCCCCGTAGCGCTCGAAGGTCTCGCACGCCTTCCGGTTCATCTCGAGGACGCGGCCTCGCCGGTCGCAGACCGTGACGGCGACGGGGAACTCGGAGAGCCAGGCGCCCCTGCGCATGGACGCTAGAAGCGCTGGGACTTGAAGGCGCCCTTGTACTTGGCCTTGCCGCGGCACTGCTGGAGGATGAGCTGGCAGACGCGCACGCCCGGGACGAGGCGCATCTTCTCGGGCCCCGCGTTGAAGATCTCGAGCACCTGCCGGTTGGAGACGCCCGGGCAGACGAAGGGGGCGGCCACGTGGCTCATGAGGCCGATGCGGGCGAAGCGGGAGCGGGAGTTCAGCCAGCCGCAGAGGTCGTCGGGCAGGGTGATCTTCTCTTGGGTGATGCCCAGGACGAGCTCTCCGGGCTTGAGCAGGTAGCCCTTCGCGATATCCACCACGCTCGTGAGCCTGCGGTAGTCGATGTCCTTGTCGATGGAGAAGGAGATGTTGTCGGGCGCGAACACGCGGATCTTGCGGTCGAGGGTCAGGTCGATGGAGGCCGGCCCCACCGCGGAGGGGCTGAAAGGCTGGATGCGCACGCGCTTGGCGCGGATCTCGGCGAGGATCTCGGAGCGCGTCAGGATCATGATGCCCCAATGATAGCAGATACATTGGTATCATATCCCCGTGCCGCGCCGCTTGAGCCTCCTAGCCCTGGCCCTCCTGCTCTCGGCGCCGCCGGCCCTTCAAGCCCACAAGGCCAAGCTCGACCGCTTTGGCTGCCACCACGACCGCAAGGCGGGAAGCTATCACTGCCACGAAGGCCGCCTCGCGGGAAAGACCTTCGCCTCCAAGGAGGAGATGCTCCGGCTCTCCGGCGAGAAGGCCCAGCCCGCCGGCAAGCGCTTCGAGGGGAAGGTCGTCGCCGTTTTGGACGGGGACACCCTCGACGTGCTGGAGGGCGGCCGGGCGGTGCGCGTGCGGCTCTACGGGGTGGATTGCCCCGAGAAATCCCAGGCCTTCGGCCAGAAGGCCAAGCAGTTCACCTCCGGGCTCGCGTTCGGCAAGACGGTGAAAGTCGAGGTGCACGACACCGACCGCTACGGCCGCGCGGTGGGGGAGGTATTCCTGGGAGAAAGGAGCCTCAACCGGGAGCTGGTCTTTGCCGGGCTCGCCTGGTGGTACCAGCGCTACGCCGCCGACGACGCCGAGCTCGAGCGCCTGGAAGCTGAGGCCCGCGCGGCCAAGCGCGGCCTCTGGGCAGACAAGGCCCCGACGGCCCCCTGGTTTTTCCGCGCGAAATCGAAGCCCTCGGCTTGATAGAATAGCGCCCATGACCAGCGAGTCGGACAAGCACGTCGAGGTCGACCCCTACGACCCGCGCTGGCCTTCGATCTTCGAGAGCGAGAAATCCGCGCTGCTCGCCCTCTTCGGGGACTCGCTCCAAGGCATCGAGCACATCGGCAGCACCGCCATCTGCGGCCTCGCCGCCAAGCCCATCATCGACCTGATGGTCGGCGCGCGGGAGTTGAAGGTGGACGAGGCCGTCCTGCTCCCGCTCAGGAACCTCGGCTACGAGCACTTCGGAGAATACGGCATCCCCGGCCGCCACTTCTTCCGCAAGGGCGACCCGCGCACCCACCACCTGCACTGGGTGCAGTGGGGCGGGGACTTCTGGGAGAAGCAGGTGCTCTTCCGCGACTACATGCGCGCCTTCCCGAAGGACGCCGAGGCCTACGAACGCCTCAAGAAGCGCCTGGCCGAACTCTACCGCGACGACCGGACCAAGTACACCCAATCCAAGACGGAGTTCGTCGAAGCCGTCCTATCCAAAGCCCGCCGCTGGAGGACCTGATGGAAGCTTCCGGAACGAAGTCCCTGCCCGACAACGCCTACGAGCCGCTCAAGGAGGGGGAGGTCTACCGGCCCATCATCCCCGCCGAAGCCGACGTCCCGCAGGCCGGCGCGCGCTCGGTGGGCTGGGGCCTGTTCTTCTGCGTGCTCTTCACCATCGCCTCGGCCTATTCGGGCCTCAAGGTGGGGCAGGTCATGGAAGCCGCCATCCCCATCTCCATCCTGGCCATCGGCCTCGCCCGGGTCTACCGCCGCCACTCCACCCTGCTCGAGAACGTCATCATCACCGGCATCGGCGGGGTCTCCGGCTCCGTGGTCGCGGGCGCCATCTTCACCCTCCCGGCCCTCTACTCCCTGGGCCTCGACCCGCACCCGCTCCAGACCATCTTCATCTGCCTCTCCGGCGGCTGTCTCGGGGTGCTCTTCCTCATCCCCTTGCGCCGCTACTTCGTGCGCGAGACCCACGGCCAGTTCCCCTATCCCGAAGCCACGGCCATCACCGAGGTGCTCGTCACGGGCGAGAAGGGCGGCTCGCAGGCCAAGCTCCTCCTGCAGGCGACGGCCCTCGCTGGCGTGTACGACTTCTTCGTGACGACCTTCAAGGTCTGGAAGGAGTTTTTGGACTTCCAGTTCCTCGGGACGATGAAGCTGCTGGCCGACAAGGCCAAGGTCGTCGTCCGCTTCGACGCGGTCGCCTTCATCCTGGGCCTCGGCTACGTGATGGGTCTGCGCTCCTCCATGATCCTCTGCGCCGGCGGGGTGCTGGCGAACTTCGTGCTCGTGCCGCTCATCTGGTTCATCGGCCGCGCCATGCCTGAGCTGGCGGTCTATCCGGCCGCGAAGCCCATCGCCCTCATGGGCGCCAGCGAGATCTTCCGCGGCTACGTGCGCTTCATCGGCGTGGGCGCCATCGCGACCGCCGGCATCGTCGGCATCCTCAAGTCTTTGCGCGTGGTCATCGGCTCGCTCTCCATCGCGGTCAAGGCCTTCCAGGCCGGGAAGGAGTCGGGCGTGGAGCGCACCGACCAGGACATCTCCATCATGGCCATCCTGCTCGGGGTCGTCGTCGCCACCCTGGCCACGGCGGTCTTCTTCGGCACCCTGGGCACCTCCTGGCTGATCGCCCTCATCGGGCTCGCCCTCGCCCTCGTCTTCTCTTTCTTCTTCACCTCCGTGGCCGCCAACGCCATCGCGACCACCGCGCGCAACCCGGTCTCCGGCATGACGATGCTGACCATCATCGTCTCGAGCGTGGTTTTGCTCAAGTTCGGCCTCTCGGGCACCACGGGCATGTTCTTCGTGATGGCCATCGCCGGCATGGTCTGCACGGCGCTCTCCGTCTCCGGGCAGACCATCACCGACCTCAAGACCGGCTACTGGCTGGGCTCCACCCCGTCGGTGCAGGAGAAGGTCAAGTTCTGGGGGGTGCTCGCCGCCGCGATCGCCTCCGGCCTGACCATCGTGATGCTCGCGAAAGCGGGCTACTATTTCGGCGACGCGCCCGCGGGCACGCCGGAGAGCGCGGTCCTCGCCGCGCCGCAGGCCTCGCTCATGAAGGCCCTCGTCGAAGGCTTCATGAACCACCAGCCCATCGCCTACATCCTCTTCGGGGCGGGGGCCTGCGTCACCCTCGTCCTGGAGATGCTCGGCGTCTCCTCGCTCGTCTTCGCGCTCGGGATGTACCTGCCGCTCGAGCTCAACACCCCGGCCCTCGTCGGGGGCTTCCTGCACCACCTCGTCACGGGGAAGTCCAACCGCCTGGGCGGGGAGGAGGGCAAGGGCCTGCGCGAGCGCGGCGTCGTCATCGCTTCGGGCCTCATGGCGGGCGGCGCCCTCGGCGGGGTGCTCGGCGCGGCCATGCGCCTGGTGCCGGGCTTCAAGGAGGAGTGGATCGAGACGCCCTTCTACGGCACGGAGAGCGTCTCGCAGACCGTATCCTTGCTGCTCTTCCTGGGTCTCTGCTTCTACGTGTGGTTCGCGGCGAACCGGAAGCCCGTCAGTACGGAAGCTGCCCGAGCTGCGTGAGGTCGGGCATCAGCGAACGGATCATCAGCCAGGTCGTGTAGCAGCCGTGGAGGATGAAGGCCCCGGCGAGGACCACGGCCGCGGTCCAGGCCCAGCGGGCCTTCGTCCCCAGCTTGGGTGAGCGCCAGACCAGGATGAGCCCGAAGGGGCCCAGGCCGAACAGGGTGGCGAGGGCGATGCCCCAGGGCCGGTAGTACCAGGCGACGTGCTCGCCCTGCCCCATCCCGCAGAAGCGGCAATAGCGGTCCTGCGGGTCCAAGGCCTTCTTGCAGCTCCAGCAGAGCAGCACTCCCGCCGCATTGTTCATGCGGGTATGATAGCGGATTTCAAGCGATGCGGAGGTGGAAGTGGTCCTTGTGCCCGGGCTCGTGCGAGATGACGGCGGCGGCCTTCTGCACGACCTTGGCGTCGGCCCCGCGGGCTCGGGCGTACTGGAGCAGGCGCGCCTTCAGGGAGGAGTCGAGGAAGATGTTGGTGACCTTGAAGTGGGGGTTCGTGAGCATCAGCTCCACGATCCGCCAGTTGCCGGCCACGTCGAAGCCCTTGGGGCCCTGGAGCACGAAAACGTCCACGTCGCGCCCGTTCTGGTGCGATTTGTGCCGGCGGATGATCCCGCCGTTCTTGTAGGACATGTCGCCGATCTGCAGGGTCGGGCCGCCCGCCGCCTTCACCTCGGCGCCCATCCACTGGATGCCCGCCACCAGCCGTCCGGTGCCCCAGCGGCCGTAGCGGACGAATTTGTAGCCCGGCCCTTCGAAGGGGAGGGCGACGCCGTTCACGAGCCGCCCCGCCTGGGGCAGTCCCAAAGCCTTCGAGACGTCGTTGATCGCGTCCACGCCGTAGTTGATGCCGCGCCGCGCGCGGTCCGCCAGCCAGTCCCGGCCGTCTGCGACCCAGCCCGCGACGGTGGACGGGGAGGCCGCTGGCTGAGGGGGAGCCTGATAGGAGCGCACGTACTGCGCCGGCCCGGCGTAGCCGTAGGAGCGGGCCTGCGGTGCGTAATCGGTGGGCCAGGCGGCGGCGCCGGCCGTGGGCATCTCGCCGGCGCTCGTGATGTCCCGGTCGACGCGGTCGAACGCTCTCCCGAGCGCCGCCGAGTCCTCGGCGGCCTTACCGAGGTCGGCGGGGATGCTCGCGTCGACGCTCGCGCGTTCTTTCTTGAGGTCCAGGCCGGGGGTGTAGGCCGAGACGCGCAGGCGCTCGGGCCATTCCTTCCCCAGCGAGCGCACGCGCTCGACGCAGCGCGCGGAGGTCTGCTTGCCGCGCGTCCAGGTGAAGCCGCCGGGTTCTCCTTCCTTGGCCTCGGCGGCCTTGGCCCTTTTGCCGAAAGCCTTCTTGACGGCGTCCTTGAGCTTTTCGCCCTCCTTCTTGGAGGCCTCTTCGTCCTGGGCCTGGGGCTCGGCCGGCGCAGCCGGCTCCTCCTCTTCGAGCTCGATACGCACGCCCGGAGCCGAGCAGGCCTCCTTGGCGGCCTTCTCGATATCGTAAGGCTCTTCCTTGCGCTCCTTTTCCTCGACCTCATCCGCCGAGGCGAGGCAGGGGAGCATCAGGAGCACGGACAGGAGGACTCTCATGCTGATAGTAGGATGGACGATTTCGAGTGTTTTGGGTGCGGACCTTGGGCCTACTGCCGCCTAGGTCCCTCGACCTACCCCCGCAGACTAGGCTAGAATCGAGCCGGTGAAGCGCTTCCGGAAGTTCTTCGTCGAGATCACCAACGAGTGCGGCCGCTCCTGCCCCTTCTGTCCCAAGACCCGCCGCCCGCCGCAAACGATGGACGTCGCCCTATTCCAGAGGATACTGCTCGAGGCGTCGCCTTACACGGAGGAGCTCTATTTCCACGTGATGGGCGAGCCCCTCCGTCACCCGGAGCTCGGCCGCTTCCTCGACCTCAGCCGGGAGCGCGGCTTCCGGGTGAAGATCGTCACGAGCGGGGACCGCATCGCGGAGCTTGGCGGCATGCTCGCCTCCAAGCCCGCCCTGCGGCAGGTGTCCTTCTCCCTGCACGGCATCGAGGGGGAGGGCGCCCTGGCCCCGATCCTGCGCTTCGCCCGACAGGCTTCGGGCGGCGGCATCGGGATCTATCTGCGCTTCTGGAGCCTCGACGAGAACGGCGCGCTCCCCGAGCGCGACCGGCGGCTCCTGGAGGCCGTCCTGCGCGAGTTCGGCCGTGGCGCCCTTCCTCCTTTGGGAGGGAAGGCGGTGGAACTCGCCCCGCGCGTCCACCTGAGCAGCATGGCCCGCTTCGAGTGGCCGTCTCTAGACCCGAGCCTACGACCCGAGGACGGGACTTGCCCGGGCATGACCCGGCAGGCGGCCGTGCTCGCCGGCGGGGAAGTGGTCCCCTGCTGCCTGGACAAGGACGGGGTGATGAGCCTGGGGAATATCCGCGAGCGGCCGCTCAAGGAGCTCCTCGAGAGCGAACGCGCCAGGGCCATCGTCCAGGGCTTCCGGAGCCGCAAGCCGGCGGAAGAGCTCTGCCGGCGCTGCACCTACAAACGCCGCTTCAAGAGGCCCCCGCCATGATCCCCTGGGAACTGCTCGCCCGCGCGAAGGCCTCCGGCTCGGAGGAGCTCACCCTGCACCGGCGGGGTACGGAGTACTGCATCAAGGTGGACGGCAGCCTGCTCATGGACAGCACCGCCCACGCCTCGGAGGCCGCCCTCGCCGACATCGCCTGCCGGGACCTCGGCCGACAGCCGCACGCGAGCGTGCTCATCGGCGGCCTGGGGATGGGCTTCACCCTGTCCGCGGCCCTCAAGAAGCTCCGGCCGGACGCCAGGGTGAGCGTGGCCGAGCTGGTGCCGGCCGTGGTCGAGTGGAACCGGGGCCTGCTCTCCCACCTGGCCGGGCATCCGCTCAAGGACAAGCGCGTGGCGGTCCTCGTGGAGGACGTCGCGCAAGTCCTGCGCCGGGAGCGCGGCGCCTTCGACGCCGTCCTCCAGGACGTGGACAACGGCCCCGAGGGGCTGACCCTGAAGGCCAACGACTGGCTGTATTCCGAGGAAGGCCTGAGGGCGGCTTCCGCCGCCCTCAGGCCCGGGGGCCTGCTGGCCTTCTGGGCGGCCAAGCCGGACAAGAATTTCATCAAGCGCATGCGCAAGGCGGGCTTCGACGTCGCCGAGATCCCCGTCCGAAGCCGGAACACCCACCGAGGCGCGCACTACGTGGTCTGGGTCGCCAAGCCGAATCCTTTTCACCGGCCCCGCATCTAAAGACGAGAAAGGAGGACTGACCATGGAGATGAAGATCGCTTTCCCAGGAGGGAAGAAGGTGTCCGCGGAGCTCGAGGGCTTCACGCTCATGACCGACCAGCCCCGGGAGGGCGGGGGAGAGGGGAGCGCCCCCACGCCCTTCCAGCTGTTCCTCGCGTCCCTGGGCACCTGCGCCGGCATCTTCGTGCTGGGCTTCTGCCAGAAGCGGAACCTGCCCACTCAAGGCCTTGAGCTGACGCAGACGACGCACTGGGACGAGGCGAAGCATCTGGTGAGCAAGGTCGAGCTCGAGATCCGCGTGCCCGCAGGCTTCCCCGAGAAGTACCACGACAGCCTCATCCGCGCGGCCGAGCTGTGCCTGGTGAAGCGGACCCTGCAGGACCCGCCGAAGTTCGAGATCGCGGTCAAGGCCGGCTGATGCTGCTGAAGACCGAGCGCGGGCCCTTCGCCGTCCGCGACTTCGGCGGGAAGGGCCGCGCTCTTTTGCTTGTCCACGGCACCGGGCACGACCTCGAGGTGTGGACGCCCCTGGCCGAGCGCCTGAAGGGCGCGTTCCGCCTGGCGGCTTTCGACCTGCGGGGGCACGGGCAGACCCCGCTCGACTCGGCGGACCCGGAGCAGTACTGGCGGGACATCGGCGCGGTCTCGGCGGCGCTCGGCATGGAGCGCCCGCTCCTGGCGGGCCATTCGACCGGCGGCTACGCGGTCACGGCCTTCGCGGCGGACGGGGGGGACTGTTCCGGCATCATCGTCCTGGACGGCTTCGTGCTGGACGGGCGGAAGACCCCTGAAGAAGCCCACGCGTGGCATCTGCCCAAGGAGCAGCTCTGGGGCCTGTTCCGCTACGGCTGGAAGGCGAGCCCGGCCGAGCTCGACGCCTACGTCGCGGAGGTCTGCGCGAAGGCGCCCGGCGACTGGCTCAACGACGGCTTGGACGCCAAGCTGGTCGCGGCCTTCACCCGAGGGGCTTTCCTGGAGCGGGACGGAGCCTTCCTGCGGCGCCCGTCCATGGAAGAGATCGCGCTGGTGGGAGCGCCCGACCCCGGGGCGAAGATCTATCCGTCTGTGGACGTCTACGACCGGGTGCGCGTGCCCGCGGGCTTCGTCCTGGCCCAGCGGGGGCTCTACGGCAACCGCCGGGAAGACCTGCTGAAGGTCGTCGGCGCCGGAAGCGGCCGCGGCTTCCTCGAGCTCGACTGCGGGCATAACGTCCACATGCAGAAGCCCGAGCAGGTCGCCGAGTTCATCCTGCGCCGGTTCACCTGATCAGGAAGGGCGTCTCGACGGCCCCGTCCTGGTAGGAGTCCTTCTTGCGGGGCTTTGCCTTCTTCTCCTTCTTCGCCGGCTTCGGCTTCTTCTCTTTCGGAGGAGCTTCGCGGTAGGCCGGTCTGGCCGGCTCCGGTTCCGGCTCCTCGCGGACGGTCGGTCTGAGCGGCTTCGGCGCGTCCCAATGGTCGCCGCGCGAGCGCGCCGGCCGTTCCTCGACCGGGCCGAACTTCCAGCCCAGGCTGAAGCGATAGACCTCGCCCAGCTCGGCCATCGGCTGGAACGCGAAATCGAAGGAGCCTCCGCCCCGACCCAGCCCGAGCCCGAAAGTCAGGCCGGTCAGGGCGCCCAGGTCGGTGGCCGAGAGCGTCTTGAAGCCGAGCCGGAACGCGGCCCGGGCCGTCTCGCCGACCGGGAGCGGAAGCTCGAAGCCCAGCTTCGCGTAGGGCGCGCCGTAATAGGGGAACGCCGCCTCCAGGGCCGAGAGGAGGCGGCGGTCCTCGCCTTTCCAGTCGTAGGCGGCCCCGAAGCTCAGCTCCGAGGGCAGGTCCTCATCCACGTTGATGAAGCGCCGGCTCGGGCCGAGGTTCCGGAACACCGCGCTCAAGGCCAGCGGCCGCTCCCGGCTGCGGAACACCGCCCCTCCGTCGAACGCGAACCCGCCGGCGCGCCGGTTATAAATGGTTTCTTGCACGTATTTCATCGCCAGCCCCGCGCAAGCCCCGCCCTCGAAGGGATGGGCGTACCCCAGCGAATAGGCCTCGCTGTGCACGCTGTACTGGCCCAGGTTCTGGTTGGTGTTGCTGACGAGGTCGAGGGAATCCTGGTAGAAGAGCGTCATCGAGGCGCCGAGCGTGCCCCGGAGCGCGGGCACGGGATGGGCGTAGGCCAGGTGGTCGTGGTGGAAGAAGCGGAGCAGCTCCATGTGCGAGTAGGCCGCGTCCGGCGCGTCCGTCCGCGCCAGCCCCGCCGGGTTCCAATAGAGGGCCTCGGCGCCTTCCGCGACGGGGCCGAAGGCTTCGCCCATCCCCAGCGCCCGCGCGCCGACGCCCAGCCGCAAAAACTGCGCGGTCGAACCCGCGGGGTTGCTCGTGAATGCGGCGGCTCTCAGCGGCAGGCAGCACGTCGCAAGCAAGAGCGCCGCCGTCCTCATCGGATGATCACCACGCGGCGCACGGCCTTGGAGCCCGCCCCGGTGATGACGGCCAGGTAGGTCCCCGAGCCCGCGCGCGAGCCCGTGCGGCTCTTCCCGTCCCAGAGCAGCACGCCGGAGGCGCTCTCGCCCTCCCAGACGCTCTCGCCCAGGATGGAGTAGAGGCGCACCTTCCCGTCGGCGGGCAGGCCCGAGAAGGTCAAAGACGGCGCGTCGAAATCGGGGTCGCCCGAGCCGGGCTCCCAGGGCGAGGGGAAGATCTGGACTTCGCCCGCGTCCTGGCCCGGGGCCATGAGGAACGGGGCGAACAGGGAGAAGTGGGTCGTGACGCCCCGGACCGTGCGGGCGGAGGTGTCGACCTGGGAGGGGAGCAGGGTCCACCGGCCTTCCGCCGGGACGTAGCGCGCGATGGCGATGCGCCGGGGGTCCGCTCCCGCGGGGAGGGCGGCGGGGTCGTAGGTCATGGTGATCGTCACGGGGCTCAGGGGCTGGCCGCCCGTCGCCGCGATGTCGATCGCTACGCCGGAGCCCAAGGCCGTGAGCCTGGCCTGGTTGGAGTCCGGGGCGGGGATCTGGCTCAGGCTCGCGTTCACGGTGACGTTGCTCCCGGCCGGGAGCGCTCCCGCCGGGATGTCCACGACCACCCGCGTGATCTGCTGGACGGGCGGCGTCAGGACGAGGCTGAGGGGCGCGGAGGCCGGCACGGACTCGCTGGAGATGGACACCGAGTACGCCCGCGTGGAGCCGAGGCTGATGAAGCTGCCGACGTCGTTCCAGTTGAGCGCGCCCACGCGCAGGTGGTAGGTCGCCCCGAACGTCAGCCCGCCGACGCCGAGCTCGGAGGCGGCCGCTCCCGCGACGGAGTTCGAGAACACCGTCCCGGAGAAGTCCGCCGCGCTGGAGGCCTCCACTCGGTAGCCCTCGCACGAGGCCGAGGAGGGGGAGACCGGGAGGGGCACCCAGCGGACGGTGACCGAACCGGTGACGGCCACGAAAGGCGAGGCGTCCAGGCCCGGCGGGAGGGCCAAGGTCGAGGTCGACGCCTCGAGATAGGCGCTCGGGCTCCCCATCCGGTTGAGGGCCGAGACGCGCAGATGATAGGTCGTGTTGGGGGCCAGGGAGGTGAAGACGGCGGAGGGGTTGAAGGTGGTCGAGGACAGCACGCCCGCGGTGAAGCCGGACGAGGAGGAGAGCTCCGCCCGGTAGCGTGTCCCCAGGGGATTGTCGGCCGGGCTCCAGGCTAGGGCGGCGCTCGAGGGCCATAGGCCCGCGAAGGTCGGGCTCCCGGCTGCGGGGACGTAGGCCAAAGTCACGGTCGAGCCGAGCGGAACGTAGGGGCCGGGCGGGGCGCGGACGCGGAGATAGTAGGTGGAATCGGAGGAGAGCCCTTCGATGACCGTGGTGAACCCGTAGAGGGAACTCGTGCGCACGCTCCCCGTATAGTCGGCCGCGGTGGACGCCTCCGCGACATACTGGAGCCCTTCCGGGTTGCCGTTGAGCGTCCAGCTCGCGCGCAGGGAGCCGGCCGCGACGTCCGAGAGGGGCAAGGCGCCCGGGGGCCCGAGGTCGGTCAGCGTCAGGGTCGACCCGAGCGCCGTCCAGTTCGGCCCGCCCAGGGAGTTGAGCGAGGCAAGGCGCAGGTAGTAGGTCGTGTAGGCGCTCAAGCCCGCGACGCAGAGCGTGGAGAGCGCGACGCTGGGGGTCGCGCTGGAGAAGAGCGTGCCGCGATAGGAGGCGTCCGTCGACGCCTCCAGCCGGTAGCCGAACGAGGACGCGGACCTCGGGTTGGCCGGGAACGCGGGGAAGGCGACGGTGACGCTGGTGATGCCCACGCTCAGGGCCGCGTTCGCCGGGGCCAGGGCCAGGGTCGAGGTCGAGGGCGCGACCGCGGAGGGCCCTTCGACGCCCGCGGCGTTGAGGCCGCGAAGGACCACGCCGTACACCGTGTTGGGGTCGAGGACCGTGTAGTTGAGGCCCAGCGTGGTGACGTTCCCCTCGTAGGCGAGCGTCGTCGAGTTGTAGACGTTGTAGGACACGGCATTCTCGACCAGCGACCAGCTCCAGGCGATGGAGCTGGTCCCGAGCGTGCGGACCGTGATGTTCGTCGGCGCCGCCGTGATCTCGACCGCCTTGCGCACCGCGGCGAGGGCGTCCACGATGCCCGCCCCGCAGATGGAGGTGGTGCAGTCGGAGCCCGTCCCCGTGGGGAAGGCGCGGGCCGAGTCCTTCAGCATCTGGAGCAGTTGGGCGGGCGTCAGGGACGGCTTGAGCGAGAGCATGAGCGCCGCGATGCCCGAGACGTGGGGGGCCGCCATGCTGGTCCCTTGCGCGTAGACGTAGGCATCGGCGACCGGCCCCTGGGTGCCCGTGTTCTTCGTGGACAGGATCCCGTTGGCCCCGCTTCCTCCGGGCGCGGCGATGTCGATGATGGCGCCGTAGTTGCTGTAGCTGGCCCGGCCTCCCGTGCGGCCGGTCGCCGCGACGGCGAGGGCGTTGCTGCAGTTGGCGGGGGCGTAGCCGGAGACGTCCACGTTCGCGTTGCCGGCGGCCACGACGACGAGGGCGCCGGCCGCGACGGCGGCGTTGATGGCCGACTGCGTGGCCGCGTCGCACGCGGCCTCGCCGCTGATGCTCACGTTGATGACCTTCGCCGGGGTCGCGTTGGCCGGCACGCCCGAGACCGAGAGCCCCGCGGCCCAGCGGATGCCGTCGGCGATGTCCGAGTCGTAGCCGCCGCACTTGCCGAGCACGCGCACCGCCTGGAGCTTGGAGCCCCAGACGACGCCGGCGATCCCCGCGCCGTTGTTGGCGGCCGCGCCGAGGATCCCCGCGACGTGGGTGCCGTGCCAGGAGCTGTTCGCGGCCGGCTCCCCGGCGCCGCACTCATCGGCGGCGACCCAGTCGCCGGGGTCGCTGGGGTCGCCGTCCCGCCCGTTGCCGTCGTTGGCGGTCGCGGCCTCGTAGATGAAGTCGTAGCCGGCCACGGTGCGGCCGGCGATGTCCGCGTGGGTCAGCAGGAGGCCCGTGTCCACCACCGCGACCACCAGGCTCGTGGCTCCGGTGGTGACGCTCCAGGCGTCGGGGAGGTTGGCCCCTCCGGCCTCGCTCGCGGAAGCCTTGAGGTTCCACTGGCTGCCGTATTGCGGGTCGGTGGGGGCCAGGGCGGGCCATTTCCGTCCGTCCGGCACGGCGTATTCCACTCCGGGGTCGGCGCTCAAACGCTGGGCCGCCGCCTGCACCTGCTCGATGGACATCCAGCCCGGCAGCTTGAACACCTGGGCGTCGCCCGACATGGGGCGGTGGTGGGTGAGCGCGAGGCCGGCCTTCGAGCTCAGGTTGGTCATGACGCCGGCGCTTAGATAGGTCGCGGACGCGGTCTTCTTGTCCTTGAGCTTGACGATGATCTGGTCCGTGCTGTTCCTGCCGCGGGCGGACTGGGCGGCCGCCTGCGGGGCGCAGAAGAGGAGGAGGGCCAGGAGAAGAGAGGGTTTCAAGAAAGGGACCTATTCAGAATGATAACAGCTGCGCCCCCGGCGTTCAATGCGTTTTATGTTACGGGATCAGCGCAGCATCGGGACGGCCTGGCTTTCGTCGGGCTTGGCCGGCTTGCGCTCCGCCTCGGGCAGTCGGCCTTCCGCCGTGAGGGCGAGCTGGTAGCCGGATTTCTTGGTGACGCTCTTCTTGCCGAGGATCAGCGTCTCCTGACCGTGGGTCTGGAAGCTGCCCTTGGGGGCGCTGAGGGGAGTGTAGCTGAGCTGGTACTGGAGGAAGACGCCCTTCTCGTCGGGACCGGGGAGGAGGTTGAAGACGAGGCCGTGCTTCTTGCCCTTGCGCTTGAGGGAGTCCGCCACGTTGGCCTGGGCGCCGGGCCGCACGACCTGCCGGCAGGCGATCTTGGCCTTGTCCCCGGTGAGCTCGGCTCCGACGCGCAGGTTCCCGGGGGCGTTCTTGGCCGGGAAGGAGCCGCCGTCGAGGAGGAGGTCGATCTTCCAGGAGCCGCACTCGACGGCGTTGAGGCCCTCGCCCGCGCGCAAAACGACGTCGCTCTGGCTCTGGATGGAGGGGCCCTCGGCATCGCGGCCGCCGGAGAGCTCGACCTGGTACTGGAGCTCGTAGGCGCCGGGCTGGCGCGAAAGGGGGGCGAGGAGCCCGTTGAAGATCATCTCCTGGTATCTCCCGTCCTTGCCCTTCACGGGCAGGACGTGGCTGCCTTGCTCGCGGTCGACCATCGTGAATTTCTTGGCGTAGGCGGTCTTCCCGTTGGAGACGCGTACTTCGACGGTGTGGGACGCGGCGAGGGCGGCTGAAGGCAGGACGGCGAGGAGCAGGGCGAAGGCGGTTCTGGGCATACGGCCAGTATAGCAAGCTATAATGGGCTCTCCAGGCATGCACCCCCGCAACAGGCACAAGGGCCGCTACGACATCCCGGCGCTCGAGAAGAGCGTCCCGGCCCTGGCCGCGTTCGTGAGGCCGAACCCCTCGGGGGAGCCGACGGTCGATTTCTCCGACCCCGAGGCCGTCAAGACGCTCAACCAGGCGCTCCTGAAGACGTACTATGGCGTGGACCACTGGGACCTCCCGCCCGGCTGCCTCTGCCCGCCGGTCCCGAGCCGCGCGGACTACATCCACTACGCCGCGGACCTGCTGGGCTCGCCGCGAGGGGAAGGCGTGCGCGTGCTGGACGTGGGGGTGGGGGCGAACTGCATCTATCCGATCATCGGGCGGGCCGAGTACGGCTGGAGCTTCGTCGGCTCCGACATCGACCCGG
>DMEZ01000063.1:409-23158 GCA_003450735.1 Elusimicrobiota bacterium | reverse complement strand
ATAGGATTTGAACCTATGACCTCTCCCATGTCAAGGGAGCGCGCTACCACTGCGCCAACTGGGCAAGTTCACCCCTTTGCGAATTACGACGACGCCAGAATAACAAAACCGGAGAGTTCATGCAAGAATCAGGAGGCCTTCAGCGTGCGGCCGGCCAGGTTGCCGACCACGGCCGCCAGCTCGACCGGCTCGACCGGCTTGCTGACATAGATCTGGAACCCCGCCAGGAGCACGCGCGTGCGGTCCTCGACCCTCGAGGAGGCCGTCAAAGCCGCCGCGGGGACCCCCCGGCCGTGCTCGAGGGCTCGGATCTTGCGGATGAGCGAGAGGCCGTCCTCGCCCGGCATCGAGATGTCCGAGACGAAGACGTCGGGGCGGAAGTCCTTGAAGGCCTGCAGGGCCTGGGCGGCCGTGGCGGCGGTGCGGACCTCGGCCCCGCACTGGCGCAGGATGGCGCTGGCGAGGTCTCGGGGCTCGTCCTCGTCGTCCACGACGAGGACCCGGATCCCGCGGAGGCTCGGGAGCGAGCCGGCCTTGATGTGCCCGTCGTCCTGGGAGTCGGGCCTGGCGTCGGTGCGCACCGCGGGCACCGGCAGGCGGATGGTGAAGGTCGAACCCCGCCCGATGCCGGGGCTCGCGGCCTCGACGGTCCCCCCGTGGGCTTCCACGAGGAGCTTCACGATGGCGAGGCCGAGGCCCAGCCCGCGGTAGGTGCGGGTGAGCGGCTCCTCGGCCTGGCGGAAGCGGTCGAAGAGGTAGGGGAGGTACTCGGAGCTGAAGCCCTGGCCGGAGTCGCTGAGGACGATCTCGACCTTGGTGCCCGTCTTGCGCAGGGCGACGCTCAGCCGGCCGCCCTCGGGCGTGAATTTGATCGAGTTGGAGGCGAGGTTCCAGACGGCCTGCTGGAGGCGGTCGGGGTCCCCGAGCACGGGGCCGTGGCTGGGCTCGCAGACCAGGTCGACCTGGATGGACTTCGCCCTCGCGGCCGGGCGGATGTTCTCGACGGCGGCCTCGACCACCGCGCGCGGGTCGATGAGCTGGGCGTTGAGGCGCAGCTTGCCGGTGACGATGCGGGAGACGTCGAGCAGGTCCTCGATGATCTGCGAGAGCTGCTGCATGTTCTTGTGGACGGTTTCGAGGGCCTTCGCCTTGCCGGGCTCGTCGAGGGAGCCGGTCTTGAGCAGCCAGGTCCAGCCGAGCATGGCCGTCATCGGGGTGCGCATCTCGTGCGAGAGGATGGCCAAAAACTCGTCCTTCGCGCGGCTCGCCTGCTCCGCTTCGGACCGGGCCGACTTCTCGCAGGCCAGCAGGCGCGAGCGCTCCTCCTCGGCCCGCTTGCGCTCGGTGATGTCGCGCGTGATGTTGACGGCCCCGCCCCCCTCCAGGAGGGTCAGCGAGACCTCCACCAGGAAGCGGGTGCCGTCGGTGTGGAGGCCGACCGTCTCCCCCCGCCAGGCCCCGTGCCTGCGCAGGGTGGGGAGCACCTCGGTCTCGAGGCGGCGCACCTCGTCCTCGGGGTAGAGCTCCCGCCAGTCCTTGCCGGCGAGCTCGCCGGGGGAGTCGAAGCCGTACTTGCGGGCGAAGGCGGTGTTCGCGTATCGGATGCTCTGGTCCTGGGCTTGGATGCAGATGCCGTCCATCGAGGCTTCCATGGCTCCGAAGAGCTGGTGCTGGATGTGCTCGCCCCGGACGCGCTCGGTCAGGTCCCGAGCGGCGCAGATCATGCCCCCGTCGGGCAGGACCGTGATGGAGAGGTCCTGGCGGAACTCCGTCCCGTCCTTTCGCCGGGCGAGGGTCTCCCCCCGCCAGCAGCCGGAGCGGAGGATCTCCGGCAGGACGTCCTGCTCGATGCGGCGGAGCTCGTCCTGGCCGTAGAGCGTCCGCCAGTTCTTGCCGACGAGTTCGGAGGCGGAGGCGTAGCCGTAGATCTTCCGATGCGCCTCGTTGACGTACAGGAACGTCCCGTCGGGGGCCTGGATGGCGATGCCGTCCATCGAGGCGGCCATGGCGGAGGAATGGAGCTGCTGGAGGGTTTCCGCCTTGTGCCGGTCGGTGACGTCGAGCGTCACGCCGATGACGCCGGTCACCTTCCCGTTCATCTTCTGCGGGAGGACCTGGGACTCGAACACCCGGCCGCGGATCTCCACGCGGCACTTGATCGCCTCGCCGGCCAGGGCCTTGCGCAGGTTCTTCACGATCACGGGGTTGTCCTTGTAGAGTTCGAAGGCGGACTTCCCGATCGCCTCGCCGGGCTTGCGCCCGACGAACTCCTGGGTCTTCCCGTCCGAGAGGGTCACGATCCCCTTCTCGTCGGTCTGGAAGATCATCAGCGGAGAGTTCGCGACGACCACGGAGAGCTGGTCCTGCAGGGCCCGCCGCTCGGTGATGTCCACCGCGACGCCGATGGTGCCGCCCTTGCGGTCGGGGGAGTAGTGGGTCTCGAAGACGCGGCCGTTCGACTCCGAGGCGGCGACAAAGGCCTCGTTGGAGAGGGCTCGCTGCACGTTCCTGACGATGTCGGGGTTGTGCTTGTAGACCTCCAAGGCCGACTTCCCGACCACCTCTCCGGGCTTGAGCCCGAGGCCCGCCAACCCGGCGCCCTCCGAGAGGGTGAACACTCCGTCCGCGTTGATGTGGAAGAACACCACGGGGGCGCTTTCGACGAGCGTGGAGAGGAGCTCCTTGGCGCCCCGCAGCTCTTCGGCGGTGCGCTTCAGGTCGGCGATCTCCGCGGCCACGCAGATGAAGGCCCGCCGCCCGTCGTACTCCATGGGCCGGCAGACGACCTCGGCCTCGAAGAGTTCCCCCCCCTTGGACTTGTGCTTGAAGCGGGTCGTGCGCTGTTTGGGGCCGTGGCTGGCCGTGAGGGTCTCCCGCAGCCGCTCATGGTCGTCGGGATGGTGGATGTCCGCGACCTTCATCTTCAGGAACTCGTCGCGGGAATAGCCGTAGCGCTTCCGGGCGGCCTGGTTGGCTTCCAGGAAATACTGGCTGACCGGGTCGACGATCCAGATGCAGTGGGGAGTGAACTCGCAGAGCATCCTGAACGAGTTCGACTGCAGGCGCATCATGACGGAGAATGATACTAAATAAGCGCGCGCGCGCGCAGGCCCAGCGAGGCCAGGCAGTCCAGGAAGTCGGCCGGCGGAGGCGCGCAGACCTCGAGGGGCTTCCCGTCGCGGGGCCGGAACAGCCGGATGCGCCAGGCGTGCAGCATCTGCCGGGGGGCGCCGAGGGCGCGCAGATCGTCCTCGGTGAGCTCCTTGCGCACGGCCTTGAGGTAGGCCTCTCCCTTCCCGGTGTAGAGCTTGTCGCCGAGCACCGGGTGGCCCAGGGAGGCGAGGTGGACGCGGATCTGGTGCAAACGCCCGGTCCTCGGGCGGGCGAGCAGGAGCGAGGCCTTCTCGTTGGCGTCGAGCCGCTCGAACTCCGTGGCGGCGCTCTGCCCCCGCCCCACGGCCTGGCGCACCTTGATCTCCCCGTCCTCGCGCCCCACCGGGGCCTCGATGAGCGTCCGGCGCTCCGGGAACCGGCCGAGGACGAGGGCCAGGTACTCCTTGCTCACCCGCCGCCGGGTGAACTGGTCGACGAGGGAGGCGGCGGCCTCGGGGGTCTTGGAGAGCAGGAGCACCCCGCTCGTCTCGCGGTCGAGCCGGTGCCCGAGGCGCAGGCGCTGTCCCGGGAACTGCGCGGCCAGGATGGCGGTCACCGTGTTGCGCAGGACCCGGTCGGTGGGGTGGCTGAGCACGCCGCCGGGCTTGAGGACGGCCAGCAGTTCCTCGTCCTCGTAGACCACCCTCAGGGCGTCGTGCAGGGGCGGCGGCTCGTTCAGGCTCGGGTAGCGGATGAGGACGGTCTCGTCCTTGGCCACGCGCTGGGACGCCTTGGCCGGGCGGCCGCGCAGGAGCACCCGGCCCGCCCCGATGAGCCGCTGGACCTCGGCGCGCGAATAGCCGCGCAGGCGTTGGGCCAGGAACGCGTCCACGCGAAGACCGCCGTGCTCGAGCTGGACGCGGAAGGGCACCTCGACGAAGGCGCCGGTCACGGGAAGAGGACGAAGGCGAAGCCCTTGCGCCGCAGGGCCCGGTAGACCCGTTCCTCGGGCGCCCCGGGGTCTTCCGGGAGCCCCGTCACGGGAGGCTGGTGCCCGAACGAAAGGCAGGCGATGTCCGCGTTGCGCTTCAGCGCCATGGCCAGATGAGCGGGCTCGCGGGAGGCATCCAGCGCCGCCGCGACCAGCAGGCCCGGCGCGGCGAGCTTGGCCCCCTGCGCCGCCGCGAGGGCCCCGGAGGGCGCGCGCAGGCGGCGGACCTTGAGGCGCTGGAAGTCTTCGGGGCAGCCGGAGCCGGTGACGAGGACGGCGTCTTCGGGGCCGGCGCCCAGGCGGCCGAGGGCCTGGGCCAGCTCGAAGGCGGCGCCGAAGCCTCCTCCGTCCGCTGGTCCCTCGAAGTAGGCTTCGGGCGGCAGGGGCTTCGCGAGGACCGAGGGCGAGCGGCCCGCGACCGGCCGCTCTTCCCCGTCCGGCGGAGGCGGCTCTTCTCCGCAGAGCACGGCCGCGGGGAGCGAGCGGCGCTCGGCGAGTTCGAAGGCTTCGCCTGCCTGCGGCCCGCGCAGGACGAGCATCGGCCCGCCCTCCAGTTTCACGAGAGGATGCGGCTCGCCGAGCACCCAGGCGACGAGCGGGACGGCGGCCTCGGCGGCGAGCGTCAGGGCGTCGAGGGCGCGCGGCAGATCCGCTCCCGCGACGGCCGCCGAGGCGCGGGCGCCGACGAAGCCCGCGCCCAGGGCCAGGTGGAGAGCCTCCCGCGCGTCGAGGCAGGGGAGGCCTCCGGGGCCGCCGAAGCGCATCAAGGGCGGGGGTGGCGGGCGGTGACCACGGTGCGCAGGCCTCCGCGCGCGGAGAACGAGCCGGTCACCGAGGCCCGCTGGGGGCGGCAGGCCCTCACCACGTCGTCGAGGATGCGGTTGACCGCGTTCTCGTTGAAGATCCCCATGTTCCGGAAGGCGAGCAGGTAGTACTTGAGGGACTTGAGCTCGAGGCAGAGCCCGTCCGGGACGTACTCGATGACGATGCAGCCGAAGTCGGGCAGGCCCGTCTTCGGGCACACGCAGGTGAACTCGGGGTGCTCGATGCGCACCTCGTAGCCCCGGTACTGGTTCGGGAAGGCGTCGATGGCGGGCAGGCGCTCCTTCGTGCCCGAGGCCGCCTGGCGCTCGGTGTAGCCGTAGTGGGTCTTGCGGCGTTGGGTCATGTCGGGAACCTCCAGAAGGGTCTGGGCGCGAGCCGCGCCGAGTTGACGAGCACGGCCGCGAGAGCCGCCGCGGCCATGGCGCCGAGGACCAGCGGCCCGAGGCGGATGCCCAGGTACAGCGAGCCGACGGAAAGAGGGATGAGGAGGGCGTGGACGGCGAACATCCAGATGAAGTTGCGGCGGATGGCCGCCCGGATCTCCTGCGCGAGCTTGATCGTCTCGAGGAAGGCGCCGAGGTCCCGGCGCTCCAGGGTGAAGTCGGCGACCGCCTCGGCCAGCGCGCCTCCCCCCGCCGTGCAGAGGCCGATGTCGGCCGCGCTGAGCGCCGCGCAGTCGCGCAGGCCCTCGCCGAGCACGGCGACCCGCCGCCCCTTGGCGCGCAGGCGCGCCGCCAGGCTCGCCCGCTCGTCTTCGAGGGCCTCGGCGTAGACCTTGGAGATGCCGGACTGCTCGGCGGCGCGGAACACCGCGGCGTTGGCGTCGCCCGAGATCAGGATGGGCTCGATGCCCGCGGCCTGGACCCGGTCGATGGTCTCCCGGATGTCCGGGCGCAGGCGGTCGCAGAGGAGGGCGACCGCGAGCAGGCGGCCCTCGGCCGCGAGGCCTACGAGGGTCTCCGTGCGGCCCTTGAGGTGCAGGGCGTCGGCGGGGTCGGGCTCGATGCCGTGGTGGGCGAGCCAGGGGAGGCTGCCGACCAGGACTCGGCGCTCGCCGACCGACGCCGAGACGCCGCGGCCCGGGAACACCTCGAAGGCCCGGCGCGCCAAAGGCGCGCCGCCGAGGGCGGCCGCGTACGCGCGCAGGGCCGAGACGACCGGGTGGGAGACGCCCGATTCGGCGGCCAGCATCAGGCGCAGGGCCTCCTCGGGGGAGCAGCCTCCGAAGGTCCTCATCCCGGCGACCTCGGGCCGGCCCTCGGTGAGCACGCCGGTCTTGTCGATGAGGAGGGCGTCCGGCTTCTGGAAGCTCTCGAGGAGGCGCGGGTTGCGCAGGCCGACGCCCGCGGCCCCGGCGCGGCGGCCGCCGAAGAAGACCGCCAGCGGGGTCGCCAGGCCCACGCCCCAGGGGCAGGCCGAGCACAGCACCGAGAAGAAGGCCGCGGCGGCGTAGAGCGAGCGGGGGTGCGGGCCCTTGAACGCCCCGATGAGGGCGGCGGCGGCGGCGGCGAGGAGGATGGCCGCGAAGAAGGCCCGCGCGACCGGGTCCACCGCGCGGCCGGAGGCCTGGCGCTCCGAGGCCGAGTCCCGGACCACGTCCAGGACGCGGCGCAAAGTCAGGGCCTGCTCCAGGTCCGGGACCGCGACCAGGATGCGCCCGCGCTTGTTGACGGCCCCACCGTAGACGCGGCTGCCCCGGACCTTCTCGACGGGCTCCAGGACGCCGGTGCGCAGGGACTCGTCGAGCAGGGTCTCCCCCTCCACGATCTCCCCGTCGACCGGCACGGGCTCCCCGGGCCGGACGACGACGACGTCCCCGGGCTTGAGCGCGTCGATGGGGACGACGGCCTCCGAGGCGTCCCGGACGACCCGCGCCATCGTCGGCATGCGGCCGCTCAGCCGGGAGAGGGTCTGGGGGCTCTTCTTCTGGTAGCGGGCCTCGAGCCAGAGGCCGAGGTTGACGAGGGTGAGCATCGCGGCGAGCGAGCCGAGGCGGTGCTCCCGCAGGGCCGGGGGCAGGTAGTCCCCGAGGAAGACGGCCGCGGTGCTCAGCAGGAACATCGCCCAGGCGCTCGTGGAGGCCAGCATGAAGAGGCCGACCCGGCGGTCCTGGAGACCCCGCCAGAGGCCGGCGTGGAAGTGCGAGGCGCAGTAGAGCACCAGGGGCACGCCCAGCAGCCAGGCGGTGTAGGGCGAGAGGGAGAGCGGGCGCTCCAGCGCGAACGCCGCCCAGAGCGCGGCGCCGACGATGATGCGCCGCTTCATGGGCCCGACGAGAGCCAGGCCTTCTCGAGGGCCGCGAAGTCCGTCCAGACCCCGGAGAAGGAGCTCCGGATGGCGTCGTCGAGGCTCCGGCCGCTGCGGAGCTCCGAGAGGAGCTGGCCCAAACCCATCCGGCCGCCGCGCTCGATGAGGAAGCGCACGACGCTCAGGGCCTGCGCGTACCAGAGGTCCACGACGGAGCGCTCCTCTCCGAGCGGCGCCGTGTTGACCATCTGGGCGAACGGGAGGGGCTTGCGGCCGGAGGGCAGGGACGGCAGGGGGAGCTGGAGGGCCTGGTATTCCTCGTAGACGGCCAGGCCTTCGTTGATCCAGCGGTGTTCCGTCGTCGAGCGGCCCATGTACTCGTTGAAGACCAGGTGGGTCATCTCGTGGGCCAGCACGCCGGGCAGGCCCCGGCTCTCGTAGGAGTAGATGGAGTTGCCCACCGCCGCGCCGGCCGACCACTCCGGCATCCCGGTCTTCCTGAGGAACTCCTCCTTGCCGGCGTAGAGGACGATGGGGTAGGGCTCCCGGGGCATGAAGGAATACAGCCCCGTGTCCTGCATGATGCGCTGGTAGGAGCGCTCGGCCATCTCCGAGACGGCCTGGGCCCGGTCCGCCCCGTAGGCGCGGACCTCGAAGTGGAGGCTCGTTTGGATTTTGGCGCCCGGGTCGAGGCCGCCGAAGGACGCCCGGGTGATGGCTCCCGTGCGCTGGGGCAGGGCTCCGGGCTCGAGGTCGACGCAGCCGAGCGCCGCGGCGGCCGCCAGGACGGCGAAGGATCTCCTCACAGCAGCCGATTCTATCAAATTGATACAATCCGCCCCGTGAGCGAGCCCGGCGGAACGATCGAGGTGCGCGTCGAGCGGATGGCGCCCGAGGGGCAGGGCCTGGCCCGGGCCGAGGGCTCGGGGCGGGTGGTGTTCGTGCCCTGCGCGGCGCCGGGCGACCGCCTCCGGGTCGTCGTCGAGAGCGTCCAGAAGGGCTACGCTCTCGCCCGGGCGGAGGAAGTCCTCGAGCCCGGCCCCGACCGCGTCGAGCCCTCCTGCCCCCTGCACGCGGCCGCCGGGCGCTCCGGCCGGGAGACCTGCGGCGGCTGCGGCTGGCAGCACCTGAGCCTCGCCGGCCAGCTCGCGGCCAAGCGCTCCATCGTCGAGGATTGCCTGCGGCGCATCGGCCGAATCCAGGACGTTCCCGTGGAGGAGACCCTCCCCTCTCCGCGCCCGACCCGCTACCGCAACAAGGTCCTCGTCCCCTTCGGGCGCGCGGCCGGCCGGCCGGTCGCGGGGTTCTACGCTCCGGGCTCCCACCGCATCGCCGACTTCCAGGACTGCCTCGTCCAGCCCGAGCTCTCGGTCCGCGTCGTGCTCGAGGTGAAGCGCCTGTGCGGGGAGCTCGGCTGGGAGCCCTACGACGTCTCCTCCCACTCGGGCTGGCTCAGGCACCTTTTCGTGCGCACCAGCGAGGAGGGACGCGCGCTCGCGGCGCTCGTCACCCTCGACCCCTCGTTCCCGAAGCGGGACCAGTTCGTCGCGGCCTTGCGCGCCGCCGTCCCCGAGGTCTGCGGCGTGCTGCGCAACATCCAGCCGCACCGCACGTCGGTGGTGCTCGGCCGGGAGTGGGAGCCCGTCTGGGGCGAGACGGAGCTCGAGGAGCGGGTCGGGAGTCTGCGTTTGCGGGCGGGCCCCGAGGCCTTCCTGCAGGTGAACACGCCCGCGTCGGAGGCCCTCTACGGGCTCGTCTCGGAGATGCTCTTCGGCGACGGCTGGCGCCCCGCGCTCGCCGTGGACCTCTACTGCGGGGTCGGCTCCATCGCCCTGTGGCTGGCCTCCCGGGCCGACGAGGTGCTCGGCATCGAGGAGAACCGGCGCGCGGTGGAGGATGCTCGCCGCAACGCGGCGCTCAACGGCGTGCAGAACGCGCGCTTCGCCGCGGGCCGGGTGGAGACCGCCCTGGGGACGCTGAGGGCCGCCCTGGGGCCGACGGCCGCCGGCACGGCCTGCGTGGTCCTCGACCCGCCCCGGGCGGGCTGTTCCATCCCCGTGCTCAAGGCCTTGCGGGACCCGGCCCTGGCCCGGCTCGCGTACGTGTCCTGCAACCCCGCGACCTTCGCTCGCGACGCGAGCCGGCTGGCCAAGTCCGGCTGGAAGCTGGCCCGGCTGAAGCCCGTGGACATGTTCCCCCAGACCTCCCACGTCGAGATCGCCGCGCTCTTCCTGCGCGGATAGGCCCTTGGTCCTACCTGGGCCTAGGCATTTAGCGCCTACTCTCTTCGACCCGTGCGTTCCATAATAGCGTGGGTCGTATATAATATCCCCATGGGAAGGTGGATCGGATGAACATCGGCAACGGGCTCCTCGTCTTAGCGCTCCTCTCCGCCGCGGCTCACGCCGCGGACTCCAAGACGGCCGTTCCCGGCCGCCTCGCCGAGGTGGAGAGCAAGGCGCAGGACGTGATGGGCGCCAACACCTCCGAAGGGGTCTCCCAGGGGATGCAGACCGTCCTCGAGGGCGGCCAGGACAAGGGCGCCGTCGTCATCTCTCCGACCAAGAAGGCGGCGGCCCAGACGACCCCGCGCCGCCCGGCCGCGACGCTGAGCCCCGCCGTCAAGCCCGAGCCGGTCCCCGGCTCCGCCGTGAGGGACACCACCAAGGAAGAGCAGAAGCCGAAGGACGACGAGCTGATGAAGAACCTCAAGAAGGACGCCATCGGCGGCGCCTACGGCGCCGTCGGGTTCGGCATCCTGGGGTTCCTCTTCGGCGGGCCCGTCGGCGCGCTCATCGGAGCGCTCATCGGTTTCGCCGTGATGGGAGCCGTCATCCACCTCAACAACAACTAGGCCTCACGCGAGGGTGCACTGATGATAGACCTCTTCTCGAAGTCCTTGAGCCTCGCCCTCTCGGGAGCGCTGGTCTTCCAGTCGGCCGGCCCGGCGTTCGCCGCCGGCGCGCCCTCGGCGGACGCCTCGACGGCGGTCTCGGCCAGGCTCGAGGCCCTGAAGAAGGACGCCCAGCTCAAGGACTTCTGGGCGCAGTTCGCTTTCGAGGATGAGTACATGCTCGGCCGCCTCGACGCCGCGGGCTACAAGATCTTCGAGGACGAGCTCGCCCCCGTCGCGGCCAAGTGGAAGGCCGGCGACGCGGCTCCGGGTTCGCAGTTCGCCGTGAAGTGGAAGGAGGGGATGCGCAAGAACGCCATGGCCCTCGCCCTCGCCATGAACAAGCGGAACCTCGTGAAGACCTTCAGCGCCGACGAGCTGGAGTCGCTCAAGAGGTTCGAGAAGGCCCGCCCGGACAGGTTCGGGAAGTTCGGCGCCGAGTACGCCAAGCACAAGATGAGCATCGGTTCGACGAAGAACGACGCCGCGGCCAAGGCGGCCAAGGAGTTCGTCGTCGAATGGCGCAACCGGCTGAAGGTGGAGCTCAACGAGTACGGCAAGACGAAGGTCGCTCCGCCGGCCAAGCCGGACGCGCTCGCCAAGGCTTTCCCCGACGAGAAGGAGCGGGCGATGGTCCGCTGCTTTTCGGGGACGGCGGTCTTCGAAGGCGTCCTTGACAGCGTGAAGCTGCGCTCGGACACGGCGCTCGCCGTCCAGAAGAAGCTGCTCGCCCCGACGGGCAAGCCCGAGGCCGGCGAGTGCGGCAAGCTGAGCGCCGACGAGCTCAAGGCCTACTACTGCCGCTTCGAGCCCAAGACCGAGGGGACGCCCAGCGACGACTTGAAGAAGCTCCAGGCCCAGTGCGGCGACAAGCGCTTCGAGGCGGCCTTCCCGGACCCGATGGCCCGGGCGGTCCTCCAGTGCCTCGATCCGTCCAAGGCCTCCTTCCTGGGCTCGGAGGCGAAGATCAAGGAGTCCTTCGCAGCCGCGGTCACGGCGGCCAAGCTCTCGCTCGACAAGACCGCCAAGGACAAGCTCGGCTACGCCTTCAAGGACAAGAAGGACGAGGAGCGCGCGATGAAGTGCGTCAAGGACGCCGACAAGAACGACGCCCTCCTGGACTTCTACTGCGCCAACGAGCCCAAGGGCCCGGATATCGGCCCGAAGACCCAGCTCGCGTCCAAGTGCGCGGAGCGCCAGGCCGCCAAGCTCTTCGCCGACCCCGCCGACTACGCGGTCTACCAGTGCCTCGGGCCCAAGACCCTGCCCGCCGACCTCCAGAAGGACCCCGCCAAGAAGGAGTCCCTCCTGAAGGCGTGGGGCACCGGCGCCGCCGGGAAGGCGCAGATGGTCCTCACCGGTTCGGTCGACTCCGCGAAGCTGGGCAAGCAGGAGAAGGACTGCCTGCTCGGCAAGGGGCTCGGCAAGGACAAGCTGAGGGATTTCTATTGCCGCTACCAGCCCGCCGAGACGGAGCAGCGCCCGACCGCGACGGGCGCGATGGACCAGGGCAAGGTCGCCGACCAGCTCTCCCAGGGGCCGGGCGAGACCGTCGAGTTCGACAACTCGGGCCGCAAGCAGGCGACGACGGTGGCGGCGGGCGGGAAGCCCTCCCCCCTCCAGGAGCTCAACAACTACTGCGGCGAACAGCGCCGGGCCGCGGAGCGCAACCGCCCCATCCCTGGACGCGGGCTCACCATCAACGAGCCGGGCGCGGGCCCCGCGAGCCGGGATCTGGCCAAGCAGGCCGAGGACGAGAAGAAGAAGGAGCTGATGGCCAACCTCAAGAAGGACGCCATCGGCGGCGCCTTCGGCGCTGCGGGCTTCGGCATCCTCGGCTTCATCTTCGGCGGCCCCATCGGAGCGGTGGTCGGCGCGATGATCGGGTTCGCCCTCATGGGAGCCGTCACGCACCTCAACAACAATCCGCCCAAGTAGGTCGTTAAAGGGCAAGTAAAACCGAGGGCCCAGCCGGAAGGCTGGGCCTTTGGTCCCTCCAGGCGGACTTCGGCCGCGGGCTATCCTATCGGCATGAGGGCTTTGACCGTGCTTCTGCTCGTGCTCCTCGCCGCGCCGGCCTCCCCCGCCACGGACCCGGTCGTGACCGCGGTCCTCGCCGACTTGAACGCGCCGGAGCGCTGGCTCTTCGACGCCTACGCCTCCGACGCCGCCCGCCTGAAGGCCTTGCGCCAGCGCGGCGCGCGGACCGACTTCCGCGACTCCGACGAGAAGCGGAAGTTCCTGGCCGACACGCGCTCGAAGCTCGTGAAGTTCGGGGAGAAGGAGTACGGGCTCAGCGGCGGCGAACTCGGGATGCTCCGGGCCGTCCTGACCGACTCCGCCAAGGACGCCGCCTTCCGCGAGGAAGCCGCCAGGACCGCGCCCGCCGACCGCGCCGCCCGCCGGGAGCTCGTGGGCCGCTGGCGCAAGGAGGTCGTCGGCTGGGCGGACGCGTATTCGGCCCGCAAGCCCCGGACCGACCTCGCCGCCAAGACGGTGGAGGGCATGGTGGCGGCCGACGAGCGGGCCCTGCTCGAGCAGATGCGCCGCAACGACGAGTCCGGCTTCAAGGTCGGGGTGTTCACGAAATGGATCGGCCAGGCGAACCGCAAGATGGCCAAGGGGGACCCGGAGGGCCGTAAGAAGGCCTTGGAGCTCGTGGCGACCGCGCGCGGAGGCATCAACGAGAACCTCTACCAGTACCTGCGCGCGCCCGACATCGCCAAACTGCGCGAGGCGAAGCCGACCGTGCTGGCGAAGAACGAGCGGGCCTCTCCGGCGCTCCAGGGCGCCGAGGCGGCGCCCGTCCGCCGCGATGGGAAGGCGCCCGCCTCGAAGAGCGTCCTGGGCTCGCTCGAGAACGCCGAGAGGCTCTCGAAGGCGGCCGCGGGGTCGGACTCGATGGATTCGATGCTGGCTTCCGCCTCGACGCCCTTCGGCGGGGAGGCCGCCGACGGGAAGCTGGTGGACGCCGTCTCGGCCGGCGGCTGCGCCGGCTGCGGCAAGGCGGACCTCGCCGCGGCGCAGACGGGCCCGGTGTCCCAGAAAGGCCTCGCCAGCAAGAGCGTGCCTCAGCCGCAGGCGCAGGCCGCCGAGAAGGGGGCCTCGTCCAACAAAGCGGGCAATCCGCTCGTCCCCGGCCTCGGCGCCGCCGGGCTCGGCCTCATCGGCTTCGCCCTGCTGGGGCCCCTGGGCGCGCTCGTCGGGGCCTGCGCGGGCGGTCTGTGCGGGCTCTACGCGAACAGCTCGAAGAGCTGCAAGTCCTGCGGCCAGTAGGCTCCGCTAGAACTCCACGAAGTACGTCTCGCAGGCGCCGTCCACGCTCTCCTGGGTCAGGGCGGGAGGCGCCCCGAGGAACTTCGCCCGGTCGGTGATCTGGTCGACGAGGTCGCGCGGGTGGCAGGAGCGCATGAGGCGCTTGGCTTCGACGTAGTGCTTCTGGATGAGGTGGGTGACGGCGTCGTCGTCGTAGGCCACGCGGTTGGCCGCGCAGCAGCGCTTGAACACCTCGCGGAACTCGTCGGCCGAGGGATCGGAGAGCTTGATCTTGTAGCGGATGCGCCGCAGGAAAGCCTCGTCGACGAGGTCCTTCGGCTCGATGTTGGTGGCGAAGACCACCAGGAGCTCGAAGGGGATGACCAGCTGCTTGCCCGTGCGCAGGGAGAGGTAGTCCTCGCGCTTCTCGAGCGGCACGATCCAGCGGTTGAGCAGCTCCCGGGGCTCCATGCGCTGGCGGCCGAAGTCGTCGATGAGCAGGATGCCGCCGTTCGCCTTCACTTGGAAGGGCGCGGTGTAGCACTTGGAGTTGGCGTCGTAGGAGAGCTCGAGCCCCGCGAGGGTCAGCTCGCCGCCGACGATGACGAGGGGGCGCTCGACGAGCTCCCAGCGCCGGTCGGGGGCGCCGAGCTGGGCGGCCTGGGCCTCGCTCAGGGCCACCTTCGTGTGGATGGAGGGGTCAAAGACGCGGATGACCTCGTTGTCCGCCTCGAGGGCGTAGGGCACCCAGATGCTGCCGGTGAACATGCGGCGGATGCGCTCGCCCACCGAGGTCTTGCCGTTGCCGGGCGGGCCGTACAGGAAGATGGAGCGGCAGGAGTTCACCGCGGGGCCGAGCTTCTCGCAGAGCCCCGGGTCGGTCACGAGGTCGGAGAGGGCCTCGGCGACCTCGGGGCGGTGGATGTCCTTGAGGTTGGGCGACTGGTGCTTGGCCAGGCTCGCGTAGTAGGCGAGCGAGACGGGGCAGGGGCCCGTGTAGGCGCAGCGGGCGATGACCTCGAGGGCCTTGCGGCGGCCGTCCACGGTGAGCACGTACTTCCAGGTCGAGGAGACGTAGGAGGTGCCCTGGAGGACCTCGCAGTACTTGTCGTCGACGTAGCTCTTGAGGACCTTTTCCACGATGTTGAAGAAGGGCAGGCGCAGGTAGTCGGCCACCTGCTGGCCGCTGACCTCGCCGAGCTGGTAGATGCACTTGAGTCCGAGCTCCTGGAGGAAGGCGAACGAGACGCCGGTCGCCTCGATGGAATCCGGGCTCGCGGGGGCGGCGGTGGGCAGCTGCGGGGCGGGCGTGGTCATCGGCCGATTATAGCGAAAACAAGCCGGCCCTGGTCAGTAGATCCGGATGTGGAAGTGGTCCTCGTGGTTGGGCCACACCACCAAGGCGTTCTTGGCCCGGATGTAGGTCGAGCTGTTCGTGCCGCCGAGCTCCTGGCGCGCTACGGACAGGAGGGCCGCGCGGTTCTCGGCGCTCGTGAAGATGTACTGGGTCTTGAACTGCGGGTTGTTGATGGCGGACTCGACGAGCTGCCAGTTCTGCTTGGCGTTGAAGGCGTTGGCCCCTCCGTAGACCTTGAGGTCCACGTCCTTGCCGTTCTCGTGCGAGGCGTGCCCTCCGATGTCCCCCCCGCTCTTGAGGGACATGTCCCCGACCTGGAGCGGCGGCCGGCCATCCTTCAGCGCGTCCTCTCCCATGAGCTTGACGCCGTTGACCAGCTTGCTGGTGCCGTAGCGGGCCTTGTCGCTCCGGTAGGCATCGAAGCCTGGGCCCTCGTCGGGTAGATGCGACGCGTTCTTGAGGCTGCCGTTGTTGGGCGTGCCCTTCGATAGGGCCGTCTCCTTGACGACTCCCGTGGAGTTGAGCTCCGCGGCCTCCGCCTTCCCGCCCAAGGCTTCGTCGAATAATTTGGCCAGCGCGCCCTTCGGCTTGGCGTCCAGCGCGGCGCGGGTCTTCTCGTCCATGAAGCCGGTGCCCTCGAGCCCGTTCCTGCGCTGGAACTCCGCGAGAGACTTGCGCGTCTGCGCGCCGTACACCCCGTCCATGTTCGTCTTGAGGCCGTGCTTCGTGAGGTCGCGCTGGAGCTCGCGCACCTCCGGGCCGTGGGAGCCGGGCTTGAGCGAATCCGTGTCCGTGGCCGATGGCGAGAGGCGGCGGGCCAGCGTATCCTTGGTCTGGGCGTCGTACTGCCCGGTCTTCGCCAGACCGAACTTCTCCTGGACGTCCTTGACCGCCTGCGTGGTCTTGGGGCCGTAGAGGCCGTCCTGCGCGAGCTTGCGCAAACCCACTTTCGAGCGGTAGGCGTTGAGCTCGCCCTGCGTTTTGGATACGTCCGCCTTGGACGAGTCCTTCCCGATCGCCGCCGGCTGGGAGGCCGACGCGGCCGTCTGCTCGAGCGGCTTGCCTCCCACCGCGGCGGCGCCGCTCTTGAGGTCCCGGATCGGCTGGGATTTGTCGAGCACTTTGTCGGAGAGGGGCGTCATCGAGCCGCCGCCGAGAGGGCGCTTGGCGCCGGCGGGCGCGTTGTCGAAGCTCCCGTTCTTCAAAGCCAGCGCGTCGCGCTCGAGGCTCGCGGGGGCGGCGTCGGGGGCCCGGCCCATCTTCTCGGCCCCGGCCTGGTAGAAGGCGTCCCGGCTCGCGTCCGTCTCCCCGGCCGACTTCGGCGCGCTCGGCTCGGCGCTCCGGAAGTCCGAGCGCTTCTGCGTCTCCAGCTGGCGCCCCGCCTCCTCGAAGCAGGCCTCGGTCTTGCACTGGTCGATCTTTTTCTTGAGGTCGTCCGCCTTCTTGCCGACCGCCTTCTGATAGGCCTCGAAGCGCTTGTCCTTCTTGATCGTGTCCTGCTTCTTCTCGATCTCAGGCTTGGGGAGCTCCTTCTGCTTGTCCGCCGACTGCGTGCCGGCCGCGGCCGGGGCGTCCTGGGCCCGCGCGGGCGAGAGTAGGGTTGCGCTCAGGAGCGCGATCAGAATGGCCACGATATTTTATAGCGCTTCGGCGGATTCGCCGTCAAGGGACTTCGACGCCTTCGCGCCGGGTCTTTACCGCCGCTTTAACTAGTAGATCCGGATGTGGAAATGGTCGTCGTGGTTGGGCTCGTAATACAGCGCCTTCTTGGCCCGGATATAAGTCGAGCTGTTGGTGCCGCCCAGCTCCTGTCTGGCCACTTCCAGGACGGCAGCCGTGTTCTCCCTGCTGCTGAAGATGTACTCGACCTTGAACCCGGGCTGGGGGTTGTTGATCGCGGATTCGACAAGGCGCCACTTCTGCTGGGAGGTGAAATATTTCCCCGCCGCGTCGTGGACATAGACGTCCACGTCCTTGCCGTTCTGGTGGGAGCCGTGGCCGTCGGGCCCGAACCCGCCTCCATTCACGTTGGAGAGGTCGCCGACCACAAGGGTTGGCCGGCCTTGATTCTTCGCCTCGGTGGCCATGAGCTTGACCCCGTTGACCAGGCGGGCGGTCCCGTATTTGGTATTGAGGTTCAGGTCCTTTTTGTACGTGTAGCCATCTCCCGTGGTAGGAAGCTTCGAGGCGTTGGAGAGGCTTCCATTGTAGGGGAGGCCTTTGGAGATGGCGGTCTCTTTGACGAGGTGATTCTTGCCCCCGGGCCCCAGGCCGAAGAGGTCGCCGGCCTTCTTGCTGACCTGGTCGACGCTCCGCCCGATGATGCCCTTGGGCGCCGCGTCGAGGGCGGTCCGGGTCTTGGCGTCCATCAAGCCGGTGGGCTCGAGCCCGCGGCTCTTCTGGAACTCCGCCAGGGCGCCGCGCGTCTTGGCGCCGTAGATCCCGTCGCGGCTGACGTTCAGGCCGCGCGCGGCGAGGTCCTTCTGCAGCTCCCGGACCTCCGGGCCGTGGGAGCCCGGCTTGAGCGAATCCATGGCCACCGCATCCGGCGAGAGGCGCCGGGCCAGGGTCTCCCGGGTCTGGGCGTCGTACCTCCCGGTCTGCGCCAGGCCGAACTTCTCCTGCACGTCCTTGACCGCCTGCGTGGTCTTCGGGCCGTAGAGGCCGTCCTGCGCGAGCTGGCGCAGGCCCACCCTCGAGCGGTAGGCGTTGAGCTCGCCCTGCGTCTTGGCCACGTCCGCCATGGAGGAGCCCTTCCCGACCGAGGGCGCCTGCGCGGCCGACGCCGTCGTCTGATCCAGCGGCCCGCCTCTCAAGGCGGCGTCGGTCTTGAGGTCCCGGATCGGCTGGGACCGGCCGAGGACCTGGTCGGAGAGGGGCGTCGCCGAGCCGTTCAGCGAGCGCCTGCCGCCGGGCATGTTGTCGAAGCTGCCGGATTTCAAGGCCAGCGCGTCGCGCTCGAAGCTCCGCGGAAGGCTCTCGGGGGCGCGGCCCATCTTCTCGGCCCCGGCCTTGTAGAAGGCGTCCCGGCTCGCGTCCGTCTCTCCGGCCGATTTCGGCGCGCTCGGCTCGCGGTTCCTGAACTCCTTCGTCTTCTCCGATTCGAACTCGCGCCCCACCGCTTCGAACTCGCCCTCGGTCTTGGAGTCGTCGATCTTCTTCTTGAGGTCGTCCGCCTTCTTGCCGATCACGTCCCGATAGGCGTCGAAGCGCTTCTCATTCTTGAGCGTGTCCTGCTTCTTCTCGATCTCGGGCCTGGGCAGCTCCTTCGTCTTGTCTCCCGTCTGCGCGCCGCCGCCCGCGCCGCCGGCGCCGCCGGCCGCGGCGGCGAAGACTTGGGCGGGCAGGAGGATGGCGGCCAGGAGCCCGATCATGATCCTCATGCTGTGAAATCCCATGGCTTCTTTGACCCGCGCTCAATAGATGCGGATGTGCCAGTGGTCCTCGTGGTCGGGCCAGACCTTCAGGGCGTCTTTGGCCCGGAGGTAGGTCGAGCTGTTGGTGCCGCCCAGCTCCTGGCGGGCCACGGCCAGGACGGCCGCCTTGTTCTCCGCGCTGGTGAAGATGTACTGGACCTTGAATTGGGGGTTGTTGATCGCGGATTCGACGAGCTGCCAGTTCTGCTTGGCGCTGAAGTTGTTCACCCCGCCGTGGACCTTGATGTCCACGTCCTTGCCGTTCTGGTGGGAGCCGTGGCGCCCCAACTGGCCGCCGTTCGAGTCGGAGAGGTCGCCGACCAGGAGGTCGGGCCGGCCCTGGTTCTCCGCCGCGGTGCCCATGAGCTTGACGCCGTTGACC
The DNA here is from genome assembly GCA_003450735.1 of Elusimicrobiota bacterium. Lineage (GTDB taxonomy): Bacteria > Elusimicrobiota > Elusimicrobia > UBA1565 > UBA1565 > UBA9639. Next base: position 4,699 of record DMEZ01000063.1, on the reverse strand, counting down.
AGGCGGTCGGTCCCGTACTTGCTGCTGAGGTTGCCGACGCTCTTGTAGCCCTCCCCCTTGAGAGGGAGCTTCTCGCCGTTGGCGAGGCTTCCATTGTAGGGGAGGCCCTTGGAGATGGCGGTCTCTTTGACCAGGTCGTTCTTGCCCCCAGGCCCGAGGCCGAAGAGGTCGCCGGCCTTCTTGCCGACCTGGTCGACGCTCTTCGCGACGAAGCCCTTGGGCGGGGCGTCGAGGGCGGCCCGGGTCTTGGCGTCCATGAAGCCGGTGGGCTCGAGCCCGCTGCGCCGTTGGAACTCCGCCAGGGCGCCGCGCGTCTTGGCGCCGTAGATGCCGTCGCGGCTGACGTTCAGGCCGCGCGCGGCGAGGTCCTTCTGCAGCTCCCGGACCTCCGGCCCGTGGGAGCCCGGCTTGAGCGCGTCCATGGCCGCCGCATCCGGCGAGAGGCGCCGGGCCAGGGTCTCCCGGGTCTGGGCGTCGTACCTCCCGGTCTGCGCCAAACCGAACTTCTCCTGGACGTCCTTGACCGCCTGCGTGGTCTTCGGGCCGTAGAGGCCGTCCTGCGCGAGCTGGCGCAGGCCGACCTTCGAGCGGTAGGCGTTGAGCTCGCCCTGCGTCTTGGCCACCTCCGCCATGGAGGACCCCTTCCCCACCGACGACGCCTGCGCCGACGCCGCCGTCGTCTGGTTCAGCGGCCCGCCTCTCAGGGCGGCGTCGGCCTTGAGGTCCCGGATCGGCTGGGACCGGCCGAGGACCTGGTCGGAGAGGGGCGTCGCCATGCCGCTCAGCGTGCGCTTCCCGCCGGGCATGTTGTCGAAGCTGTTGGATTTCAAGGCCAGCGCGTCGCGCTCGAAGTTCCTGGGAAGGCTGTCGGGGGCGCGGCCCATCTTCTCGCCCCCGGCCTTGTAGAAAGCGTCCCGGCTCGCGTCCGTCTCTCCGGCCGCTTTCGGCGCGCTCGGTTCGTGGTTCCTGAATTCCTTGGTCTTCTCCGCTTCGAACTCGCGCCCCACCGCTTCGAACTCGCCCTCGGTCTTGGAGTCGTCGATCTTCTTCTTGAGGTCGTCCGCCTTCTTGCCGATCGCCTCCCGGAAGGCGTCGAAGCGCTTGGCGTTCTTGAGCGTGTCCTGCTTCTTCTCGATCTCGGGCTTGGGGAGCTCCTTCGTCTTGTCCGCCGTCGGAGCGGCGCCCGCTCCGCCGGCGGCCGCGGCGGCGAAGGCTTGAGCGGGGAGGAGGGCGGCGGCCAGGAGCGCGAGCGGGATCTTCATATCCTGTTATGGCGCCGGAACGGAAATCCCGTCAAGGGACCAGAGCCCCAGGCCCTGCTGTTTTTAACGCGGCTTTAAGGGAGGATGGAGCGTCGGTACTCGGCGGGCACGTCGAGCTCCCAGGTCTTCCCGAGGGAATTGAGCACCGCGGAGTAGCCCAGGTGATAGGCTTCGTGCCAGTCCATGAGGCGGTTGAGGCTGCGGAGGTCCTTCTTGGCTTCTTCTTTTCCTGCGGCGGCGAGCTTCTCCAGTCTGGTCTGGACGGAGTCGGCGTGGTTGTCCACCCGGAGGTTGCGGCTCGCGACGGGGATGACGCTCGAGAAGAGGTCCCGCTCGGCGTAGAAGTTGAGCCAGCGGCTTACGCCCTTGGGCTTGACCGTGGCCTTGGCCAGGCCCTCCTTCCACATCTTGTAGTGGACGACGACCCTCACCCACGGGGTCTTGGGCTGGATGGGCGAGCCCATGCTCACGAACTTCACCACGTCCACGACCGTCCCCTCCCGCTCCAGTTCGAGGAGGGCGTTGTAGGCCAGCAGGGAGCCCCAGCTGTGCGCGACGATGTAGAGGGGGCGCCGTTCGCCCCGGGCCCGGAGCAGCCGCGCCTTGACGCGCTTGAGGGCCGCCGGGGAGTCGTCGGGGTCCCGGTTCCACAGGATGGGCTCGACCTCGGCCTCGACGCCGAAGCGCTCCAGGATGGCGCGGACGTCGCGCTCCATGTAGCCGTCCGCCTGGCGCGCCGGGGGCTCCCCGCGGAGCTCGAGCAGGGTCTTCTGCACGGCCTTCTCATCGAGCGGGATGTTCGGGAAGAGCTTCTCCCAGAGGCGCTTGATCGTGGCCCAGTCGAGGCCCGACCCGATCTTGACCGCGGCGATGCCGTCGATGGCCAGGATGAGGGGCTTCACGGCCCGGCTCTCGCCGAGGGCGGGGGCGGTGTCTGCGGCCTTCAGGTCCAGCAAGGTCTCTTCGAGCGGGGACTGGGCGCAAACCGGGATGGACAGGAAGGCGAAGAGGAGCAGGGCGTTCATTCGGCGATCAGGCTCCTGATCTCGGGGAGTTCGACGAGTTCGGGCTTCGGCTGTCCCCAGTGCTCCCAGCGCCAGTACTGGGGATTCTGGAACGGCGGCTTCTCGACGGAGCGGAAGGCGTCCAATAGCTGGCGGGCGAAGCCCGGGTGGCCGGTGGCCCCGAAGCGGGACACCGTCTCGTAGGCGAGGCGGGCCTTGATGAGGCGCAGGGAGAGCAGCTCGCCGTCCACGAACACGTGCGCGAGGGCGCGGCCGTAGGTGCTGCCCGGGCCGAGCACGTACTCCACCTTCTTCGCGTTGAGGAGGGCCTGCTTGGTGAACTCCGCGGCCTCGGGGCCGTACTCCTGGCCTTCGGGCTTGTCGTGGTCGGGGTGGGCGATCTCGGGGGTGTCCACGCCGAGGATGCGGACCTCCTCCTTCCCGAAGTAGACCGTGTCTCCGTCCTGGAAGAACATCTGGGACTTGTCGACCAGGATGCGCGGGGCGGCCTGGTCCTTCTCGAGCTCGGCCTGTTCCTTCTCCTTCGACCACATCCGCTTGCGCCAGAGGTAGGGGTTCTCGAAGAGCGGCTTCGGCCCGGCCGCGGCCGCGTCGAGGATCTCCTGGGCGAGCTCGGGGAGGCCGTTGTCGCCGTAATGGGAGACCGTCTCGTAGGCGTAGCCCCGCTTGAGCACCTTCACGGAGAGGAGCTGGCCGTCCACGTAGACGTGGGCGAGCGTGCGCTGATAGATGTCCTCGCCGCAGAGCAGGGCCTCGACCTTGTCGGCCCGGCTGATGACGCCGCGGACGTAGGCCTTGACCTTCTGCCCGTACTCCTGGTCCTCGAACTTCCCGGCCGGGTAATGGCGGACCTCGGGGGTGTCGATGCCCAGGATGCGGAGGTTGCGCTTCTTGCCGCGCTTGGGGCCGTAGAAGATGGTGTCGCCGTCCAGGAGGTGGATGTACTCCTTGTTGAGGGCGATGCGGGAGGCGACGGGCTTCGCGGAGACCGGGGCCTGCTCGGCGGAAACCTTGCGCAGGTCGAGCAGGAGGGCCCGCGGGTCGGCGGCCAGGGTCTCGAGGGAGAGCGCGGCGGCAAAAGAAAGAGCCGGGGAGAAGAGGATCCCCAGGCTCACCCCCGCGACACGCTTCAGGTTCTTGCTCAGCACCTGCAAAGATTATGGGCCCCTGGTTCTTTGTTTTCAGGTGTCCAAGGGCCCAGGCCGGCCTAGGCCCAAGGGCCTACCCCTGTTAAGGCGAATCTAGAGCTTCCCACAAGCGGGGCGCGGCCGGAACTCCTTGTTCGCCTGGAAGGTCACGGGTGCGGCTGGGAGGCTTTGGAGTCCTTCGTCTCCGGATAGCGATAACTGTGTCATGCGGAAGAGACTATTCTTTCGCGGGGGCCTGGGGCTGAGAGTTGCCTGCGGGGACTTCGGGGGCAGCTTCGGCTGGTTCGATGCGCCTGATCCTAATTCTGACCCATTGCGGCTTCGGCCATGTTTTGATTTCCTCGACGAGAAGGGTGTAGCCCTCCCAGGCGATGCTCTGACCGACGTGGACGGTGAAGAGTTTGGATTCGCGAGAATCTCCCCTGCGGTCGCGCATGAGCACAAGACCGGCAATCAAGCCGCGCTTCTTCAAACCGCGTTCATCGGTATACTCTGATTTCTTGACCCAGTAATAAGAGGCGTACAGACCTCTGTCCCAGAAGACCTTTCCCTGGTTGCTCTTCACCAAGAGCAACTCGCGTCGATAAAAAGCCTCCGGGTCGTCGCCTCTACGCATGCCAGGCACTCGCTCCCCCATAGCACAACCCAGGCAGAGGATTCCGGCCGCAAAGAAAAGAAGCTGGATGGTTCTCATTGCAGTCTCATTGGAGAGGGTTATATGCGACATCGTCGAAATCGGCCTGGAAATCCTCCATTGGGATAGAGACGGCCTTGCCGCGGTCGCTCGGATCGCCCAAAATGACTTTCCCCGCAGTATCATCAACCCCGATGACATAGTATGCATGATCCTTCTTT
>DMEZ01000063.1:0-229 GCA_003450735.1 Elusimicrobiota bacterium | reverse complement strand
GCGTCAGCACCGTGTCCTCCCTCGATTTTCTTGTAAGAACCTTTGTGCTGTGCATAGGCTTTCTCAGCAATCATCGGCCAGAGCTCGTTTTGAGTTCCATCGTCTCCGGGACCGGCGCCATAATTGTAGCTCTTCCCCTCGACCTTCATGTGCTCGACATCCGATTCCTTGCACCCCCAGAATAGGAATGTGCATTTCTTGTCGCTAAACTTCGGATTCGTCGCGGGCT
>DMEZ01000065.1 GCA_003450735.1 Elusimicrobiota bacterium | reverse complement strand
GCGCTCAAACAGTGCTCGCCGACTTCCCCCGGCTTTTCCGGCCAGGCGAGGCGGTGCAGAAGGGGAAACCCGTCGAAGGTCCCGGCACCGCAGCCTATTTGTAGGGGGCGTCCCTCGTGCCAGCCATCAGAGCGTCCCCGCATTCTTGATCATCTCTTCCAACGTTTCCGCCGAGAATCCGACCATTTTCTGCTTGCCGACCAGAATCACCGGCACGCCCTTGGCGCCGAGTTCGTTCATTTTGCTGCGGGCGTATTCGGATTTGTCGATGTCCCATTCCTCGAAGGCAATTTTGTGGTCTTTCATGTAGGCCTTGGCGCGGGTGCAGACGCCGCACCATTGGGCGGAGAGGATGGTCACTTTCTTGACCGAGCCGCTATACGCGGAGACCGCCGGAGTGCCGCTATAGGTTTGAACCTTCAGCTTCTCGGTCTTGCCGCTGTTGGGCTGCGGTTCCTTGTCGGTATACGACACCTTGCCGTCGGCGCCGACGACCTTGTAGATTTCGGCTTGCGCCGCCGGGGCGGCGAGGGCGCCCGCGGCGACGGGCTGGCCGTTGACGGTGTTGTACCTCAGGTTAACGCTGAGGCTCTGGTCCGGGAACTGGACGCTCACCGGGTTGTTGTTCGTGTCCGTGACCGCGAACGAGACGGACTTATAGGTCTTGCCGCCGACGTCCTCGGGCCGTTCCGTCCCCTTCACGATGAGCGCCTTCCCCGTCGGGTTGCCGCCGGCCTGGAGGATGGACGCCGACGCGGCCGGGATGCGCAGGGTGCAGATGTTGTCGTTGGCCAGGATGAGGATGTCGCCCTGGCTTGAGACGGTCATGCCGGCGTCGGTCTCCGCCCCGAACACGTCGGCCGAGACGACGCGGTAGAAGTAGGTCAAGTTGGGGTTCGGGAGGACGGCCGTGTAGTTGACCGCGCTCGGGGCGGCCGTGCCCACCTGGACCCAGGTCGGGCTGACGATGCCGGTCGCGCGGTAGATGATGTACTGGCTGATGTCCCAGGCGCTCGGCGAGGCGGGATCGGAGAAAGGCGTGCCGTCGTTCTTCGTCGTCACGGCGCTCCAGTTCAGGGTGACCTGCGTCCTGTCCTGGCTCAGCGTCGAGGCCAGGCCCGCGGGCGCCATCGGCGGCAGGTCGAGGACCACGTAGGTGGAAACGGCCAGGGAGTAGACGTTCGAGGTGTCCCGGCTGTAGAGGGAGAAGTACTGGGTCGCGTCCAGCGTCAGGCCCGTTTCGAGGTAGGCGGACGCGGGGCCCGTTGCCCGCACCACCGAGCCGTCGCCGAACACGCTCCCCGACGCGTACGCCGTCCCGTTCACCGCCCCCGAGACGATGGGGCTCGTGCTGACCTGGACCAGCACTCCGGCGGGGTTGGCGAAGACCGGATTCGTCCAGCTCAGCTGGACCTTGCGGTTCTTCGCGTCCGGCGAGAGCGCGAGGTTGTAGATCGCGACGGGGCCGCCCGGCAGGGTGCGGGTCGAAAGGAGAGTGTAGAAGTTCGTTTCTCTCTGCCAGTTCAGACTGCCCAGCTTGAAGAAATACGTCGTGTAGGGCGTGAGCCCCTCGATGCTCAAGGTGACCGTGACCCCGCTGTCCGTAGCGGAGGAGACGACCGTGCCGCCCGGGAAGAGGGAGCCGAAGGCCGTCGAAGAGGCGTCCAGGCTGTAGCCCGAGGCTCCGCCGGCGGGCAGGGTCCAGGCGATGGTCACGCTGGTAGGGAAGACGCCGCTGATGACCGGGAGGGAGGGCATGTTGGCCAAGGTGGAGTCGGCGCCCGTCGCGGAGGTCTCGGAGGTCACCTTCCGCGCGTCCGCCAGCCAGATGCGGGAGTAGTAGGTGGTGTTCGGGAGGAGCCCGGTCATCGTGTAGGACTGCCGGCTCCCCGCGACCACGGTGGTCGCCAGGCTGATGCGCGGGGCGCTCGGATCGAAGACGTGGAGAGGGTCGGAGGAGGAATCGATGAGGTAGGTGCCTCCGGCCACGTCGCCCAGGAACCCGTCGAGACCGGGGGCCGTCCAGGTCAGCTCGAGCGTCCCGGTGGACTTGCTCAGGGCGGTGATGGCCGTGACGCTGCCAGGCTGGGCGACCAGGCTCAGGAGCCCGCCGTCGAGCTTGTAGCCGAAGCCCGTGAAGCTGGAGATGCCGGTCTCGTTGAAGGTCTTGCTCAGGACGACGCCGCCGCCGGTCGATACGCCCCCCCCGCCGTTGAGCGAGGTCCGTGGGATGGACTCTCCGGCGCCGATCATCTTCTGCCCCGCGAAAGCGTCCGGGGCCCAGAGGCCCGCGAGCGGGAGGACGGCCAGGACGGCGATCGTCTTTATCCTGTTCACCATGTCCCTCAGGTCGGCTTGGTCGCCGCTCTTAAGATAGCCCGGATCCTCGAGACGAGGACCCGGGGGCTGATGGGCTTGAGCAGATAGTCCTCGGCGCCGCACTCGAGCCCCTGCACGCGCTGGTTGACCTCCCACGCCTGCCCGGTCAGCATGACCACCGGGATATGCTTGGTGCGGGCGTCGGTCTTGATGGCGCGGCAGACGTCCATGCCGTTCATGTCCGGAAGGTGGATGTCGAGGAGGATGAGGTCGGGCTTGTCCTTGAGCGCGGCGTCGATGCCCTCCTTGCCCGTGGGGCTGAGAAAGAACTCGAAGCCCTCCGGCCGGATGATGTCGCGCAAAGTCTTCTGCATGATCGTATCGTCTTCCACCGCCAAGATCCGGTACATGGACCCTCCTGGGTCTGCGGCGACTTTATTCCTAAATAGTAGCGGAATCGTAATGCATAAAAATTTCACCAATGTAACATATGAGAAACAATATAAAAATTTATTTATTATTGTATATAAACATCATATTTATATTTTATTATTATTATCGATGTAATATACTTGTAATATTCAAGAATTAATGCTACCATTATAACCCCATGGGATATCGCCTGCTGGCCATCAGCGATGATTCGGCGTTCTGCGATCTGCTCCGGACTTGCGCGGCCCATGGAGAGCATCTGCTCGATATATCGCCCACCGGCACGGGCGCCGCGCGCCTGCTCGCCGGATCCCACGCCGATCTCGCGGTCCTGGACATGAAGCTGCCCGACATGGACGGCATGGCCTGGCTCGGCATGGCACGTCAGACGGAGGCGGGAGCCCAGCTGCCCGTCATCGTCGTCAGCGGAAAGAGGGTGGATTCCGAGGTGGCCAGCGCCTTCGAGCTGGGCGCCGAGGACTACGTCCTGAAGAGCTGCGATCCCATGGAGCTCGGAGCGCGCATCCGCGCGGTCCTTCGCCGGCGCTTCGAGCGGGAAGAACGCCTGGGCGGGGCGATGATCATCGGCCCCGTCGAGCTCGATCCCGCGCGGCACGAGTGCCGCGTGCGGGGAAGCCGGGTGGACCTGCGCCCCCGGGAGTTCGAGCTGCTCGAGATCCTGATGAGGAAGGCGGGCCGGGTGCTGAACCGGATCTATCTGCTGGAGACCATCTGGGGGATGTCCGCCTCGGCCAACACGAGGGCCGTGGACGTGGGGGTCAGCCGCCTGCGGCTGGCGCTGGGGCGGCGGGCGGGCCGCTGGGTCGAGACGGTGGAGCGGTTCGGCTACCGCTTCCGAACGCCCGACGAAACTTAGCCTCCGCGGGCCTTGCGCAGTTCGCTCTCCATCGCACGCAGGCGCCCTTCCATCTCGCTCTGAGCCAGCTCCATCCTGCGCTTGAGCTTCCGGGTCTCTTCCTGCGCGGCCCGCAGGGAGTCCTCCAGGCGGGCTTTCTGGGCGGCCAAGGCCTCCTCGTCGCGGGTTTTCTGCGACTTGAGCTCCTCTTCGAGCCAGGCCTTCTCCTCTCTCAGGGTGCGGGAAGCGGCCCCGAGCTCCGCATAGTGCACCCGGAGGCTCTCCATCTCCTCGGCGAGCGCCCGGGCCTGGATTTCCTGGGCTTCCTGCCGCTTGCCGGCTCTTTCCAGACCGTCGCCCAGGGCCTGCTGGCGCGCGTTCGCTGACTCGAGCGCCTCCTGGAGCGCCCGGACGCGCTCCAGCATGGCGGTCTTCTCCTTGTCGCGAGCCGCTCTCTCGTCGGCGCGCTCCTTGGCCGCGGCGGCCTTCCGCTCCTCCTCCGAGCGGAGCCGCTGCTTGAGGGCGTCGGCCTCCTCGCGCAGGAGGGCCGCCTCCCGGAGCGCCTGGTCGCGGACCTCGAAGGCCTTGGCGGAATCCTGGGTCGAACGGCGCTGGACCTCCTCGGCCTTGGCTTGGACGGCCCGGCCACGCTCGCCGAGCTCGTGCTCAGTCCTGCGACGGGCGTCCTCGGCCCGGCGCTCGACCTTGGCCACGTCGTTCTTCAGAACCTGGACCTGCTGCGACAGCTCGGCCTCGACCTTCGTCCGGAAGGCCTGCTCGCGCGTCGCGAGTTCGGCCTCCATGCCGTCCTGAAGGCGCTGCTGCATCTCCAGGACGCGGGCTTGGATCTCCTCTTGGGCGCGGAGCTTGAGCTTGGCCTTCTCCGCATCGAGCTGCTTGGCGAACTGCTCGGCGGCCTGGGCGCGGATGGTCTCCTCGCGGTCCTGCCACTTGCGCTGGAGGACCATGAACTCGGCCTTATAGCGCTCATTGACGCGCTGGAGCTCATCCTTGAGCTTCCTGCCCTCTTCGGCCTGCTCGCGCAGGGAGGCCGCCTGCCGCTCGAGAGCGGTGCAAACAGCCCGCATCCTTTGGATGGCGCCGTCGGAGGCCTCGAGCTGGGAGCGGGCCTTCTTGAGGTCGCCCTCGTACTCGGTCTTCTGGCGCCTGAGCTCGGTCTCGTGCTCGGCCCGCAGGCGGTCGGCGACGCTCATGAGCTCGGCCTGGACTTTCTCGACGTCGGAGCTCAGGCGCTCCTCGCGCTCGCGGAACGCCGAGCGCTGGGTCTCCAGTTCCCGTTCGCTTCGCTCATGGACGAGCTGGAGCTGCTCCCGGGTCTTGTCCAGGTCGGCCTGGAGCCGGTAGAACTCCCGGTCGCGCTCATCGTCCGTGCCGGCCCGGGCCTGCAGCCCGGCGTTGGCCTGGGTGAGCTGCTGGAGGCGCTCCTGGTCGAACTTCTTCTCCTGCAAAAGCTTCTGGTTCTCGACCTCGACGCCCTTGAGCTTCTCAAGGACGGCGCGGGCCGAGCGGAGCTCGTCCTCTTTGGCGCGCAGGCTCTCCTGCCAGCGGGCCTTCTCGTCGAGCCAGCGCCGCTCCAGGTCGTGGAGCTTGGCCGTCAGCTCGGTCTCGATCTCCTTGTCCTTGACCTCGCTGGTCTTCATCTGGCCCTTGAGGGTCGCGACCCAGGTCTCCCGTTCGGCGGCCAGCCGGCCTTCGAGCTCCTGGATGCGGACTTCGAGCTTGAGGCGGGCCTCCTCGGACTCCGCACTGCGCTTGTCCCGGCGGAGCTTGTCCTGGATGTCCTTGATGGAGTTCTCCACCCGGGTGGCGACGACCGACTCTTCCTTGTGCTTGAGGGTGGCCAGAAGCACCCTTTCGCGCTCCTCCATGAGCCGCTTCTCGAGCTCCGCGATCTTGAGATCGGCCGGGGAAGGGCCCGCGGGGACATGGGCCTCGGCGGGCGGCGGCGCGGGCGCCGGCGCCTGCTGGGTGGTGATGGGGATGATGATGGGCTGCATCTGCATCGGCGACATGCCGCCCATCCCCCCCATGCCGGGGTAGTTCTGCATCGCCTGCTGCACCATGCCCATCGGGAACTGCCCCATGGGCGAGGGCGAAGGAGGCGCGCCGGGCAAGGACGGCCTGGGCGGCTGTCCGGCTGAAGGCAGGCCGGGGATCCCCGGGATGGGCGGCAGGCCGGGGAGCTTGAGGAGCCCACCGGGCAGGGGCGGAGGAGGATTGCCCTCCTTCTTTTTGCCGGGTTCTTCAGCCATGGCGCATCCGCGGGGTAATTGTAGGCGCGGCGTGTTACGGATTTATAGCAGGCCGACGACGAGCCGGGCCGTCTTCTCGGAGTCGTGGCGGACGATGCGCCGGTCCCCGGAGTCCACCTCGACGAGGAGCTCCCCTCCGACGCTCCGGCCGGCGAGCGGCCTGAGCCGGGCGAAGTCGGGCTCCACGAAGTAGGAGGCCTCCTTGCGGTACTTGTCCACCACCCGCCGGGTCGGGCGCTTGGTGTTGACGATGACGATGTCGGGCTTGCGCCCCGCGTAGCGCCCGATCTCGCGCACGAAATCGCTCGCCTTGTAGCCGTAGTTGCCCTGCTTGGTCACCAGGTTGCAGACGTAGGCGAACTTCCCGCGGGAGTCGGCCACCGCCTCGCGCATCCCCTTCGTCAGGAAGTTCGGCAGGACGCTCCCGTAAAGGTCCCCCGGGCAGACGACGACGAGGTCGGCGTCCCGGATGGCCTTCGCGCTGTCGCGGTAGACGTTGGCGGAAGGCTCGAGCCAGAGGTCGACGATGCGGTCCTTCGTCGAAGGGTAGCTGACCTGGACCTGCCCCTTGAGCAGCTTCCCCCCCTTCGTCCGGCCGCAGAGGGTGGAGGGGTCGAGGGAGACCGGCAGGACGGTCCCCTCCGTTCGCAGGATCTTGGAGGCGACCTTGACCGCCCCGGCCATGTCCCCGCAGAGGTCGGCCAGGGCGGCCAGGATGATGTTCCCGACGCTGTGGTTGCTCAGCCGCTTGGACTTGGAGGAGAAGCGGTACTCGAAGAGCCGGGCGATGTCCTCGATCTCGGCCTCGCCGGAGAGGGCGACCAGGCAGTTTCGCAGGTCGCCCGGGGCCAGGATGCCGAAATCGGTGCGCAGCTCGCCCGTGGAGCCGCCGTCGTCCACCACGGAGACGATGGCGGTGAGATCGAGGTCGTAGTGCTTGAGGCCCCGAAGGAGGGAGTAGTGGCCCGTCCCGCCGCCGATGCTGACGACCTTCTTCATCCCCGGTATTATGCCTTATCTTCGGCTGTATTTTTTGCCCAGCTCCATGAGCTCGGCCGCCTGGGCGGAGGTCAGATGCCTCTGGCTGCCCAGCTGGTGGACGGCAAGGCAGATCTTCGCGTAGTGCTCCAAGAGCTCCATGTTCTGGAAGGCGAGGGCGAGGCTGGCCCCGAGGGTCAGGGCCCCGTGGTTGCTCAGCAGGCAGGCATCCCGGGCCAGGAGGGCCTCCCGGAGGTCTAAGGGCAGCTCCGAGTCGGAGAGCCTGGAGCCCAGCATGAAGAACGAGGTCAAGGGCACCGTCTTCAGGGCGACGAGCACCTCCGCGGCGATGTCCGTGGGGAGCTCGACGCCCGCGCAGGCGAAGGCCGTCGCGATGGGCGGATGGGCGTGGACCACCGCCTGCGCGTCGGGCCTCAGGCGGTAGGCCGCCAGGTGCAGGCCGAGCTCGGAGGTGGGCTTGAGCGAGCACTCCAGGCACTCTCCGTCGAGGCCGAGCAGGTCGACCTGCCCCGGCTGGAGCGCGCCCTTGGGCACGCCGGAGGGCGTGATGAGGATGCGCCGCTCATCGAGGCGGACGCTGACGTTGCCCGAGGTCGAGGGCATGAAGCCGAGCTCGGAGAGCCGGCGGGAGACCTCCACGACCTCCTTGCGCTTGTCCCAGACGGAAATCACGCGACTTCTATACCATAATTCGCGCAGACCTTGTAACATATGCGGGCTGGGCCCCTACCGTTTTCGAGGGGCGTCTCGGAGCGAGGCGACCCCGTCGCCGAGCGAGAGCCGAGGGGCGGCCGAACGCAGAGGCCGACCCCGTACCCGAGGAAGCGGTAGGGGCCCAGACCGAGAGGGAACCCCCATGCGATCGATCCTGATTTCCGCCGTCCTGCTCCTGACCGCCCTGCCGGGCCTCGCCCAGCAATCCGACGAGGACGTCCGCAGGAACGTGGTCAAGATCTTCGTCACGCACCGCACGCCCAACTACCAGCAGCCCTGGCAGTTCAACCCCCAGAGCGGCTCGACCGGCTCCGGCTTCATCATCCCGGGCGAGCGCATCCTGACCAACGCCCATGTGGTCCGCGACCAGGTGTTCGTGCAGGTGCGCAAGGCCGGCAAGGCCCGCAAGTTCACGGCCCGCGTCGAGTTCGTGGCCCACGACTGCGAGCTCGCCCTGCTGAAGGTGGACGACCCGGAGTTCTTCAAGGGCTCCTCGCGCCTGGAGTTCGGGGAGCTGCCCTTCCAGCGCGACAAGGTCGTGGCCTACGGTTTCCCCATGGGCGGCGACGACCTGTCGGTGACCGAGGGCATCGTCTCGCGCATCGAGGTCACGACCTACCACCATTCCGGCCGCCCGCTCCTGACGGTGCAGACCGACGCCGCCATCAATCCCGGCAACAGCGGCGGGCCCATGATGAAGGACGGGAGGATCGTCGGAGTGACCTTCCAGGCCCTGGGGGGCCAGAACATCGGCTACGCGGTGCCCGTCACGCTGGTCCAGCGCTTCCTCGACGAGGTCAAGGACGGACGCTACGACGGGACGCCGCGCATCGGCCTCGTCTGGCAGAAGGCCGAGAGCGACAGCCTGCGCCGCTACTTGGGCCTCAAGGACAAGGACAACGGCGTCCTCGTCAAGAAGGTCCTCTTCGGCTCCTCGGCCTGGGGCCTGCTCCGGGAGGGCGACGTCCTCCTTTCCCTGGGAGGCGTCCCGGTCGCCAGCGACGGCACCCTCCTCTTCCGGAAGACCGAACGCGTCGACATGTCCCACGCGGTGAGCATGCGCAAGGTCGCAGACCGCATGAAGGTCGAAGTCCTGAGGGACGGGAAGATCCTGGAGCTCGAGCTCCTGCTCAACGATCACTCGCTCCTGGTGGACGGCCCCTTCTACGACTCGAAGCCCTCCTATTTCGTCTTCGCCGGACTCGTCTTCACCCCCCTCACGCGGAACTACGCGAGCGCGTGGTCGTGGAAGGACATCCCGGACAACCTCCAGCACTACCTCCAGTTCGGCTGGCCTTCCCCGGAGAGGAGGCAGATCGTCCTCCTTGCGAACGTCCTGCCCGACGACTCGAACCTGGGCTACCACGGCCTGCGCCACCTGATCGTGGAGAAGGTCAACGGACGCCCGGTCTCGGAGCTCGCGGACGTGGTGAAGGGCTTCGAGGCGCCTTCGGGGAGCACCCATATCGTCGAGACGGACCTGCTCACCGACCTGCGCGGGAAGATCGTCCTGGACGCGGAAGCGGCGGAGAAGGCCCAGGCGGCCATCCTCGAGAGGTTCGCCGTCCCGAGCGACCGTTCGGACGACCTAAAGAAGCCCTAGCGTCCCAGGAGCTCGGCCAGCGCCAGCTGCAGGGCGGCTTCCCCCTCGTCGGTGAGGTCGGAGCGCCCCCGCCGGAGCGCCGAGAGGAGCATCGAGGCCAGGTAGGGCAGGCGCTCCTCCAGGGGGCCGGCCGCCTCCGTCCTTCGCGCCGCGGGATGGGCGAGGTTGAGCGAGAAGCCCCTTCCCCTCCCCCCGATCAGCAGGTCTTTCCCCGGGCGCTCGACGAAGTCCAGCCGGCCGAGGTCCTGCTCATCGAGCGGGAACCCTGTCATCCCCGAGAGAGCCTTGAGCAGGCGCTTGAGTCCTTCCTCGGGACCGCCGGACGAGGCGCGGGGAGCGGGAGCGGGCTGCTCTTCCGCCTTTTTGGGCTCGGTCTTGCGCGGCGCCGGGCCCGGCTGGGGAGCCGGCTTCTTCTCGGGAGCGCTCGCCTCGACCTTGGGTCTGTTCCCCGCGGGAGCCTCGAGCTGGGCGAGCTCGGAGTCCGGGAAGAGGATGCTGAGCTTGTCGGCGTAGCCCACGGTGAGGTGCTGGAGCTTCTCGGGGTGCGTCGAGGCCCGCAAGAGGGGCTTCTCCCCGCGCGCGGCGGCCTCCCGGATATCCTTCATCGAGAGCATGCGCCCCTTCGCGTCGCGGAACAGGGCCAGCTCCTCCAGCCATGGGCTGGCCGTCCAGTCCTTGCGCCCGAGGTCCCAGACCTTGGCCGCGAAGTCCAGCAGGTGCTCCCGGATCATGACCTGGCGCGGGGTGGCCTGCCGGGGGTCGTACTCGGAGGCGATCTTGCGGTAGGCCGAGGGCGCGGCGGACATCAGGGCGGCGATGGATTGGGTGACGCCCTCGAAAGTGTCGCCGGGGGAGGGGGCCGAAGCCATGTCCGGGTTGTCCACGACGGCCTCCAGCCTCAGGCCGCCCAGCGGCCAGGTCGTGATGGACATGGGGCGGCCCCCCTGCAGCCAGCGGATGTGGGAGTCCCGCGCGTGGGGCGCCAGGGAGAGGCCGACCTCTCCGACGATAGAGGCGCTCTTGAAGCTGACCTTCACGAGCAGATTGGGGTCGGGGAGGGCCGCGGCGACCTCGACGACGGCGGAGGTCTTCATCTCGTCGAAGCGCTTCGCCTCGGCCCCGAAGAGGCCCTCCAGGAAGCGCCGATCCTCGTTGGAAACGGCCCAGGCCACCGCGAGGCTCTCGGGGATGGAGTCCACGGCGTAGGGGAGGTAGGGCACCCCGCCGAACCAGCGCCGCTGCTCCTCCAGGACCTTCAGGGTGAGCGGGCGGCCGTGGATATCGAAGAGGAGCGGGGCCTGGGTCAGCAGAGACAATAGCGGCTCCCCCCTCCAAAGCTCCTTCTTCCGGGAGAGGCAGGTGTTCCTCAGGGCGGCGGTCACGAGCGACATCCGCTCGACGGAATCGTCCTCGCCTTCCGGCTCCTCCCAGGACATCCAGCGCTTCTGCTGGCCGGCTTCGCGCAGGGTCCGTCCGACCCCCTCGGCCAGCAGCCCCGCCTCGCGCAGGGCGTTGAAGAGCAGCTTCTCGGCGGCCTGCCACAGGATGGTCCTCGCGGCCTCGAAACGCTCGTCCTTCTGGACGCCGGTCAGGGAGATGTTCTTGCGCAGCTGGTCGCAGCGCAGCCAGCCGCTCACCTGCAAGGGCGGGAGCCTCATCTCCTCGACCGAGGCCCGCACACCGCGGAGGACGATGTCCACGCGGGAGCGCCCCAGCGTCTTGGGGGAGAGCCAGACCTCGCCCTCGGTCCCGTCCTTGGAGAAGCTCAGGCGCAGGCGGGTCTCCGGCGGCTGGCGCCGCGGGTTCAGGCAGCGCCCGTCGGACTCGATGGAGGCGGGGCAGCGGCGGCAGTGCTTCTCGAGGAGGTCCAACGGCTCGCTGAAGGGCCCGGGCAGGCTCACCCAGATGAGCATCCGGGCCTTCAAGCCGAAGCGCTCGGAGGCCCCGGCCAGGGGGGCTACGTCGAGCTGGGACTCGAGGTGCTCCTCCGTGACGCTCTTGACGTGCAGGACGTGCTCGGCGAAACCGTCGCTGAAGGCGATGGAGACGTGTTCGGGCTTCAGGCGATGGGCCGCGAGCAGGCCGATGGCGAGCTGGCGGTTGCGCTCGCGGACGCCCTCGGGATCGTCCTCGAAGAGGAAGCGGTAGGGGTCGCCCTTGAACTCCGGGGCCGACCAGGGACGGCCGTCGAAGCAGAGCTCGAGGCCGCCGGCCTGCGGGCTGAGGCAGACGCGGCTCGCCTGCGAAGCGACGGCCGCCTCGATCCAGGGGAGCAGGAACATGCGCGCGTCGGAGAGCTGGAAGCGCATGAGCTTCTCGAGGGCCCGCGCCCGGTCCACGAGGAAGCCGCCGGAGCCGACGTGGAGGTCGTCCTGGGAGCTCACGCCTGGGCCTCGGAGAGGGCCGCCTCGAGGAGACGGCGCTCCTCGCCCTGCGTCAGATTCGAGCGCACGCCCTTCAGGTTCGACGGCTGGCGCCCGTCGAGCAGGCGCAGGGCCTTCGAAGCCAGGAAAGCGGCCAGGCGCGGGCGCTTCGCGTGCAGGCGCGCCAGGGCTTGCGCGGAAGGGTGCTTCGTGTTGAGCAGGCAGGTCGGACGCCCTCCGAAGAGCCGCCCCAGGAGGGTGGCCGAGGGCTTCTCGTGCGCCGGGCTCAGGACCCCGGGCTCCCTCTGGGTCACGAAGAGCTCGTCCGAGAGGCAGGAGCCCGGGTAGCCGAAGTCGGCGGGCAGGATGGCCCGGTACTTCGGCCCCTGCCAGGCGTCCAGCGCCCGCAGGCTCTCGAGGAAGGTCCGAGCCTCGGGGACCTGGCTGTCGTCGAGCAGGGTGGGCAGGATGAAGGCCTGCGAGGCTTGCGCCGTCTTGACCCCGAGCCAGCCTGAGAGCGGGGCAACCCAGCTCCCCGCCGCCAGGACCGTGAAGCCGCGCTTCTCGAGCTCCGCCGTCACGGCGTTGCGCGAGGAATCGAAATACAGCCAGCCCCGGGACTTCTCCGCGGCCCGCCTCAGTTCGGAGAGCGAGAGCACCCTGCCGTCGAGCGCGGGGAACAGCGGCCAGCTTTCCCGCCCCCAGCGGGAGAAGAGGCCCGAATACAGCCGCTGCAGGAAAAGCGCGCGCCGGCGCCAGACCTCGAGCTCGGCCTGGTAGTCCTCGGGCCCGCGGCCTTCGCAGACGCGGCGGGCGATGCGCTTGGAGGCCTCCTCGAGGTCGGAGCGGAGCTTGGAGGGCAGTTCCTTCTCCACGAGCCTCCGCATCGTCTTCATGAGCTTGTCGTAGTTCTCGTCCTTGAGGATGGTGTCGCGGGTCAGGGTGTGCTCGATGTAGCGGGAGTTGGCCTTGAACTCCACGCCGGGGAAATGGGCCTCTGCGCCCTCCTCCAGGGTGAGCCCCCGGTTGTAGAAGCCGCAGAAGGGCTTCTCCTCGCCCGAGAAGCCGAGGACGAGGGCGGTGCCCTCCTCCTCGTAGCGCAAGGTGTGGCCGCCGGGCAGGTCGAAGGGCTCCGAGAGGAGGTCGGGGCCGACGCCCGCCGTCCTGTCGGTGAAGAAGAGCTTGGCCTCGGAGTGGCGGCACCAGTTCGTGACGGCCTTGCGCGCATCGGCGCAGAGCTGGTCGTACTCCGCGCGCGGCACGGCCTTCACCACCTCGACCAGGGTGCCCTCCCGCATGGTCCGGACGCGGTACTTGTCGTAGCGCTCGTAGCTCGGGAAGTCCAGCCGCCAGCTCTCGCCGCCGCGGGCGGTGTGCAGGCGCACCCGCTGGGGCTGGAGGGCGAACACCGAAACGAAGCCGATGCCGAACTTGCCGATCTTGGTGAAGTCCTGCTCCTTGCTCGAGCGGAACAAAACGAGCAGGTACTCGTCGATGACGCGCTCGTCCATGCCCTCCCCGTCGTCCTCGAGGCAGAGCAGGGCCCAGCCGCTCTCCGAGGGCGGCAGGCCGGCCAGGGCGGGGTGCTGGGAGTCCTTGGGCAGGTGCTCCAGGGTGATGTCCACCCGGTTGGAGCCGGAGTCGATGGCGTTCTGGATGAGCTCGCGGATGAAGTCGAGCGGGCGGTCGAACTGGTTGACCAGGTCTTTGACCAGACCCGGGACGGAGGAGACGCCGCTCTTCTCAGCCGGCACCCTCTAATGATACTCTAAACAAGCCCCGAGCCGGTAGAGGCGGGGCGGGAGAGTCCGATCATGACACGACGCGGGATCCTTCTCATCTTGCCGGCCTTGGCGCTCCTCTCGGGCGCCTGCTCGACGGTCCGGGAGGCGACGACCCACGAGACTTTCAAGGGCGTCGCCAACGACGCCATCCGGAGCGTGGAAGAGGACTTCAGCAGCAAGCCCGAGCCGAAGACCCGCTGAGCGCTGCTGAAGTCCTAAGGCCGCTCCCCGGACCGCCGCCGCCTGGAGAGCGCCTCCTTGAGGAGGTACTCGATCTGGGCGTTGACGCTGCGCAGCTCCTGCGCCGCCCAGCCCTGGACCTCGTCGAAGAGCCTGGGATCGACGCGCAGAAGAAAGGTCTTTTTCGGGTCGGACATCACGGATACAGCGTCCCCGCGTTCAGGACCGGCTGGGCCTGGGTCTCGCCGCAGAGCACCACCAGGAGGTTCGAGACCATGGCGGCCCTGCGCTCGTCGTCGAGCTCGATGATCTTGCGCTCCGAAAGCTGCTTGAGCGCCATCTCGACCATCCCCACCGCGCCCGCGACGAGTTTCTCGCGCGCCGCGATGACGGCCTCGGCCTGCTGGCGGCGGAGCATCGCCTGCGCGATCTCCGGCGCGTAGGCCAGGTGCGTCAGGCGCGCGTCCTCGACTACGACCCCGGCGCGGGTCAGGCGCTCCTGGAGCTCCTGGCGGAGCTTGTCGCTGATCTCATCCGTCCCGCCGCGGAGCGTGATCTCGCCCGGCTCGCCGTGGTCGTAGGGGTAGGAGGAGGCGAGGTGCCGGACCGCGGTCTCGCTCTGCACCTGCACGTAGCTGTCATAGTGGTCGACGTCGAAGAGCGCCTGGGCCGCGTCCTCCACGCGCCAGACCACGACCGCGGCGATCTCGATGGGGTTGCCGCCCTTGTCGTTCACCTTGAGCTTCTGGCACTCGAAGTTGCGGGCGCGCAGGGAGATCTTCATGCTCTGTCCGCCGACGAGGCGGGTGACGCCCCCCTCGTTGACCCAGGCGCCGCCGCGGCTGCGGGAGTAGAGGGGATTGGCCCACCAGAAGCCGCTGTCCCGCACCACGCCCTTGTAGGCGCCGAAGAGCACCAGCACGCGCGCCTCGTTGGGCTGGATCGTGAAGAAGCCGAAGAAGAGGAAGACGGCCAGCAGGTCCATCAGGATGCCGGAGACGATCCTGGCGCCGGCGCCCTGCGAGAGCGCGATCAGGCCGACTCCCGCGAACAGCAATACGAAGTTCGCCAGCAGCATCGCCCAGCCGTTCATCGCTTCGGTGCGGATCTCTTTGGTCATCTTTTCCCCTCCATGAAACTCATATCATGATGATATCATATCGATATCCCCCTGTCAAGCCCCATCCAGCGCTATGAAATGAGCTGGGTTTCATGGTAGCATGCGGCTGTCTCCGCGCCTGCGGAGCGGGAGGCTTGCGCATGAATCCATCGTGCATATCCCTGAGGCGTTTCATCGCCTTGTCGGCTTTCCTGCTGGCCGGCGGAGCCGGCTGCAGCGCCAAGTACGCGTACTTCAGCCCGGGCAAGGACTCCGCGGCGCAGAAGCAGGACGCCTACGCCTGCGAGGAAGAGGCCGCCAAATACAGCTCCGAAGTCGGCAAGCCCGGGAAGGCGTCCATCATCGACGCGAAGACCCAGGAGTGCATGGACGCGCGCGGCTATAAGCGCGTGAAGGAAGGCGCGCAGCTGGACAAGCTGTCCCAGCAGGCGGAGAGCGCCCGGCTCTCGAATCTGTGCGCCGAACGGGCCTCAGCGGTCCGGAAAGCGCTGGAGATCGGCGACGAGGACGCCGCGCAATTCAAGGAAGGCTGCCAGGGGTTCTCCGACGCCTACGCGGGAGGCCCTCTCACGGGAAACTGCAAGACGAAATGCAAAAATGACTGCATGACCAGCTATCGCATCTGCCATAAGACGAACGGCGGCTGGGCGAAGCAGTTGGCGTGCAGCATCGGCTACTACGTGTGCAAGGACAACTGCAACTCCAAATGCAGCTAGCCGGCCGACGATGAGCAGCCCTTCCCCCCTGCGCACGGCCCTGCTGGCCCTGCCCATGCTGGGGCTGACCGCCTTCATGCTCTTCGGGGGCAAGCCCCCTTCTTCCTGGCAGGCCGGCCTGGCCCTGGCCGCCACCTACGTCTTCTTGAACGCCCTGTTCATCCTGATGCTGCATACCGGCAAGACCGACCGCTGGCGCTCCATCCTCTTCGTGACCTACGGCCTGCTCTTCATCGTGTCCTTCATCAGCCATCTCATCGAGGTCCGGGGCACCATGGTCCTGACCCACGACACCTACCTCAAGGGGGAGACGCCCTTCTGCCACATCGTCATCCCCATGACGCTCATCCCCGCGGCCCTGACCAAGACCATCATCTTCCCGGGCACCATCGTCGGCTCCTTCGCCTCCATCGCCAGCATGTTCGTCATCTGGATCGGCGCGTCCCTGGCGCTGGGGCGGGGCTGGTGCTCCTGGGGCTGCTTCTTCGGCGGCCTGGACGACGGCTTCTCCCGGGTGCTGGGCCGGCCGGTCCTGAAGAACCTGAGCCGGCGCTGGGCGGACCTGCCTTTCGCGGTCCTCCTGGTGATCGTGATCTGGTCCGCGGCGAGCCTCTCGCCCGTCTACTGCGATTGGCTGTGCCCGTTCAAGGCCGTCACCGAGTTCTCCGAGGTCCTGACCGCCTTGGACGTGGTCAAGACCGGCATCTTTCTGACGCTCTTCCTCGCCTTCGTCGTGGTCCTGCCCGTGCTCACGAAGAAACGCATGCAGTGCGCTGGTCTGTGTCCCTTCGGCGCGTTCCAGTCCGGCGCCAACTGGGTCAATCCCTTCGAGGTGCGCATAGACGCAGCGCTCTGCAGCAAGTGCGGTCTCTGCCTACAGCGCTGCCCGACCTTCTCCATCTCGGAGGAGAGCCTGGCCCAAGGCCGAACGCAGAGCACCTGCCTCAAATGCGGCCAGTGCGTGGACGTCTGCCCCAAGAAGGCGGCCCGCTTCCACGTCCGGGGCACCGCGGCCGGGCCGGAACTGGCGCGCCTGCTGTTCCTCTACCCGGCCTTCCTCTTCTTCGCGACCTTCGCCGGAGGCAATCTGCAGGACGGGCTCACGAGGATCCTCCGGCTCGTCTCCACCGGGAGGATGCTGGGATGAGCCGGGTGCGCTCTTTCTTGGGCTACGCCTGGGCCGCCCTCGCCGTGCCCATCGTCCTGCTGACCTTCCTCGCGGGGGAGCCCTTGAGCCGCGCCCTGGCCCGGTCGACAGGGGTGATCGTCTCCCCCTGGTTCTCGGGCGGAGAAGTCGCGCGGACCATCGAGCACGGCGGCTACAGGACCCATGTGCGCCGCCCTGTCTTCGACGGCCTCCTCGGGGAGCGGCGCCGCGGCTTCATCCAGGTGGATTGGGAGCCAGCCGCGGACATGCCCGACCTCATCACGGAGGAAGTCGACGCGTTCGGGGACGGCCGAGTGCGCTTCACGGTCACGATAGATACCCGGACGGGGAAGACCGCCTTCGCGGACGCGGCGCCCGAGGTCCTGGGTCTGGATCTGGCCAGCCGATTCAAGGGCGGCTGGGCCGTGCGCGTAGCCCTGCGCAATCCCGGCGGCCGGCCTTAACCCCATGCCCGCGATCGGACTCGTCTTTCGGAGGTGCACGGTCATGCGAAGACTCGGAATCGGGATCCTGGCCGCGGCCCTGAGCGGATGCGCCGCGAACCGCGTCTACGTGGATCCGGCCAAGACCGCTGGACAGACCCATGCGGATGAGGACGCATGCCGGGCCAAGACGGCTTCCGTCGCCGAGGACCAGCGGCAGAAGGCCTTCCACGAGTGCATGTCGGGAATGGGCTATGCGGCGGTCTCCAAAGCCGCGGCGGGGAAGGTCAAGGGGTTCTCCAAGGCCTGGGTGAACCGCGACGTCGATTTCAAGGTCTACGAAGCCGTCTTCGTCGGCCCGGTCGACTTCAGCAAGGTCAGCCTCAAGGATCCCGGTCTGCCGGATATCCTGGACAACCTGCTCAAGCCCACCCGTGAGGAGGCGGCGGAACTGGCCGGCCGCCTGCGGGACGACTTCGTCAAGTTCTTGAGCGGGGTCGTCCAAGTCGAGACGAAGAGGGAAGCTCTGGCCGGCAGGAAGGCGATCGCGCTGGAGATCGCGCTGGAGGACATCCATGGCGCCGATCCCGGGGCCAATATCGCGGCCCAGTTCTTCCTCCACACCTCCATCTCCAGCGCGCAGGCCGCCATGAGCTGCACGCTGAGCGACGCCGCGAGCGGGGCCTCTCTCGCCAAGCTGGAGGACAAGCATTCCCCGAATTCCTTCACGGATGACAACGTCACGATGCTGGGCACCGAGGGCTTTGAGCGATGGACGGGCGCCCATCGCATCCTGGAGGCGTGGGCCAACCGCCTAGCGGCCTTCCTGGCGGCCAAGAGAGGCCAGCCCTACAAGTCTCCTTTCATCAAGAAGGTCCTCTAGCAGGCGGTGGGGGCCGTCGAGCCGGGCGCAATCCGCGGTCCCGAGTTTCTGGTTTTCTTCAAGACCTCCAAGCGTCTCCTTGAAAAGCATTAGTTTTACCGACACTTTTTGCTGAAAGAATCTTTACTCGCCGCCCTTCGCCTTTTCGAGCCATACTCATGACACGACGAGGAGGCGGCTATGAAATCCATGAAGCGTTCGGCCCTGGCGGTGCTCCTGGCCCTCGCGCCGATGCGGGCGGCGCTGGCCTTGGACTGCGAGGTCTCAGACCCGCAGGGCGGCGCATCCGAGGCGATCAGTTCCTGCATCGAGACCGCCCTCGCGACCGGAGACCGCGTGGTGGCGCTGGCTCCCGGCCGCTACCTGCTCTCCACGAAGATCGACCTCGACGCGATCGCCGCGAATCTCAATCTGAGGCCGGACGCCGCCCGCAGAGTCTCTACGGACGGCCTCACGATCCAGACGCAGGGGGTGGATTCCGGGCCCGCCTGCCTCGACAGGGGAGCCAGGCCCTGCGCGGTCCTGGCCGCTCGGGACGACTTCGACAGGGACGGGGAAGGCCCCATCCTTGCGAGCAAGGAGGGGTCCCGGCTGACGTTCAAATACATCGCCATCGACGGCAACGGGGTCCGCCGGCGCCAGCGGGTAAGGGTCAGCCCCGACAGCTCCGCCCTGCCCCATTTCAACGCCCAGATCCACTCCTGCGACGGCTGCACCTTCAAAGGCTTCGCCTCTGTCGACGCGCTCCGCGGGAGCGGGCTCGAATTCATCGGCGCGGACACGGTCTTCGACACCTGCCTCTTCAGGGACAATGGAGCCGGGGCGAACCTCACCTCGTACTATTGGGCGGACGGCTTGACCGCGTTGAACGCGCCGAGAATCCGGATCAGAGGCTCGAAGTTCCTCAACAACTCCGACATCGACTTGATCCTTGGCGGAGCCCCCGGCGGCGTCATAGAGGATAATGTCCTAGGGATCCAGGCCGGCTCCGGCCGCAACGATAATTTCGCCTTCGCAGCCTTCATGCTCGACAACTTCATGGACTCGCAGCCCGGGGACTTCACCGGCCTGACCGCGAGCTCCAACAGGATCGATTGCGGGCCTGAGTCGCTCTGCGGCATCGGGATGGCCCTCGGGCCGGGGGGCTGGTACCGGGCGCGTGCGATCCGCGGAGGCACGCTCAGCGGGAACACCCTCCGCAGAACGAGGCAGGGGATCCTTTTCGCGGGAGCCCAAGGCACGGAGGTCTCGGGCAACTCCATGGACATGATCGGCGGCTGGGCTCTGCCGGACGGCAGCTGCCGGACAAGCTACATCGACATCAGCGGAGAGGCTTCGCTCAATGCGCCGCAGCTGCCCCGGACCCCGGACGTCGTGGCTCCCACCCGAGGACGACTCACGGCCTGTTTCGGGGACCCCCTCAAGCTGGCGCAGCTGCGGTCGGTCTCCTTCGAGAAGTTCTACGACGCCAAGGACTTCGTCGAGCGCCTCCATCGGCGCTATCTGGGCCGGGAGGCCTCCGAGGCCGAAGCCGCGGATTGGGCGAGCCGCGTGCTGAACGGCGATATGACGCGGGCGCAGGCGGAAGACTCGATCGCCTTCTCCCCGGAGGCGCAGGCGCATTGGCGGGCCGAGGGAGTGCCGGCCCTCTATCAGCGCTGTCTGGGCCGGGATCCCGAGGAGGGGGGCCTCGCCGCCTGGAGGACGCAGGCGCTCGAGGCCGCGTACCGGGGGATATGCCTCGACGAGCCGGAGCGCCAGCGGTTCCTGCGGGAAGAACCCATCCGAGTGCTCTATCGCCAATGCCTGGGACGCGAGGCCTCGGACTCCGAGGCGAGCCGGTGGGGCTCGTCCGGGCTCTCCCGCGCCGCCGCGGCCAACGGCATCTGCGCTTCGGCGGAGGCGCGCCGCCGCGTCGTGATGCCGCCGATCGAGGAGTCCGGAAGCGCGCTGCTCGGCTCGAATCCCGAGGAGGCCCATGCGCAGCCCGAGTCCGTCCGAGCGCAGGCGGACCGCCCGCAGGCCGGAATCCAACCCACGGCCGTACGCTCGAACGGCGGCAGCCGGGCCACGGCCGTGGCGAGGACGGGGATCCGCGCCAACTCGATAAAGGCGTCTTTCTCCGGCCCGTCCAGGATCAGCGCGACGAGCGTTTCCTCCCAGTGGAGTCGATGAGGGCGATGCGGCTGGGAGCGGGATTCAAACAGCCCGACGACGGACCCAGAGCCAGGCGCAGCAGGCGGAGATGAGCACGCCTGCTGCGCTGGCCGATGCCAGAGTGTTTCTACGGCTCCTTCTTCGGCAGGCCTCGCCGGCCTGCGCGAACGCGCTTTCGTCTTCGATGAAAACCTGCGCGCCCTTATCCCGCATCTCGCGGATCTGGCTTATGAACTCCGCGTCGGGACGCGGCTTCGCCAGTTCCCTGATAGACTCCTGCCCGGAGGGCGCCCCCTCCTCGCCGCGCCTGCGCCGTTCCTTGGCGGCCTTAGCGACGCTCGCCAAGGCGAGGAAGTCGTGCTGGTCGCGATAGCTCAGATACTTCACCAAGGTGTCCGACATCGCGTCGCGCAGCACGCCGCACCGAGCGAGGACTCGCCGGCGCTCCGTGGCGGGGGAATCTTTCGGGCACGCGCTCGCGTAGGAGGCCTCAAGGGTCTCGAGCCTTTCGAGACAGCGTTCAAGCTCGTCTCTCTGCTCAGCCAACTCGCTGCGCATCTGCTCCGTCTTGGCGGCGAAAGGGGAGGAGGCCCCCTCGGCCCAGCCCGAAGCCGCAGGGAGCAGAAAGGCGAGCGCGACGGCCGCTTGGAGCCCTGGGCGGACGCCTCTGTCGGCCATGGCCGAATTCTAGGATATTCTGCAATGTGATATATTCGGGCCATGAGGGCCCTCGCGCCGCTCCTGCTCTTGGCTTCTGCGGCCTTTGCCGGGAGCGACGATGCCCTGATCCTCTCCAAGGACATCCCCTCCAGCCTGAGAGTCGGAGAGCGCCGGCGCATCTCCATCACCGTGCAGAACACGGGCTCCTCCGAGTGGACGCACGCGCTCGGCTACAAGCTCGGATCCCAGGCTCCGCAGGACAACACGGATTGGGGGACCAGCCGGGTGGAGTTGAAGCCCGGCGAACATGTCCCCCCCGGCGGCCGGAAGACCTTTTCCTTCGAGATCGTCGCACCGGCGGTCCCGGGCATCCGCCCCATCGGCTGGAGGATGCTGCGGGAGTACGTGGACTGGTTCGGCGCGTCGATGCGATCCTCCGTGAGCATCCGGCCCGCTCACGATGCGCCCTCGACCGCGGGCGGCCCCGATGGGCTCCAGGCCGATATGAACACGCTGAGCGACGAGACCACCCTTCGGCTCCAGCGCCTGGAGGCGCTCAACAAGACCTACTTCGCCTTGGGCGATCCCCGGGAAGTCTCCGTTGAGCGGGACAGGCTCCGCTCCGAGATCCTCGAGCACCGTCAGCGTTTGGACCAGGTCAGGACTGGCTTCGATCAGGCGGCCCCGGGCCTTGAGCCCTTCAGGGACAGAACCCTTCTGCTCCAGGAGCGCGCGGCCCGTGCCTTGGATCTGGACGACCAGGACTATGCGGCAGCACTCGAGGCGCGCGAGGAGCCGGTCAGGGCCCTCAAGCGGCGTGTGACTGCGGGCCTGGGCGTCCTGCTTCTCCTGGCGTTCCTCGCGGCGGCCTTCCTCCTGATCCGCCGACTCCGGCGGATGCACGGCGCTGCGCAGCCGCACCTGGACGCGGGGCCCCCGCACCCGCAGATCACTTCCTCTCAGGCCCCGCTCGCGCTTCCGGCCGTCGTGGGCAAGGCCTATCGGCTCGAGAAACGCCTCGGCATGGACCCCTTCGGCCTTTTCTATTCAGGGGTCGAGCTGCCGGCGGGTCGGCCGGTCTTCGCGCGTCAGCTGCGCCGCGAGATCCGCGCTTCCGGCGCGGACCTGGAGGCCCTTCTGGCCGAGGCGCGCATGGCGACGACCTTCAATCATCCCAACATCGTCAGGATCCGTGCGGCGGTCCAGGAAGGCGGCGAAGCCTTCTTGGTTTTCGAGGCGACGTCGGCCCAGACGCTCAACAGGATCCTTGAAGGCGGGCAGCCCCTCGAGTTCGAGGCATCGAAAGCGCTCCTGCGCCAGATCGCCTCCGCGCTCGACTTCGCCCACTCACGGCGCCTGCTGCACCGGGATCTGAAGCCCTCCTGCGTCTGGGTCCTCCCGGACAGGGCCGTGAGGGTCGCGGATTTCGGGATCTCCCATTTGGCCCGGCTGGCCGTCGCGAAGAGCGCGCGAAGCGAAGCGTGGGGCTCGGATCCCTACATGGCCCCGGAGCACGAGCAGGGCTGGCTCACCGAGCAGTCGGACATCTATTCTCTCGGCGTCATCGCCTATCGGATTCTGACGGGCAAACTCCCGTTCGCGGGGCCGGACTTCTCGGCGCAAAAGCGGGAGATGTCCGTCGTCTTCGCCTCGCAGCAAGTCCCCTCGCTGCCCGACAGCGTGGACCAGGCCCTCACGCGGGCCCTTCACGCGGACCCGGCGAAGCGCTGGAAGAGCGCCTCGGAGTTCGTCCAGGCGCTGGGATGAGGATCCCGCGCCCCGTCAGCCTTCCTGGAGCGGGTCCTGCCCGATGAGCGTGCGTATGGCCGCGGAGGCGCAGAGCAGGCCGAAGGCGCCCGTCACGAACGCGGCCGTGCCCACGACGAGGTGCTTCTTGCCGCAGTCCTGCAGGCCGTTGCTCCCCTGAGGGCAGAGGCAGCGGGCCTTGCAGTCGTTGGGCGAAAAGCCCTCGTGCGGCGGTAGGGGCTTCTCCGGCGAGTAGGCCGCGAGCACGCCGAAGGGGCCGCGCAGGGGGAAGCCGTGCTTCTTGCGCAGGATGCCGCGCAGGGCGTGCGCGAGCGGGTCCACCTCGGTGCGGGAGAGGTCCGCCAGGCGCACCCGGGAAGGGTCGAGGCGCCCCCCCGAGCCGGTCGAGACGACCATCGGGATGCCCCGGTCCTTGCAGGTCTTGATGAGCAGGCACTTCGAAGTCACGTGGTCGATGGCGTCCACGACGAAGTCGGGCTGTTCGGCCAGGAGCGTCTCGCAGGTCTTCTTGTCGAAGAAGGCCTGGATGCCCCGGATGTCCGCCTCGGGGTTGGCCAGGCGCAGGCGCTCGGCCAGGAGCGGGGCCTTAGGCTTGCCGATGCAGCCGCTCAGGGCCTGCAGTTGGCGGTTGAAGTTCCGGATGCAGACCGTGTCGAAGTCCACCACGCTCAGGCGCCCGACGCCCGAGCGCGCCACGGCCTCCGCCGCCCACGAGCCCACCCCGCCCAGACCCACGACCAGCACGTGCGAACAACGCAGGCGCTCCAGGGCCTTCGGGCCGACCAGCCGCTCGAAGCGGTCGAAGCGGCGCGCGGGGTCCTCCATCGGGTTGGGCTGGGTCATGCCCGCCGCCTGAGGACGAGCGCCGCGGCGGCGAAGAGAGCGATCAGCGCCGCCAGGCCGCCGGCGCGGCGGAGCCAGCGCCTGCGGGTCTCCTGCGCCTCCAGCACGGCCTTATAGTCCTGCTCGTTTTTAACGAAGTCCTTGGCGATCCTCTCGCGCAGCGCCTGGACCTGACCGCCGAAGCTCCGGAGGCTGTTCCCGAGGAGGAGCTTCGCCCCCGAGTCATCGGGCTCGGCCGTGCGTCCTTTGAGCGTGTCCCGCCGCCCCGCGCGAGGCTTGTTGAGCCGGCCGGCGGTTTCCAGCAAAACCTGGGCTTCGAAGATGTCCAGTTCCTTCTTGAACTCCGCCTGGATGTCCGTCATCCGCTGGTAGCGGGACCAGAGCTCTTCGCGGATGCGTCGCTCCTCGCCTTCGGCCTCCCGGACGTCCTTCAGC
Organism: Elusimicrobiota bacterium; assembly: GCA_003450735.1. GTDB lineage: Bacteria > Elusimicrobiota > Elusimicrobia > UBA1565 > UBA1565 > UBA9639. The sequence continues at coordinate 8,121 of DMEZ01000065.1, read as the reverse complement.
TCGAAATAGGTCTTGATGAGCGCCTCGTAGCGCTGCGTCCACGGCACGGCCTCCTCCATCAGCCGGGACAGTTCGTCGCGCATGGCCTCCAGCTTCCGCCCGCGCTCGGTGGAGCCCCCCGTCTGCGCCGCGGCGATGCCCAGGCTGCACAAGGGATCCCTGCAGTCCTTCGGCGGGGCGCCGCCTTCGGCCGCGGACGCGGACAGAGAGAGGGCCGCAAGAAGGACAGCGGACTCGAGGGTCATCTAAGCGGGATTGTAGGAAACTAATGGGCTATGATAGCGGCGTGGAACCGGTCCGTGAGGTCTTCAGGAGGCTCGACTACCGTGCGCTGGGGAAGATCTACTGCCACCGTGGCGGGAACGCCTTCTGGAAGGCCAAGCGGGAGCCGTGCCTGCGGCTCGGGCTGAGGCTCGCGCGGGCTCTGCACCGGCGCCTGAAGCCCGGGGGGCGGAGCCTCTACGTAGGCGCGGGCGTCGCCGAACTGCCGGCCCTCCTCATGGAGACCTTGGAACTCGGCCGGAAGGTCTCGGCCTTCAACCTGCGCAAGGAGGAGGTGCGCATCCTCAACGCGGCCTGCCGCTCCCTGCCTTTGCGGTTTCGCGCGGAGGACGCCCTCCAGGCCTGCGGCCGTTTCGACCATCTTTGGCTCGTGAGCGTGCTCAACGATCCCGAGCGCTTTCCCGAGCTCTCGGCCGTGTCCTACGGGCGCTCAAATGCGCTCGCCCTGCGCCCGCTGGCGTTCGAGGAGGAGTTCCGCGAGGCCCGCCGGCTGGCGGGCCGCTGTTTCGCCAAGCTCTCCCTGCCTGCCCTGGTCACGACCTCGGAGGAAGAACTGCCTTGGGTCACTCAATGGTGCAAGGAGAAGAGGCTCTCCTGCCGGGCAAGCGGCCGCTGGCCCACGGCCCTCGTGGGCGACCCGGTGGTCTTCGTCAGGGTCGGGGAGCGCCCGCGTTCCAGTTCGCGCGCGCGCAGGCGAACGGCACGTCCACCGGCAAGATCTTCCGGGTCTTAAGCCACAGATCCAGGCGGTCCTTCGCCGGGTCCAACGCCGCCAGCGGCCCGGCCAGCGCCGGCGATAACAGCACCGGGTGACCGCCCTTCCCCTCGTAGACCGGGATGACCGCTTCCTCGCCGGCCGCGCTCTCGAGAGCGTCGAACAGGCCCGGTTCCCAGACCGGCATGTCCACGTGGTGCAGGGATGTCCAGCCGGTGAGGGGCAAGGCCTTCATGAGCTCCAGCAGGGACGCCAGGGGCGGCAGGTCGGGGTCGACCGGGACCCAGCGGACGTCCGGGTTGATGCTTCGACAGCGCTCCAGCCACTCGGCCTGGATGGAAACGGCGACGGCGGGGACGCGCGAGCGCAGGAAGGAGGTCTGCAGCTCCAGCAGAGTCCGCCCCTCGTGAGCAGCCCACGCCTTGGGGCCGCCGGCCCGCCGGCCGCGGCCGGCGGCCAGCAGATAGGCGCAAGCGAGTGAAGCCATGGGACCATCTTACACTAAAATGCTCATTTGTTATAATATGAGCAATGCCCGTCATCAGCCGGTTCTTCGGCATCGTGATCTTCATGTTCTGGCGCGAGCACCGGCCCCCGCACTTTCACGCCAAATACGGCGATGACGAGATCGTCGTGGATATCAGAAGCGGGAGAGTCGTCGGCGGGGACATGTCTAAACGCGCTCTCGCTCTGGTGCAGGAATGGCGGAAGCTGCGCAAGGCTGAACTTCTGAGCGAATGGGAGCTGGCCGAGCAGAAAAAGGCCCTGTTCCCTATCAAACCCCTGGATTGACTGCCATGATCCTTCATGTCACGCAAGCGAAATACCTCCACGACTACGTCATATGGGTCCGCTTCAACGACGGCGCGGAAGGCGAAGTGGATCTGGCCGGAGAACTTGAAGGCGAGGTTTTCGGCCCTCTCAAGAACATGCGAAGGTTCAAGGCCTTCAAGGCTGATCCCGTCCTTGGAACCGTCGTGTGGGAGAGCGGCGCCGACTTGGCCCCTGAATTCCTGTACGACAGCATGAAGATCCAGATCGCCCGCCGCTGAAGCGGCGGCGGCAAGCCCTTCTCCGCTCCGCCGGCGCCGGCTTTCGGTTCCGCCCCTACTCACCGGCGCCGCTCATTTCGCTCTTCGTCCCCGCGGCATCTTGCAGCCGCGAGGCGCTGGTCCGGGGGCTTTGGGCGAGTTCAGTTCCGACGATGCGTTTCCGGCAGTTCATGACTTCAGGAATGATGACGGCGCATAAAACGGGATATTTGCAACTGTTCTAGAGGGTCATTAGCAATATTCGTGGGGGGTGAATTGCATCAGGATGCGCACGCCCTGATTCTTCAAGACTTTTTGGTACGCCTACCGCTACTTCCCCAGCCCCCACTCCTGCAGGAGCTGTGCCGCCACGGCGACCGCGATGACCTTGGGATTCTTGCTCGGCAAGGGCAGGCCGATAGGACAGCGCACGTGCTCCTGCCAGGCCTTCGCCAGGGCCTCCCCCTTCTCGCGCCGGATGCGGTCCTGGAACTCCCGGGCCTTGTTCTTGGAGCCGATGACCCCGAGGTAGCCCAAAGGCCGGCCCGCCAGCTCGGCCGCGATGGGGAAGTCCACGTCGTGAGAGTGCGTGAACACGCAGGCGGCGTCGTCGGCCGTCCACTCCCTGGAGCGCACGTACTCGACCGGGGCGGCGCAGTGGACCTGGGCTTCGGGCGGGAAGGCGTCCTGCACGGCCCACTCGGCCCTCGCGTCGATGACGTGCAGGTCGAAGGGCATCTGCGCGAACACCGCGGCGGCCGCGCGGCCGACGTGCCCTCCGCCGAAGAGGTGGATGGACTTCCGGCTCGGGAGCGGCTCGAAGAACACCTCGGCCTTCCCGCCGCAGACGAGCCCGGCCTCCTCGTTGAGTTTGAACTCCTTCACCTGCGGTTCGGGCTTGGGGCTTTTGAGCATCTCGCGCGCGAGAGCCATCGCCTGGTGCTCCATCGCCCCTCCGCCGATGGTGCCCACGAAGCGCTCGGCGCACACCCACATCTTCGCCCCCACCTGCTGGGGTGCGCTGCCGTGGATGCGGACGATGGTGCACAGCACCGCCGGCCGCGGCAGGTCGGGATGGTATTCGACGGAGTTCAGGTTCTTTTCCATCAGAGCTCCTTGTGCAGGTGGGTCCGGGTCTCCTCGAGGATGACCGGGGTCAGCAGGATCAGGCAAATGAGGTTGGGCGCGGCCATGAGGCCGTTCATGACGTCGGCGAAGGCCCACACCGCGGGCAAGCTCACCACCGAGCCGACCATCACGGCCGCCACCCAGAGGACGCGGTAGGGCTTCACGACGCGGGGCCCCAGCAGGTATTCGGCCGCCTTCTCGCCGTAGTACTCCCAGCCCAGGATGGTGGAGAACACGAAGGTGAGGAGGCCCAGGCTCAGTATGGCCGGGCCGACGTAGGGGATGCCCTCGAAGGCCGCCTTGGTGAGCGCCGCGCCCTTGAGCCCCTCCACCCAGCGCCCGGAGTTGACCACCACGAGGCCGGTCATCAGGCAGACGACCACGGTGTCCCAGAAGGTGCCGGTCGAGGAGACCAGGGCCTGCCGGACGGGGTTGCTGGTCCTGGCCGCGGCCGCGACGATGGGCGCGCTGCCGAGGCCCGACTCGTTGGAGAAAAGCCCTCGGGCCACGCCGAAGCGCAGGGCCTCCTTCACCCCGGCGCCCAGGAAGCCGCCGACCGCGGCCTGCCCGCTGAAGGCGCTCGAGAGGATGAGTCGCACGGTGTCCGGAAGGGTCTTCCAGCCGGAGACGAGTAGGAACAGGCAGCCGAGGACGTAGAAGACCGCCATGAAGGGGACAAGCAGCTCGCATGTCCTGGCGATCTGCCTGATGCCGCCCAGGATGACGAAGCCCGCCGCGGCGGTCAGAACGACTCCCGAGAGCCACGGGGAGACGCCGAAGGTCTCCTTGAGCATCGAGGCGATGGAGTTGGCCTGCACCATGTCGCCGATGCCGAAGGCCGCCAGGGCGGTGAACGCCGCGAACAGGACGCCCAGCCAACGCAGACCCAAACCCCGCTCGAGCGCGTACATCGGCCCGCCGGCCATCTCCCCCGCCGCCGTCTTGACGCGGTATTTGACCGCCAGGACGGCCTCCGAATACTTGGTCGCGATGCCGAACACGCCCGTCAGCCACATCCAGAGCACCGCCCCCGGCCCGCCCGCGGCCACCGCGGTGGCCACGCCGACGATGTTGCCGGTGCCGATGGTGGCGGCGAGGGCCGTCATGAGGGCCGCGAAGTGGCTGACGTCGCCTTCCCCCTCCTTCCCCCGCGAGAAGGAGATGCGGATGGCCGAGCCGATGTGGCGCTGGATGAACCCGAGCCGGAACGTGAGGTAGAGGTGGGTGCCGCAGAGGAGGACGAGCAGGGGGACGCCCCAGACCCAGCCGCTGAGCGTGTTCAGGAATCCTTCGAGGGTCTGCATGAAGCCTCCTGGAGCGATTCTAGGACATTATGCTACAAATGCCCACCGGAGGCTTCCCCCGATGAGAACCTGCCTGGCTTTCGCCGTCCTGCTCTGTGCCCTCTCCCCCCGCCCCGCCATGGCCGCGGAGGAAGACCTCGTCCGCCGGTCGGTGGTCAAGATCTTCACGACCTTCCAGAAGCCCGACTGGTACCAGCCCTGGCAGATGAACCCCCAGGACAACCTCTCGGGCTCCGGCGTCATCATCGAGGGCGGCCGCATCCTGACCAACGCCCACGTGGTCAGCGACAAGATCTTCATCCAGGTGCGCAAGGCCGGAGACGCCGACAAGTTCAACGCCCGCGTCGAGTTCGTCGCCCACGACACCGAACTCGCGGTGCTCAAGGTGGAGGACCCGCGCTTCTTCCAGGGCACCAAGCCCCTGCCGCTCGGGGACCTCCCCCGCCAGCGCGACCGCGTGGCCGCCTACGGCTTCCCGCTGGGCGGCGACGACCTCTCCATCACCGAGGGCGTGGTCTCGCGCATCGAGGTCATCGAATACACCCACTCGGCCCGGCGCCTGCTCGCCGTCCAGACGGACGCCGCCATCAACCCGGGCAACAGCGGGGGCCCGGTGGTCAAGGACGGACGTCTCGTGGGAGTCAGCTTCCAGTCCTTCAGCGGCCAGGGCGCCGAGAACATCGGCTACATGGTGCCCATCACGCTGGTCAAGCGCTTCCTCAAGGACATCTCGGACGGCCGCTACGACCGCATCCCCTTCCTCGGCATCGTCTGGGAGCCGATGGAGAACGCCGACCTGCGCCGCTTCTTTAAGCTGCGCCCCGAGCAGACGGGCATCCTCGTCAACAAGATCACTTACGGAAGCTCCGGCTGGGGCGTCCTGCAGGAGGGTGACGTCGTCACGGCGATCGACGGCGTCCCCATCGCCAACGACGGCACCTACCTGTTCGACAAGGACAAGCGCCTGCAATGCTCCCACCTTACCGCGATGTACCAGGCCGGCGAGAGCGCCTCGCTCGACGTCATCCGCGAGGGGCGCCCGGTAAAGCTCACGGTCAAGCTCAAGAGCGAGTTCAAGGACCTGGTGGACGGGCCGATCTACGACGCCAAGCCGAGCTATCTCATCTTCGCCGGGCTCGTCTTCACCCCGGTGACCCGCAACTACATCGGCCTCTGGAACCCCAACAACGTCCCGACCAGCCTCAAGCACCTCCAGGAGTACGTCTACCCCTCCCCGGTGCGGGAGCAGGCCGTCGTGCTGGCCTACGTCTTCCCCCACGACGTCAACGCCGGCTACCACGACTTCCGCAGCATCCTCATCGACTCCGTCAACGGGGTGCACGTCTCGGACATGAAGAGCCTCGCGAAGGCCTTCGAGAACCCCCAAGGGGGCTTCCACGTCCTGCGCACCGACCCGCTGACGGATTTCAACGGGAAGATCATCCTGGACGCCGCCTGGGCGGCGAAGGTCCATCCGGAGATCCTCGCCCAGCACAACATCCCCAGCGACCGTTCTGACGACCTGAAATAAGGCTAGGTTTTCAGCGGCGCCATCGACAGCACCTCTCCACGGATGCTGACGACGACGCTCGTGACCGGGATGTTCTTCCCCGAGTTCCGCATCGCCTCGCGCACGATGTGCTCCAAGCCGCCGCAGCAGGGAACCTCCATGCGCGCGATGGTGATGGAGCGCACGTCGTTGTGCGCCAGGATGTGGCCGAGCTTCTCGACGTAGGCTCCCGCGTCGTCGAGCTTGGGGCAGGCCAGGGCCAGGGTGCGCCCCTTGAGCAGGCGCTCGTGGAAGCCCGCCATGGCGTAGGCCGCGCAGTCGGCGGCCAGCAGCAGGTCGGCCCCGTCCCACAGCGGCCCCGAGGCGGGCAGGAGGGTGAGCTGGACGGGCCAGTGCGTCAGCTCTGAGCGGCCCTCCCCGGCCGCGCAAGGCGCCTGGGCCGGCGCGGCGGCGGGCTTGAAGGAGCGGGCCATCGAGCCTGGGCAGCCGCCCATGGGCGGAGGGGCGTGAATCGGCGCGGGTTTGCGGCCCAGGTGCTTCTCCACCGCGGCCTCGTCGAACTCCTCGGCTGCCCTTTCCTCGATCTTGATCGCCCCCTTGGGGCACTCCCCCAGGCAGGCGCCGAGCCCGTCGCAGAGATTCTCGGCGAGCAGCTTCGCCTTGCCGTTTACGATGCGGATGGCCCCCTCCGCGCAGGAGGGGACGCAGAGGCCGCAGCCGTCGCACTTCTCTTCGTCGATATGGACGATCTTCCGGGTCTTGGCTGTCATGGGACTATTATCACCCGAAGACGTCCGGGACGCCTTGACTTAGGTCAAGCCCTACTCCCCAGCGAATCGGGCGAGCCTGGCGGAGTCGCGCAGGACGAGGACGGAGCCGCGCAGTTCCACGAGCTTGGCGGCCTTGAGCTTGCGGAAGGCTCGGCTGAGGGTCTCGGGGACCGTGCCGAGCTGCGCGGCGAGCTCCTTCTTGGTCTGGGGGAGCTTGAAGCGCGGCGCCCCGGCGCGGCGGGACTCGGCGAGCAGCGCCCCGGCCAGGCGCGCGGGCACGTCCTTAAGGGAGAGCTCCTCGATGAGCCGGGCGAACTCGTGGAGCTTCGCGGAGAGGCCGGCCAGCATCCCCATCACCAGGTCCGGGTCGGAGGCCAGGCACTGGCGCAGGGTGGCCTGCGGGACGGGCAGCAGGACGGAGTCCTGAAGGGCCGAGGCGAAGGCCGGATAGGGAAGCCCCGCCCACATCGCCGCCTCGCCGATGGTCCTTCCCGGGCCGTAGAGGTGCAGGATCTGCTCGTCCCCCTTGGGGGAGAGCTTGAAGACCTTCACGCGCCCCGAGAGCACGACGAAGAACCCCTCGGCCCTCTGCCCCGCCTCGAAGACGGCCTCCCCGGCCGAGCAGCGCCGGAGCCCGCAGCGCAAGAGCAGGCGCCGCACGGCGCCCTCGCCGACCGCGGAGAACATGGGCGCGGCCCGCATCGCGCGGACCGCGTCCGCCTCCTTCATGGCGTCGACGGGGCTCATGCGGCTACGTCGTGCGGCGCAGGCCGAGCAGATAGGCGAGCTTCCGGTTCTTGAAAGCCAGCAGGCCGGCCAGGAGCATGGCGAAGCGCAGGAGCAGCTCGAGCACGTCCCGCTGGGGGCGGCCGGGCTTCTCGAGAGGATTGCCGCCAAGGAGGTTCTCGGCCTGGCGCAGGTCGTTGAGCGTCTCTTCGGACTCTTCGTCGAAAGCCGGCGCAGCCGACGAGGCGTAGGAGGGAGCGCCGCTTGTCCCGCTGGGAGCGGCGCCGGGCGCGGCGGCCGAACCCTCCTTCTTCTTGCTGCCGTCGAAGAAGGACTTGTTGGAGTTGACGGCGCCGAACCCCGCCCCGGAGGCGCCGCCGCCGGCTCCCGAGCCGGAGTACCCGGAGGAAGACGCGGAGGGCTTCGCCTGCCTCGACGGCTCACCTTGGGAGGAACGGCCCGCGGCGGAGCGGCTGGATCTCCGGCTGTCTTGGGACCCCATGGGACCGAAAGCGCTGGAGATGGGCGCCGAGGCGGAGGGCCGGGCTGAAGCCGGGACGGACATCGCGGCGGGCATGTCGCGGTTGGTGAACTCCTGCGGCTTGGAGGATGCCGCGGAGACGGAGGGCTTCGCCGGAGGTTCGTAGCCGCCTGG
>DMEZ01000076.1 GCA_003450735.1 Elusimicrobiota bacterium | reverse complement strand
TCCGCCAGGCCGATGGCCCCGAAGATGCCGCTGAGGAACCCGCCGCCCGCGCCCGCCCCGGCTCCACCCGTCGCGGCCCCTACGCCGGCGCTTATGATGGCCCGCTGGATGGCGATCTGGACGAAAGTCTCTATGGCGGTCCGAAGTATCGTATCGAAGACCGCCTTCATGGCGTCCTCGAGGCTCTTGCCCTCCAGGATGATGTCGGCCACCGCCCGGCCGAAGGACGAGGACAAGGACGAGGCCACGGCCTCCTCGGTCCCTTTGATGACCAGGAGGTTTTCGTCGATGGCATTGCGGGCCTCCTGGGATTTCGCGATGGCGATGGCCACCGCGTCGGACTTGGCTTGCGTGAGTTCGGTTTCGGTGATGAGGCCCTTGGATTTGAGTTCATCCAGGGCTCTGAGCCGAGTCTGCTTTTCGACGTCGATGAGGATCAGCCGGGACTCGAGGCCTTTACGCTCCTGGGTCGCGCGGTCTGTCGAAGCCTTGCCCTCGGCTTCAGTGCGCTCAGCTACGAGCCTGAGCAGCTCATCGCCCGCCTTGCGTTCCTCCTGCACCACCTCGCGGGTCTTGCGGACGTGGATCTCGGCAGTGCGGGCGATCATCCCCTGGCGCTCGGCGTGGTAGCGGCGGTGTATCTCGGCTGCCTGCTCGGCCGAGCCTTCCTCGATGGCGTCGATCTTCGCGCCTGTTTCTTTGACGATGTCGACGATGCCTGCGAAGTCCCGTCTGAAAAGGGCCTGGACGACCTGGCCGAGGCCTTGGAAGCTCACGAAGGCCTCAGCTGCGAAATTGGCGAGCACGGTGCCGAGTTGCTCCATGAACTCCGCGCCGCGGGAGAGTCCCTTCAGGAACACCTCGAACACCGGGATGATGCCTGCTCCGACCGACTCCTGGAAATTGTTGAGCTGGTTCTTGAGCTGCTGCAGCCGCTTGCCGTAGCTGTCCTGGGCCTCGGCTGCGCCCAGGAACCGCTTGGAGAGGGCATCGACCACCTGCTGGGCGGACTGGGCGTCACCTACGAAGTCGCCGAACTCGGTCTTGAGCGCCCGCAGTCTGGTCGAGTCGCCGTTCAAGATGGGGCCGAGCATTTCGATGACGCTGTTGAAGTCCCGGCCGGATGCGGAGGCCAGGCCGAAGACCAGGCGGGTGGCGGTCATGGCGGAATTGACGTCGCCGGTCACGCGAACCAGCCGCCCCAGAGCCTCGAAGGTCTGCGTGTCTGAGAACTGCGTCATCGCCTCCTGCTCGGCTGCGAAAGCGAGTAGCTGCTCCTTGGACTTGCCGAAGGAGCCGCCGGCCGTGTTGACGGCAAACTCAAGGCGCTTTAGGGCCGCCTCTTCCTCGAGCGCCGCCTCAGCCGACGACTTAAAGAACTGAGCGATGCCTGCGACGGTCGCAAACTGGAGGAGCTGGTTTGCTAGCTGCTGCCCAGCGGCCTGCAGTGCCCCCATGGACTGCGATGCCTGTTGGGCCCTGGGAGGCAGGTTGGAGAGCGCCTGATCAACCTTCTGCGTCGAGACGACCACGTCCTTGGCAAAGCGGTCCGAGCGCTGCGCCGCCTCCAGGAGCTCCTGGGAGAGCTTCTGGATGGTCGGCGAGGCCGCGTCGAGGGCCTCGAAGCGTATCTCGAATCCCGCCACGCGCTAACCTCCCAAAGAAAGGTTGATGATCTCAATGAAGAGGCCCGCCGCCACGTCATGGTGGGCCAGGAGCAGGTCGACGGGCACGGCCTCGTCTTCCCCGGCGGATGCCGAGAGGCATGGCTGAGCCACGCCCGCCAGGAGCACCCGGCGCATGGCGGGCAGGGCGGGGCTTTGCAGCAGGCCCTTGATCCGTTCTGAGAGCACATCCTGCCCGGCCCGAGCCCACTCCCAAATCTGGCCGGGGTCGTCGACCAGGAGCAGGAGCGATACCTTCCTGACCGAGAAGGCCATGCCTTTGACCTCTACGGTCTTCTCCCGCTTGAGTCGCTCCTTGAGTTCCTTGGCCGAGATTGGAGAGGTCATCTCAGTACCCGTTCACCTGGTTGGTCAGGATGACCTCGAGGCTCTTTTGCAGGACCGGGTCGAACTCGGCGTGGAAGGTGACCGCCGCGCCCAGGAGGTCGTCGAGGTTGCCGAAGGGATAGGCCGAGTACTTGACCTCCTGCATGGAGAACTCGAGCTTGGCCTTCTGCGCGCCTTGGAGGACGTCGCCCGTCAGGATGATGTTGATGGCCGAGGCGGTGGCGGCCAGGAACTTGGCGCGCTGGGTCTCGGACTCGAAGTAGGCCTCGAAGCCGCCGTCGATCTCGAAGGGCTTCTTCGAGACGATGTCCCGCGCGTCTCGGGAGAGGTTGTAGCTGCGCAGCGCCTCCGAGTTGTTGTCGATGCTCAGGTTCCAGCTCTTCACGTTGATGTCGCTCACGCCCTCGACCTTGAAGTCGGTCTGGAAGAACATGAGAGGCTTGGGCACACCGTAGGACGGCGCGAAGGCGGCCACGGGCTCCTCGGTCTTGAAGAGGAGGTCGGCGTCCGCCTGCGCCTTGCCGTTGACCGTGCCCTTGAATGTGAGCTTCTTGATGACGCTGAGCGGATAGCGCTTGATCGACAGGCCGCGGTCCACGAAGTAGGTGAACGACGGCATCTGCAGCGCGTTGAGGCGCGTGAAGCTGTGCTGGAACACGGTCGGTGCGCCGCCGGCGTCGGGCTGGGTGGTGACGACCGCGCCCAGGACGCCGAACAGGAGATCGCCGATCGTGGCCGCCTCCACGTCCACCGCGTTGAGGTTGCCCGTGCCTGAGAGCGCCCCGGCGACCGATGGGAACCTCTCCTTGAGGCCGCGTATCTTCTCGTCCGCGATGAGGGCCGTCGAGTAGTGGAACTCGCTGTCCGAGCCCACGGCCAGGAACTTCGTCGGGGCCGCCTCTGCGATGCCGCGTGAGGCCTCCTTCTTGAAGCCGAACGTCTTTCTTTCCGTAGCGAATAGAGCCATATCGGTTCCTCCTATTTGCGGCTTGTGGTTTCGACTGCAAAGACGAGCGCGGCCGCGGTCATGGTGGCGTTGATGGTGGCCACGAGGTTGTCCTCGGGCGGCTCCCACTCGATGGTCTTGAGCGTCGAGAAGAGCACCTGGCCGTTGGGCAGGGCGAGCCCGCCCAAGTCCACGTTGTCGATCAGCAGCTCGGCTATCTTCTGTGCCTCCTCGGTCTTGTGCTTGATGATCTCTTCATTTGGGCCGAAGGCCTTCACGAGCACGATCCTGAAGTTGTAGACGATGCGGTAGGTCTGGCCAGTGGTGATGCGCTCCAGGTTCGTGGCGGGCGAGGGCTTCACGAACACGGCCGGGACGTTGTCGGCCAGGCTCTCCAGGGCCGGGAAGAACTCGAGCGCGCCGATTGCAACTACCTTGAGCCCCATCTCCGCGGCAAGGCCCTGATCGATGAGTTCGACGATCCTCTCGGCGATAAGCGTCTCGTGCAGTCTCGGGGCGGGCATCAGGCCGTCCCTCCTTCCTGTTGCAGGGCTTCGGTAATGCGCGCCTGGAAAATGGCCTGTATGCGCGGCGCGGCGGTGATGAGCGCGGGCCGCAGATACGGCTGCGCCTTGTAGCCCCGGCGCTTGATGGCTCGCGCCACCACGAACGCCAGGCGCTCGTCGCCCAGCTTGCGGCGGGCCCCGGGCCGCAGATCCCCCCTGGGCGGGGGCCTCTTCCCCGGCCACGGGGTGCGGGCTTCCTCCACTACCGAGGCATAGGGCAGTCCGGGG
>DMEZ01000005.1 GCA_003450735.1 Elusimicrobiota bacterium | reverse complement strand
CCGAAGGTCTATGGGATCGAGGTTCTGCGCGCGTCGAGCAAGCCGACCAGCGGGACAGGCGGCATCGAAGAGGCGCGCAAAGGCCAGCCCTACGCCATCTCGCGCGACCTCTGGGGCGCCAAACCCCCCAAGGGCCCCTACGACCCGCAGACCCCCAAGCGCATCACCCAGCACCACACCGCCGGGCGCTACCCGACGACCCTGGAGGACTCCGTCACCGAGATGCGGATCATCCAGGACTACCACCAGAACGGCCGCAAATGGAACGACATCGGCTACCACTTCCTCATCGACCCGGCGGGCCGCATCTTCCAGGGCCGCCCGGTCGGGGCCCTCGGCGCCCACGTCCTGAGCAACAACGCCGACAACGTCGGCATCTCCCTGATGGGCTCCTACCATCCTCCCCGCAACGACGCCCTGACGCCCGAGCAGATCGAGGCCATCCGGAAGCTGGGCGCCTGGCTGCGCGAGACCTACCGCATCTCGCCCGACCTCTATCAGGGGCACCGCGACTTCAACGCCGGGACGGACTGCCCCGGCGACGTCGTCTACGCCCGGCTCAAGGAGATCCGGGATTCCTTCCGGGCCGAGTAGGGCCTACCGTCCTTATTGATCTGGAGCCAGCGGGAAGAGCGCGACGCTGCGCTGGAGCGGCATGCCCTCGGCGGGCATCCAGACGGGGTGCTTGGGGTTGACGTTCCGAAGCGTCAGGCGCTTGGGCAGGGGCATCTTGCGGTAGTTCGCGACGCTCTCGTCGAAATATTCCTCCGCGTAATCCGGATGATCGGTGACCAGCCGGTAGCTGCCGCGGTCCAAGGCCGGCAGTCGGAGCTTGAAGCGGCCGTCCGGGCCGGTCTTGCCGGCGACGGTGTTGGCGTCCGAGAGGAAGGTCATCTCGACGCCGGGCACGGGCTTCAAGGTCACCACGTCGTAGACCAGTCCCTCGAACTCCCAGGGCGCGGCCGGCGCCGCCGGCTTCGGCGGCTCCTCCGGGGGCTTCGCCTCGGCGGGGGGGGGCTGGGCCGGAGCCGGGGCCTCCGCGGGCTTGGGCGGGGCCGGCGCGGCGGGAGGGGGGGCGGCCTGCGCCGGCTCGGCCGGAGGCTGGGATCTCATCATCGGCAGGAGATGGTAGTAGACCCCGTAGCCGAGGGCCCCCGCCGCAACGAGCCAGAGCAGGCCTCCCGACTTCTTGGGGGCGAGCACGGGGTCGACGGTGATCTCGGCGGGCGGGCTGAAGCCGGGCTCAGGCGTCTCGACGATCTGGATGTCCGGCAGCGGCTCCTTGGAAGCGGGGGCTCCGTCGACGGGCGCGCCCACGGTGTTCGGGTCCTGCTTAGGCTTCGGGATGACGAAGGCGCAGAAAGGGCAGACCGGGCTCCCGTCGTCGATCTTGAACTTGCAGTTCGGGCAGTCCACCGCGTCAGACGGCGAGAGCCGCCAGCCGTTCCTCCAGGCGCATATGGGCGTCGTCGCCCTCGTCGTCGAGGAGGAAGTACTTGCTCGCCTTGGTGGAGACGAGGACGAGGCAGTTGGCCGCGACCCCGGCGCGCTGGTAGGCGGCCAGCTTGTGGTGCCCGTCCAGGACGAAGCCCGCGAAGTAGGAGTGCATGACCTTCGAGCGCTTGGTCGTGATGGCCTCGGGGATGGGGCGCTGGAGCAGGCCCATCAGGAAGACCCGGGGGCGGTCGCCGTTCTGGATCATCTGCTGGTAGAGGCGGATGTTCTCCTGCTTGAGACGGTTGGCGGGGACGAGCGGGACGACGAACTCGTGCATCTTCTCCAGGACGTCGTCGTGGCGGAACAGGCGGGGGGTCTTGCCCTCGTAGTGCTCCCAGTCGGACAGGATGTCCTCGGCCGCCGGGTCCTCGATGTCCCAGATCTCCTGGAACTCGCCGTTGTGGAAGTACGACGATTCGTCGTCGGCCTGGTAGGGGCCGGTGAGCGTGATGGTCGTGTTGAGGAGGTAGTACTCGCCTTTCTCCATGATGTCGAGCATCGGGAGCAGCTCGCGCACCATCTCGGCGTCGATGGGGCGGGGCAGGGCGATCGTCTTGGGGAGGTTGAAGAGCTTCTTGTGCGGAGCGGGCCGCGGGTCGCGGATGCACTTGAACCAGAAGTGGCAGGTGTCGCAGTCGTTGCCGATCTCGAAGCGGCGGGCGCCGTTGATCTCCAGGAAAAGGGAGTTGGCCTGGGCGTGCTTCTTGACGACGCCGATGCGGATGGCCCCCTTGGACTGGCTCATCTTGATCTTCCAGAGGCGTTCGCGGACCTCGATGGGCTCGAGGACGGCCTGTGACGATTCTGATTTCATCGTGGCTCCTGGCCCAATTGTAAACGATTAATCCGAATCCCGCAATCCCCGGCGCCGCGGGCGCGGAATATTGTTGTAGAATCCCCGCGGCTCCCATGGATGGAGCGGCTGCCTCCCAAGCGCCTGCGCGACCGCATGAACCTCCTCTACCTCTCGCCGGACTTCCCGCCCAACTACGCGAACTTCATCGTGGAGCTCGCGAAGGCGGGCGTGAACGTGTTCGGCGTCGGGGAGGCGGAGTTCTCCGGCCTGCCCGAGCGTACCCGAACGCACCTGCAGTGGTACGCGCGCTGCGACCTGCGAGACCCCCAGGCGGTCGTCCGCGCGGCGGCCCTCCTGAACGCCGAGGTGCTCGCCCCCCGCGGCCTCGGCCGCATCGATCTATGCGAATCCCACAACGAGGCCTGGATGAAGGCGGAGGCTTTGCTCAACGAGGAGTTCGGCCTCCCCGGGATCCGGCCTCAAGACCTCGAGAAGCTTCAGCGCAAATCCGCGATGAAGTCGGCGTTCCTCGAGAACCGCATCCCCGCGGCGCGGGGCCTGCTGGTCCAAGATCCGGACGCCTGCTTCGGCCTGGCGGAGAAGACCGGCTACCCGCTGCTGCTCAAGCCCGATATCGGGGTGGGCGCATCCGGCGTGCGGCGGGTGGACGACCGGAGCCAGCTCGCCTACTACCTCGAACGGATCCGCCAGCCCTACGTGCTCGAGGAGTTCCTGCACGGCCGCATGGTCACCTACGACGGCCTCGCGGACTGGGACTCCGACGTCGTCTTCGAGAGCTCGCTCATCTACGGAGACGGGGTCCTGGAAAGCGTCCGCGGCATGGACACCTTCTTCTACACCCGCCGCGAGATCCCGCGGCCGCTCTCCGAGATGGGGCGCAAGATCGTGAAGATCTTCGCCATCCGGCGGAAGTTCTTCCACTTCGAGTTCTTCGAGACCTCCCAGGGCGAGCTTGCCGTCGTGGAGATCAACGCCCGCCCGCCGGGCGGCTCCATCGTCGACGTCATGAACTTCAGCGCCGACGAAGACCTCTACCGCGTCTACGCGGCGATGCTCGCGCGCAAGCCCCTGCGGGTGAGCCATGAGAAGAAGTTCTTCTGCGCCTACGCGGGCCGCAAGGACCGCCCCTACCGGAACCCGCACGAGCGGATCCTCGAGCGCTACGGCCGCAGCATCGTGGACTGCGCCGAGAATCCCCCGCTGTTCTGGCCAGGCATGGGGAAGACCCGCTACGTCTTCCGCTCGGAAGAGGAAGACGAGATCTTGGAGATCAGGGACTTCATCCTGGACATGTGACCTGGAGCCGCCGCCGGCGGCCCCCGAGAGTCGAGCGGTACGGGGGGGCCCCTCTTCGGAATGCCCTCGTAGTCCCGTAACAGCGCCGTCATTGAATTTTGTACGATTCCACTGTATAAACTCTCACGCCATGGGTCCCCCATCCCCGGCCCTATCCCTTAGAACGACCCCCGCGCTCCGGACGCTGGTCATGCCGGCGCTGCGCGCGGCGCGCATGCTCCAGGCGAGCGAGCCCGCCTATCGGGACGCCGTCCGGGCCATCGAGGACGATCCGCTCTATCAGCGCCTGAGCCGGGGCCCTCTGGGCGTGTTCCGTCGGGCCGCCCGCCCTGCCCGCTTCTGCCGGGCGGCGCTCGAGCCCGCCGCCCTCTCCTCCTCCTTCGACTCCGTCCCCGAGGAAGCCCCGGAGTTCTACAAGCTCATCCGTTCGCTCGGCCCCGAGCGCTTCGCCCGCTACTTCCTTGGGGAGGAGGAGCACGAGGACGCCGCCGCGGCGCGCGCCCTGGGGCTCGCTCCGGAGGACGTGCGGCGCATCCGGGCCTTCGTGGACCGCTTCTTCGCCGCCGCGGGCAGCGCCCCCTCAACGGCCCCCCT
Organism: Elusimicrobiota bacterium; assembly: GCA_003450735.1. Lineage (GTDB taxonomy): Bacteria > Elusimicrobiota > Elusimicrobia > UBA1565 > UBA1565 > UBA9639. Next base: position 44,090 of record DMEZ01000005.1, on the reverse strand, counting down.
CGCGGTCCCCTCCTACCCCGTCGCGAGCCTCTCCCGCGAGGATGGCCGGCTCGAGGTCCGCTACCTCAGCGCCCACTACGCGCGCGGGCGCTACCGCATCGACTACGACGCCATCGCCGCCCTGCGCCGCGCCGGGGCCTTCACCCGCGAGGAGGCCGCGCGTCTGCGTGGCATGGTCGGGGCGATGGAGGCCCTCAACGCCAAGCTCACGGCGCTCGACGCGGCCCTCTCGGCCGCCGCGCGCGGGCAGAGCGCCTACCTGCTGTCCGGCGACCGGAGCCTCCTGCGGCCCCTCACCCAGCGCGAGGCGGCCGCTTCGGCCGGGATCTCTTCGAGCGCGTTCTGCCGCGCGCTCTCGGGCCGCAGCGTGCTGACCCCCTGGGGGCAGACGGCCGCCCTCCCGGATCTCTTCCCTTCCAGACGCGAGCAGGTGGGCCGTCTCGTCGAGGAGGTCCTGCAGGAAGGGCCCGCGACGGACGAGGCCGTGCGGAGGAGGCTGCTCGAGCGCGGTGTCCGCGTCTCGCGCCGTCTCGTGAACCTCCGCCGCCGGGAGCGCGCGAGATGAGCGGATCCTTGAACGAGAGCCTTTTCGCCTGGGCGTTCGAGCACTCGGACCTGGCCTTGGCCGGCGTGGACGAGGGGCGGGTGGTGCGCACCTGGACGAAAGGGGCCGAGGAGATCCTGGGCATCCCGAGGGGGGAGGCCCTGGGCCGGCTCTTCTCCGAGTTCTTCGCCCGCCCCTCCGACTGCGACCGCGCCTTGAAGGCCGCCTCGGCCGTCCCCATCCTCCGCAACCTGGAGACGGTCTTCGTCTCGAAGTCCGGCGTCCGCACCCGGGTCTTCCTGACGCTCACCGCCTTCAAGCAGGGCGGCTGGCTGGCCTCCCTCGCCACCGCCGTGGTGGACTTCGACGTCGCGCCCGAGCACAAGGCCGTGCGCGAGGCCCTGGTCCGCATGGAGCGCTTCTGCGCGGTGGGCCGCATGACGGCGGCCTTCGCGCACCAGATGCGCACCCCTTTGCACGTCATCTCGAGCACCGCGGAGTTCGCTCTGGAGACCCCGGATCTGGATTCCAAGATGAAGGAGTCCCTGGAGATGGTCCAGCGCAACGCCGCCCAGGCCACCGACTCGGTGAAATCCCTGCTGGACTTCGCCAAGGCCGGCAAGCCCCAGCTCGTCGAGTCCAAGCTCAACGACACGGTGAAGGCCGCCGTCCACCCCCTGGAGAAACTCTGCGCCTCCCGGGGGATCTCCCTCAAGGTGGACTTCGGCGAGCCCCCGCCCGTCCTGCTCGACTCCCCGCAGATCCGGGCGGTCGTCCAGAACGTGCTGGTCAACGCCATCGAGGCCTCCCAGGAAGGCGGGACCGTCGAGGTCCGAACGGCCGCGACCTCGGACGGGGGGGCGCAGGTGGTCGTGCGCGACGAGGGCGCCGGCATGCCCCCGGAGGTGCTCGCCCAGGCCAGCGCGCCCTTCTTCACCACCAAGGAGCACGGCACGGGGCTCGGGCTCTACCTCTCCAAGCGCGTCCTGGCCGAGCACGGAGGCACCCTGCACCTCGACAGCCTCCCAGGCCGGGGCACCACCGCGACCATCCGCTTCGCCGCGCCCGTGGCCGGCTGAGCCGGGATGGCCTTCCTGCTCCTGGTCGACGACGACGCCGATCTGCGCTCGTCCCTCTCCCGCATCCTCTGCGCGAAAGGCCATTCCGTCTCCGAAGCGCCGGACGCGGCGGCGGCCCTCGCCGCCGTCGAGACCCAGCCCGTCGAGCTCGTCTTCCTCGACCTGAGTTTGCCGGACGCCGACGGGCTGAAGGTGCTCGAGGACATCCGGGGAGCCGAGCCGAGCCTGCCGGTGCTCATCCTGACCGGCAACTCCGACGTGTCCACGGCCGTGCGCGCCATGAAGCTCGGCGCGGCCGACTACCTGCTCAAGCCCTTCAGCAACGAGGAGCTCCTCGTCCATCTCGAGCGCGCCCTGCGCGAGAGCCGGCTCGAGCGCGAAGTCGCGCGCCTGCGCGAGCGGCTCGTGCGGGGGGGCCCCCCCGCCCTGCGCTGTCAAAGCCCCGCCATGCGCGCGGTCTACGACGCCGTGGAGCGGGTGGCGCCGACGGATCTGACCGTGGTCCTGCAGGGGGAGTCCGGCTCCGGCAAGGAGGTCGTCGCTCGTCTGCTCCACGACCTGAGTCTGCGCCGCGAAGGCCCCTTCCTCGCCGTGGACTCGGGCGCCCTGCCGCCCTCGCTCGTCGAAAGCGAGCTGTTCGGCTACGAGAAAGGCGCGTTCACGGGGGCCGACCGCCAGAAGCTCGGGCAGTTCGAGCTCGCCGCGGGGGGGACGCTCTTCCTCGACGAGGTGGCCAACCTCCCGCTCGAGGCCCAGGCGAAGCTTTTGCGCGTGCTTCAGGAGCGGCGCATCCGCCGGCTCGGCGGCAAGAAGGATCTGCCGGTGGACGTCCGGGTGCTTGCCGCGACCAACAAGGACCTGGCCGAGGAGGTCGGCGCCGGCCGCTTCCGGGAGGACCTCTTCCACCGCCTCGACCAGTTCGCCCTGACCTTGCCGCCGCTGAGGGACCGCAAGGAGGACATCGAGCCGCTCGCCCGCCATTTCCTGCTCGAAGCGGGCCAGCAGCTCGGGCGGCGCGTCGCGGACTTCACCCCGGAGGCGCTCGTCCGGCTGCGCCGAAGGCCCTGGCCGGGGAACGCGCGCGAGCTCAAGAACGCGGTCACGCGGGCCGCGCTCCTCGCGGACGGGCGGGCCGTCGGGCCGGAGCACCTCGCGGGGGGGGAGGCGGTCCTGCGGCCTTCGAAGCCGGCCTCGGCCTCGGCGCTCCCCCTCAAGCAGGCGTCGCGCCGCGCGGCGGCCGGCGCCGAGAAGCAGTCCATCCTCAGGGCCCTCTCGCTCGCGGCCGGCAACAAGGCGCGGGCCGCGCGCCTGCTCCGCATCGATCGGAAATCGCTTTACAACAAGCTCCGCCGGTACCGGATCAAGTCATCAAAAATGTAGAATATGTTCTACATATATGTAGAAAATGTTCTACATGTGAAAACAAGTCAACAGCTCTGAGCGATTATATAATGATAAAAGCTATATTTATTGGCTTGTTGATATGGCAATAAAATTGCAGTAACAATAAATGATCGGCGTAACATGTCGGACACCGTTTTTCAGCGGCCGGCTGTTATAATAGCGCGACTCATTGGCGGGACTCCCTCCCGCCGGCATAGCAGACCCTAAGCCCAGGGACCGGGCTGCCCCCGGTAAAGAGGCGGAGGTCACGGCATGAATCCGTGGGATGAAGAAGCCTTCAAAGAAGTCAACGACATGGAAGCGGCGCGGCTCGCCCTCAGGGGGGCCGTCGCCACCATCCGCGACCTCCAAGACCTCAACGCCAACCTGAAGGGCAGCCTTCAGGACGCCGCCAACAGGGAGAAGGCGGCGAAGGCGGAGGCGGCGGAGTACGCCAAGCAGGTCGACGTCTGGAAGCAGGAATCCGTGCGTTGGGAGGAGGAGCGCAAGGAGCGCCTCCTCCACGAGGGGAAGGTCCGCGACCGGCTCCGCCTGGAAGTCCGGGAGGAGGAGCGCGGCGCCTTCGAGCGCGAGCGCGCCCGCCAGGACGAGGAGATCTCGAAGCTGGCGGCCTCCGTCGAGGAATGGAAGCGCGTCCACAAGAGCAAGGAAACGGAGTGGGAGAGCGTGCGCCGACTGCTCGAGCAGCGCGAGGCGGAGCTCATCGCCGCCCAGCGCGAGAAGATCGAGCTCGTCAACCGCTTCCACCGCGACGGCGAGATGGTCCACCGCCTGCGCCAGCAGCGCGACAAGGAGATCGTCGACGCCGTCCACGCCCGCGAGGGCGAGCTGGAGGCCAAGGACCGCGAGATCCTGGAACTGCGCCGCAAGAACGAGGAGCTCGCCCGCACGCTCGCCGCCGCCGCCCAGCACGGGGAGCTCAAGCTCAAGGACCGCGAGGAGCGTTTGTCGAAGGAGTTCTCCGCCAAGGAGCTCGCCCTCCAGGAGCGCTACGCCCAGCGCGAGACCGAGCTGCAGCGGGCATGGGCCGAGCTCGAGAACGGGCTCTGGCAGCGGGCCAAGGAGGCGCGCGAGCGCCTCGACTCGGCCGCGCAGAAGCAGTTCGACGAGCGGGCCCGGGCGCTGGCCGACCGTTCCCGCGAGGTGGAAGTCCTGCTGGAGCGCCGAAAGGCCGAGCTGGAAGCGGATTTCCTCAAGCGCGTCCAGGAGGCGGAGAACCGCTGCGCCGAGACGGAGAAGCGCCTCCATGAAGGTTTCGCCAGAAAGGAAGCCGAGCTGCTCAAGCGGGTCGAAGCCGAGACCCTCGCCGAGAAGACCCGCCTGCGGGACGAGGCGGAGACCCGGCGCCGCTCCGCCGAGGCCGAGGCCGCCGGCCGGATGGATGAGCTGAAGGCCAAGGAGGAGAGCCTCGCCCAGGAGATGGAGCGCTTCCGCAAGGGCGTGGAGTCGGAGCACGTCGTCAAGGAGTCGCGCCTGCGCGCCGAGCTGCGCGAGAAGGAGGCCGCCCTAGAAGAGTCCTTCCAGAAGCGGCACGTGGAGCTCCAGGAAGGGCTCCTCGCCAAGGAGAACGCCCTGCGCGACGACTGGACCCGCCGCAAGATCGAGATGATCGCCGAGCAGGAGAAGGCCGTCGAGGCCGAAAGGGCCTCGCTCGCCGCCCAGCTCGAGCAGAAGAGCCGGGCCCTCGAGGAGGCCTACGCCGCTCGGGTCGCCGAGCTCGAGGCCGGCTGCCGGGCCAGCGAGGAGCAGTTCAAGGCCTGGAAGGCGGGGGCGCAGGACGAGTTCCTGCAGAAGGAGAAGAACCTCGACAAACAGTGGTACCACCGCGAGCAGGAGCTCGTGCGCCGCTACGAGACGGCGCTCGAGCAGGAGCGCCGCGGCTCGGCGCTCGAGCTCGGCAAGACGAAGGAGCAGTACGAGGCCCAGCTCAAGACCGCCGAGCAGGAGTTCTTCGGTCGCGCCGAGTCCCTGCGGACCGATTACGAGCGCCTCGAGAAGGAGCTCTGCGAGGCCGCGGAGCGGCGCGAGGGCGCCCTGCGCGAGAAGGAGCAGGCCGGCTTGGCCGAGCTGCGCGAGAAGGGCAAGACCGCCCTGGCCGAGCAGGCCCGGCACTTCGAGGCGGAGCTGCTCCGCCGCGAGGCCGAGGGGGCCCTCGAAGCGCGGGCCCTGCGCGAGAAGCATCAGTCGCAGGTCCTCGGCCTGGAGAAGGACCTCGGCGAGAAGGACCTCGAGATCCGCCGCCTGCGCGAGCTCGCGGTGGGCGCGGAGAAGGAGAAGAACGCGGCCTGGGAGCGCCTGCGCGTGCAGGAGAGCTACTGGGAATCGGAGCGCCTGCGCTGGCAGGAGGGCGAGCGCGAGCGCGACGCCCGGCGCGAGGAGAAGTTCCTGGCCTTGGAGAAGCGCCTCCAGCAGGTGTGGGCCGAGAAGGAGAAGGAGTACCTCCAGCGGCACGAGGACGACCTCGCCGCGCAGGCCAAGCGCTTCGGCGACGAACTGCAGGCCCTCGAGACGGCCCGCCAGAAGGAGCGGGAACAGCATGTCCGCGACCTGGCCGGCGTGGAGGCGGGCCTGGAAGCCCGCTTCGCGGAATGGAAGAAGGGCGCCGCGGAAGCGGGCGAGAAGGAGAAGTCCGAGTGGATGGAGCGCCAGCGGCGCGCGCTCATCCGCGAAAGAGAGTCCCTGCAGGAGGCCGCGAAGGCCCACCTCGACTCGCTCAACGCCGAGGCGTCGGAGCGCGAGGCGGAGCTCGTCAAGCGCCGGGAGGCCCTCGAACTCCGCGCCCGCCGCACCGAGGCGGAGGCGGCGGAAGCCTGGAGAGAGCGCGAGCGCCGCTTCGTCGCCGAGCTGCAGGAGCGCCTCGCCAAGGAGCGGGAAGCCCTCGACGCCCTCTACCGGGGGCGCGAGGAGACCCTCAACTCGAACTACCTGACCCTCGAGAGGGAGCTCAAGAGCGCGGCCGCCCAGCGCGCCCAGCTCCTCGAGGAAGAATCCGGGCGCCGGCTCGCGCAGGCCCTCAGCGAGCAGGAAGCGCTGTTCCAGGAGAAGGCCGCGCGCCTCTCCCGCGAGAGCGAGCAGAAGGCTTCGGCGGAGCTCGACGCCCGCCGCGCGTCCCTGCAGGAAGGCCTGGATAAGAGGAAGGCGGAGCTCGAGAAGCGCCTGGCCCAGGCCGAGCGTGAGATCCGGGAGAAGGAGGCCCGTCTCGACCATATCCACCTCGAGCGCGAGCAGGCCCTCGAGAAGCAGTGGGAGCTGCGCGAGGGCGAGCTGCTGGCCAAGGTCGAGGAGGAGCGGGCCGCCTACCGGGCCCGCATCAAGATGGAGACGGACCGTCTCGAGGCCGAGGCCCGCGACCAGGCCGTCCAGCGCGAGGCCGAGCTCGAACGCGCCAAGCGCCTCGCCGCCGAGGAGGCCCGGCGCGAGGTCGAGAAGGCCAAGGCGGACATCGAACGGGGCAACGCCGAGTGGCTGGAAGCCAAGCGCCACGAGCTGGCCTCCGACCAGGGCCGGCTCTTCGAGGAGCACCGCAAGGCGCAGGAAGCGGCCGAGTCGGAGAAGCAGGCCCGCGAGCAGGACCTCGAGGCCCGGCGCGCCCAGCTCGAGGAGTACTACAAGTCCCGCGAGGAAGCCCTCCTCGCCGAGCTGCGCGAGCGGGAGCGGCGCTTCATCGAGACCCGCCAGGCCGAGCAGGCCAAGGAGCGCACGGCCCTCGACCGGCTCTATCACCAGCGCGAGGAAGTCCTCCAGCGCAACTACCTCCAGCTGGAGACCGAGCTCAAGGCCAACTGGACGCAGAAGGAGGAGCTCGCCCGGCGCGAGGCCGAGGCCCGTCTCGGAGCCGAGCTCAAGGCGTTCACGGAGCGCATGGCCCAGCGGGAGCAGCAGTGGGAGCAGGAAGCCCGCCTCAAGCTGCAGGCCGCCATGGAGAAGGAGCGGTCCGGCCTGCAGGCGGAGTTCGGACGCCGCCAGATGGAGCGCGAGTCCCTCCAGCGCCAGCGCGAGCAGGCCCTGGCCGAGGAGCAGGCGCGCCTGGAGGAGGAGTTCGAGGCCAAGCGCCGCACCCTCGAGGCCGAGCGCACCCAGATGGAGAAGGTCTTCATCGAGCGCAACGCCCACCTCGCCCGGGCCTTCGGCGACAAGGAGAAGGAGCTCAAGCAGGCCTTCGCCCGCAAGGAGGCCGAGCTGTCCGCCCTCATCGAGCGCGAGCGCAAGATGCAGGACAGCCACCGCCGCTCGGCCGAGCAGGCCGAGGCGGCCCAGCAGGCCGAGTATGAGCGGAAAGCGAGGGAGATCGGGGCCCTGCGCGAGCAGGCCGAGGCGGAGCGCCGGCAGAAGGAGGAGGAGCTGGAGAAGCAGGCGCTCGCCCGCGAGGAGGCCTTCCGGGCCGACCTCGCGCGCCGCGAGAACGAGCTGCGCGAAGCCATCGCGAAGGACCGGGCCAAGCACGAATCCGAGCGGCAGACGCTCGAGCGCGCGCTGAAGGAGCGGGAGGTCCAGCTGTCCAAGTCCCTCTCGGAAAGGGAGCGCGACCTCGCCGCCACCTATGCCCTGAAGGAGTCCGAGCTGCAGTCCACCCTGGAGCGCGAGCGCCGAGGCATGGAGGCCGAGCGCCGGCGCATGGAGCAGGAGACGGCCGCCCGGCAGGCCGAGTTCGAGCAGAGGATGCGGGAGCTCGAGGCCGCCCGCGCGCAGATGGAGGCGGAGCTGAAGGCCCGGCAGGCCGAGCTCGAACGGCAGTCGGCGTCCCGCGAGGAAGTCCTGCGCGCCGCGTCCTCCAAGCGCGAAGCGGAGCTCCTTGCCGAGCTGGCCAAGGAGCGCCGCCGCCTGGAGGCGGAGCGCCAGGACCTCGAGCGGACGGGCCTGGAGCGGCGCGCGGAGATGGAGAACCTGCGGGCCGCGTTCGAGGCCGAGCTGCAGAAGCGCAAGGAGGACTTCGAAGCCTCCCTGCGAGAGCGGGAGGAGGCCGTCGAGAGGACGCACGTGCGCCTGGAGGGCGAGTACGCCCGCAAGGCCCGCGAGCTCTCCCAGATGAAGGAGGGCCTCTCGCGCGAGCACCACGAACGGGAGAAGGAGCTGGAGCAGCGCTATCTGGAGAAGGAGAAGACTCTCCACGGCGCCGCCGCCGCGGCCGAGGCCGAGACGCAGTCCCGGCTGGACGCGGAGCGGCAGGCGTTCGAGCGCGAGATGCGCGAGCGCCAGGCCGAGGCCGACAAGGCCCGCGACCGGATGGAGGCGGAAGTCCTCCGCAAGGCCCAGGAGCTCGCGCAGGCCAAGGAGGCCTTCGCGAAAGACCGCCAGGCCGAGGCCGAAGCGCACCGGGCCTCCATGGAGCTGGAGCTCGGCCGCAGGCGCGAGGAGCTGGAGGCCGTCTGGCGCGCGCGGGCGGCCGAGGTCGAGAAGACCCGCGACCGTCTGGAAGCCGATACCCTGCGCAAGGTCCAGGACCTGGAGCAGAGCAAGGCCCTCCTGGCCCGAGAGCTGCACCAGAAGAGCGCGGAGCTCGAGAAGCGCGCCCTGGAGACGGAGAAAGCCCTGCACGAGGCGGCCGCGGCCGCCGAACGGGAGGCCGCCGCCCGGCTGGACACCGAGCGCAAGGCCCTGGAAGAGGAGTGGCGGAAGGTCCGCTCGGCCCTCGGGCGCGAGCGAGGCGTGCTGGAGAAGGAGCTCAAAGGCGTCGAGGAGGGCCTCAAGGCCGGCTTCGACCGCCGCCAGCGCGAGCTGGAGGAAGACGCCCAGCGCCGGGAAGCGGAGCGGGAGCGGCTTTTCCAGGACGCCCAGTCGGCGCTCGAGGCCGAGCGGCAGAAGGCCGTGCTCGAGCGCAAGTCGCTCGAGGAGCGGCGCATCGAGCTGGACAGCGCGTTCCGCGACCGCGAAGCCGACCTCCAGCGGCGCTTCGTGCGCCAGCAGCAGCAGCTCGAGGAGTCCTGGAAGACCCGCGAGATGGAGCTGTTGGCCCTCGTGGGCGACACCCGCGAGCACAGCCGGGAGGAGCTGCAGAAAGCCTCCGAGGAGCTGCACCGCGCCATGCGCGAGCAGATCGCCCGCCAGGAGGCGCGCCTCGAGGATGAGCGGAAGTCGCTCTCCGAGCATTTCCGCCGCCGCGAGGATGACCTCCGCGAGGAGATCCGCAAGGAGGAGGACGCCCGCGTCGTCCGCGAGATGCGCGAGCGCGAGGCGGAGCTCGAGCGGCGCATGAAGGAGCGCATCCGGGAGCTCGAACGGATCGCCGAGAAGGGCCTCGAGGAGCGCCGGGCCGACCTCGACCGCCGCGTCGAGGAGGAGCTGGAGAAGGAGCGCTCCGCCGTGCGGGAGCACGAGACTCTGCGCGTGCGCGCCGAGCTCGAGATGGAGTTCAACCGGCGCATGACGGAGTCCGAGAAGACGGCCAAGGAGCGCCAGGAGCAGGCCCTGCGCGCCCAGAGCGAGGCGATGCAGTCCCAGCACCAGGCCCGCATGAGCGCGCTCGACCGCCGCGAGGAGGAGCTCGGACGCCGGGCCCAGGAGCAGGTCCAGCGCGAGGCGGAGGCCCTTCGCCGCAAGAGCGAGGCGGAAGGCCTTCTTCAGGCGCAGGAGTCCCGTTCCAGCGCCCTCAAGGCCGAGGCCGAGAGGATCGCGCGGGAGGCCGCGGAAGCGGCGCACGCCCGCTCCGCCCTGGCGGAGGGAGAGGGCGAGAAGGAGCGCGTCCGCCTGGAGGAGGAGCTTCGCCTCCGGCGGTCCGGGTTCGAGAAGGAATGCGCCGAAAGGGAGAAAGCCATCGAGGAGTCCCGAAAGACCCTCGCCGCGGCGCGCGACGAGGTGCTGCGCAAGGAAGCCGAGGTCCGGGAGCTGCGCAACCGCATGCTCTCGTCCTTCGCGCCCGAGCCCTCGACCGGGCGTCTGCCGCAGGTGGCCTTCGAGGCCGAGCTCAACGACCTCGTCTTCGGCATCGCCCACCAGATCCGCAACCCGCTGGGCATCATCCGCAGCCTGGCCGAGGACCGCCTGTCCCGGACCTGGGTGGCGCCGGCGGAACGGCGCGCGATGGAGGCCGTCCTGCGGGCGATCGAGAACCTCAAGGAGCGGCTCGAGCAGCTCGTGGACTTCACGCGGCCCCTCAAGCTGAAGACCGAGCGCGTGGACCCGCGGGCCGCCGTCGAGCGGGCCCTGGCCGAGGTCGAGCCGCAGTGCCGCGGCAAGCGCATCCGCGTGGTCTCGCGCATCGTGGAGGGCCTCCCGGCCGTGCCGGCCGACGCGCAGGCCCTGCGCGAGGCCCTGCTGAACCTGCTGGTCAACGCCATCGAGGCGATGCCGCAGGGCGGCACGCTCACGCTCACGGCCCGCTTCGAGGAGGCCGAGAACGCCGTGCGCATCGAGCTCGAGGACACGGGCACGGGCGCCGCGCCCGAGCATCTCAAGGAGATCGGGCGGCCGTTCTTCACGACGAAGCCCGGCGGCGTCGGGCTGGGCTTCGCCATCGCGAAGCGCATCCTCCTCGCCCACGGAGGGACGCTGGAGTTCGACAGCCGGCCGGGAGCCGGCAGCCGCGCGCGCCTGACGCTGCCGGCGAAGGAAAGGAGCTGACCATGGCAAGGATCCTGATCGTGGACGACGAGAGCGACATGCGGATGGCTTTGGCGAACGTGCTCACACGCCTGGGGCATTCGGCCGCCGAGGCGGCGGACGGGCCGGCCGCCCTGAAGCGGCTGGGCGAGGGGGGCATCGACCTGGTGCTGCTGGACATGCGCCTCCCCGGCATGGACGGGGTCCAGATCCTGCGCCGCATCCGGGAGAGCGACGCCGAGCTCCCCGTCATCATGGTGACCGGCTACGGCAGCGTCGAGTCGGCCATGCAGGTCATGGAGCTCGGAGCGAGCCACTACCTGGCCAAGCCCTTCAGCAACCGCGAGCTGGCCGACAACGTGGAGCGCGTGCTCGCGGCCCGCAAGGCCGCGGAGGGCGTCGGCGCGCTCGGCCGGCGCCTGGCCGAGAAGATCCGCCCCCCGATGGTGGTCGGTTCCGCCTCCTCCCGGGAGGTGCTGGCCGCCGGCGAGCGGGCCGGAGCCTGGAAGGGCCGGCTGTTCGGCCCCCTGCTGGCCCTCGGGCTCCTGGCCTCGGGCTACGCCCTCTGGCCGCAGCTGAGCCGCGGGCTCCAGCGCGACTACGCGATCCCCTACTCCCACCCCTCGGCCCTGGCCTGGAAGGGCGAGCGCCTCTGGACGGCCGACTGGCTGACCCAGAGCGTCTACGAGCAGGAGCTGCGGGCCGGGCGCCTGCGCTCCGTGCGCTCCACGGTCCTCCCCCGCACGCACATCATGGGGCTCGCGGTGGCCGGCGACGCCCTCTACCTGAGCGACTCCTGGGCCAAGGCCATCCTCAAGCGCAAGCTCGACGGCCGCCTCAGCGCGGTGAGCTCCATCCCGAGCCCCGGGCCGAAGCCCGCGGCGCTCTTCTACGACGGCCGCTACCTGTGGTCGAGCGACACCGCCACGGGAAGGATCTACCAGCACGAGCTCGACGACCAGCTCACGGTGCTGGGCTCCTTCCCCGCGGCCGGCAAGAACCCGGTGGCCCTCGCCAAGGAGGAGGGCTTCTTCTGGTCCATCGACGCCGATACCCGGGTGCTCTACCAGCACCGCCTGGACAACCAGCTCCGGGTCATCGCCGTCCACTCCCTGCCGGAGCTCGATCGGGGGCTCCAGCAGCTTTCCTGCTTCGCCTTCCGCGGCCAGGACGTCTGGCTCGGGCGCGACGGGGCCGACACGCTCCTGCGCCGCGGCCTCGACACGTTCAAGCGGCGCGAGACGCCCGCCTGGAGATAGCCATGAGAACGAAGATCCTCTCGGCGTTCGCCGTCCTGTCCCTGGCCGGCTCCGCCGTCTCGGCCGCGCCCCGCATGCTCTTCGAAGGCCGGCTCAACGACGCGCAGGGACGGCCCATGAGCGGGAATTACCTGCTGGTGTTCAAGGTCTTCGACGCCCTCTCGGGAGGGTTCGAGATCTGGCGGGAGACCCAGTACGTCCCGGTGCAGAGGGGCGCTTTCGCGACCGAGCTCGGGCGCATGGCGCCGCTGCCCGAGAAGGTGCTGACGGACGTGCATCGGGTGGCGGTCGAGGCGCCCTTCGGGCTGCCCTGGAAGCCGGTGCTCGGCATCGCGAAGGTGCGTTCGGGCCCGGCCGCGGAGCCCCCGGCGGTCTCGGCCGAGGTCTCCGAGCAGATCGAGAGGACCGAGGGCGTCCGCGCGGCCGAGGAGGCCCTGGCGAAAGCCAAGGCGGCCGCCGCCGCGTCGGACTGGGACGTCCGCCGGGAGCGCCGTCCCGACGACAAGGTGCGCAGGCTGGAGCGGGACCTGGAGCAGTTCAGGAAGACCGCCGAGCGCTCGAAGAAGGAGGCGGAGGAGTCGAAGAGCCGCCTGGACGCGCTCGAGAAAGCCTTGAAGGAGAAACGGGAGGAAGGGGGGGTGCGGATCTACGAGGTCCAGCCGGGCGACACCCTGCGCAGCATCGCCATCAAGCTCTACGGAGACGCGGACCGGTGGGTCGAACTCTACGAGGCGAACCATGACCGGCTCCAGCGCGGCGGCGATCCGATCGCCGGCCAGCGGCTGGTCGCGCCCAGGGCGAGATGACAGGGGAGCCCATGAACCTCTTCCAAGAACCCGTCGAACGATGTACTATGCGCATGGTGACGAGCACGCTACTGCTGGCCGCGCTCCTCTGCGCCCCGGCTTCCGCCCAAGAGGCGGTGGTGGGGCAGGTCATCGGCTTCCAGGACACGCTCAGCCTCCGCGTGGGCGACGAGATCGTCCACCTCGGGCCCGGCTCTCCAGGCTACGCCATCCCGGCCGGGATCCAGGCCGCCGTCCTGGCCGGGAAGGCCGATCTCTTGGTCGGCAGCGCCTTCGTGAAGGCCGGCGCGGGCGACGCCTTCGTCATCGTGGACAGCGCCGGGCGGGCCGGACTGCGCGTGGTCTCGGGCGTCGTCGAGGCCCAACTCCCCGACGGGACGCGCGTGGACTACGCGGCCGGGCAGTTCCTCCCGGCGGCGGCCGCCGCCGCGCTGCCGGCGCCCTACCAGCCGCCGATGCCCGCCGCGGTCGAGCCGCCCCCGGCGGCGGCGCCGGAAGCCCCGCCGTTCGATCCGCTCGAGGCCCTGGGGCGCGCTTTCTCGGGCCTTTCGCAGCTCAGCCGCCCCGAGTTCAAGGTCGTCTTCGACGTGCACCCGTACTACAAGCTGGAGCAGATGTACGACTCCAACATCTACATGACGCCGCCGAACAGGGCGGACGGCTCCAAGGTCGGCAGCGGCGTGGTCGGCTCCTGGATCACGACCAACAACCTGGGGCTGAACTTCAAGGCGCCCCTCAATCGCAGGCATATGCTGGACGGCGGCTACGACGCGTCCATCGTCAACTATGCCAGGCAGGCCAGCGGCAACAACACGGTCAAGCAGGCCGTGAGCGCCGGCTACGGCTACGACGGCCTGAAGGGCGTGAAGGCTCGCCTGAGCGAGAAGTACCTCAGCACGACGGACCCGGCCTTCAGCGAGCTCGTCGGGCGGGAGCATCGGTACCAGAACAATCTGGACGGCACGCTCGACATCTCCCGGAGCCGCTACTTCACCTACGGCTTCGAGGGCGGACACGGCTGGAGCAAGTACATCAATCCGGACCTGGCCGCCATGCTCAACCGGTGGGAGGCGTACGGCGGCCTCAAGGTCGGCGTGAAAGTCCAGCCGAAGACCCAGGTCTACACGGCCTACCGGCGCAGCGTCATCCACTACACGGCCGGCCGGGCCGCCGACTCGAAATCCGACCAGATCGGCCTCGGCCTCGACGGGACGCTGACCTCCAAGCTCAAGGCCCTCGTCGATCTGCGCTACGACCGCATGAGGTTCGATGCGCAGCCGGCCGCGGGCCCCAAGAGCGTGGGCAACATGGTCGGCACGCTCCAGGTCAACTATAAGCCCAGCGACAGGACGAACGCCTCGCTGGCGTTCGGACGCACCCTCAACGTGTCCACCTTCGCGAACAACGACTACTACGTCGCGACGACCCTCCGTCTGAACGCCAGCCACACGTATCACAAGGTGACCTTCGGGCTCGCGGGAGCGTTCGAGACCGACCGCTACAAGGAGCCGGCCGTCAGCAAGGCCAGCTCCCCCGGCACGCCGGGGACCCTGCGGCGCGACGACCTCTACTCGGCCGGCTTCACCGTGGACTGGCGGGTGCGGAACTGGATGGCGCTGGGGACCTCCTATCAGCACATGCAGAGGAACTCCATCTTCAGCGGCGAGTTCAACTACGTGGACCACCACACCGCGATGTTCATGAAGCTGAGCTTCTGAGGTTGACACCCTCCCGCCCTCGTGGTAGGATGGAAGAGAGCAAGGGAGGAGCAACGATGAGCAACAGAGGGTTCCCGTATTTCCTGATGGGCGTGGGCGTCGGCGCGGTCGCCGGCCTTCTGCTCGCGCCCCGCTCGGGCCGCGAGACGCGCGAGCAGCTCGGCGGCTGGCTCAAGCGCAAGCGCGAGGAGACCGAGGAGTCGCTCCAGCATCTTCGCGACAAGGTCCGCGACGAGAAGGACCGGCTGGCCACGGCTCTCAAGGCCGGCCGCGAAGCCTACCAGCCGAAGGGTTGACGAGCCGGACAAGGCGAAGCAGGGCCTGGGCGCTTGCGCCCGGGCCCTATTTTTTACCGAATTCCACCCGGAAGGTCTTGAGCAGGCGCTCGTAGACGGGCAGGTAGCGCTCGAAGAGGTCGGCGGGGGCGCCGTAGGAAAGGGTGAAATAGCCGTCCGGGACGCGCACGAACGCCGTACGGGCCTCGCCCTGGACGCTCACGTGCGAGGTCAGCAGGCCGGAAACGTCGATCCCCTTGGCGTCCTTGGCGCCGTGCCATTCCTTCTCCCGGAAGACGGCGGTCTTCAGCTCCACGAAGCCGGGCGCGCCCGCGCGCTGGCGGGTGAGGGTGATCATCACCGGCCGGCCGTCGCGCTTGAGGTCGAGCTGGAGGAAGACGGAGGGGACCTCGTCGCGCCAGGCGTCGGTGAGCGACCAGCCCTTGGGGTACTCGAAGGAGAGCTCGCCGGGCATCCGGTAGCGGCGGTAGTCCGAGTTCTTGGGGACCTTGGGCAGGGCCTTCTCCTTGTCCTTGGGGACGCACTCGAAGGGGTTGAAGGGGTTCTCCGTGGCGCGCTTCTCGGTGCCCGGCCCGCACTTGAGCGGCTGGGGGGTGCGCGCCCTGTTTCGGCCGTCCTCCACCCCGAAATCCGGGTCCGCCGCGGGCTCGGAATTCTGGGAGGGGTCCGCCTCGCAGCGGAAGGGGCGCAGCTGTCCCGGGGTGGGCAGGGGCTTGTAGCCCCGCGGGCATTGGGGGCCCGACTTGAAGCCCTGGCTTTGGATCTTCTCGCAGTCGTACCCCTGCTCGCTGCCCTCCTCGGCCGGCACCGCCTGGTGTCCCGGGGGGCAGGCGCCCTTGGGGGGGATGAGCTTGACGTTCGAGACCGCGCACTTGAACGGGTCGTGGGGGTCGAAGAGGGTCACCGCCTGCGAGCCGGGGGGGCACTCGATCCCGTCGCGGTAGCGCTCGTCGGTGAGCACGCAGACCCAGGGCCAGCGCGGATCGGGGGAGCGCATGGGCTTGGAGCCCTCGGGACAGCGGGTGATCGTCTTGAAGGCGGAGGCCGGGGAGCAGAGCAGGAGCAGGGCCCCCGGAAGGAGGAGGCCCCTCACCCCAGCAATTGCGGATTGCGCATCCGGACCATGGCCGTCTCGCGCGTGATGATCTGGCGCTGGAAGAGGGCCTTGATGGAGGCGTCCTTGGCGATCATCCCGAGGCTGGTGCCGGTCTGCAGGACGTCGTAGATCTGCGCGAGCTTGTTCTCCTTGATGAGCTGGCGCACGGCCGAGTTGGCCAGCAGGATCTCGATGGCGAGCGCGAGGCCGGTCTTGTCCGCCCGCGGGAGGAGGTCCTGGGAGATGATGGCCTCGATGGTGTTGCAGAGCTGGTCGCGGATGGTCTCCTGTTCGTCGCCCGGGAAGGCGCTGATGATGCGCTGGGCGGTCTTCGCCGCGTCCGGGGTGTGCAGGGTCGTGAGCACCAGGTGGCCGGTCTCGGCGGCGGTCAGGGCGGCCTTGATGGACTCGGGGGTGCGCAGCTCGCCGATGCAGATGATGTCGGGGTCCTGGCGCAGGGCGTCCTCGATGCCGGTCTCGAAGGAGGGGACGTCCACGCCCACCTCGCGCTGGAGGAAGTAGGAGCGCACGGGATTGAAGAGGGTCTCGATGGGGTCCTCGATGGTGACGATCTTCCCCGGCTGGCCCTGCTTGTTGATGTGGTCGAGCATGGCCGCCATCGTGGTGCTCTTGCCCGTCCCGGTCGCGCCCGTGATGAAGATGATGCCGCGGGTCTTCTGGGTGAGCGAGCCGACGATGGGGGGGAGGCCGAGGGCGGAGAGGGGGTAGATCTTGGTCGGGATGACGCGGATGGAGGCCGCGATGGTGCCTTGCGCCTTGCAGAGGTTCATGCGGAAGCGGCCGAGGCTCTGGAGGGTGAAGGAGACGTTCACCCGGCTGTGGTCCTGGAAGGCCTTCTTGTGGAACTCGTTGAGGTAGGGGACGCACATCTGCCAGATGGAAGCGGAGTCGACCGCCGGACGCTGGGTGGGGGCGATGTCGTGGCAGATGCGGTAGATGGGCGGGTGGCCGTGCATCAGGTGCAGGTCCGACCCTCCGAGCGACACCGCTTCCCTCAGGAGGCCGTCCAGATTCATGTCGACAGGCATGCTTTCCTCCTAGCCCTGAGGCTAAAGAGTAGCCTTAATAACCGATGTCTTTCAAGGGGTTCCGTCGGATGAAGGACGGCCTGGGATTTGGTAATGTAGCCTCGATGACTCCCCTGCTCCTGGCCGCGGCCGTAGCCCTCTCAACGCCGACCCCCGTGCATACGGCGGCCCTCACGGATCTCTCCTCGCTCCAGATCTACCCCAATCCCTACCGCCCGGACAACGGCCTGGCCGATGACGGCGTCCCCTACGCCGCGGGGGACCCGGACTCCGGCATCGTCTTCAACAACATCCCGACCCGCACGACCGTGCGCATCTACACCCTCAACGGCCAGCTCGTCGCCGAGTTCACCGTGAGGGCCGGGACGCGCTGGCAGTGGGACGCCAGGAGCATGGGCGGGGGACGGGTCGCGTCCGGGGTCTACTTCGCCGTCCTCAGCGTGCCGGACCAGAAGGAGACCGTGCGCCGGATCGCGATCATCCGATGAGGGCGAGCGCCCTTCTGACGGCCCTGCTCCTGGGAGCGCGGCTGGCCCACGCTTCCGCGGGCGAGGAGCCCTTCAGCTTCCTCTTCATCGACGCGGGCGCCCGGGCCGCGGCCATGGGCGGGGCCTACACGGCGCTCGCCAGGGACTCGAACGCCCTGCTCTACAACCCCGCGGGGCTCTCCCGCATCGAGAAGGACGAAGCGACCTTCATGCACAACGAGCACTTCGCCGGGGTCGCGCAGGAGTACGCCGCCTTCGCCCTGAAGAACGGCATCGGCGGGAACCTCAACTACGTGAACCTGGGCTCCATGCCCAGGACGACGATCTCGAATCCGGGCGGGGCTGGGGATTTCAGCGCCTGGGACCTCGCGCTTTCGGGCGGCTACGGCCGGCGCCTTTCGGAAGCGCTCGGCGCGGGGGCGGGCCTCAAGCTCATCCGCGAGGCCATCGACGATGAGAGCGCAACCGGCGTTGCGCTGGACATGGGGGCGCTCTACTCCGTGCAGGACTATCCAGGCCTGGACCTCGGCCTGGCCGTGCAGAACCTGGGGCCTTCCGTCCGTTTCCAGAGCGAGAGCGAGACCCTGCCGGTCCACTTCCGCACGGGAGCCGCCTATTCCTTCACCGCCTACGTCCAGCCCAGCGCCCTCGCGGTGGATTTTTCCAAGGAGCTCAGCGAAGAGGCCGCAGTCGCGCTGGGCGCGGAGACCGTGGCCGCCAAGGCGCTGGCCTTGCGCCTGGGCTTCAACACGCGCAACGCCGCGGGCTACGGCGTGAGCGTGGGCCTGGGCTGGGTCCTCAGGGATTTTTCCCTCGACTACGTGTTCATCCCCTACGGGGAGCTCGGGGACGCCCACCGCTTCAGCCTGACCTGCCGCTGGGGCGGAGGGGAGAGCCGCCCGGAGCCCGTCAGGACGCTCCGGGAGCCGCCACCGGCCCCCAAGCCTCCGAAGGCCGAAGCGCTCCCCGCGCACGCCCCGCTCCCGCCCGCGAAACCGCCCAGGAAGCCCGCGGAGCCGAGGAAGGGCGGCCTCATCGAGATCACGGAGTAGGTCTGCTCCGCCTCGGCCCGCTCGTCCTGAAGACCCGCGTCCTGCAGTCGCCCATGGCCGACTGCACGGACCTGGCCTTCCGGCTCGTGGCCCGCGAGCACGGCATGGAGCTCGCCTTCCTCGAGATGGTCTCGGCGCACTCCCTCCTGCGCCGCAACGCCAAGACCCTGGACATGATGAAGACCGTCCCGGAGGACCGGCCCCTGGGCGCCCAGCTGCTCGGTTCCGACCCCGCGATGATGGGCGAGGCCGCGGCGATGGCCGAGGAGATGGGCTTCGACCTCATCGACCTGAACTTCGGCTGTCCGGCGCCCAAGGTCGTGCGCCCGGGCTCCGGCGCGGCCCTCTTAAGGAAGCCCGACCTGGCCGAGGCGATCTTCAGAAGCGTGGTGCGCTGCGTGCGCCGGGTCCCCGTGACCCTCAAGACGCGCACCGGCTTCGACGACCCGAGCGGGCGGGAGGCCCTCGAGCTGGCCCGCCGTGCGCAGGACTGCGGGCTCGCGGCGGTGACCGTGCACGGGCGCACGCGGGCGCAGCGCTACGCTGGGCACGCGGATTGGGAGGCGATCGGCCGGGTCAAGCGGGCGGTCTCCATCCCCGTCATCGGCAACGGGAGCGTGATGCGCGGTCCGGACGCCGCCGCCCTGGCGGCGGCGAGCGGCTGCGACGGCGTCATGCTCGGGCGGGGCAGCCTGGGGAACCCGTGGCTCTTCAAGGCCGCGGCGGCGGCTTTGGACGCAGAGGCCCCCGCGGAGCCGCCCTCCTTCGAGGAGCGCCGCCGGGTCCTCCTGCGCCACATGGACCTGGAGTTCCGCTTCGAGACCGAGCGGCGCGCTCTGCTCAACATGCGCCGCATCGCGTGCTGGTACTTCGCCGGCTTGCCGAAGGTCGCCGCGTTCCGCTCCGCGGCCTGCGTCGCGACGACCCCCGCGCGGATGCGGGCTCTGATCGAGGGCTTCTAATAGGACCGCGTCGGCTCGCCGATGACGTGCAGCTTCATCAGGTTGGTCTTCCCCCGCAGCCCGAGCGGGGTCCCCGCGACGATGGCGACCACGTCCCCTTTCCGGGCCAGCTTCTCCTGGAGCAGGCGCTTCTCGGCGGCGGCGGTCAGGTCGTCGACGTCCTTCACCGGATGGATGCTCCGCGGCTTGACGCCCCAGGAGAGGGCGAGGCGGTGGCGCGTCTCCCTGGAGGGGGAGAAGCCGATGATGGGGCAGGGCGGCCGGTGGTGCGAGATGAGGCGCGCGGTGCGCCCGCTCTCGGTGAAGACGGCGATGCAGCGCAAGGAGATGTCCCGGGCCGCGGCGACGACCGCGTCGCTGACGGCGTAGTCCACGGAGAGCTTCCCGGGCCGGAGCACGGGGGGGAGGGGCCGCGGGCTCGCCTCCGCCGCCCGGATGATGCGGTCCATGGTCTGCACGGTCTGAAGAGGCCACTGTCCCGCGGCGGTCTCCCCGGAGAGCATCACGGCGCTCGTCCCGTCGAAGACGGCGTTGGCCACGTCGGAGGCCTCGGCGCGGGTCGGACGAGGGTTGCGGGTCATGGACTCGAGCATCTGGGTGGCGGTGATGACCGGCAGGCGCGCGCGCCGGGCCCGCAGGATGATGTCCTTCTGCACCACCGGCACGAGCTCCAGGCTCATCTCCACGCCCAGATCGCCCCGGGCGACCATCACGCCGTCGCTCTCGGCCAGGATGGCGTCGAGGTCCTCGTAGGCCTCGGGTTTCTCGATCTTGGGGATGAGCGCCGTCTTGAAGCCGAGGCGGGAGGCCGCCGCGCGGGCCGCACGGACGTCGGCGGCCCGGCGCACGAAGCTCACGGCCACGTACTCGGCGCCCTGCTCCAGGGCGAAGGCGAGGTCGGCCTTGTCCTTCGCGGTGACCGCGGGGGCGCTCAAGCGGACCCCGGGCAGGTTGAGGCCCTTGTGCTCGCCCAGGAGCCCCCCGTGGACGACCTCGCAGCGCACGTCCTCTCCTTGAGCGGAGTCCACCCGGAGTTCCAGGAGGCCGTCGTCCAGGAGGATGCGGTCGCCGCGGCGCACCTCCCGGGCCAGGGGCTTGTAGGAGGTCGAAACGCGGACGGCATCCCCCGGCACGCGCCGGGAGGTCAGGGTGAAGCCTTGTCCGGCCTTGAGAAGGACGGGCTTGGCCCCGACGAGGGTGCCGGTTCGCATCTTGGGGCCGCAGAGGTCGGCGAGCACGGCCAGGGACTTCTCGAGTCTGCGCCCGGCGGCGCGCACCGCCCTGATGACCTTGGCGTGGTCCTCGTGGGTGCCGTGGGAGAAGTTCAGCCGGGCGACGTCCATGCCGGCCCGCGCCAGGGCCAACACCATCTCGGAGGAGCGGCTGGCGGGGCCCAGGGTGCAGACGATCTTGGCGAAGCGGAAATCGGAGGTCATGACCAGAGGATAGTATTTCGGAGGGCGAGGGACAATCATGCGTCCATGGGCCCTTAGGCCCAGGGCGCGCTGGGCCCTATGGGGGTTGGCAGGGCCCAGGGGCGCATGGTACAATAGTCCCACGTAATGTTAAGCCTCATCGTCCTCCTCCTTTCGCTGCTCCTTCCCGTCTTCGCGCACGCCGCCCCATCCGCCCTCGCCGCCTCCAACGAGCGCCTCAGCGGCCTCTTCGAGCGCGTCGAGGGCGCCTTCGCCTCCGGCAACGCCCTCGGCCGGCTCTACGACGGCTCGAAGGCCGCCCCAAGGGAGAACGGCGTCTCGGCTCAGGCTTTGAGCTCCTACCAGCTCGGGCAGGCCAAGGACGTGCTCAGCCGCGGCACCGTCCCCGGCATCCAGCCCTTCGTGTTCAGCGTGGAGGGCGGCGACCGCTCCAGCGCCCGCAGCGCCGGCCTCGAGGGCTTCGTCTACCAGGAGGCCGAGCTCTCCCGCGCCCACGGCCGCGCGGCCCTCGAGCGCAACCTCAGCGACTACTTCCTTTATCTGGACGCCCTGCTCTCTCCGGTCGGCTGGGCCTCTTCTACCCGCTCCCAGATCGCCGGGCTCAAGGCCTCGGACCTCTCCTCCTCCGAGAAGTACGAACGCCTCATGGGCCTGGTGCGGGACTACACCTCCTCGCTGCAGACCGAGGTCGTGAAGTCCGACAAGTCGGCCTGGGTGCGCAAGGCCCGCATCTACGAGATCTTCCCGCGCGCCTTCAACCTGCCCGGCAAGCGCGAGACCTACGGCGCGCGCTCCTCCGGACGCTTCTTCGCGGACTTCAGCACCCGCGACATGCAGGAGATCAAGCGCATGGGCTTCGACACCCTCTGGCCCATGGGCATCTTCCCCATCGGCCGGCGCGGCCAGTCGGGCACCGGCGGCGGCTCGCCCTACTCCATCCAGGACCACGAGACGCTGAACCCCGAGCTCGGCACGGAGGAGGAGTTCCGCCTCTTCGTCCAGCGCGCCCACTCCGCGGGCCTGCGCGTCATCATCGACTTCGTCCCCAACCACACCGCGATGGACTCCAAGCTCCTGACCAACCACCCGGAGTGGTTCATCCACCGCCCGGCCGGCTCAGGCCCCGCGCCCAGCGGGTATTTCGAGCACAGTGCCCAGGGCAAGCGCTGGTGGATCGCCCACGGCGGCTACGAGGTCTACGGCACGGTCTCCCCGTGGATCGACACCGCCCAGATCGACTACTCGAACCCCTCCATGCGCGCCGAGATGTCCCGCATCGTGCGCAGCTGGGTGCGCCGCTTCGGCGTGGACGGCTTCCGCGTGGACATGGCCTACCTCGTGCTCAACTCGAACTTCTCCCGCGCCTGGCGCAAGGGCATGCCCCCGGGCGAGTTCCTGGCCCAGATGATCGCCAACGCCCGCCAGGAAGACCCCTCCACGGCCTTCATCGCCGAGGCCTACGACAACTGGGACGACCTCTCCAAGGCCGGCTTCGACCTCGCCTACGGCAAGAACAACATGGACCGCCCCGGCGGGCACGTCGGCTGGTACGACGCCCTGCAGAGCCGCAACCCCGGCTGGATCCAGGCGGGCATCGAGCGCGCGGCCTTCCTGGGCTGGCAGACGGGCGGCATGGGGATGCTGGATTTCATCGGCAACCACGACGAGGCCTCGCCCGAGCGGGCCTTCGGCAAGTGGATGTACGGCGCCTCCTACCTGACTTTGATGCTCCCGGGCAACCTGCTCTTCTACGGCTCCCAGGAGAACGGCTTCGACGCCTACGACCCGCGCGAGCCCAAGTCCATCCCCTTCTGCGTGCCCGTGACGGTCGACTGGAAGAAGGGCGACCCCGAGGCGAAGCGCTTCTACGACAAGACCTTCGCCGGGGCCAACCGGGTCCGCGCGGAACTCGGCGACGCGGACATCGTGCCTCTGGACGGCGCCGCCTCCGGCTGGGCGGGCTACCTGATCAAGAGCCGCGCCAACGGCAAGGCGGCGGTCGTCGTCGCCAACCCGACCGACCGCTGGGTCGAGGTCAAGATCGACCTCCCCGAGCATGGGATCCAGATCCGGAAGTGGTATTCTCCGCTGGACTACGGCCTCATTCGGCCGTAGGGGGGATGTAACTTAATCCGGGTTCGAGCGTACATAAGAGTGAGGGGGAGGATAACAAATGAAAAAGCTGAGACTGCTGGGACTGCTCGCGATCGGTGCGGGGGCATTGGTTCTCTGCACCCATGTCGCGATCTCCCAGACCAAGAAGCAGAAGGTGGAGGTCATCGTCGGAGCTCCGCCGGCGCCGTCGATGAGCAAGATGTCGTTCTCCTGCTGGCCGAGCAACCTGCGCAGCTCGGGCGGCGTCGCCTACATGTCCTGGAGCTCTGAGGGCGCCACGTCGGCGACCATCACATCCAACACGGGGCGTCCCGCCCCGGGCGCGGTCGCACCGACCGGCTCGACCCACTTCGCTTCGGGCTTGAGCTGGGGCGGCGAGGACGTGACCTACACCTTCAGGGCCTGCAACGGCGATGCCTGCAGCCAGAAGAGCTGCTCCATCGGCATGCACTGCTTCGTGAAGGGCACGGATATCCTCATGGAGGACGGCAGCTACAAGAACATCGAGGACGTGAAGGTCGGCGACCGCGTCATGTCCTACGACACGGAGCTGGGGCGCTACGTCGGCGCCGCCGTCGTCAGGACGACGAAGAACGATGCGGGCAAGTACTACAACGTCAACGACACCATGAAGATCACGCCCGGACACGTGCTCAACGTCAGCGGCGACTGGAAGCTGTCGGATGAGATGAAGGTCGGCGACTTCCTCACCAACGCCAACGGCGACCGCGTCGCGATCGACTCCATCGAGGAGGTCAACGAGCCCGCCGAGGTGTTCAACCTCATCACGGAAGAGCCCAACAACTTCTTCGCCGAGGATTTCCTCGTCCACAACGAGGATGCCCTCCCGGCGCACAAGGACAAGGGTCTCTATCCCGGGATGAAGATCACCCTGGCCGACGGACGCCAGGTCGACGTCGAGAAGGTCAAGGCCGGCGACAGGATCCTGGCCTTCGACGCCAAGAGCAAGCGCTACGCCATCAGCACCGTCAAGCAGACCGCCTCGCAGACGGTCGCGAAGACGCTGATCATCAACAAGCGCCTGCGCGTCGCCCCGAAGCAGCAGTTCTACAAAGTGCCGCCGGGCGGCGAGCCGGCCAAGAAGTTGCGGAAATAACCGGCTGACCACAAGGGGGCGGGCCCGCAAGGGCCCGCCCCCTGTCGGTTCCCGGATATGGAACGCGCGGGGGGGGAGGAGGACGACATGCTCGTCGAGGAGGCCCTTGCGGGGCGCCCCGAAGCCTTCCGCAAGATCGTGGAGAAGCATCAGGACGGCCTCTACGGGCTCTGTCTGCGCATGACGGGCAAGCGCGAGGACGCCGAAGACGCCGTCCAAGAAGCGTTCCTCGCCGTCTTCAACCGGCTTCCCGAATACCAGCCCGGCCACAAGCTTTCCAACTGGCTTTATACGGTCGCTCTCAACCGTTGCCGGAGCCTGCTCCGGAGACGGCGCATCCTGAGGTTCTTCTCTCTGGACGGCGGGCCGAACGGCAACGGGAACGGCGACGGCGACGGCGAGGGCTTGTTGGGACGTCTCCAGTCCCTCGACGACCCGCCGGACGCCGGACTCGAGCGCGAAGGGGCCGAGGGCCTGGCGCGGAGGATGATCGAGCGCCTGCCCGACACCCTGAAGGCGCCTTTCATCCTGCGTCACTTGGAGCGGATGCCGTACGACGATATCGCGCGCGTACTGGGGCTGTCGTTGGAAGCCGTGAAGGTGAGGCTCCACCGCGCTAAGCTCCTGCTCTGGAAGGAATTCGGGGCGGAGTTGGGGGTTCTACGATGAACACTGAAATGGATCTGGAGGGTTTCGGCCGGTCGCTCGACGCGCTATTCAGCAGAGTGCCCCCGATCAAGGCGCCCTCGGGGCTCTCCGGGCGGGTCCTGGACGCCGCCCTGCGCCGAAAGGAAGCTTCCGCGGGCCGCTGGGTCCTGAGTTTGGCCCTGACCGCGGCCTGCCTGGCGGTCGTGCTCGCGGTCTGGCGCGGCGGGGCATCCGGTCCCTCCTCCCCGGTGATCGTGAGCTTCGGAGTGGATAAGAGCGCGGTCAGGCTCGGCGAGCCTATCGTGCTCACCTGGGACGTCCGCCGCGCGACGAAGATCCTCATCCAGGACGACCGCGGGACCACCATCAACCCGGGCTCCGAGAAGTCCATCAAGCTCTACGCCTATGAGCCCGGGCGCTACGTCTATACGCTCGTCGCGATGGGCCCCAACGGGAATGCCGCCGGTACGCTGGCCGAGCCTTGACTATCTCCTCGTCGGCTGGTATGCTACTTGATAGAGGGGGCTCACCGTCCATGAGGACGCATCAGCTGACTTTCCGCTTCGTCGTGACTCCTCGGCGCGTCGTCTGGGCTCTGCTGGCCCTGCTTTTCCTGGCCGCGCCCCAAGAGGGCGGCAGCTCGGACCCCTCCAAGATGACGATGTTCTACCCGTCCCCCGGCGGCGAATACAGCAAGCTCAACGTGTACGGGCAGACGGTGCTGGCCCGGGGTATGAACGTGTCTTATAATAAGGTGGTTCTGCTGAGTACCAAGACCCCCGCCAAACTCCTCATCGGGAACACCCTTCCCGTCCCCGCGGCCAACGAGAAGGTCCGGGTTTATGGGGACATGCTGGTGGACGGCTGCATCGGCCTGGGCGCAAAATACAGGTGCGCTTGGTGACCCGGACCGTCATCAAGATCGAGCTGGACCTGGCGCCGGCGCCGCGCAGCGCTTGGTGGGCGATCCTGGCCTTTCTCCTTTGCGCCCTGCCCAGGGGCGCGGCCCCGGCGGAAACGGCCGTGCTCACGGACTACTACCCTTCCCCGGCCGGCGTCTACCGGACGCTGCTGACCACCGGCAATACCATTCTAGCCGAAGACTCCGGGGATGTCGAGTTGATCGGGCCTGGCAACTCGGCGGGGATGGTGGGAGTCGGGACGACGGTGCCGACGCGGAAAACGGGCTTGAAACTGCACGTGTCGGGCAACCTGAGGGTCACGGGCTGCATCTACCTGGGCGCGACCAAGCGCTGCGCGTGGTGAGGATGGGCAGGGAGATCGTCGTCGTCGTGCGGGCGAGCGCGCGGGCCGTCCGTCTCGGCCTGGCCTTGCTCCTCCTGGCCCTCCCGGCGGCCGACCTCAGCACGGCCGTCACGGAGACGCATCTCGTCACCTACTACCCCGACTCCGCCGGGGCTTTCGTCGAGTTGAGGACGAGGGGGAAGACGGTCCTCGCGAGCAGAACGGGCGACGTCATCCTGACTGTGGCCACCTGCGCCAACCCTTACATCGCCCAAACCTACGTCCCCTACATAGGGGCTAAACCGGGAGGGTTCATAGGTTGTTCTCGCCGCGTCGTAGTCCAAACTCCGCCGGTCCCCGGAACGGGCGACACATACGCTGCGTTCTTTTCGGATGGGGACATGCGCGCCGACGGTCTGTGGTGGCGGGGCGACTACTATCCCGAGTGGCCCGCCGAGATCGAGGATGCGAATTACAACGTGGCCGGCTGCTCGAACGCGGACTGGAAAACAACGAGGAAATGCAACATCATCAAAGGCACCAGCATCACCATCACCTGGACCGTCATCAATGCCAAGGGGGGAAAATTCAGTTACGAGGTCTTTCTGCAAGAATACTTGAATGGAAACAAAACCGGCCCGCTGATCAACATCACGAAGAATCCCACGGCGAATTGCAGGACTTTTGACGACCCGCAGGACGCGAACAACTTGAAAGGCATCTGCACCCGCAAACCGACGACCGTGGAAAGATACGGTTACGAGATCAGCGTCGAAAAAGCGAAATAAACTTGAATCCGCCCAGGAACGATAGGGGCTTCACCCTCATCGAAGTGGTCATCGCCACGATGCTCATGGCCGTCGGGGTGACCGCCGTCTTCTCCGTCGCTCTCACGGCCCGCTACCGGATGAATCGCAACCTCCTGAAGAGCAGGATGAGCCAGGAGGCCCGCCGGCTCTCGGACGATCTCAAGAACTTCGTGACCTACGACAGCACCATCGTGGATGGCGCCCCGGGGAGCGCCTGGCGTCTTCCCGACGACCAGTGCAGCCAGTGGGCCCTCTCCGAATACTGCGTCCACGACGTGACGGGCAGGCTGCCGGGCGATCTGCGCAAGGCCCCGGTATCCGCCTCCCTCGCCTATTCGGTGAGCGTCGAGCCTCGGGGGCACGGCTACGTGCGCAAGGTGGACATCCAGATGCGCTGGACGGAGCCCGAGTGAGGGCACGGGGGGGGTTCTCCCTGGTCGAGCTCTTGCTCGTCGTCGCCCTCGCGGCGGTCATGATCGCGGGCCTGGCGTCCCTGCAAGGGGCCATCGTCCGGCAGAACGGGGCCCTCGTCCAGGAAATCCTGGTCCGCGACCAGGCGGATTACGCCCGGAGGATCATCCAGCGCACCCTCGCCGAGGCGACCGTGCTCAAGACCCCCATGCTCATCGCGGCGGCCAAGTCCACGTCGGACGAGGTCGCGGGTTGGACGAACTTGAGCCCGCTCGCCAGGTCATGCAACCCGAACTGCATCTGGACGGCCACGCAGTTGATCGGCACGAGCACTGCGATCAAGTACTTCCGGTTCTGCAAGAACAGCCGGGGGCAGTTGGTCCGCTATTGGGGCGTGGGCGTGTCCGGGACCAGTCTCTATATAGATACCAGCGTGTGCGGCACGGCTCCCCGCCCGGGGGATGGGATGGAGATCATAGCAGGTCAACCGGTCGGCAAGGTGCTCTTGGACTACGCCGGCGCGAGCACCCCCTACATCTTCGAGCGGCCGGCCAACGTCCCCAACGTGGTGCGTGCCGTCTTCAAGGTGACGGCCAAGGGCAAGCAGGGCTTCAGCGTGGATGCCGTCGCGAACGTGGATATGAGCGTGGGCCTGCTCGCCCCATTCCAATGAGGACGAGAGAGGCGTTCTTTCGACGGCGCCGGGGCGTGGTGATGGTCCATGTCCTGATGTGCCTGGCGCTCATGGCTTGGGTCGCGACCATGATGCTCCAGTGGACGCTCAACCGCCACCTCTCCGAGAAGCTCTCCATCGACGGCGACCAAGACCGCGTCCACCTGGCGGCCCTCCAGGCCCAGATCTACACGTGCCTGCAGGCCATACCGAACTATCCTCCCACGACCACTTGCCCGTCCGTGGACCCCGTGGCGTCCGGCTGCCTGCCCTCCCGCATCGAGGGCCGCCCCTTCGCGATCACCTTCTGCCCTGGGAACGGGAAGCAGGCCTGCCGGATCCTGGTGAACATCTGCCGTCAAGACGACACCTCCTGCCCTGCCCCCCCCCTCACCGGCTGTTGAGGAAGCCGGCCGGCTCTCAAGATCGTGGGCCCGGAGTCCTAGTCTCCGATGGGCCCATTATGCTATAATGAGCCATAGCCCGGAGCTGCAGGGCCGGGCAGCCGCAAGGAGGTGGTGATGATCCGTATCGCAGTCTGCGCATCCGTCCTTTCCATCTTCGTCTCATCCGCCCAGGCCCAGAGCATCGAGTCGCTGCGCTTCGCCTCCGACCTCGGCCTCAGCCAGGCCCTGCACGGAGCCCGCAGCATCGGCAAGAGCGCCCGCGGGGTGCCCGCGATCTCCGCGAAGGCGGTCATCGACGACCGCGTCGACCACGCCAAGTTCCTTCTCTCGGAGCTCCAGAAGACGACCCAGGTCTGCTACAGCAAGGACATCATCGGCCGGCTCAAGGAGCTGACCAAGACCCACCCCTACTCCGACGCCCTCCAGCGCCTCATCGTCGCCGGCCTCTTCGAAGACCTCAAGCGCGTCGACAACAGCGAATACGGCCTCTTCGTCATCGCGACCCTCGCCGACATCGCCTCCTGGTCGCAGTACCCGGTCCAGGACCTCGTCCTGCGCGGCATCGTCATGGACGTCGTGCGGGTGGACCGCATGCCCTATTCCCTGAAGGCCCTCGCGGTTCTGACCCGCGTGGCCGCGAAGTCTCCGAGCGAGGACGTGAAGGAGACCGCCATCTCGCTGCTCCAGGGCGAGATCCGCCGGGTCGGCCAGCCCTGCTATTCCGAGAAGCTGCTCGTCCTCATCGACAAGATCCGCAAGAGCCGCTGACGCGCAGGCCGTCCTGAGAGCTCCGCAGGGTCTTCAGCCCTGCGGAGCCTCTTTTTCGGCCGCGAGGTGCCAGGCGCCGCAGGCCATGCAGGCGAGGCCGGCCCCCAGAACGGCCGAGGGCGCCCCGAAGCGCTTGGCCGCCGCGCCGATGAGCAGGCTGCCGAAGGGGAACATCCCGAAGAAGACCATCGTAAACAGGCTCATCACCCGCCCCCGCATCTCGTCGCTGGTCAGCGACTGGAGGAGGGTGTTCGTACCCGCGATGACGTGCATCACCGCCCAGCCGCAGGCCGCCATCAGCAGGAGGGCGGCGGGCAGGCTCTGCGCCCGCGAGAAGAGGCCGAGCCCGAGCCCGAAACCGACGGCGGAGAGCCCGATCGTCCGCTCGAGGCCCGCCGTCCCTTCCCGGCGCGCGAGCGAGAGCGCCCCGGCGACGGCGCCCAGCCCCGTGGCTGCGGCCAGCCAGCCCAGGGTCTGGGCCCCGCCGTGGAGCACCTCCTTGGCGAAGACCGGCAAAAGCAGGTTGTAGGGCATCCCGAAGAGGCTCACTCCGGCGACGAGCAGGAGGGCCGCCCTCATCCGGGGGTGGGAAGCGGCGTAGGAGAGCCCCCGCCGGATGGAGTCCAGGGCCGGCTCGTGCTGACGGGGTCGGCTGGGCCGCGGGCGGATGGCCCAGAGGCTCCAGAGCACGGCCAGGAAGCTCGCGGCGTTGAGGGCGAAGCAGGCGCCCTCGCCCCAGCCCTCGATGAGCCAGCCCGCCAGGGCCGGGCCGACCATCCGCGAGGAGTTGACCAAAGTCGAGTTCAAGGCGATGGCGTTGGGCAGGTCCTCGTGCTCGACGATCTCGACCAGGAAGGACTGCCGGGCCGGCACGTCGAAGGCATTGATGGTCCCGAGCATGAAAGCCAGCGCCAGGATATGGCTGATCTGCACCGTCCCGGAGAGGGTGAGGACGGCCAGAAGGGTCGCCTGGAGCAAAGAGAAGGCTTGGGTCCAGAGCAGCAGCCGGCGGCGGTCGCAGCGGTCGGCCAGCGCCCCTCCGAAGAGAGCGAAGAGGAGCACCGGCACCTGCCCCGCGAAGCCCGTCAATCCCAGCATGAAGGATGACTCGGTCAGCCGGTAGACGAGCCACACCTGGGCCGTCATCTGCATCCAGGTGCCCGTCATGGAGACGAACTGCCCGGAGAAGAAGAGGCGGAAGTCCCGCTCTTTGAAGGAGCGGAGGGCTTTCAAGCTCAGTCGCCCGAGGGGACGGCGTCCCCGGGCATCTTCTGGTCGGCGAAGCGGCGGCTGGAGAAGAAATAGACCGGGGCGATGAGGGTGAAGAGCACGGCCATGGCCAGGATGCCGTTCATGGGGCCGAGCGCGTCGAAGAGCCAGCCGCAGCCCAGCAGGGAGAGCATGGTCATCGCGCGGGCGAAGCCGTAGACGAAGCCGGTCGCGGCGCCGAGGGACTTCTCCGGCACCTGCGCCTGCAGGTAGGAGGCCGTGCCCAGCTCGTTGCCGATCATGGCCATGGCGATGAGGAAGGAGACCGGCACCGCGACCCAGACGGCGGGGAAGAGCCAGTAGAGCCACATGGAGAGGGACGCGGCGGCTGCCAGGCGCAGCCAGCTCGACATGCGGCTCTCCTTGCCCCACCGCTCGAGGATCCACGCTCCGGCGAGCTCGCCGAGGTTCCAGGCTCCGATGAGGATGGCGGCCATGGCCGGGTCGCCCAGCACCTTGGCGGCGTAGATGACCGCGATGAGGGTATGGAAGACCTTGTGGACGACCGCGAGGGGCATGTTGATGAGGACGATGGTCCTCAGGTTCGAGTCCCTCAGGACGATGCGCGCGCCCTCGATCATGTCCCGTAGGCCGTCCTTCAGGGAAGAAGCTTTCCGGGCGGGCCGCGGGGCGGGCTCCTCGGAGGGGCGGAGCTTCCAGAGCTTGAGCATCGCCAGGGCGGCGGCCAGGGCGAAGGCCGGGTGCACCCAGATGGTCGCCATGGCGCCCACGCCCTTGAGCAGCCAGCCGGCCGCGAAGACGCCCGTCGTGGCGGCGATCTCGCGCCAGACGTAGAGCCCGCCGTTGTACTTGCGCAGGACTCCCTCGTCTTTTCCGACGATCATGGGCATCGCCGCCCGGCGGGCGACGTCGAATACCTCGCCGGCGACGCCGTTGAGCACGAAGAGGGCGTAGACCGCCGGCATGGCGAGGGGGCCGCCCATGACGAGGGCGGCCGGCAGGAGCGCGATGGCGGCGGCCTGGAGGAAGCCCGTCAAGACCATCGTGCGGCCCGCGCCCACCTTGTCGACGAGCGCGCCGCCGATGAAATTCGCGAAGAGACCGGCCACCTCGGCCGAGAGGTAGAGCGCTCCGATGGCCACGGCGGCCTGGGCCTGCGCGAGCATGAGCAGCGGGACGGCGAGGTTCAGGGTCTCGATGGCGACCTTGACCGCCGCTACCCCGCCGGCGTAGAAGCGGAACTTCGTCTTCTGCCCGGGGGTGAGTTCCGGAGCCGGGACCGTCTGCTCGGAAGCCTGCTGAGCCTGGGCCTTGGACAGCCCGCTGGGCTGGCCGGGCAGGGAGGCCGGGGCGTAGACTTCAGCGCTGGTCTTGGAAGCCTTGCGGCCCTCAAGGATGAGCTGGAGGTCGGCGCCGCCGCTCTTCAGGGAATCCTGGGAAGCCGCCGGGGCGGCGAGGATCTCAAGGACCGGCGCGGTCTCCTGGGATAGGGCCTGGACCTGCTTTTTCAGGGTGGGGGCTTTGAAGGCGGCCTGTACCGTCTGGACCGCGACGGGCCGAGCCAAGGCGGCGGCGGGAGCCTGGATGGGAGCGGCCGAGGCGACGGCCTGCGGTTTAAGCGCCGTCCGGACGTGCGGGGCCGGAGTCAGGGCGGGGAGGACGGAGGACGTCAGGCTGCCGGTGAGCTGGAAGCCCTTCGAGAGCGAGGAGGGGGCGCTCGTCAGCGGGACGAGGGCCGGGCCGGCCGCGACGGGCCGCGCGCCGCCTTGGACGGAGGAGACCGCCTGCGCCCAGGCTTCGGGCCCCGGCGCGAGGAGAAGCATCAGAGCTGAGAGGGAGGCCGCGAGCGTCCTCTGGAGCTTCATACTCATAATGTACCAGAGCCTTGAGCCCGGCGGAACGGTCCTCGGGCCCAACAGGCCATGGGCCCAATGACGTCGGGGGATAGGGACGAGCGGCCCACGCGGCGCGACGACTGCCCCGTTATAATCTTCTTGTGACCTGTTCCCTATTGCTTTCCCTGTTGGCCCTCTCCGTTTCGGCGCAGACCCTCTCCAACCCGCGGATCACGATCCAAGGCCCGGCCTCGGGCGCCGCCGGCGCCATCCGCCTGAGCCCGACGCCGTTCTCCCAGCCGGGCTCCATCCTGGCCCCCATCACTCTCGGGGCCCCGTCCATCCTGCCGACGGCTTTCATCCCCAAGGTCCAGCCCGCAGCCGCGTTGAAGGCGCCGGAGGCCGTGCAGGCGAAGACCGTCCAGGAGATGGCGTCTTTCCAGGCCGTGCTGTCCGGCGAGGAGAAAGGGAAGAGCGTCGAGACCGGTCTTAAAGAGGCTTACGAGGGGAACGCGGTCAAGAAGGCCGCCGCCGAGCCCGTCCTGGCCGAGCCCGCGTCGGCCCAGCCCTCCGGGTTGAACCCATCCGCCTCGGCCCAGTCCTCTCGCGCGTCCGTGCCGGCTCCGAAGGACGCCTCGGCCCCGGGCGAGACCCGCTGGCAGAAGCTCAAGCGCATCGCGGGGAACCTGGGCTCGGGCGCGGTGGGCCTCTACGGCGGCTGGAAGATCGGCGACGTGGCCTACTCCGTGCTCGTCCACCGCATGCCGCTCGTCGGCGGCCTCGCCGCCGCGGCCGTCCTGGCCGGCGCGGCCTTCTGGTCGCGCAAGACCCGGCTCGCGGGCAAGCCCCAGCGGCCGGTGTATCCCACCTTCATCGGAACCTTCGCCGCCAGCGTGCTGGGCAACCTGCTCTGGACGCTGACGGGCTCTCCTCTCGTCGGGCTGGGCCTCGGGCTGGCGCTCGGGGCGGGGCTCCTCCTCTACGCCAACGGGGCGTACGCGAAGAAGGACACTCCTTCTTAAAGCCGCGTTAAAATACTCCTGCCTCTGCCGCAAAGTCCCTTGACGCGCATCGCGGAGGGCGCTATCACATGACAGGACAGGGGGGAGTTATGATCCATGCGATCCTAGCCGCATCACTCGCCGTGACGGCCTTCGCCGCGAGCTACGATGATGCGACGCAATCCGACACCGGCGGATATGAGCCCGGCACCACGATGACTCCGGTCACCAGCCCCTACATCAACCCCGTCGGAGAGACGCGTCCCTTCGTCAAGCCCTTGAGCCAGCCCGCGTCGGCCGGGATGAGCAGCGGCGGGACCGACGGCCAGCCGAGCTCCAACCCGACCCCGGCCCAGCAGACCAAGCCCGACAGCAGTCCGGCGGCGGTCTGCGCGCGGCAGGGCAAGCAGTACGACAACGGGAAGTGCCACGAGAAGTGCGCCAGCGGCGAGAGCTGGGACGGCAAGAAGTGCGCGAAGAGCGATGAGAACCAGCAGCCCCAGATGCCTCAGGCTCCCCAGGGCGGCGAGCAGGGGGGCGGCGACAAGGCCAAGGACCAGGCGCGGTCCGGCGCGGATAAGGCGGAGGGCGGATGCAAGAATTGCGGTGGCAAGAGCTGCGCGATGCCCAACTGCTCGAAGACCTCCGGCATCTGCGGGGACGCGGAGGAGGAGAGGAAGAAGGGCGAGGATCTCACGAAATACAAGCAGGGCCTCCAGCCGGGTGACCCGCAGAGCCAGCCCCCGACCGAGGGCGGCACCCCTCCGGACGAGGGGAAGCTGGGCTCGGTGCAGACGCGCAACCCGCTCTCGGCGCAAGGCGCCGCCCAGGGAGGCACCTCGAAGGTCCAGCAGGCGGCCGGCGAGTTCCTCGGGGTGAACGCGTCGCCGCAGTCGGCGCAGACCTCCTCTTTGGGGAGCTCGTTCACCGGGATCAAGGACTCGAAGCTCAAGGCGGCCTCCGAACCCGTGCAGAACCGGGTCAACTCCGAGGTGAGCGCGATGGAGTCGGCCCTGCAGAAGGCCAAGAGCGCGGGCGGCGAGATGGCCCAGGCCGGCGCCGACGCGGGCCGGGCGGTGTCGGCGGCCATCGGCAAGACCCAGAACGCGGATGGGAACAGCGTGTCGGCCGCGCGCGCCCTGAAGGCGCAGACCGACAAGGCGAAGACGGTGAGCCAGGAGTACAAGAGCGAGAGCTCCGCCTGGCAGGCCTGCAAGCCCAATCCTCCCACGGATCCTCAGGGAATCCAGTGCCGCACGCCCCACAACCAGAAGGCGGGCTCGGTGAAGTCCGGCTTCACCCCCGAGCAGGCGGCCAAGCAGGGCGCCCAGGCCCGCACGCTCGCGGAGCAGGCCTCCGAGGCGATCGCATCGGCGCAGTGCAAGCTCAACAAGGGGGTGCAGGCGAAGGTCGACGCCTTCAAAAAGGCGCTCTCTCAGGCCGAGTCGGCGGTCGCCAAGGTCGCGAGCACCGCGTCCTCGAACACCATCCCCGGCGACCCGAACGCGGTCCAGCGGAAGTCGGCCCTGCAGAGCATCGCCCAGGGCGGGAAGCAGAGCATCCAGCGCCTGCAGTCCATCAAGACGGGCACCTTCGACCCGGGCCTCCAGCAGATCCAAAAGGCGCTTGAGGAGACTGAGAAGAAGCTGAATGGTCAGTAAAGCCAAGCTGGCGGCGGCCGGAACCGCCTTCCTGCTGGCCGTCGCGGCGGCGTGGGTGCTCACCAGCCGCCGCGACCCGCGTTCCCAGTACCCCGTGGGCTGGGCGGACTCCCGCGCACAGCCGGCCCCTGCGCAGGGCACGGAGCCTCCGGTCGAAGAGCGGCTGGAGCCCCCGCGGCGCGTGCTCGGCCGCGTCCCCGGGCAGGGCGACTACGCTCCCAGCCTGCCCGATCGGAGGGAGGCCTCCGCCTCACGCCGGCTGATGCGCCCGGTCAAAGCCTCGCTGACGCCCGGGGCCTTCTCCATCGGAAGCGCTCCCCAGAGCGCGGTGCCCCGCCCCTCCGCTCCCGTTCCCCGGCCGGCGGGCCCGGAGCCCTCCGCCGCGGCGGTCCCCGCTCCCGCGGGGCGCGCTCCCGCGCCGCCCTCTGCGGCGCGTTCCGCTGCCGGCGGGCGCGGGACGCCCGCGGCCCCGGCGGCCGCGGACGCGTCCTCCGGCGCGATCGCAGACGAGAGCCCCGCGCCCGGCGCGAGCCAACCTCCCCCCGGGCAAGCCGCGCAGGATGTCCGCGCGGACAGGAGCTCGGATGCCCCCGCGCCCTCCGGCGGGACGGCGGGCGGCGCTCCCTCGGCCGGCGGCGCGAAGCCCGCGGATGCGCCGCGCGTCGGCGCCTCCGGCCCGGTATCCAGCGGCGAGGGCGGCGGCTCCGCCTCCGGCGGCGGAAGCGAGGGGGCGTCCAGCGACAGCGACTTCGCCGCCAGCCTCGGCGCGGGGCGCTCCGGCTTCTCGCCGCGGAGCCCGGAGGGCTCCGCGGCGGCGGGACAGGACGTCTTGACCCAGCAGGCCTCCCCGGTCGTCTCGCCCGTGAGGGCGGCGCAGGGAGAGGTCTCCGCTGAGAAGGCGAAGCGGACCGGCGGGCTTTTCAGTTCGGACCGGAACGGCCAGCCCAGCATCCAGGTCTACCGCCTCGAGACCCAGGGAGCGAACCAGCCGGTCGCCTTCACCGCGGACATGGACATCGACGCGGACGGGGCCGGCGGCGCGTGGAAGGGCGACCGCACCGGGCAGTCCCAGACCTCCCTGAGGTATTCCACCGGAGAGAGCCTGAACCCGAGCGCGCTCCCCTTCGTCGTGATCCCGCTGGACTTCCCGAAGCTGTTCCCGGACGTCGGCCTCGGCGACTACTCCGCCGTGAGCTACAAGGGGAAGACCGTCTACGGCATCGTCGGAGACTTCGGCCCGCGCGGGGTGGTCGGCGAGGCTTCCATCAACATGGCGGCCTCGCTGGGCATCAACCCCGATCCCAACCGGGGCGGGACGGGCGGCGGGGTCAACTACGTGCTCTTCCCGAAGACCCGGGACCCCGAGCCGCCGCGCGACGCCCAGGCGATCCAGCAGAGGGGCGCGCAGATCCTGCAGGAGCACGGCCTCGGCCTGAAGTAGGTTTCAGCGGCAGGGGTCGCCGGGCTTGCGGATGAACTCGTCCCGGAACCAGGTCTGGACGTCGATGGCCTGCATCTCGGCGGAGTCGTCGAACTGCCCTTCCCCGTAGGCCCCGTAGCGGTGCTGGACGTAGTGCACGTACTCGTGGGCCAGAGAGTCGTCGATGGCGCGGTTCAGGCGCTGGTAGTAGAGGCCTTCGTCGAGGAGATGGATCCGGTTGCGGCGCACGGAGTAGACGTTCGTGATGTGGCGCTGCGCTCCCTCCCACTGCCCTTCCACGGAGTCGTGGAACTCGGCGAGCGTGGTCTCACTGGCGAGCCGCACCTCGGGGAGCGGGACGCCGGGGCGCAGTTCCTTGCCCATGTATCCGGCCACGGCTTTCAGGATGCAGGCCTGCGGGTGCTTGGGCCGGGCGAGCGGCGCCGGGGGGACGGGGCAGACGCCGCCCTGGCTGCCGGAGTGGATCTGCTCGTCGATGAAGCGGAACTGCAGCTTGACGGCCTCGGACTCGAGGGAGTCGGAGGGGTCGTTCTCCATGCGGTCGCCGCGGTACTGGTACTGCAGGAAGTGCACGTACTCGTGCAGGACGGAGGCGTCCATGTAGCGCTTGCCCGGCGTGTAGAGCCGGCTCTCGTCGTTGATCCAGATCTCTTCCGCCTTCGGGAGATAGAGGTTGATGACCGCGGAGGGGGGCTCGGCGCCGTACTCGTCCTTGACCGCGCGCTGGAAGGCTTCAAGGCCGTACTCGCTGGCGTAGCGCACGGTCGGGACGCGGATGTCGGGCCGGAGGCGCAGACCCATATAGTCCGCCGCGACCCGGAGCATGCACTGCTCCTCGTACTGGAGGCGAACCGGGGGGGAAGCCTTGGGGGAGCGGGCCTGGAAGGCGGAGAGGCTGCTCTTCAGTTCGGAGGAGGCGGCCACGAGGGCGTCGAAGTCCCCGGCCAGGGCGGGTTGGAGGCCCAGGAGGAGGAGGGCAGCCGCGAGCGGGGTCTTCATACGCAGAGTATGACCCCGCCCGCGCTGTGCCGCCTGGAGCCCTAGGGCCGCGGCGGCCTGGGCCCTAAGTCCTATCGGTCAGGTCGACGCCGCCAGCTTTTCCAGCACCGCCATCGCCTTCGACGTGTTCTCCGCGGCGATGAGCAGGCGGGAGATGCCTCCGCCCGCGGCCGTGCCGTAGACGTTGGTGATGTTCACCCCGCCCTCGCCCAGGGCCTTCGTGACCTGGTGCAGGCGGCCGGGCTGGTCGTCCACCTCGACCGAGATCATCTTGCTCTCGACGCTCGCGAAGCCCGCCTTGGAGAGGACGGCCGAATAATCGTTGTCCCCGTCCAGGGCGATGCGCACCAGCGCCGAGTCGTCGCGGACCTCGGAAGAGAGGCCGATGATGTTGATCCCGGAGTCGCCGAAGCGCTTGGCGAGGTCCGCCAGCGCTCCCGGGTGGTTCGTCAGGAACACGCTGTACTGCTTGATGAGCGAGACTTTCACCGGCTCAGGGGACGACATTGAACTCGGCGCTCTTGAGCACCTCGTCCGCGGCTGTGACCACTTCGACCTTCCAGGCGCCCGGGACGATCTTCTTGGTGCTCCAGGTGCGGGTGCGGGGGTTCTTCACGGAGAGCTCGATCTCGGCTGACACCTTGCCCTCGCGCGACCAGCGGTGCTTGATGGCGATGGGCACGGTCTTGGCCTGGATCTCGGTCCAGTAATAGATCACGCCGACCCCGACCGGGTACGCGCCGCTCTCCTGCGTCCCGGAGGGCTCCCGGTCCTGGATCGCGGTGCAGACGGCGCTGCGGCTCACGCTCACGTCGGCCGGAGCGGTCGTCTGGGCGTAGGCGCTCGTGAGGGCCAACAGCATCAGTCCCGACAGCAGTCTCTTCATCGGTTCCTCCTCGTGTTCACGGCTTTTCGGCTCCGTCGTCTTTGAGCACTTCCAAGGCGTACCGGCGTCCGGACTCGAAGAACTTGAGCTGGACGCGGGTCTTCCTTCCGTCCGCGACCCGGTAGAAACGCTCGCGCGGCTGGAAGTCGTCGTCGGCCCGCAGCCAGGCGCCGGTGCCGGGCAAAATCCAGCGTTCGAAGCGCAGAGGCAGGTTGCCCTCCGGCAGGCGGCTCTCCCATCGGCGGGGCCTGGAGAGAGGGGCGGTGTCGGTCTGCCCAAGCAGCCGCTCGCCTGAGAACACCCGCACCAGGGAGAGCGCGTCGGACTCCGGGGAGTCCACCACGTCGAGCGAGACGAGCTCGAAATTGGGGGATTCGGACGCCGGCGCGGGCTCCACCCGGACCGCCGCCGTGGCGAAGAGCACGCCCGGGTCGTCGGGCCCCTTCGCGATCATCTCCGCCGGCTTCCAGAGCCCCGTCGAGGTCGGGGGCGGGTTGTTGGCCGAGACGGTCGTGACGTACCGGCTCTTGGAAGGAGCCTGGACCCTCGGCGCGCTCGAACAGGCCGAGACGAGCAGGAGAGCGGCGAAAGGGAGGCGCTTCATCGGGCCCGGATGCGCAGGGTGTACTTGTCGCGCGTGTTGACCTCGGAGGCCGCGGCGGCGCGGAGCTCGACCTGGTAGGTGCCCGGCTGGAGGGGCTTGGAGAGGGAGACCGGCTCCCCGGGCTTCTTGGAGCCGGCTTGGCCCAGGCTCTTGCCGTCCTGGTCGAAGAGAGCCGCCTGGAGCCGGACGTTGAGAAGGCCGGCCGCTTCCACGACGACCTCGCCCGGGGTGTAGACGTTGAACTCGAAGAGGTCGGCGTCGCCGCGGGGGGCGATGTGGCCGTCCATGGTCTCGCCGACCTTCATCGCCTGCACGGTCGCGGTGCTGTCGTTGGGCTCGAACTCCATCCCGGCCTGCCAGGGGACCACGGTCTTGGAGAGGGTGTAGGCGGCCTTGGGGTCGGCCTTTTTGCCGGTCTTCTCGGTCACGACGAGGTAGGTGTCGCCCTTGCGCAGGCCGAAGCCGGTCAAGACCTCCGGCTGCTCCTTGCCCATGTTGTCCACGAGGGCGAGCTCGCCGCCGATGTCGTCGCGCAGGGACAGGACGATGTCCATGCCGGGCACGGGGCTCAGCTCGGCCTTCAGCAGGGTCTTCTGGTCCTCCGCCACGCTCACCTTGAACCAGTCCGCGTCCCCGGCGGGGGAGAGCGTCCCCTCGAGAGAGTCCTGCAGGAGCGGGTTGGCGTCGAGGCGCTGGTCGTTGGGCTCCAGCTCGGTGCGGCCCAGGTAGGGGACGAGCTCGGTGAGGATCTCGTAGGCCACCTGGGCGTTCGCGGAGGGGACCTTCGAGCGCAGGCGCAGGAGGAACCTGGC
This sequence comes from Elusimicrobiota bacterium, assembly GCA_003450735.1. Lineage (GTDB taxonomy): Bacteria > Elusimicrobiota > Elusimicrobia > UBA1565 > UBA1565 > UBA9639. The sequence goes on along the minus strand of DMEZ01000005.1, from coordinate 4,703 downwards.
GGGGGCCTTCACCCCGAAGTGGCGCAGGCTCTCCGGCTCGCCGACGCCCTTGTCGTCGATCTCCTTCACCTTGTAGCCGTTGGCGTCGTAGACTTCGAGGACCGGGTCGATGCCGGGCACCTCGCTGATGTCGGCGTTCAGGCTGAAGAGCCCCTCCTGGGAGCACTCCAGGCTGAACCAATCCTCCTCGAAATAGCCGGTGTCGTCGGCGAGCAGGTTCCGGGCCGGGTGGTAGTGGCCCCGCAGGAGGGCGCCGGGCCGGAGCGGGGTGGCCTGCAGGGCCTTGTCGTCGGGTTCGTGCTCGCGCCCTTCGGGAGAGTCGAGGCGGACCTTCATCCGGTAGGTCTGCTTGCGGTCGAGCGCCTTGCCCAGCTTCTCGGCCAGGACGATGTAGGACGGCGCTCCGGCCTCCAGGGTGACGTCGAAGACCTGTTCGTCGCCCCCCGAGACGGTCTCGTCGACGCGCTTGAGGGGCCGGCGGTCCTTGTCCTGGACCTCGAGGACGAGGTCGGCGCCCTTCACGCCGCCCACGAAGAGGGAGAGGTTCACGGGCTTCACCGGCTCGAGGCTGAACACGTCCACGTCCTTGTCCGCGGCGAGGCCTCCGATGATCAGCGAGGTGCCGAGCGGGACCTTCTGGGCCTTGGTGAAGTGGTCGTTGGGCTCGGTCTCATGGACCGTCTTGCCGCAGGCGCAGAGCAGGGGCAGGCAAAAAAGGAGGGGCGTCCAGCGCGGAGCCATCCGGAGGATTCTAGCTCTTGGGCGCGGGCGTGGCAATGTCGCGCGTCGGACGCGCGCGATAGTACTCTTTGACGAACCGCATCCAGACCGGGGCGGCCGAAGTCCCGCCCGCCCGGCCGGGCCCGAGCGCCACGCGCATGTCGTCGTGGCCCAGCCAGACCGCCGCCGCGAAATCCGCCGTGACTCCGGCGAACCAGGCATCGCGGTAGTCGTTGGTCGTGCCCGTCTTGCCCGCCGCGGGGACGTCGAGCCCGGTCCTGCGGGCGGCCTCGTAGGCCGAGCCGCCTTGAGCCAGGACGCCCTTCATCGCCTCGACCGTCATGGCGGCGGCCTCCTCGGAGAGCAGGCGGACGCCGGCGGCGGAGCCCGTGGAGAGCCCCGGCGCCTCGACCGGCCTTCCGTCCCGGTCGGAGAGCGAGCGAATGAGGTAAGGCGTGACGCCCATCCCTCCGTTGGCGAATAGGGCGTAGCTCGAGGCCAGCTGGAGAGGGGAGAGGTCGGCCGTGCCGAGGGCGAGGGAAAGGTTGCGGGGGACGAGTTCGCGGCCGGCGCCGCTCGCCGCGCAGAGGAGCTCGACGACGGGGCCGGGGCCCACGGCCTGGAGCACCTTGATCGCCACGGAGTTGAGCGACTTGTGCACCGCCGTGCTGAGCGTGACCTCGCCGTAGTACTTGTCCCCGTAGTTGTGCGGCGTCCAGACGCGGCCTCCGCCGACCCGCAGGGAGAGGGGCTCATCGAGGATCCTGTCGTCGGGCTTGAAGCGGCCCAGCTCGAAGGCCTTCGCGTAGATGAAGGGCTTGACCGAGGAGCCGATGGGGCGGTGGATGTCCACCGCGCGGTCGAGCTGGCTGTTGAACTGGAAGCCGGCTCCGCCCGCCAAGGCCAGGACGGCGCCGTCCGAGGCCCGCACCGCCGCCGCCGCGCCCTGCACCGGGTCGGAGCCGTCGGGCCGCTTCCCGCGCCAGAGCCGGTTCTCCTCGGCCAAGCCCTCCTTGAGCGAGCGCTCGAGCGCCTTCTGCAGGGAAAGGTCGAGGGTGGTCTTGACGACCAGTCCGCCCTTGAGGATGCGCTCCTTGGGGAAGTGCTTGGCGAGGAGGCGGCGCACTTCCTCGACGAAGTAGGGGGCCTCGTTGACCTTCATGCGCCAGAAGGACACCTCGGGGGTCGTCAGGCGGGGCTTGAGCGCCCGCCAGAACTCCTCGGAGTAGCGCTCGACCGCGGTCGAGGGGATGAAGCCGAGCGCCGCCATGCGCCTGAGCACGGTGCGGTGGCGGGCGCGGGCGAGCTCATCGTTGAGGAGGGGGGAGTACTTCGAGGGGCTCGGGATGAGGGCTACCAGCATCGCCGCCTCCCCCAGCTCGAGGGCGCGGGCCGGCTTGCCGAAGTAGAAGCGGGAGGCGCTCTCGACCCCGTAGCAGCCGTGCCCGAAGTAGGCGTAGTTCAGGTACATCAGCAGGATCTGGTCTTTGGTGAACTTGGACTCGATCTTCTTGGCGCAGAAGAGCTCGAAGAGCTTGCGGCCGTAGCTGCGCTTGCGGGTCGTAAAGAGCATCTTGGCGAGCTGCTGGGTGAGGGTGCTCCGCCCCGGGCGCCTGCGCACGGAGACCAGGTTGTCCACCAAGGCCTTGGCCATGGCCCCGTAGTTCGCGCCATGGTGCGCGTAGAAGGTGCCGTCTTCCGAGGCGATGAGGGCTTTCTTCAGGAACTCCGGGAGCTCGGAGGGGTCGCTGACATAGACCCCCTTCTCGCTGATGTACTCGCCGATGAGGCGGTCCTCGAGGTCATAGAGGCGCGTGGGCAGCGCCTGCGCGCTCAAGGTCGAGGCCAGGTAGGGCACCTCGAAGAGCTCGTCGTCCGAGAGCAGGTAGGCCTCGCGTCCGGGGGAGGCGATGCTCAGCCAGTATTGGTCGAGCTTCTCCGAGAGGGAGCGCTCCATGCTCCGGTAGCGCAGCCAGACCGTGAGGGCGAGCCCGCCCACGGCGAGGGCCAGGGCGAGCAGGACGCCCAGAGCGAGCAGGATGAAGCCGCGGGGCTTCAGAGGCATTCGATGACGGTGTACCCGTAGGGCTCGAGGGTCAAAGTGAGACCGGGATCGAAGGAGAGGACGTGCGCGCTGGAGTAGAGGAGCTCGTTGAGGCGGCATTCCCGGTCGCAGAGCTGCTGCAGGCGCACCGTGCGGGGCTCGGCCGCCCTGTTGAGGGCGACCAGGATGCGGCCCTTGGCGTCCTGGCGTTCGTAGGCGACGGCGCCGGGGGCGTCGAAGACTTCGAGCAGGCGGAAGCGGCCGTTGGCCAAAACGGGCTTGGTCCGGCGCAAACGGATGAGGCGGCGGTAGAGGCCGAGCAGGCCGGAGTCCCAGCGGCCCTCGTCCCAGGGCATGCCCTGCCGCGTCCCGGCCTCGAGCTCGCCAAAGAGCCCGACCTCCTCGCCGTAGTAGACGCTGGGGGCCCCGGGGAAGAAGAAGCAGAACACGAGGCCGAGGCGCATGAGCTTCTCGTCGCCGCCGTAGGCGGTGAGCATGCGGTCGGTGTCGTGGGAGCTCAGGGTGTTCATCAGCCGGAGCGCGGTCTCGGGCTTGTAGAGGGAGGCGAGCTTCTGGATGCCGTCCTTGAAGGCGGCGTCGTCGATGGGGGACATCTCGTGCCCGCCGTAGCCGTGCGTGACCTTGAGCTTGTCGCCCGCGAAGTAGCGCATCGTGAGCATGGGCAGGAGGTAGTTCATCGTGGCGTCGAACATGTCGCCCTTGAGCCAGCGCCGGGCGTCCTGCCAGATCTCGCCGACCAGGTAGCAGTCGGGGTTCACGCTCTTGCAGACGTGGCGGAACTCGCGCCAGAAGCCGTCGTCGTCGATCTCGAAGGGGACGTCCAGGCGCCAGCCGTCGATGCCGAAGCGGAGCCAGTGGGCGGCGCAGTCGAAGAGGAGCTTGCGCACCTCGGGGTGGGAGGTGTTGAACTTGGGGAGGGCGGGGAGGCCCCACCAGCAGTCGTAGTTCGTGGGCTCGCCGCCGCGGGGATAGGGGTTCAAGGGCCAGCCCTTCACGTGGAACCAGTCCCGGTAGGGGGAGGCTTCGCCGTTCTCGAGGAGGTGGTTGAACTGGAAGAAGCCGCGGCTGCAATGGTTGAAAACGCCGTCGAGGACCACGCGGATGCCGCGGGCGTGGGCGGTGTCGAGGAGTTCGCGCAGGGCTGGGTCGCCGCCGAGGAGGGGGTCGACCTGGAAGTAGTCGTAGGTGTGGTAGCGGTGGTTGGCGCACGAGGTGAAGATGGGGTTGAGGTAGAGGGCGTTGACGCCGAGGTCGCTGAGGTGGTCGAGCTTCTCGACGACGCCGTAGAGGTCGCCGCCCTTGAAGCCGAGGGGGGTCTGGGGGGCGTCCCAGGGCTCGAAGGGGAGGCTGGACTTGATGCGGCCGCTGCGGTGGAAGCGGTCGGGGAAGACCTGGTAGAAGACGGCGTTCTGGACCCAGCTGGGCATGGGGGGATTATCTCAATTCTGAGGCGGGGGAGGGAACTTTTTAGGGCCTACATCCGTACTTGTGGGTATGGATCTGCGGGGTAGTTCAATGGTAGAACAGCCGACTGTCAATCGGAAGATGCGGGTTCGTCCCGAACATCCAGAATCTGTAGGTTCGGGACGTCCCAAACCTACGCCGTATGGAAGTTTCGGACGAGTCCCGCCCCTGCAGGTCCTGCGAAATCTATTGACAGAAGCGAGGCGCCCTGTTAACCTATCTTCGACAGTCGGCTGACGTTGAACTACCCAGGCCCCGCTTCGCGGGGCCTGTCGTTTCAGCGAGGGAGATTTGTAGGTCGGAAGGGTTGTCCTACAGCTTCAACGGAAGGGTGAGCTGCGGGCGTTCCCGAGCGACCGCGGCGGTTTGCTCACTTTTCTCGATACCTCCATTAAAAGCCCGTCACTCAATCCAAGGTTAGCTGTTTATATGGTTCTTCTCGGAATAGTGTGGA
>DMEZ01000027.1:106719-138089 GCA_003450735.1 Elusimicrobiota bacterium | reverse complement strand
ATCTTTGGATTGGAATATGCTGGACGGACGACTCGGTCACGGCCCGTGACTGAATCAGAACGCGACGCCACATGCGACCGATCGAGCTCATTTCCTCACGCCGATCTTTCTCTCCAAAGTCGAGATCGCATGATTGACATGCATCTTCGTCAGGTCGTCTTGGGAATGAAGAGCCTTTGTCGGCGCTGGGACACCCGTGTAAAACCGCGTCTGCACGAGGCGCCAGCCCTTCGATCGGCAGACCGCCTCCGCCAGCGCTTTGCCGTCGTAATTCGGATGCGTGTAACCGAAGGCGGCTCGGACGGCGTGATAGAGATTCTGGCCGTCGATGAAGGCTATGGCGGCTTGTCGGAAGGCTCTATCGCCATGACAAGCCCCAAAAGATAACCCCACTCAAGGCCTTTCGGCATGTCGAGTGGGGCGGAAGTGTGGATATTGTAGCAGACCTGCCCCAAAAATCAAGACCGACATTTGTGTTTCTCATACCCACAAGTACGTATGTGGGCCCCGAAAAGTTCCCTTAACAGGCTTGGCCGGCTCGCGGCGCCGCGGCCTTTGGCGGATACAGCGGTCGTCTCATGAGCTATACTCTACCCTACACGGCATGGCTCGCTCCAAGCTCCCGCTCCTCCTCCTCGCCTGCGCGATCGCCTGCTCCCGAGAGGCCGGAACGCCCATCGACGCTTTGGGGACCCGGGCGGCGCTGGGGTGCCGGACATTCGGCTTCAAGCTGCGCCACGGCTGCGCGGTGCAGAAGGGCTCGAGCGTGGACGGGCGCCCCCTCTACGCCTGCGGGAAAGGACCCCGGACGTTCCGCGCCGCTTGGGACGCTCAGGGCCGCCTCGCCTTCCTGGCCTTCGACCGCTCGCCCGGCGCCGAGAGCCTCTTTGACGCCTCCCGGGAAGCCAACGCCCGGACGCTGGGGCCTTCGCTCAAGACCACCGAAGAGGGGGCGGAGTGCCTGTTCCGGGTAAGCCGCTACGAGACAAGCGGACTGAAGGTGCGGGAGTACGCGAGCGAGGACTGCGGCGGCCAGGCCGCCGGCGTGACGTATTCCCTCGATCCCGGGTAAGACCCGGCTCTATTCCATTCAATCGCGACTACGCCCGATAATCCCTCCTATCCAGACACGCGTCGTACATCTCCCTCTCGATCGGCACCCAATCGGTCTTGTTGATCCCACGGCAATTCCTTGAAGTCCGGCTCAGTGGATAGGCCGAAGCGATCTTGAGCCAGCGACCCTGCTCCCGCGAGATGGCTCGGATCTCGTCGGCCACCTCCGAAAGATCCTGATCCTGACTGAAGAGCAGCACGACATCGCACTCGCTGCGATGCGCAGCCCGGATGACATCGATGGCGATGCGCACGTCGATCCCCTTCTCCTCGCCGTCCATGAAAGAGTATTCCGACCCATCAGGCAATCGAATCCTCCTCCGCAGATACTGCAGGGAGCGGCTGAAGGCATGGACGCCTTGTCGAACCATCACTCCCAGCTTGCCTGTCCAGTAATGATGCCAAAACGGATTTTCCGTCGGAGCGGGAATCCCCGTGTAGAACCGTGTCTGCACGAGGCGCCAGCCTTTCGAACGGCAGACCGCCTCTGCCAGCGCCTTGGCGTCATAATTCGGATGTGCGCAGCCGAAAGCTGCGCGGACGGCGTGGTAGAGGTTCTGGCCGTCGATGAAGGCTACGGCACGCTTGTCAGATGGCTCTAGCGCCATGACAAGCCCCAAAAGATAACCCCACCAGAGGCCTTTCGGCATGTCCAGTGGGGAGGAAGTAGTGATATTGTAGCAGACCTGCCGCGGAAATCAAGACCGGAACCCATGGTTTTCATACCCACAAGTACGTATGTGGGCCCTAAAAAGTTCCACGGATCCTGGAATCGCAGAGGGCCCATTCCCCTCTGGGGCCATTGCCGGTAGGGAACCTCCCCCTTCGGCCCTTCGGCGTGAGCCCATTTTCTGTCATGCTATGAGCGATGAGAAGGACGCTTCTCCTGCTGTCGGCGCTCCTCTTAGGATTGCCGCCCTCCCGCGCCGCAGTCGTCCGGGTGAGCCCGGTCGCCGGGCCCTCCCTCACCCCTCTCGTCCTGCCTCAGGCCGCTCCCGTCCTCGGCGGGAGCCTCTCGCTCTCCCTGAGTCCGACCCCGCTCCTGGCCTTGCCGGCCCTCCGGATCCCGGCTCCCGTCTATCAAGCCCCGAAGGCGTCCAGCCTCGAGCTCGCCCTCGACTCCCAGCTCGACGCCATGGCAACCGAGCTTCAAAAACCGGACGACCCCCTCCTGACCTTCGTACGCAAGGAAGGCCGGAGCCTGCTCTCCAAGATCGCGGGCCTCATCCGCTCGGGAGAGATCGACCCCTCGGCCGCCCTGCGCGCCGGCGAGGGCGACCCGGCCGTCCCGGCCGTGGGCCGGGAACTGCGCGTCGGAGTCTACCCCGTGGCCGCGGACCCCTTCCAGTGGGGCCACATCCTCATCGCCCTGCGGGCCATGGCCGAGCACAAGCTCGACAAGGTGGTCTTCGTGCTGGCCGGCGACGACCCGCGCAAGCCGCAGATGACTCCCTCCGGCTTCCGGCACGCGATGGGCCGGGCGGTCATGGACGCCTTCTCCCCCCTCTTCGCCTACTCCTCCATCGCGGTGGGTACGCAGTACGACGGCGAGACCAACATCTTCCGCCTGCTCAAGCTCAACCCGCAGCAGAGCGTCCACGCCTTCTACATCGTCGGGGGCGACCACTACCGGCTCAAGGACAAGAACGGCGGCGACGACACCCTGCTCAAGATGGAGAAGCACCTGGGCGACCCGAACCGCTTCGACGCCGATAAGCACAAGGTGAGTTTGATCTTCGTCGAACGCGGCGAGCCCCTCGCGCGCATCCCGACCCCGCTCGACATCCACTTCCTGCCCGACGTCGGCTTCGACGCCTCCTCCACCCGGGTGCGCAGCGGGCACTACGAGCTCATGCCCTACGCGGCCTTCGAGTTCGTGCGAAAGAACCAGCCCGGGCTCTACGGCATCCGGTAGCTAGGGTTTTTTCCGGGCGGCCGCTTCCACGCTCCCCGAGATCCCGAGGGCCTGCAGCAGAGGCACGGCGGCCAGCGCGGCGGGAAGGATGAAAGGCGCGGCCGTTAAGGTCCGGACCCAGGCCCCGGCCCGGCGGAAGCGGCTCCAGCTTCGGCGCATCGAGCCCCCCCGCTTCAGCTCGTCGTAGAGGAAGTCCCTGTCGCCGGTGGCCTTGTTGAGCAGGGTCTGCAGCAGGGCGAAAGAGTCGTAGGTGAACGCCCTCTGGCGCACGGACTCCACCGCGAACCCCGCGTCCGAAAGCGCCCGCGCGAGGCCTTCCGGCGTGAAATGGGTCCGGTGCCGGGGGATGTCCAGGCTGAACCACTGCGTCCCCCCGATGCGCCGCTCAAGGCTCTCGAAGTTCGGCACCGCCGCGTAGAGCGCGCCCCCCCCGCGGAGCAGTCCCCCCAGCCGGCGCAGCGCGCCCCCGGGGTCCGGCACGTGCTCAAGGGAGTGCCAGAGCGTCACCGCGTCGAACCGGAGCCCCTCCTCCTCCGCGGCCTCGAGCGAGGGGTGCACCTTGCCCCTCAGCGGAGCGCAGAGCCTGGCCCGGGCGGCCTCCATCGGCTCCACCCCCCGGACATCCCAGCCGGCCTCCTGCAGGACCCGCAGGAACGCCCCCGACCCGCAGCCGAAGTCCAGCACCCTGCCCCGGGGGACGAGGCTCTCGATGCGCCGCCGCTTGGCGGAGAGCCAGCGTTCCTGCAGGGCCCGCGAGAAGGGGCCCAACTCCCCGTAATACTCCGGGTAATAGTCCCCCGCGGAGCCGGCCGGGTGCGCGAAGCCCACCTTGCAGGCTGGACAGAAGCGCAGGCCCTCCATGCAGGGAGTCCCCTCCTTCCCGCAGAAAGGGCACACCGGTTCAGTCCAGATGCGTGCGGCCGGGGTCGACGACGAAAAGGGGCCGGCCCACGCCGTTCTTGTAGGTGCGCGCGAGGTAGAGCGCCAGCATGGAGAGGGACACCAGGCAGAAGTAGAAGAGCAGCACCATCGACAGGTAGGCGGTGTCCCTCAAACTCAGGCGCAGAACCAGGGCCAGCGCCGGGACCCCGAAGCCCAGGGCCGCGGCCAGGTAGAGCACCATGCGCAGCGGGAAGGTCGAGCTCGCCAGGAATCCCCCGATCGCGAACACCGTGAGCGTGTAGAGGTTGTAGTGCGAGCGGCCCCTCCGGCGCCGGGCGCGCGCGTAGGGCACTCCGGCCGCCTTCAGCCCCACGTGCGCGATCTCCGTGCGCAGGAAGGGGAAGGTGGTCTTCGGCTCCAGCACTCCCTCGCGCACCGCGCGCGTGAACATCACGAACTCCGCCATCCAGAGGATGGTCGGGCTGTCGGAGACCCAGGAGTTGACGTGGTAGAAGAGCCCCCGCAGCCAGGTGAGCGGCGCGGCCTCGTCGCGCTGGGAGCGGATGCCGTAAGCCACCTGCGAGCCGGAGCGGATCTCCCGCAGGAAATCGGCGAGGAGCTCCGGCGGGTCCTCGCAGTCCACGTGGATCACGGCATAGAGGTCGGCCTCGGCGTGGGAGAGGCCGGCGAAGATGTTGGCGTGGTAGCCGAAGTTGCGCGAGAGGGTGAGCGCCTTCACGCGCGGGTCGCGCGCGCGCAGGGAGAGGATGCGCTCGAGCGTGGCGTCCGTGCTGCCGTCGTTGAGGAACAGCAGCTCCCAGGAGTCCAGCCCGGGGAGCGCCTCGAGGGCGGGGAGGGCGCGCTCGTAGAAGGGGACCACCTCGTCCTGGTCGTCGTACACCGGCACCAGCAGGGAGAGCTTCATGTCAGGGAGGCGTTATTCTACTAAAATGGGCTCCATGCCCGGCCGCGGACGGGACTTGGCCCTCGTCGCCCTCTTCGCGCTCGCCTGCGCCCTGCCTTTTCTGGGAGCGGCCTTCAGCATGGACGACGCCTACTTCCTCGCCATCGCGCGCCGCATCCTGGCGAGCCCGTTCGACCCCCTCGGCTTCGACTACAACTGGCTGGGGACGCTCCAGCCGGTGTCCGAACTCAACCTCTACCCCCCCGCGGTGTCCTACCTGATCGCACCGGCCGCAGGCTCCGAATGGGCGACGCGCGCGCTGCTGCTCCCCTTCGACCTGGCCGCCGCGGGCGGGCTCTACCTCCTCGCGGCCCGATTCCTGAAGCGGCCCCTGCTCCCCGTTCTGCTCGTGCTCGCGGGCCCGGGCTACCTCCTCAGCATGTCCCACCCCCTCTCCGAGAAGCTCATCGCGGGCTTCGGCTTCCCGGGCCTATGGCTCGCCGTGAAGGCCGCCGACGAGGACCGCCCCGGCCTCCTGGCGCTCTCCGGGCTGTTCCTCGGCGCGGCCATGTTCTGCAAGCCCAGCGCCCTGTTCCTCCTGGCTCCGGCGGCGGCCCGCCTGCTGTCCAGGAGGGTCCCCTGGCGGAGGGCCGCGGCCTGGGCGGCCCTGTGCGTCGCACCCGCCGCGCTCCTATTCCTGATGAACAGCGGCATGGCCGCCAACTTCGCCGAGCTCGTGCTCCAGACAGGGAGCTACCATCCCCGCGCCGTCTGGAGCAAGCAGCTGCGGTCGGTGCTCTGCTTCGCGGGAGGCTGCGGCGGCGCGGCCACCTTCCTGCTCCCCCAGCTCGCCCTGCGCCGGAGGAGCCTGCTCGCCCTCTCGGCGGCCGCAGCCCTGGCTCTCGTGCTCCCATGGCTCGACACGGAGCCCGTCGGCGCCGCCGACCGCGCCGCGGGCTGGCTGTTCGCCTGGGGCGCCCTGGCCTCCCTGGCCGGGAGCGGAGCGTTCTGGCTCTCCTGGTCCGCGGCCGTGGCCCTGCTGCAGGGCTTCGTCTACTGGTCGGTGGTCGCGCGCTTCATGTCCTTCATGGCCCCGCCCATGGTGTTCGCGGCCGCCGCGGCCCTCGAGGCCCGCCTGGAGGAGCGCCCCCTGCGCCGCCTCTACGGCGGAGCGCTCGCGCTGACGCTGGCCCTCTCCTTCAGCCTGGCGGCCGTGGACGCCCGCTCCGCCGGGGCGGCCAGGGAGCTGGCCTCGGAAGTCCGTTCGGAGTACGTGGAGAAGGGCCGCCGCGTGTGGTTCGCGGGTCATTGGGGCCTGCAGCACTATCTGGAGCTCGCCGGAGCGCGGGCCCTGGACCGGTCCCGGGGCGGCTGGGACGAGGTGCGGCCCGGCGACGTCGTGGTCGCGCCCTACCTCAACGGGGACATGGCCAAGCCCTCCAAGAGCGTCCTCGCCGACGTGCGCTCGATCCGGGTGACGCACCCCCTCCCCCTGCGACTCATGAGCGGGTGGACGGGCCAGGCGGGGTTCTACTCGAACCTCTGGGGCTTCCTGCCCTACGCGCTGAGCACGGAGCCCGTCGAGGAATACACCATCGTGGAAGTGCGCTAGGCGCCCGGCGCGAAAAAACTAGACCTTCAGGGAGAGCGTCGCCACGGCGTGGCAGGCGAGGGCCTCCCCCCGCCCGATGGCGTCTAGGCCCTCGTTGCTCTTGGCTTTCACGTTGACGCGGGAAGCCTCCAGCCCGAAGGTCTCGGCGAGGGACTTCTTCAGCTCCCCGTAGTGGGGCCGCAGCTTGGGCTCCTGGGAGACGATGGTCACGTCGAGGTTCACGACCTCGGCGCCCCGGGCGACAAGCTTCTTCAGGACGCTCGCGACGATCCTGCGGCTCTCGATCCCCTTGAAGCTCGGATCCTCGGGCGGGAAGGCGATGCCGATCTCGCCCTCGCCGAGCGCGCCGAGCACGGCGTCGCAGGCGGCATGCAGGACGGCGTCGCCGTCCGAGTGGCCCAGCAGGCCCTTGGGGTGCTTGAGCTTCGTCCCGGCCAGCCACAGCTCGCGGCCCTCCACCAGGCGGTGGATGTCGTAGCCGAAGCCGACCCGCGTCTCGTGCTTCATCTTCTCGCGGGCTTCCAGGAGCGCTTCCGCCATGATGAGGTCCTCCGGGGTGGTGATCTTGAGGTTCTCGTAGCCGGCCAAAACCACCTTCACGCGGTGGCCCGCGCGCTCCACGAGCTGGGACTCGTCGGTGGCGTCCTTCTCCGCGGCGAAGCGTGAGAGGGCCTCGGCGAGGATGGAGCGCCGGTAGCACTGGGGCGTCTGGGCCTGCCAGAACCGCTCGCGCGGAGGCGTCTTCTCGACCCAGCAGTCCTTCGGGTCGGCTTCCTTGAGCGTGTCCTTGACCGGGACGGCCGCCACCGCCGCGCCGTTGTGGCAGGCCTCGAAGAGGGTCTTGTAGATGATCTCCGGGGTCACGAGCGGGCGGGCCCCGTCGTGCACCGCGACGACCTCGGCCTGGTCGGGCAGGGCCGCGAAGCCGTTGCGCACCGAGCCCATCCGCGTCTGGCCGCTCTCGACGACGCGTACGCGCTCGGAGGCGAGCCTCGGCCCGTGCTCGAGCAAGTCCTCGGGGCCGAGCACCAGCACGATGGAGGCCACCTCGGGGGTGTCCAGGAAGGCCTTCAGGGACCACTCGACGACGGTCTTGCCGGCCAGAGGGAGGAACTGCTTGGGGCCGCCCATGCGGGTGCCGGAGCCCCCGGCCACCAGGATGGCCGCGGCCTTGCAGCGCCGCTCCTCGGCCTCCTGGGGCTTGCGGCGCCCGGTCACTTATCTCCCCGGTAGCGGCCGAAGACCATCCGGCCCGCGGAGGTCTGGAGGATGGAGGAGACCACGAGGTCGACCCGCTTGCCGATGTGCCGCTTGCCGTCCTCGACTACGACCATGGTCCCGTCGTCGAGGTAGCCCACGCCCTGGTCGCGCTCCTTGCCTTCCTTCATGACGAAGACCCCCATGCTCTCCCCGGGCAGAACGACCGGCTTGAGGGCGAGGGTGAGGTCGTTGACGTTGAGGCAGATGACGCCCTCGACGGCGGCGATCTTGTTGAGGTTGAAGTCCGTCGTCACCACGCAGGCGCCCAGGTCCTTGGCCAGGCGCACGACCTTCCCGTCCACGTCGTCCACCGCGGGGACGTCCTTGTCCATGATCTTGACGCTGAGGTCCTGGTTCTCCTGCATGCGCGCGAGCATGTCGAGGCCCCGGCGGCCGCGGGCCCGCTTCATCCCCTCGGCGTTGTCCGCGAGGCGGTGGAGCTCCTGCAGGACGAAGCGCGGGACCACGAGGGTGCCCGCGAGGAACTTGGTCTCGCAGATGTCCACCACGCGCCCGTCGATGATGGCGCTCGTGTCCATGACCTTCATGGAGGAGCCGCGCCGCTTGCCCGCGGCGAGGATGTCCTTGTCGAGGGTGTCGAGCTCCGGGAACTTCCGGATGAAGATGACCATCCCCAGCACGCCGAGCGCCAGGTTTCGCAGCAGCTCGTACTGGTCCCAGACCCGGTAGAACTCCTCCCCCACCATCTGGAAGGTCAGATAGTCCAGGGTCTTCGAGGCGAGCAGGCCCGCCGCCGCGCCGAGCGAGCCCGCGATGATGGTGATGAGACTGATGCTCTCGATGAGCATCTCGATGAGCACCAGGCCGACGGCGACGGCGAAGCCGACCAGCAGCCCGGCCTTCGAATGGGAGACCCCCCCGAAGTAGACGATCAAGGGGAAACCGACGATCAAGACGCCCCGGAATACCCAGCTCAGCATGGATTTTTCTCCTGGCCCAAGGCGGCTTCGACCGCCTCGGGGATGTTCGCCGCGCGGAGGATATGAAGGGATGAATCCGCGCCGGCTTTCGTCAGGTCCGCAGCGGCCCGCTCGCCGATCAAGGCGCTCCTGAATCCGACGCGCTCCGCCTCTCTGAGGCGATTACGCATCAGGCCCGCCCGTCCGATCTCCCCCAGCAAGCCGACCTCTCCGATGAAGACGCGGTCGGGAGGGAGCGCGGCGTCCCGCGCCGAGGAGACCACGGCCAGGCAGACGGCGAGGTCGATGGCCGGGTCCTTGAGGCGCAGGCCGCCCGCGATGTTCACGTACACGTCGTAGGCGTCGAAACGCAGGCGCAGGTGCTTCTCCAGCGCCGCGATGAGCACGAAAAGGCGGTTGACGTCCATGCCGGTCGAAGTGCGCCGGGGCAGGGGGTAGCGCGTCGAAGTCACGAGCGCCTGCACCTCGACGAGGATGGGGCGGCTCCCCTCGAGCGTCACCGAGACGGCGCGGCCCGGGACGGCCGCGCCCTGGCGGTCCTCGAGGAAGAGGGTCGAGGCGTCCACCACTTCGCGCAGGCCCTTCTCGGTCATCTCGAAGAGCCCGATCTCGGAGGTCGGCCCGAAGCGGTTCTTCTCGGCCCGGAGGATGCGCAGCTGCTGGCGCTCCTCGGAGTCGAACTGCAAAACGGTGTCCACGATGTGCTCGAGGACCTTCGGGCCGGCCACGGAGCCCTCCTTCGTGACGTGCCCGAGGAGGAAGAGGACGGCGTCCCGGGACTTCGCGGCCCGCAAAAGCTCGGAGGCGCACTCCCGGACCTGCCCGACCGTCCCCGGACCGCCGGAGAGCTCGCTGCGGTAGACGGTCTGAACGGAGTCGAGGACGACGACGCCGGGGCGCTCGCTCTCGAGAATCTCGAGGATGCGGTCGAGCTCGGTCTCCGAAGCCAGGATGATGCCGCACTCCCCGAGGCCGATGCGGCGGGCGCGGTCGGCGACCTGGGAGAGCGACTCCTCGCCGCTGACGTAGAGGACCTTGCGGCCAGCCAGACGCGCGGCGGCCTGCAGCATCAGGGTGGACTTGCCGATGCCGGGAGGGCCCGCCAGAAGCAGGACCTGCCCCGGCACCACCCCGCCGCCCAGCAGGCGGTCGAGCTCGCCGATGCCGGTGGGGATGCGCTCGAGCGCCGCGCCGCCGGCCTCGGAGAGCTTCTTGACGCCGGAGGGCGCCGCCGCGAGGGGCCGGCTGGCGCGTGCCGGCTTGCTTTTGCCGACCGCGATGACCTCCTCGGCCAAGGTGTTCCAGGCCTCGCAGCCGGGACACTGTCCCGCCCACTTCGGGGTCTCCAAGCCGCACTGCTGGCAGCGATAGACGGACTTAAGCTTCAAAATCGTTCGCTCCTGAGAGCGTCATTATATTGAATTCAGCGCAGGTACACCCGCGGCACGCGGGCCTTGAGCCCCGTTACGACCTCGTAGGGGATGGTCCGGGCCCAGCCCGCCAGCTCCGAGGCCGTGACCTCCTCGGAGCCCGAGCGGCCGATGAGGACGGCCTCCTCTCCCACCCGGACGTCCGGAACGCCGGTCACGTCGAGGAGGGTCATGTCCATGGAGACCGCGCCCACGATGGGGCAGCGGCGGCCGCGCACGAGGGCGGCGGCGCCCGGGCGCCCCTGCCGCGGGATCGAGAGCAGGCGCGGCAGGCCGTCGGCGTAGCCGATGGGCAAGGTCGCGATGCGGGAAGGACGGCGCGTCCGATAGAGGGCCCCGTAGGAGAGAGGCGTGCCCGCCCTCACGTTCTTGAGGAACACGACGCGGGTCTTGAGGGAGAGGACGGGCTCGAACCCCTCGCCGAAGAGCCCGTAGGCCAGGAGGCCGGGCCGGACGAGGTCGAAGCGGCTGGCGGGGTGGAGCAGGGCCGCGGCGGAGTTGGCCGCGTGCGCGAGCGGGATGCGCACGCCCGCCTGGGAGAGGCCCTTGAGCGCCTCGCGGAAGCGCTCGAGCTGCAGGCGCGTGAACACCGGGTCGGCGTCCGCGCAGGCCAGGTGGGTGTACACCCCCTCCAGCTCGACGCCGCGCTCATCGCGCAGCCGCTCGGCCACCCTCAGCCCCGCCGGCCACGAGACGCCGATGCGCCCCATCCCGGTGTCGAGCTTGAGGTGGCAGCGCAGGGGCCGGAAGCGGCGCGCCGGGGCGTAGGCCTTCTTGGCCGCCTCGGCGATCAGGCGCGCGCCGTCGAGGGAGGCCACGGTGACCGTCAGGCCGCCCCGCACGGCCGCCAGGGTGCTGCCGAAGGGGTAGAGGGAGCCGAGGATGAGGATCGGGCGCCGGATGCCCGCATCCCGGAGTGCGAGCCCCTCCTCCACGGAGGAGACTCCCAAGCGATCCACCGCGCCCGACGCCAAGGCCGCCCGGCTGACGCTCAGCGCGCCGTGGCCGTAGGCGTCCCCCTTGACGACGAGGAGGATGCCCACCGGCGGCGGCAGCCGCCGGCGCAGGCGGCGAAGGTTCTCCTGCAGGCGCCGCAGGTCCACCTCGGCCCAGGTCGGTCGGTGGAAGCGCTGGGGGAAGACGACCCGCGGGGACGGCGTCACTCTTCGACCTGGGCCTGCTCCTCGGCTCCCTGCTCCTCGCCCTCGGCGGCGTTCTCGAAGCGGGTGAGCTCATGGCGGAAGACGAGGGGGACCGAGCCGACGGGCCCGTTGCGGTGCTTGGCCAGTATGAGCTCGGCCTTGTTCTGGACGGTGGGGTCGTCGCGCTTGTAGTAGCCTTCGCGGTAGATCATGGCGACGATGTCGGCGTCCTGCTCGAGCGCGCCGGACTCGCGCAGGTCGGAGAGCTGGGGCCGCGCGTCGGCCCGTCCCTTCTCCTCGGTCTTGCGCGAGAGCTGGGAGAGGGCGATGACGGGCACCTTGAGGTCCCTGGCGAGCTGCTTGAGGTTGCGGGAGATCTCGGCGACCTCCTGCTGGCGGCCGTCGCTGCGCCGCACCCCCCCCTGCATGAGCTGGAGGTAGTCGATGATGATGAGGCCGAGCGCCTTGCCCTTCTGTCCCAGCTCGTGGTGGAGGCGGCGCGCGCGGGTGCGCACCTGCAGGACGGTGAGGCTCGAGGAGTCGTCGATGAAGAGCGGGGCCTCCGAGATCCGCCAGCCCGCGCTCGTGAGCTCGGCCCAGCGGTCCTTCGGGAAATGGGCGGTGCGGACCTTGAAGACGTTGATGCCGGCCTCCGAGGCCATGAGCCTCATCATGATGTCCTGCTTGGACATCTCGAGCGAGAAGAAGGCCGTGGGGACGGGGACCTTCGCGCGCAGGACGGCGTTCGCCGCCACGTTGAGGGCCAGGGAGGTCTTGCCCTGTCCGGGCCGCGCCGCCAGCAGGATGAGGTCCCCCTTCTGGAAGCCGGAGGTCATCAGGTCGAGCTTGGCGAAGCCCGAGGGCACCCCGCGCACCTCGTCGCGGTGCTTGCTGAGCCGCTCGAGCTGGTCGATGACCTCGTGGGCCAGCTCCTTGGCGTCGGAGAAGGTCTTGGCCGTCTTCTTCTGGGCGATCTGGAGGACGCTGGCCTGCGCATCGTCGAGCAGCTTGTCGACCTCCTTCTCCTCGGCGTAGCACTGCGAGACGATCTCGGTGGAGGTGCGGATGAGCTCGCGCAGCACCGACTTCTCGAGCACGATGCGGGCGTAGTGCTCGACGTGGGCCGCCGTGGAGACCTTGTCCGTGAGCTCCTTGAGGTAGGACGTCCCGCCCACGTCCGCGAGCCAGCGCAAGGTGCGCAGCTCCTCGGAGACCGTCACCAGGTCGGCTTTCGCGTGCCGCTCGTAGAGGTTCCGAACGGCCTGGAAGATCTTCTTGTGCGAGTCCTTGTAGAAGACGTCCTCGGAGTGCAGGACCTCGAGGGCCCGCTCCACCGCGAAGTTCTCGATGAGCATCGAGCCGAGCACGGCCATCTCGGCCTCCACGGCCTGGGGCGGAAGCTGGAGATTATCGGTCGGCATGGGACGCACCTCGCGTGACGACGGGAAAAACGGCGAGACCCCTCCCGGCGCGGCGGCCGAGACGGGCTGGGCTTAGGCCCGCGGGACGACGGTGACCTTGACCTTGACGGAGGAGGTCGGAGTCAGGCGGATCTCGACCTCATAGTCGCCCGGCTCCTTGATGGCCGACTCGAGGCGGATGGACTCCTTGACCACGGAGAAGCCGGAAGCCTTGAGGCTCTTGACGATGTCCGACTTCCCGACGGAGCCGAAGAGCTTGCCCTGCTCCCCGACCGGGCGGGAGAAGGAGAGGGAGACGCCCGCGATCTTCTTGGCGGCTTCCTGGGCCTTGGCCTCGGCCTTCTCCTGGAGGACTTTGCGCCGCTCCTTGCCTTTCTCGTGCCAAGCGATGAGCGAGGGGGTGGCCTCGAGGGCGAGGCCCCGGACGAACAGGTAGTTGCGGGCGAAGCCGGGCTTGACCTCTTTGACCTGTCCGGCCTGGCCGAGATGCTCGACGTCCTTCCTGAGAATGACCTTCATGGCGGCGCTCCTGGGTTCGGGGAAGCTGGGTCTCAGACGGTGACGAAGGGCAGCAGCGCGAGATAACGCGCCCGCTTGATGGCCTGCGTGAGCTGCCTCTGGTGCTTGGCGCAAGTCCCGGTGATGCGGCTCGAGAGGATCTTGCCCCTCTCGGTCGTGAAGTTCTTCAGCACGGGGACCTGCTTGTAATCCACGAACGGGATCTGGTCGGCGCAGAAGCGGCAGACCTTGCGGCGCGGGGCGAAGCGCCCGCGAGGGCCCTTCCCCGAGGGCGCGCCGCGCCCCTGCGAGCTGTAGGACGGCGCGCGGGCGGGCTCGCTCGCCGTCTCCGCCGCTGCGGGCGGGTTCGTCGACGCGGTCTTCTGGGGCTCTTCCTGCATCAGAACGGGACCTCCTCCAAATTCGTCTTGCCCCCGCTTTCATCGGGGCTTTCGCCTGCGGGGCTCGCCGGCCCTTCGGCCGCGGCCTTCGCGAGGAACTGGATGCGGTTGGCGACGATCTCGAAAGCGCTGCGCTTCTGGCCGTCCTTCTCGTATTCGCGCCCGGACAGGCGCCCTTCGACGAGGACCGGCGTGCCCTTCTTCGCCTTATCCTTCGACCGGTCGGCCAGCTCGCGCCAGGCGATCACGTCGATGAAGAAGGCCTCGTCCTTCCATTCGCCGGTCTTTGAATCCTTGATCCGCCGGTTGACGGCGATGCGCATCACGCACTTGCTGGTGCCGCCTTGGGTGAACGTCTGCTCCCCGTCGCGCACGATGCGCCCGGAAACGACGAGGACATTGACCTCGGGGAGGCGCACCCCGGCCGCAGGCACTATTTCGGCCCCGCGCTCGGCGCTTTCGGCGCTTTCGGCCCCGTCCGGACGGGAGGAGCCTTGTGTTCGGGCGCCAGCACCGTCATCGAGCGGAGGACGTCGTCGGTGATGCGGAACTGCGCGGACATCTTCTGCACGAGGGGGCCGGGGGCCTGGAACTTCATGTAGTAGTAGTAGCCCTCCCGCACGTGCTTGATCGGGTAGGCCAGCTTGCGGCGGCCCCAGCGGTCCTCGCTGAGGATCTCGCCGCCGCCCTTGGCGACGTTCTTCTTGGTCTTGTCGATGAACTCGGCGACCTCGGGGTCGGAGAGCTTCGGCTGGATGACGACGACCGTCTCGTAGATTTGCATTATAGTCTGAAAATGATAGCAAAAGCCCGTCTCGCATTACAACAGGGGGCCCGCCGCGCCTCAGGCGCGGGAGGCCCCCACGCATCGAACCGTTGACAATAGATAACACATTATGTACTCTAAAAGCAATATGAAGCGCAAACGCAGAAAGACTCTGCGTCGCCCGCTTTCCGGCCCCCCACCGGAAGTCATGGACATCAAGACCCTGGCCCAGTACCTGGGCATGGGCCGCTCCAAGATCTACAACCTCATCCGCCTCAAGAAGATCCCCGCCTCCCGCATCGGCCGCCAGTACCGCTTCTCCCGGGAACTGGTCGACCAGTGGCTCCGCGAGCGCCTGATCACGCGCCCCGAAGAGCCTCAGATCCCGCTGTTCAAGCCGCAGGGACGCTGACCTCCCCGTCGTCCGTCGAGAGCGCCCCGTCCTCGTCGTCCGTCGATAAAAACACTTCTCCGTCGTCCGTCGGTACCCCGACGAGAAATCTCTTGCATCCAAACGGACGATGTGCTATCTTCTTTTCACACGCCGCCCGAAGGCGGCGCAGAAACCTGAGAGAGGAGACATCGAATGGCAGAATGTGTTGAGAAGTGCGGGATCAAGCGGGAAGCCGGGTACCTCTATTACATCGACAAGAGCGGCGACGTCTCCCGCGCGAAGATGGCCCGCGGCGGCAAGAAGGGCGGGAAGCCGGAGAAGGTCCAGAAGGTCGGCCTGAAGAAGGCGTCGGGCTACCTGTACTACCTGGACAAGAAGGGCAACATCTCCCGGGCGAAGATGGTCAACGCCTAAAAGGATCCCGTAAAGCAAGAGCCCGGCTCGAAAGAGCCGGGCTTTTCTTTTCCGGCCCTTATCTGATAGACTCGAGCCGCATGCGCAGACCGACGACGCTGTCGCCCCGGAGCGAGGGCCTCCTGCTGGCCGCCGTCGACCTGGTGGGCGCCCTGACCCTGAAGAGCCGGGCGGAGGTCGCCGCTTCGCCCGCCCTGCGGCAGGCCGTCGCGAAGGCCCTGGAGGATCCGGCCGTCCTGAAGAGCCTCTGCCGCATGGCCCGCCGGCTCGCCAAGGAGCTCCAACGATGAGCGCCAAGCTACTTAAAGGAAAGAAGGTCGCCGAGCGTCTCAAGCCGGATATCAAGCTGCGGGCCGCCGCCGTCTCGGAGAATCGGGGCTCCCCGCCCCTGCTCGCCGTCATCGCGGTGGGAAAGGACGCCGCCTCCCAGACCTATCTGCGCGCCAAGCTGCAGGTCTGCGAGGAGGTCAGCGTCGAGGCCACGGTCGAATCCCTGCCCGAGACGGCCAGCGAAAGCGAAGTGCTCGCCCTCCTGCGCAAGCTGGCCTCCGACCCCACCGTGGACGGCATCCTCCTGGAGCAGCCCCTGCCCCCCCGACTCGACGCCCGCCGAGTGGTCGAGGCCATCTGCCCCGACAAGGATGTCGAGGGCGTCACCACCGCCAACTTCGGCCGGTTCTACGCCGCCAAGACCCTGGCCGACATGCGCGCCTCCGGCGCCCTCATCCCCTGCACGGCCGACTCCATCCTCCAACTGCTGCTCGAGACCGGCGCCGACGTGGCGGGCCTCGACGCCGTGGTCGTCGGGCGCTCCAATATCGTCGGCAGGCCAACGGCCCACCTGCTCTCCTGTCTTAACGCGACCGTGACCCTCTGCCATTCGAGGACGCACGACCTCGCCGGGCACGTCCGCCGGGCCGACATCGTCGCGGCCGCGGTCGGCGAGCCCCGCCTCATCCAGGGGGACTGGATCAAGCCGGGCGCCATCGTGCTCGACGCGGGCATCCACGGCTCCGGCAAGGAGATGCACGGGGACGTGGACTTCGAAGCGGCCTCCCGCGCGGCCGCCTTCATCACCCCCGTCCCCGGCGGGGTCGGCCCGCTGACGGTGGTCTGCCTGCTCGACCACGTCGTGTTCTCCGCCGAGCGGCGCACGCGGCAGAGCCTCGGGGCCTGAGCCACATCCTGGGCCCTAGGGCCCAGGCCCGCCTGGTCCCATGGCTTCTATTTGTTTCATGGGCCTCTCGGGTATCATCCAGAGCATGAAGAACACCCTTTCCCTGCTGTCCGCCCTGGCGTTCTGCGTTTCGCTGTGCTCCGCGGCCGAGACGCCCGAGAAGATCCGCTTCGCCGGCCTCCAGGGCTTCGACGCGGCCTCCATCCTGCCCCAGAAGGCGTTCAAGGCCTCCAAGTACGTCCGGCTCTCCGGCTCCGTGAACCTCAGCGGCACCGCCTTCGTCTCCGAGGGCTCCAACTACCTCCACGCCACCCTGACCGGCTCGACGAACCTCTCGGGCGACGGCTACCAGACCGGCTACACGCACATCACCGAGAACCTCTCCTCCTTCACGACCGGGAACTACGTCTCCGCCTATGTTCAGGTGAACGCCTACGTGTCCGTCTACAAGAATGGGAAGTACGTGGGCTCCACCTACGCCCGCGGCTCGGTGCCGGTCAACGGCTGGCTCAACGGCGGCTTCACCCACCTCAGCGGGTTCGGCACCCTCTCCTGCGAGCTCTTCGTCCAGGAAGACTAGGCCGAGCGCGTCGGCGTGGTCTTCGGCATGCTCCACGCCTGGCCCTTCGAGAAGCTGAAGGGCTAGCGGCCCCGCGCCCGCTTCCGCTTCTCCCGCTCGGTACGGATCTGCTCCAAAACCCTGTCCAGGTACGCGCCTCGGGGGGAATCGTCCTTCTCGGGCCGCGCCGCCGCGACCGCGTCCACCTTCCCCGCCGGGCCCGGCCCGCCGCCCTGGATCAGGCGCAAATCGACGCCGTCGGGGGACTCCAAGGAAAGGCTGAGGTCGAGGAACTCCTTCCCGCCCTTCCTGAAGCGTCTCTCCAGGATGTCGACGCTCCAGATATAGCCCCAGCGCCAGGCCCCCAGCCTCTCGAACCATAGGCGCACCCGCTGGGCCGAGCCGTTCGCGTAGCGAAGCAGGAGCATCCTCTCGGCGGCGGCCGTACTCTTCTGCACGGAGCAGGCGAGGATGTCTCCTTGGTCCCCGGGCAAGGACTCGAAATCCGGGGCGAACTCGCGCCCGAGGATGGCGAACTCCGAAGCGCCTTTGCGGTCCCGGTTCTTGAGGCGCAGGCACACTTCCTCCAGGATGAAGCGCAGGCGCACGTCATCGTCCGGCGCGAAGGCCCGCTCCTCCTCCGGGCTCACGGGCCTCTCCTGGGCGCCGCCGCCCTCCTCCAGGCGCATCCTCTCGAGGAAGACATCCAGCAAGGCGAGCATCGCGGCCGGGTCGTCCGGCATCAGCCGCTTGCCGGGCGCCTGCTCCTCCGGCGCGGGCAGGGCCCCCGACGAATAGTAGGTGGCTCCGGAAGACGGGATCCTCCTGAGCGAGAAGGTCAGGCCCGAGACGAACCCGAAGCGCCAGGGGCCCACCGGGCTGAAAGCCAGGCCCACGTCCTGTTCGGAGCCGGACGCGTAGCGCAGGGTGAGGATGCGGACCGGGTCGCGAAGGAGCGAATCCTTCGCGGGCTGGACCAGGCAGGACTCGATGGGCCCCTGGTCGCCGGGCAGGGCGTCGAACCCCGCCTTCGTCCCGAAGGGCAGCGGGATGAGGAACGCCTCGGCTCCTTCGATGTCCCGGGCCCGGAGGGAGCGGCAGACCTGCGCGGCGACCGCGTCTCCCCGGACCGTGTCCGATGACCCGGCGCCCTCGTAGAGGGGGGCTGCGGATGCCCAGTGGGCCAGGAGGAGCAGCGCGCTCAGCCCGCCTTGCACCAGAGGACCTTCAAGTACTCCCCCTCGGGGTGGTCCGCCGCGAAGGGATGATCGGGCCCCGCGCCGCTCTTCCGGAAGACCTGCGCGCGCCGCCCGGTCACGCCGGCGGCGGTGCGCACCACCTGCTGGAACTCCTCCATGGAGAGCATCCCGCTGCACGAGCAGGTGGCGAGGATCCCGCCTTCCTCCAGCACGCCGAAGGCCAGCTTGTTGAGGTCGATGTACTTCTGGCGCCCGAGCGCGTAGCCGTCCTTCGTGGCGATGAGCTTGTACGGGTCGAGGACGATGAGCCCGAAGCGCGAGCGGTTGGCGGCCATCTGCCGGAGGTAGGGGAAGGCGTCGGCGCAGACCGTGTCGACGCGCAGGCCGTTGATGTTCGCGTTGCGGCGGGCGAGAGCGGAGGCCTCCGGGTCGAGCTCCACGCAGGAGACCTCGCTCGCGCCGGCCTTCTTGGCGTAGAGCCCGAAGCCGCCCGTGTAGCTGCAGACGTCGAGCACCTTGCGGCCCGCGGCGAAGGCCGCGAAAGCCTGGCGGTTCTCGCGCTGGTCGCAGAAGAACCCGGTCTTGTAGCCCGCCGAAGGCTCGACCTCGAAGAGGATGCCGTTCTCCTTGATGCGGGTCTTGCAGGGGCCCGCGGGCTCGACCCGGAACCCCTCCATGCTCTCCGTGTGGTGGCTCGCCCGGTGGACGAACTTGGCGCCGGGGAAGTGCGCGGCGAAGATCTTCTCGATCCGCTTGATCTGCCGGAACATCCCGAGGGAGTAGATCTCCATCACGATGTAGTCGTTGTAGCGGTCGGCCACGAGGCCGGGGAAGCCGTCGCCCAGGTCGTGGATGAGGCGGTAGGCGTCGGTCGTCTTGTCGAGCCCGAGAGCCTCCCGGCGGAACGAGATCGCTCGCGCGATGCGGTCGGCGAAGAAGGCCTCGGCGTCGAAGCCGGCGACGTCCTTCGAGAGGATGCGCAGGGTGAGCAGGCTCTTGGGGTTGAAGAAGGCGACGCCGTAGGGGGCGTCGCTCTTGTCGTAGACCGCCACGATGTCGCCCGGCCGGGCCTTGGGATCGACGTCGCCGATCATGCGCTTGAAGACCTGCGGGCCGGCCGGCGCGGAGCGCATGCGCACCCACGGCAAGGGGCCCGAGTGGGACGCGGGAGGGCGGGAGGACCCTTCTTGCTCGGTCATGAGGACTTGGGAACCTTGGCCAGAAGCTTGTCCCAGTACTTGTTGGCTTCCTCGATGTAGCGGTCCGGCGGGATGAGGGGCTTCTCGAGCTCCTCTTTCAGGGCGGCGGACAGGGCGCGCTTCTCCGCGACCTCCCGGCCCGCCTTGCGCAGGGTCCGCTTGTAGCCGTAGAGGAGAGGCTTGAGGAGCAGGCTGTCCACGCTCAGGATCTCCCCTCCGCCGCGGTAGACCTCCGCGATGATCTTCATGCCCCCGATGTCCGAAAGGTACTGGAAGCACGAGCGGAAGTAGCGGAAGTGCTCCTGCTCCGGGAAGCCGCAGTTGGAAAGGATGACCGTCTCGGGCAGGCGCTCATACCGTTCGACGTGGCCCCAGAGGCCCTGCGCGCTCTTCTTGAAGTGCGGGTCGGCGAGCGGGATGGAGCGGTCGAGGAAGTCCTTCATGAGGCCGGTCACGGTACCCGTATAGATGGGGCAGGCGAGCACTACGATATCCGAGCCCCGGTAGAGCTCGAGGAGTTCCGCCATGTCGTCCTTGAGGACGCAGCGCCCCGGGGTCTTCGTCCAGCAGGCGAAGCAGCCGGTGCAGTGGCGGATGCTCTTCTTCGCGAGGAACACGGTCTCGGTCTGCGCGCCCGCGTCGCGCGCCCCTTCCAGGAACGCCTCCAGCATGATCTGGGTGTTGCTCTTCTCCGCCCGCGGGCTGCCGTTGAACGCCGTGATCTTCATATCGCGATCCTCCGTCCGGACAGGATAGCGCAATCCGGGAGGCGTTGCGAGAAGCTACTCGACCTGTGCGGTGAGCGCGTAGTCCCAGCTGTAGCCGAGCATGTTGTCGGCCTGCCTGCGCTCCTGGATGCGCAGGTAGTACTTCCCGGCGTCCTTGACGCCGACGCGGAACTCGTAGCCCGAGCCGCGCCCACCGGACGCCTGGACCGACGCGTCCTTCTTCCTGGCTTTCCAGGGGTCCGAGCAGAAGCCTTCGGCGTCCTCGTAGAGCGTCTTCTCGCCGGGCCCCAGCAGGGTGAACTCCGGGCAGTCCTCACCGCCCCTCGAGCTCAGCTTGAAGACGAGGGTCTTGCCCGCGGGCGCCTCGAGGACGAAGACGTCCGGGCTGTTCTGGAAGACCGAGGCCAGCCGCTCGCTGCCCGGCGTGAGGAGCGTGGCGGACTCGAAGGTGTCGTTGGGCTCGAGCGCGTCGTCCTTGCGGCAGCCGGCGGCGAGCAGCAGGCAGAGAGCCAGAAGCGGCCAGCGGGGCTTCGTCATGGGGCTCCTTTCCCGGCGCGGACCAGCTCCATCGCACGGCGCGCGTACTCCGTTTCCTCGGCGGTGAGATACTTGCCGCCCTCGGGGCGCAGCTCGTCGGCCGCCAGCGCGTCGATGACCGAGGCCTGCTGCTCCGGGTTGAGGCTCTGGAACGGGACGCCCTGGGCCGCGAGGGGCTTCCACTCGTAGGCCTTGTTCCGGTCGCCCTGAGTCACCGCCGCCCCGATGTTGGCGAACATCGCCTTGGGCAGGTAGGTCCCGCTCCCGTTCTGGTCCTGCCAGGTGTGGCCCGTTTCATGGACCAGCGTCCGGCCGTCCGAGGTCAGCGTCCCGTCCGGGTTCTTGAGGGCGCCGAGGTCCTCCTGGAAATAGATCGTGTTCCCGACCGCGTGCGCCGGGAGGAACAGGTGGGAGGAGCTGTCCGTGCGGATGCGCACCTTGTCGAGGTCGACCGAGCTCCCGTAGACCCCGCCGAGCAGGCTCTTCTCATCCGCCGTGAGCGGTCTCGGCAGGGGCTTCCTGAGGATGAGCGTATCCACGATGTCCACCCCGCCCAGGACGGCGCGGGCAGCCATGTCCACGAAGCCGTTGCCGGCCCGCTCGACCGCGTGGAGCGGAGCGCTGAGGGCGCCCTGGGCCGCCCCCTTGAAGTCCCCCTTGAGCAGCTTTCCGCCGGCCTGCCAGAGGTCCTTCGCGATGCCGACGGGGACGTCCGTCACGATGCCGACCGCGTCGCGCGCGATGCCCGCCCCGATGCCGAACAGGGACTTGCCCGCCTCCAGGAACCTCTGCCCGAGCTGGAGGCCCTGCTCCTTGGGCTTGGCTTCAGCCGAGGAGGCCTTTTGCGCCGGGGCGGCGGGCTTCGCGGCCGGAGCCGCGGGTCTGGAAGCCGCGACGGTCCCGCCCTTGCCCAGCGGAGCCTCGGCGGGCTTGGCCGCGGCCGGCTTGAGGGAAGCCGACGGCTTGGCGGCGCCGGCCTTCATGTCCAGGGCCGGCGTCTTCGCCAGGCAGCCCGACATCAGCTTCGCCGCGTCGACCTTCGGCTTGTTCTTGAGAGTCTTCTCGAGGACGGCCGCGGCCAGCTGCAGCTCCCTGCCCACGTCGAGCCGGGCCCGGTCGACGCTCAGGGCCTTTTCCTTCTCCTCGCTCTTCAGAAGCGCCTGCTCGACGGCTCGGAGCTTCACGTCCAACGCGGGCGCCACCTTGCGGAGGTCCTCGTAGACCGCCTTGGCTCCGTCCGCCGCGCCGCCCAGGCTCTTGGACGCCGCCGCGATGGGCCCCATCTTCGAGAGCAGCGAGCCCCCGGAACAGAGGGGAGAGGCCTTGGCTAGGTCCTTGGCGGCGGAGGCGGCCTTGCCGCGGGACGACGAGAGCCCGGGAAGGAAGCGCTTCTCCACAAGGCCCCGGGCCTCCTCGAGGACCGCCGCGGCCGCGGGCACGGTGAGGCCGGCGCCGGAGCGGGCCTTGCCGCCGGCCTGGGCCAGCCGCTCGGACGCTTCCCGGACGCCTTTCTGGAACTGCTCGGCCGCCTGGAGGGCGGGCTTGAGCGGGTCGTCGGCGGCCCGTCCCGGGACCGCCAGGGCGGCGAACAGGACGGCGGCAAGGAGTCGTCGTTTCATAGGAGCGGCCTATCTACGATAACAGGCCGACCGGCCACCGTCAAGAGCGCTTGAGGAACTCCAGGGTCGTCTTGCCCACGCAGGCGGTGTCGTAGTAGGCGTACGCGCCGACCCCGATGGCGCCCAGGAGCGGGATGACCCGGGCCAGGGCCCGGCGCAGCATGCGCTGGGCCATCCTCAGGCCCACGTCCCTGGCGACCTTCCCGAGGACCGCCGCCGTGGCCTTGCGGAACACGATCCGGCCCCCGACCCGCTCCGCCACGTCCCGCAGCTCGTCGGCGGCCGCGTGGTGGAACAGGCAGTAGAGCAGGGCCTCCTGGGTCAGGCGCTTCTCCTGGCCGAAGACCGCGGCCATGTCGGTGACGAGGCGGGCCTGCAGCTTCCAGACGATGACCAGGTCGGGGATGATGGTCAAGAATCCCACCGGCCCCGAGGGGAGCGCCAGCGCTCCGGAGACCGCTGCGGCCTTCATCGTCGCCAGGGAGATGGAGCGCTTGGCCCGCAGCTCGGGGTCATCCGCCGCCGACAGTCCGCTCTTGGGGACGTTCCCGATGATGTCGAGGATCGCTTCGCCGACCCTCAGGCCCAGGTCGTCGGGCGGAGCCGCTTCGGTCTTCTTCCTTGCCTTAGCCTTGGCCATGCGCTTCCCTCCTGTCCAGCCTGTCCGTCACGGCCCGGAAGACCATGAGCAGGATGAACCCCATGATCCCGATCCCCGTGAAAACGTACCAGATGTAGTGCGCGTGGGCGTAGTACGCCGCCTTGGCGGCCTCGTCGAGCCCCTGCGGCAGCTTCGCCGGATCGGGGCACCAGCGGTCGAGCAGGATCCCCGAAAGGATGAAGCCGAACAGCCAGCCGAAGGCCGAGTTGAGGTGCGCGTAGCCCATGTAGAGCCCCGTCTCGCCGGGAGGGGCCTGCTTGGAGGCGTACTCGAGGTACCGCGGCGAGAGGAAGCATTCGGCGAAGCCCTGGAAGGCGATGCCGATGCTCATCATCAGGATGATCGAGTTGACGGTCGCAAACCCCAGCGAGACCTCCCTCGTCCCGAGCATCGGGGCCAAAGACACCGTGAAGGCGGACAGGGGGATGATGAGGAAGGAGACCGCGATGGAGCTGATGGGCCGCCATTTCCGCACCATCTGCGTGACCGGGATGACGCAGAGGATGACGACGAACGGGTTGATGTTGGCGATCCAGCCGGGCTTGGAGGAGAGGCCGACCATGCGGAACAGGTATTTGGGCATGGTGGCGTAGAGCTGGCCCTGGATGGCCCAGAAGAAGCCGGTGATGATGATGAGACAGGCGAAGCGCCAGTTGCTCAGCGCCCGACCCAGGCCTTGCGCAAGCTCTCCGAAGGTCTTCTGGGGCGCCTTCTCGGCGGTCTCGACGTCCCGGTAGAAGGCGAGGGTCAGCAGGAGGGCGACCAAGGCCATGGAGGAGGCGTAGAGATTGACGAACTGCAGCTCCCAGCCGTTCCCCGTCGGGTTGCCCAGCAGCCCCTTCAGGAAGGCCAGGAGGCCCGTGTCGCCGGCGTTCGCGAAAGCCTGGCGGATGGGGTCTACGAAGCTCTTGCCGGAGAACGCCCCGATGTTGACCGCCCAGTAGAAGAGGGAGAACGCCCGGGCCCGGTGGGCTTCGTCGGAGCACTTGGCGACCGTCCCCGAGACGACCGGCTTGACGATGGCCGCTCCCGAGATGATGAGCAGGAGGGAGAGGATGGCCGTGGGCTTCGAGGGGAAGGCTCCCAGGACGGCGTAGCCCAGGGTGAGCAGGAAGAAGGCCGCGCTCAGGGCCTTGCGGAAGCCGATGCGGTCTGCCACGGTGCCCATGAAGGTGGGCATCAGGTAGAGCAGGAAGGAGAAGACGCCGGTCACGAACCCGGTCTCCTTGTCGGTGAAGCCGATGCGGGTGGTCAGGTAGACGGACAGGAAGATGAAGCAGCCGTAGTAGGCCGCGCGCTCGAAGAGCTCGATGACGTTCGCGAACCAGAAGGTCGCGGGGAACCTCCAGGTGGTCGGCTCGCTCATCATCCCTCCGTCAGCTCGAACATGCGCTCGAGGGCCCGCCGGGCCCTCTGCGCGGTCTCCGGCCTCACCTCGATGCGCTGGGCGGGCTTGGGCGCGGCGAGCGCGGCCTCGATGCGGGCGAGGTCGGTCATCTTCATGTAGGGGCAGAGCCGGCACATGGGGACGAAGTTCTTCTCCGGCAGCTCGGTGCGCGCGAAATCGCCCAGGCCGCACTCGGTGACCAGCATGTAGTGGGGGGCGCTGGTTCCGCGCACGAAGCGCATCATGCCGCCCGTCCCGCCCACGAAGTCCACGAGCCGGACGAGCGCGGGGCTGCACTCGGCGTGGGCGAGGACCTTCACCCCGGGGTAGGCCCGCCGCAGGACGCGCAGGGACGCGGCGTCGAAGTTCTCGTGCACGATGCACTTGCCGTTCCAGAGGATGAGGTCGCGCCCGACCTTCTTGCCGAGCTCGCGGGCGAGGTTGCGCCCCATCCACTCGTCGGGGAGGAAGACGATCTTCCGGTGCTGCTCGTAGAGCCGGCGCAGGACCGTGGCGGCGTTCGCGCTCGTGACGACGCAGTCGCACTCGGCCTTCACGTCGGCGGTCGTGTTGATGTAGCAGACGACGGGGGCGCCGGGGTGCTCGGCCTTGAGCTTGCGCACGTCCGAGGCCTTGAGGGCGTCCGCGAGCGAGCAGCCGGCGTCGGGCGCGGGGAGGAGCACCTCCTTCTCCGGGTTGAGGATCTTGGCCGTCTCGGCCATGAAGCGGACCCCGCAGAAGACGATGCGCGCGGCACGGACCTGGGAGCAGTCCCGGGCGAGCTTGTAGGAGTCGCCTACGAAGTCGGCGACCCCGCAGATCACCTCGGGGCGCTGGTAGACGTGCACGGGGAGGACGGCGTCCGTCTCCTTCTTGAGACGGGCGATGCGCAGGGTCCCCTCGGCCAGACGCTCGAGCTCCGCCTCGGTATAGCCGAGGGAGAGAAGGCCCTTCTCGGCGAGGCGGGCGGCTTCGGCGGCGAGTTCGCGGCGGGTGGGAGAGGCCATCACGTATACTGTACCATGTCCGGCGCTACGCCGACCCGCCCACCCGGTCGGCCGGCCGGAGCATATCGGGAAAATCCGAGAAGATCCCGTCCGCCTTGCGCGCCTCGAGCCGCTCCGCGTCCGAGCGGTCGTTGATCGTGTAGACGAAGAGCTTCATCCCCTTAGCATGGGCTCCCCGCGCCCACGCCTCCGAGAAGACCCTCCCGCTGATGTGGACGCTCTCGCAGGCCAGCTCCGCGGCTTCGGCCAGGGCTTCCTCCATGGGCGTATGGCTCGCGAGGTAGCCCAGACGCACCTGCGGGTCCAGCTTGCGCAGGCGGTGGAGGGTGGGATGGTCGGCGCTCGAGACGACGCAGAGGGCCTTGCCCGTCGGCTTGGCGGCCAGCGCCGCGAGCACCCGCTTCTCGATCCCCTCGTAGGGGACGTCGGCCTGCTTGATCTCCACATGGAGCTCCAGTCGGCGCCGGAGCAGGAGGTCCAGCACCTCCTTCAGGCGCGGGGCCCGCGCCCCCCTGAAGCGCGGAGAGAACCAGGAACCCAGGTCGCGCTTCGCGAGTTCCTCATAGGTCAGCTCCCCCACCTTGGCCTTCGAGCCGTCGTAGCGGCGCAGATCCAGATCATGGATGACGGCGAGCTCCCCGTCCTTCGTCTGCTGGACGTCGAACTCGGTCGAGGCCGCGCCCAAGTCGATGGCGGCCTTGAAGGACGCCATCGTGTTCTCCGGGAAATAGCCGCACGCCCCGCGGTGCGCGATGAGCTTCATGAGAGCCTCCTGAGGACTTTCTCGAAGACTTCCTGCGGCACGGTGACGCTGCCGATCTCCTCTCGGCCCGTCCGGGGCCCGTGGTAGTCGGAGCCCCCCGTCACCGTGAGGCCGAAGCGCCAGGCCCAGTCCAGCAGGCGCTCGAGGACCGTGTTCGTGTGGGTCGGATAGTAGACCTCGAGGCCTTCCAGGCCCCAGCCCGCGTAGCGCTCGACCTCCGAGACGTCCGCGGCGTAGGGATGGGCGAGCGAGGCCCAGCCTCCGGCCGCGCGGATGAGCTCGATGGCCTCCTGCGCGGTGGGCCCCAGCGGAGGCACGTAGGCCGGCATGTCCTTGGCCAGGAAGCGCTGGAAGGCCTCGGACCGGTTGGAGACCACCTTCTTGCGCCGAAGGGCGTCCGCGATGTGCGGGCGGCCGACGGCCTCCCGGTGGGCGCCCTGGACGTCTTCGAGCGTGATGTCCACCTTGAGCCCCCGCAGCTTCTCGACCATCATGGCGATCCTGCGCCGGCGCCGCGCGCGGAAATCCGCCAGGGCGTCCTGGAGGACCTTCGAGGCCGTGTCCACGCCGTAGCCGAGGATGTGGAGGTTGTCCTCCTCCCGGGTGTTGATCTCGACGCCGCAAAAGAAGCGGAGGCCGATCTTCCCGGCCTCCTCGGCCGCCTCCTGGACGCCCGCGACGCTGTCGTGGTCCGTCAAGGCGAGGATCTCCACGCCGCGGCCCTTCGCCAGCCGCACCACCTCGGCGGGCGTGCTCGTCCCGTCGGAGAAGCTGGAATGGGTGTGGAGGTCGATCCTACGCACGGGGCTTCGAGGCGCGGCCTTCCGTCTTGGCGGCGTCGGCGACGCTCACCTGGTCCAGGAAATCCTCGACGAGGGCCGCCAGCCTGCGCCAGACCGGGCGGATGCCGCAGCCGCAGGAATGCCGGCACTCCTGCCGACGGCGGACGAAACGGTCGCAGACCACGTCGACGACCCGCTCGTCGACCGCGCGCATGACCATCCCGAGCGTGATCGCGGACGCCGGCTGGGCCAGGGCATAGCCGCCCTGGGCGCCGCGCCGGCTCAAGACCAGCCCGGCGCGACGGAGCTTGAGCAGCAGCTGGTCGATGAAGTCCCGCGGGATCCCCTCGGCCTCGGAGAGCTTCTCGGCGGAGAGGGTCGCGCTCTCCGCCGTCTTCGAGAGCCGCACCATCACGCGGACCGCGTAGTCGACCGACGATGAGATCCTCATCAGCCCCCCTTTCAGGATAAGGCTTCGAGTATATCATACCTGACACTTGCCATCAAGATTAAAGTTGCCATCCCCGTCGCTAAATACCATAATGGAACGCGATGAAGACCCGCCTGGGCAAGGGCGACGACGGGACGACCCGCCTGGCCGACGGGACGCGGGTCCGCAAGAGCGACCCCCGCGTCGCGGCCTGCGGAGAGCTCGACGAGCTCAACTGCCGGCTCGGCGCCGCCCGGGCAGCGCTGCCCCGGCGCCTGCGCGGCCTGAGCCGGAGCCTTCTGCGCATCCAGACCGAGCTCTTCGAGATCGGAGGCCGCAAGCCGCCGCCCGGACGCTTCGTGCGGGCGCTGGAGCTCGAGCTCCGGGCGATGCAGACGGCCCTCCCGTCCCTGGAAGGCTTCGTCTTGCCCGGAGGACGCCGCGCATCGGTGGAGCTCCACCTGGCACGTTCGGCCTGCCGGCGCGCCGAGCGGGCCGCCGCGGCCCTTTCCCGGCCCGCCCCCGGCGCCTTGCCCTATCTCAACCGGCTCTCGGACTGGCTCTTCGCCGCGGCCCGGAGAGCCTCGTGAGGGAGGAGCCCGCGTCCTTGAAAGAGCGCCGCGAGCGCCTCGGGAAGGCCCTGATGGTCGCTGGCGGGCTCTGCCTGGCCGCCTCCATCGCCCTGCTCATCGCGGCCCAGATGGTCCTGCGCGGCGCCGGGCGATGACTCGAAGATCCTGATGTCTGGAGGGAACCCATGCTCCTCGATCCGCTGAAAAGCCTCGCCGACTTCCAGTTCTACCAGGAGGTCCCGCGCAAGTCGCTGACGCAGACCTTCCTCTACCTGGTGTACCTCGGGCTGCTCTTCTCGATCGCCTACGCGGCCATGTTCCACCTTCGGTTCGCCCCCCGGATCGACGAGGCGGTCGAGTGGGCCTCGGCGAGCATCCCCCCCCTGACCCTCTCGGACGGAAAGCTCTCGAGCCCTGACCCGGAGCCCCGGCGCATCGCGCACCCCCAGATGGAACAGCTCGCCTTCATCGTGGACACCAGCCGGACGGAGCCGGTCACCCCCTTCGAGATGCGCCAGAGCACGGTGGTGGTCTATGTCGCCCAGAGCGTGATCTACTATTTCGCCTCGCAGGACGAGCTCCGGATGCACGACCTCTCCCTGTCCAAGTCTCCGAAGCCCGTGCAGATCGACGCGGAGTTCTACCGCAGCCTCGGGCAGTTCGTCAAGAAGGCCCTCATCCCGGTCTCGCTCCTCGTCACCTGGCTGATCTTCGTGATGTGGACGCACCTCTCCGCGCTGCTCTACTCCCTGATCGCCCTGCTGATCAACGGGATCCTCTCCGCGGGCCTGCCCTATGCCAGCCTCTACCGGGCCGCCGTCTACGCCCAGACCCCGGCCGTCGTCCTGCAGGGGATCGTCATGTTCCTGCCTTCCCCGGTCCCCTTCTTCGGCCTGCTCCTGCTGATCGTGGTGACGGTCTATCTCTGGCAGGCGGTCCGCCAGATGAAGGCCCCCGCGCCGCCCGACGCGTGAGAGCCCGGGCCCTCGCCTGCCTCGCCGCGGCGCTCTTCGCCGGAGCGTGCGTGCCCTCCTCGGAATCCGCCAAGCTCCGCGTCCAGGGGGCCATCACCGCCGCGCCCCATCTGCAGAGGAAGGCCGAGCAGTCCGACTTCGTCCTCCTCATCGTGGCCATGAACGCCGGCGGGGTGCCGGTGGCGGTCCGGCGCGTCCTCCACCCGAAGCTCCCGCTGGACTATGCCCTCACCGAGGAGGACCTCGTCCTGCCCGGCCCGGTCCGTGGCCCTCTCACCGTCAAGGTGCACGCGAGCACCCACGGGCAGGCGGGCATCACCACCCACGGCGACCTGGGCGGCGCGCACCCGGGCCCCGTCGATACGGAGGCCCGGGAAGTCAACATCGTCATCGACCGGGAATTCTAGGCTTTCCTTCGAGAGCCCAGATGCGACGGTCGTGGTCGGCGCAGCCAGGTCGACCTTCGTGGCAGGGACGTCTACGTTCATCCTCTTCCCCATCTCGGGCATGGCAAACTATGACCTTATGGAGCCAGGAAAGCTGATGGTCATCCTGGCACTCGCATTGATGGGGACCAGAGCCTCCTGCCATCGCCCCCCGCAGGCAAGAGCCGCCACCGAGATCGTTATGGACTGGGTCCCAGGGTAGTCGCGGCCAGCATAGCGCATGACATACTGTTCACGATAACGCCCATCATGTCACTCGCGGAAGACCCACGGGACGGCTCCCCTGGGATAAACTCCGATTTCTTCTACGGACGAGGTTGGCGATTGCTAATAAACGCCACGCCCGTATGATTCTCGGTTATTTTGATTGCTGCGGAATTTGCGAACGTATGCATGAAGCAATGGTGCACTGTTAACACGAGGTCTTGAAGCGCCGCATCAGATTCCAAATCAGAAACCTTTAGCCCAAGAGTTTTGCAGGTATTCGCGGGGATGTGGCGGGAATGAGTTTTCATTCGACCGTGGTCTGAAAGTTTTTTTACCAAGCGGCGTGCTCGTCTCCGCGCGTCTGGCAAACCAGCGAACATGCTGGTTGTAAGCCAGTCTGTTGCGATGCGTTGTGACCACTTGATGGCATACTCGCATTCGCCCAAGAATGTCGGGTGATACTTTCCAACAATGACCTGCCACAATGGAATGCTATGGGGGTCCTTCTTGATTGCTGCGAGAGCCTTGTTAAACTCATCAAGAACGCCATCCGCGGGGATGCCACCAAATTGAGGATCGATTGGGCCGAGGTTCGAGTGCTTGCCCATAATGATTTCCTTCGTAGCGCATGCAATCATCGTTCCGGCAGACATGGCAATTTGGGGGACGATAGCGCGAATGTCCGTGCCAAACATTTTGCGCAAATAATCGACGAGAGATTCGGTCGCCGCCACTTCACCGCCGGGAGTATGGAGAATTAGGTCTAGGCCGAGCGTGCGGTCGAGCCCGTGAATCGTAGCCATAAAAGCATTCTTGTCGTCGTCAATAATCTCTGTCCCGCGAACATTTGGCTGTCGGAGCCATCCAGAATAGTAGGCAATGATATTGCGACCCGTTTTTTGATGGAGCAACCCTAAATATTTCCTGCGAACAGTATCCAGAGGATTTATTGCAGGCGGAACAGCTTGAAGTTCTTTTAGAACCTCTCCCCAGCTTGGCATGATATGTTATTTCCCGACAGGCAGTATGGCGGGGGTCGTCGGAATTAAAGACGAATCTGAACTTGTGGGCTGCTGGGGATCTTCGATCAGAAGAGTGCATCGCTGGAACTGACGCGCATAATCAGATGCGGAATTATAATGCTGAAACGAGGTGAGACCAAACCTGGCAAAGTCCTTCCGGTATCGGTCGATTGATTTCAGGGCATGCGTGTGCTGGGGTTTGGTTGTTTTGCTTTTCGGATTCTTGCCCGGGGCTCTCATGTTTATAGTATAGCATGGACACATACGGGATGTTAGGGGAAACCGGATGCTCATCCGGTACACCGCCAGGCTCTTGCAGGCTCGTCTCTCGGAGAGGCCGTTCTCGACCAAAAGGCCGACCAGCTTGCGGTCGACCGTCAAATCCAGCCCCTTTTTTTCATCTCCTCCTTCACCACCCGGATCGCCAGGGCTTGGTCCCCGGCCAATTGTTTTAGCTGCCGGTTCTCCCTCTCCAATGCCTTGAGCCTTTGGACTTCCGAGGTCGGGAAGCCTCCGCACATCTTCTTCCAGCGATAGAAGGTTACGTCGGATATCCCGTGCTTGTGGCAGGTGTCCTTGATGCTGCCCGTCGTTTCCGCTTCTCGAAGGATTGCTACGATCTGTTCTGCTTCGTACCGTTTGCGTGCCATTCCGGGCCCCCTATCTTTCTCCAGACTAACAAATTCTCTGGATTAGATTTTGGGGTCAAGGTCACCAGATAGCCCGTGGCCAGCATGGCGACACCATGCTGATGACGACAACGTCAAATCTGTCACTCGCTGTTTGGAACAGGACGTAACGCGCTACCGGATATTATGACGAAATGCCTCAGCTCAAAACTCTTTCTTTTTAAGTTAGGGGCTCGGCTTCGTCCACGAGCAGGACGGGGATCCCGTCGCGGACGGGATAGCGCTTGCGGCAGGCGGGACAATCCAGCGCGTGCTCCGGCTGGTAAGTGAGCGGCCCCTTGCAGGCGGGGCAGGCCAGGATCTTCAGCAGTTCGGCGTC
>DMEZ01000027.1:94408-106696 GCA_003450735.1 Elusimicrobiota bacterium | reverse complement strand
GTGCCATCGTTCCCTCACGCGACCATCAGTCCCGGGACCCTGAACGTCGGGGAGGCGATGCTCCCGTAGAAGGTCAGGTCGTCGGCCACCCCGTCCACTTTCGAAAGGAGGTCGAGCAGGTTGCCGGAGATCATGGCGTTCTTGATCCCCCCCGCCAGGCGGCCCTTCTCCACCGCGACGCCCGAGACCCCGATCGAGAACTCCCCCGAGACCGCGTCGGCCGTGTGCATGCCGAGGAGCTCGAAGGCGAGGATGCCGTCTTCCGTGCCTGCGATCAGGTCGGCCCGGCTCACGCGGCCGGGTTCCAGGTAGAAATTCGAGCAGCCGGGGCCCGGGAGGCCCTTGTAGCCGGCGCGGCTGGCGCAGCCGTTGGACCGCCGGCGGCCCTTGCGCGCGGTGTAGCTGTCGAAGAAATAATCCATGAGGAGGCCCCCCTCGATCATGACCTTGCGCTCGGTCGGGACGCCCTCGTCGTCGAAGAGGGCGCTGGCCACGCCCCCGGGCCGGCGGGGATCGTCGGTGAAGCTCATCTCGGGGCTCGCCACCGGCTTGCCCAGCCTTCCCGCGAAGAGGGACTTCCCCCGCTGGACGGCTTCCGCCGAGAGCGCCCCCGCGATGAGGTCCAGGAACTCCCCGGCGATCCAAGGGTCGAAGAGGATGGCGCGCCGGCGCGTGGGAGGCTTGCGGGCCCCGAGGAGGGAGACGGTCCGGAACACGGACTCCTCGGCGATGCGCTCGAAGCCCAACGCGGCGCCGGACCGGGCCACGCGGGACGCCGCGCCCACCTGCACCTCCCCGTCCTGCTCGGCCATCAAGGACAAACTGACCCCGCAGCTCGTTCCCCTCTCGTGAGTGAAGACTCCCGCCGTGCTGGCGATGGACACCTCCGAGCGCCCCTCTCCATAGTCGATCTGCAGCGCCTTGCGGACACGCGGATCCGCTCGCCGGGCCTGCTCCTGCAGGTCGAAGAGGCGGGGCTCCCAGGCCGAGAGCGGAGCCTGGAACAAGGAGGGATCGAAGAGGGTCTCGGCGAGCGCTCCGCCGGGGACCGGCTCGGAGAGCGGCGGCAGCGCGCGGTTCTCATCCGGAGGCAGGTACGCCATCTGGGCGCGCACGGTCCCGTAGAGCCTGGGCAGGACGTCCTCCTCGAGCCCCCCCGCCGAGGCGAAGCCCATGCGCCCGCCCTCGAAGAGCCTCAAGCCCATCCCGGCTTCGGAGGACTGCTGGCGCGTCTCCACGCGGCCCTCCCGGACCTCCACGCCCCGGCTCTCGCCCCGGTAGAGGTAGACCTCCGCCTGCGCGGAGGGGGAGCGGCCCTTCAGCCAATCGAGGGCCCGGCCGGCGAGTTCGGGGAGCGGGGTCATGGCAGGCGGTAGAGCGCCGTGTAGCCCATGTAGAGGAACAGCACGGAGATGAGCAGGAAGAAGACCCCCCATTTCCGGCGCTCCAGGGCGATGTGCGCATCGTTGAGGACCACGTCCCTCAGGAAGGAGACGACCCGCTCCACGAGGGTCGGCTGGCAGAGATAGCCCAGGCCGAGCAGGAAGAAGAAGAGGCCGGTCCCGACCTTGGCCCAGGGGCTCATCGCTCTTCGGGGGACGCGGGGTTGAACGAGTTCATGGCCGGCTCGATGCCGCGCTCACAGGCCGCCTGGACGGCCTCGCCGGCCCGCCCGATCATCTCCGAGACCCGGTCGCGCTCCTCGGGCAGGAAGCGGGAGAGGACGAAGTCCGCCGCGTCGAGGCGCTCGGGCTTGGGGCCCACGCCCAGCCGCAGGCGGGGCACCTCGTCGGTGCCGAGACAGTCCAGGACCGACTCGAGCCCGCGCTGCCCCCCGGAGGAACCCTTGAGCCGGATGCGGATGCGCCCGAGCGGCAGGGAGATGTCGTCCGAAACCACGAGCAGCAGGGCGGGCTCCACCTTCCAGTACCTTGCGAGCGCCCCGACGAATTCCCCGGAGGCGTTCATGTAGGTCGCAGGCTTCGCGAGGCGCACGCTCCCGCCCTCGAAGAGGGCCTCGGAGATTTCCCCTTCGCCCGCCGGGGCGGGCCGCCACGCGGGCCCGCCCGTCTGCTCGCGCAGGCGGTCGACCGTCCGGAAGCCGACGTTGTGCCGCGTCGCCGCGTACTCGGGACCCGGGTTGCCGAGCCCCACGACGAGGCGGACGTGAGCCGCCACGGACTATTTCTTGTGCTCTTTGCCTGCCGCGGGCTTCTCGCCCGGTTTCCCGGCCGCAGGCTTCTCGCCCGGCTTGCCGGCGGCGGCCTTCTCGCCCGGCTTGGCCTCGGCGCCCTCCTCCCCTTCCTTCTCCTTGCCCTTGGCGATGACCTCGGGCTCGGCCGCGGCGCCCTCCACCGGGACTTCCTCGGCGGGCTTCTCTTCCTCGGCGGCGGGGACGAGGATGTTGACGACGATCTGCTTGGGGTCGGTGAGGACCTCGATGTCGGAGGGCACCTTCAGCCCCGACACGAAGAGCTGCTCGCCGATATTCAGCGCGCTGACGTCCGCGTCGAACTTGGACGGGATGGCGTTGGGCAGGCAGCGGATCTCGAGGCTGTGGAGCGCGCGCTCCAGGATGCCGGCCTGCAGCTTGACGCCGGGCGCCTCGCCGACGACTTCGATGGGCACCTTGACCGTGATCTTCTCGGTGAGGGAGATGCGCTGGAAATCCGCGTGGATGGGGCGGCTCGTGAGGGCGTGCTTCTGCAGGACCTTGACGATGACTGTGTCCTCGCCCTTCGCGTGCTTGAGCCTCAGCAGGACGTTCATGCCGTGCGCCTTGAGAGCGCCCATGAGCTCCTTCTCGACCACGACGACCTTGACGTTGCCGCCCTGGCCGCCGTAGACGATGCCGGGGACCCGGTTCTCCCGCCGGTAGCCTGAAAGCTCCTTCTTGGTGCTCTTCTCGCTCCGGATATCCGCCTTCAACTCGATCTCTGCCATGTTCTTTCTCCTAGGGTTCTATGCGTCTCACACAAAGAGTTCGCTGATGGACTCCCCGCAGTGGTTGCGCCGGATGGCCTCTCCGACCAGCGGCGCGATCGTCAGCTGCGTGATCTTGCCGGCGGGCCCGGGAGGGAGCGGGATGGTGTCGGTGATGAGGATCTCCTCGATCTCGGACTGCTCGAGCATGTCCCTCGCGTTGCCGGAGAAGACCCCGTGCACGCAGGCCGCGAGGATCTTCACCGCGCCCTGCTCGCGGATCTTGGAGGCGACCTTGGTCAGGGTGCCGCCCGTGTCCACCATGTCGTCGAAGAGGACGGCCACCTTGCCCGCCACGTCGCCGATGACGTTGTAGACCGAGGCCACGTTCGGCTTCGGGCGCCTCTTGTCGATGATGACGAGGCCCGCCGAGAGGCGCTTGGCGAAGGCGCGCGCGCGCTCGACCCCGCCCACGTCCGGGGACACGCAGACCACATCCTTGAGGTTCTTCTTGCGCAGGTGGTCCAGGAAGACGGGAGCCGCGATCAGGTGATCCACCGGGATGTCGAAGAAGCCCTGGATCTGTCCGGCATGCAGGTCCACCGTGATGATGCGCTGCACGCCCGCCTGGGTGATGAGGTTCGCGACCAGCTTGGCCGAGATGGGCACCCGCGGCTGGGTCTTGCGGTCGGCGCGTGCGTAGCCGAAATAGGGGATGACGGCGGTGATCCTCCCGGCGCTCGCGCGGCGGAGGGCGTCGACCATCACGAGAAGCTCCATGAGGTGCTCGTTGACCGGCCGGCAGGTCGGCTGGATGACGTAGCAGTCGCGCCCGCGCACGTTCTCCTTGACGTGCACGTTGATCTCGCCGTCCGCGAAGCGCTCCACGTCGGCGCGGCCGAGCGGCACGCCGAGGACCTCCGCGATCTTGTCGGCCAGCGGACGGTTCGCGTTGCAGGAGAAGAGCTTCAGCCCCAGGACGGGCCTCGTGACGGGCTCCAGCAGTTCTTTCGGCCTCCGGAGGATCCCCTTCTTCTCGTCCGCGGCTTCTTCGGTCTCCATGATGTTCACTGGCAAGCGTCCCCCCGCCTATTTCCGCACCTTGTTGACCTGCTGGGCCCGGGCGAGCGCCAAGGCGCCGTCCGGGACGTCCTCCGTGATGGTCGAGCCGGCGCCGATCTTGGCGCCGCGCCCGACCTTCACCGGGGCGACGAGGTTCACGTTCGAACCGATGAAGGACTTCGCCCCGATGATCGTCTTATGCTTCTCGACCCCGTCGTAGTTGCAGGTGATGGTCCCGGCCCCGATGTTCACGTCCTCGGCGACCTCGGCGTCGCCCACGTAGCTGAGGTGCGGCACCTTCGAGCCGAAGCCGATCTTCGAGGCTTTGACCTCGCTGAAGTTGCCGACCTTGGCCCGCGGCCCGATGACGCTGCCGGGCCGGATGTGGGAGAAGGGGCCGACAAAGCACTTCTCGAGGATGCGGGCGTCGGCCACCTGGGAGAACGAGACGGAGCACTCGTTGCCCACGGAGGCGTTCTCGATGCAGGCGTAGGGCCCGATGCGGCATCGGGCGCCGATGCGGGTCGCCCCCCGCAGGACCGTGCCCGGCAAAAGCACGCTGTCCTGGCCGACCTCCACATCGGCGTCGGCATAGGTGTGGGCGGGGTCGACGATGGTGACGCCCGAGAGCATCAGGCGCTCGAGCGAGCGGCGGCAGAGCACGCTCTCGGCCTTCGCGAGGTGGACGCGGGTGTTGATGCCGAGGATCTCCTCGCCGCTCGCCGCGAGATGGGCCAGGACGCGCCCGCCCTTCTGGTGGATGATCTCGAGGCAGTCGGTGAGGTAGAACTCGCGCTTGGGGCCCTGGGGCTTGAGCTGCTTGACCGCGTCGACGAGAAGGGCGGTCTCGAAGCAGTAGGTGCCCGAGTTGACCTCCCTGATGGCCGCCTCCTTGGGGGTGGCGCTGGTCTCCTCGACCACGCGCGAGACGTCGCCGTGGGGGCCCTTCACGATGCGGCCGTAGCCCTTCGGGTCGCGCAGGTTCGCCGTGAGCATGGTGGCCTGGGTCTTGTCCCGGAGGTGGGCGTTGAGCAGGGTGAAGACCGTGTCGAAGGTGAGCAGGGGCGAGTCGCCGCACATGACGAGCGCGGTGCGGAACCTGCGCAGGAACGGGAGGGCTTCGAGGACCGCCGAGCCCGACCCGCTTAGGTGCTTCTGGCGGATGAAGGTGATGGGGCGCGTGAGCCCCCAGGCCTTGGCGGCTTTCTCCACCTCCTCGCGGACGAGTTCCCCCTGGTGACCCACGACCACGGCAATGCCGGCCGGCTTGAGGGCGTTGGCCAGGCGCAGCAGGTAGGAGATCATGGGGCGGCCGCCGAGCGGGTGCAGGACCTTGGGCTGGGCCGAGACCATGCGCGTGCCCTGGCCGGCCGCGAGGATGAGCACGCCGAGGGTCTGGCCTTTGATCTGAGCGCTGGGGGTCGTCATGCGTGTTCCTTGGGAACGGGTGGGGTTCCCGGGCCAGGATTCGAACCTGGAAAACCAGCTCCAAAGGCTGGCGTGTTACCGTTACACCACCCGGGAGTGATCATTCCTCCGTCGTCCTGTCCGGGCTCGGCTTCTTCAGCTCTTCCTGGTATGCCGCCATGATCCGGTCCTCGAGCGTCTTCCGGAACTCCATCGAGATGGGGTGCGCGATGTCCTTGTATGTGCCGTTCGGCAGCTTGCGCGAAGGCATGCATAGGATGAGCCCTTTGTTCCCCTCGACGATCTTCATGTTCCGGACCACGAAACAGTTGTCGAACGTCACCGTGACGAAAGCCTTGAGCTTGTCCTCGCTGCGGAGGTGTACCCGGATCTCTGAGATCTCCATGGGTCCGCTCACCCCAGGAAGCAGGCCTGGAAGCTCTTCCAGGGATAGACCTTCAGCCGTTTGAGCGCCTGCTCCCCCTCCGCCCAGGATGATACGAAACCGAAGACCGACGAGCCAGAGCCGGACATCATCACTCCCCTGGCTCCCAGCCGCTCCAGGATGCGCTTCGCTTGGAGGACTTCCGGATGCCCGTTCAAGACGCCCGCCTCCAAACGGTTGAAAAGCAAGCCTTCCCATTCCGAAATAGGCTTGCCTTTTTCTAGCTTTTTTTTAAGTTTATCAAGCTGGGAGAGCCTTGTCAAGATGGCGGGGCGGCCCGGGAGCTGGAATCCCCCGAAGACGTCCTTGGTCGAGACCGGCACCCCCGGGTAGATCAGAAGGATGTCCGGCGGGGATTTGGCGACTGGAACGCCCTTCAGCCGCTCCCCGATGCCCCGCCCCTCGCTGAAAGGCGCCTTGTGCAGGAACACCGGGACGTCCGCGCCGAGCTTGACGGCCAGCTTTCGAAGGACGGGCAGGACGTTCCGCTCCATCCGGTAGAGCCGGACCAGGCCCAGCAGGGTCCCGGCCGCGTCGGATGAGCCTCCCCCGAGGCCCGCTCCCATGGGGATGCGCTTGGTCAGCTTGATGCGGGCGCCGGCGCCGGGGCGGAACTCCCGCGCGAAGGCCTCGGCGGCCTTGAGCACGAGGTTGTCCTTCCCCGCGGGCACCTCCTGCCCCGTCTCGGAGACGACCTCCAGCTCGAAGCGCGGCTGGAGCTCGAAGTCGAGCACGTCGAAGAGGGCGATCTTGGCGAACAGGGTCGCGAGGGTGTGGTAGCCGTCCTTGCGGCGGCCGGTCACCTCGAGGAAGAGGTTGACCTTCGCGGGGCACTGGATCTGGATCATTTGTCCCGGAAACGGAGGGAGGGATCGGAGAGGCGGAACTCGAAGCTGAAGCCCCGGGCCTCGAAGCGCAGGGTCATGGGCACCCAGCGCCCCTCGAAGCGCTGGTAGCGGTCGAGCACGAGCTTGAGCCCGGTCGGAGCGGGCTGGAGGGCCGAGAGGCGGGTCTTCGTCTCGTCGGGGGTGAACACCCCGCCCGGCGTCTCGATCCAGTGGGAGCGCCAGCTCTTGCGGTAGACGGCGGAGGGCTGGGCGAACACCCGCCCCGAAAGGTACTCCCTCAGCATGACGAGCGCCGCGTACAGATACTCCCGGAGGACCTCCGGCGGCACTCCCTCGATGCCCGGGAGGTCCGTCTCGAAGCCGTCCGCGCCCGAGAGGACGGCGCGGAAGACCGGGACGAAGAGGGGGCCGAGGATCTCCACGCTCAGCTCGCCGGGCGCTTTGAAGCGGAAGAGCCCCTGGAACTTGAGCTGCTTGCCGCCGAGCTGGCCTTCGATGAGCACCGGAGCGCCCAAGGACAGGATCGTCCCCCGCTGGCGCCGGAACAGGTCGAGGTAGAGCTCGCCGACCTCCTCGGGCGCGAGCAAGCCCTGGGCTTTCTCCGCCTTCTTGACCAGCTCGCCCTTGGTCGGGGCCGCCGACACCGCGGTCTTCCAGGCGGTCCAGGCGGAGTAGGTGTCGCCGACGACCATGTAGGCTTCGGCGAGGTGGTCCCAGATGGCATCGTCCTCGGGCAAAAGCTTCGCCGCCGAGCTCAGCTGGGGCAGGGCCTCCTGGAAGCGCCCCTGCTTGAAGCGCACCCAGCCGAGGGAATCCTGGTAGGCCCCGTTCTTGGGGTCGAGCTGGACGGCTCGCCCGATGAGGGCCTCGGCCTCGTCGAGCTTGAGGCTCCGGTCGGCCAGGGAATACCCCAGGTAGTTGAGCGCGGGAGCGTCCTGCGGGTTGCGCTTGAGGATCTCGCGGAACTGCTCCTCGGCCTCGGCGATGCGGCCCGCCCGCTCGAAGATGGCCCCGAGCTGGAAGCGCGCGTCGCGATGGTCGGGGCTCGCGGCCACGACCTGACGCATCAACTCGGCCGCCTTGTCGGCCTGCTTGAGGTCGTCGAACCCGAGGGCCAGGAAATAGGCGACCTCCTCGCTCTCGGGCCAGCGCTGGTGGGCCTTCTCGAGCACCGCCACGGCGTCCTTGAGCTGGCCCGCCTGGGTGAGGTAGTAGCTCAGGCGCAGGTTGGCCGAGGCGTCGTCCTTGAGGGCCGCGCTGTCCTGCAGAGCCTTGGCGGCGGCCGGGAAGTCCCCCTCCTGCTCGGCGAGCAGGGCGAGCCAGAGGCAGGCACCCGGGTGGTCGGGGAGCACCTCCTTGGCGCGCTGGAAGAGCTGCTTGGCGCGGGGCAGGTCGCCCTGGAGGTAGACGATCTCGCCGACGTGGTTGAGCAGGGCGATGCTGCGGGGGTCGTCGGCGAGGAGCTCGAGGTACACCCCGAGCGCCGCCTCCGTGTCCCGCTTCATCTCGTAGACCTGAGCCAGGGCGAAGCGGGCCTGGGTGTTGTCCGGGTTGAAGCGCAGGGCGGACTTGAAGCGCTCCGCGGCGGCGTCCAGCCGGCCGGCCCGCTGTTCGATGAGAGCGATCTGGCTCTCCGCCTCCGAGGCATTCTCGGGGTTGTCGGCCAGATACTGCTCGAAGTATCTCTTCGCCTTCTCCGGGGACTCGGCGCTGAGCATGTTGGCCAGGGAGAAAAGGGCCTGGCGGTAGGCGTCTCCCTTCTCGCCCCCGGCCGTCCCGGTGGAGACCTTCGGCTTGAGCTCGAGGACGCGCGTGAAGGAGGCTTGCGCCGCCTTCACGTCGCCCTGCGCCCAGGAGACGCTGCCGGCGAGCAGGAGGGCGTCGGGGTTCTCGGGCTCGAGCGCGAGGAATCGGTCGGCGAACTCGCGGGCCTGGTCGGTGCGTCCGGACTCGAGCGCGAGTTCAGCGGCCTGCTGGTAGAGGAAGACGGATTGGGGATCGATCGCGAGGGCCCGACGGTACTCCTGCAGGGCGCCTTCGGGGTTGCCCTGGTTGGCCAAAAGCAGGGCCTTGAGGTAGTGCATCTGGGAGGCCTTGTTCGATGCCTGCGCGGCCG
The DNA here is from genome assembly GCA_003450735.1 of Elusimicrobiota bacterium. Taxonomy (GTDB): domain Bacteria; phylum Elusimicrobiota; class Elusimicrobia; order UBA1565; family UBA1565; genus UBA9639. The sequence goes on along the minus strand of DMEZ01000027.1, from coordinate 97,896 downwards.
AGGGCAGGGCGAGGAGGAGGCTGAGCGCGAGGAGGCGTATCATCGGGTCGGCGTCGAGGGGTTATTATATTATTTAATTAGTCCGTGAAGGCGCTCTCCCGCGTCGGTCAAGGCACCTGGAAGCTCGAGACGGCTTCGCACGCACAAGCCCTGAGAGCCCTGCGCCGGGGCGTAGAGCTGGGGCTGACCCACATCGACACGGCCGAGATGTACGGCTCGGGGAAGGCCGAGGAGCTGGTGGGCGCAGCCGTCGCGGGCGTGCGGGAGAGCGTCTTCTTGACGTCGAAGGTGCTGCCGTCGAACGCCTCCTATGAGGGGACCCTGCGGGCCTGCGAGCGGAGCCTGAAGCGTCTTCGCACGGACCATCTCGACCTCTACCTCCTGCACTGGCGCGAGGCGGACACCGTGCTGGCGGAGACCTTCCGGGCCTTCAAGAAGCTCAAGCAGGACGGCAAGATCCTCCGCTTCGGGGTCAGCAACTTCGACGTGAGGGATCTGGAGGAGTGCCCGAGCGTCTTCTGCGACCAGGTGCTCTATCACCTCGAGGAGCGGAGCGTCGAGCACGCGGTGCTCCCCTGGTGCCGCAAGCGCAAGGCGGCGCTGGTGGCCTACTGCCCCGTGGGCGCGGGGGAGTTCCCCGCGGACGACAAGACGCTGCTGGACATCGCGGCACGGCACGGCGTCTCGGCCTACGCCGCCGCGCTGGCCTTCCTGCTGAGAGACCCGTCGGTCTTCGTCATCCCGAAGGCTGCCCGGGTGGAGCACGTCGAGCAGAACGCGAAGGCGCTGACGCTGAAACTGAGCGAGGACGACGTCCGGCGGCTCGAGGAGCGGTTCCCTCTCGGCCCCGCGGGACCGCTGCCGATGGTCTGACAAGGGAACTTTTTGGAGCCCACATACGTACTTGTGGGCATGAACAATCGAGACCATGCCCTTGATTTCCCGGCCGCGCGTGCTACAATATCCATACTTCCACCCCACTGGACACGCCGCAAGGCCTCTGGTGGGGTTATCTTTTACAGCACCTTGTCCATCAAGATGGCCGCCGTGCCGTCCGGGTAGAACCCCGGCCGCTTCCCCACCGCCGCGAACCCCATGGATTCGTAGAGCCTGCGCGCCCCTTCGTTCGTCTCGCTGACCTCGAGCGTCGCCTTCCGGCACCCCGACTTGAGCGCCTCATCCAGGAGGCCGTTGAGCGTCTTGCGCGCGAGCCCGCGCCGCAGGGCGCCCGGGTGCACCGCCACGCTCAGCACCTGCGCCTCGTCGACGACCACCCAGGCCGCCGCGTAGGCCAGCACGGCCAGGTCGGCCTCGGCCACAACGAAGATCGAGCGCGGGGACTTCAGCTCCGCCTCGAACTGCCGGCGGCTCCAATGAGGCGTCGTCTTCCAGGAGCCCTCGATGGCCAGGACGGCGTCGAGGTCAGCGGCGGCGGCTCTTCGGATGAGCGCCATGGGTGAGCTCGAACTTGGCCGGCTTGAGGTAGAGCGGCCGCATCGGGGAGGCCTTCTTCTTGAGCCGCTGGAGCGCGAGGGGCAGCAGGTCGGCCGCTCCAGGAAGGCTTCCCTCGGCCGTGAGCTTCTCGCCAGGGACTTCGTCCGCGGAGGCGGCCCAACGGGGCTCCGAGACGGCCTTCACGCCGGAGCGGGCGCGCGCGAAGCCCTGGAAATAGACCTCCTCCCTGATGCCCGGCAGCACGGCCCACAAGGTCCGCCCCGGCCCGAAGCGGGCCCGCTCGCGGAAGGCGAGCGCCTCGAGCAGACTCACCGCGGCGGCCGGGCGGCCCAGCGCGCGCGCGCTCACGGCCGCGTAGGTCATGCCGATGCGGATGCCGGTGAAGCGGCCCGGGCCGCACGCGGCGGCGAAGCCCTCCACCTGATCGAGGCGCAGGCCGGCCTTCTTCAGGAGCCGGTCCACCTCGCCGAAGAGCGTCTCGTCGTGGGGCTTGGCCGGCTCCGGGGAGCGGACGAACGCCCGCGTCCCGTCCCAGAGGGCCAAAGACATCCGGTCCGCGGTCGTGTCGACCACCAGGACTCTCATCGGAGCCACGCTCCCAGGAGCCGCCTCGAAGACGGGCCGAGCGCCCTCGCCTTCAGCGTGCGCGCCTTCCCCGGGGCGTGGTCGAGGCGCAGTTCCAGACGGTCGGCGGGCAGGAGGCTCTCGGCGGCCTCCGGCCACTCGATGAGGGAGACCGCCCCCTCGTCGGCCAGGTACTCCCTGAAGGGGAGGTTCGCAAGCTCCGCGGGCTTGAGGCGGTAGAGGTCCATGTGGAAGACGCGCGGCTCGGTCCGTCGGTACTCGTGCACGAGCTCGAAGGTCGGGCTGCGCACCCCGCCCTTGAAGCCCAGGCCCCGCAGGAACCCCCGCACGAAGGTCGTCTTGCCGCTGCCGAGCGGACCGTAGAGGCAGACCGCCGAGCCCCCCGCGCCTGCGCGGGCGAGCCTCGCCGCCGCCGCCATCGTCTGCCCGGCATCCTTCAAAACGAGGGTCTTCATCGGAAGTGCTCGAAGGGCTCCGCTCCGCCTTCGAAGACGACCCCGCGGCCCTTCTCCACCGAACCAAGCCGGTAGGCTCCGCGCGGGAGTCGGCCGGGAGGCACGGTGAAGACGAGCCCGTAGTCCTCTCCGCCGCGGGCCTGGTGTTCCCGCAGGTCCAGGCGGCGCTCGCGGCAGAAGCGGCGCAGGGCCTGGGAGGCGGGAGCTTCCTTCAAGTCGAGCCGGATGCGGACCCCGGAGGCTTCGGAGAGGATCCGCGCGCTGCGCAGGAGCCCGTCGGAGTTGTCCAGCATGCTCGTCGCGAGACCGGCCAGCCGGCGCCCGGCCTCGAGCTGGGGCCGCACCTCCCAGAACGCCCGGACGAGCGGCGTCCCCCACCGGGGGACGCTCCCCGAGCGCAGGAGGCTCACCCCGGCGGCGGCCTCCCCCAGCGGGCCGACGCCGGCGAGCAGGTCGCCGGGCCGCGCCCCCGAGCGGCGGACGAGCCCTCCCGGCCGGGCCGTCCCCATGGCGCACATCGACAAGAACACCTTCTTCGAGCGGGCCAGGTTGCCGCCCGCCAGCGGCGTCCGATAGCGCCGGGCGCAGCGTCCGAGGCCGGCGAGCAGGCCCTGGGCCCAGGAGGCCGGCAATCCGGGCGGCAGGCCGGCCGAGACGATGCAGGCCAGCGGCCTGCAGTCGCCCATCGCGGCCAGGTCGCTGAGGTTGACCGCGAAGAGCCGAGCGGCCAGCCGAGCCGGGTCCGTCCAGTCCAGCTGGAAGTGCGTGCCCTCGACGAGGTCGTCCTGGGTGGCGAGCAGCAGGCGGCCCGGCGGCACGCGCAGGGCCGCGGCGTCGTCGCCCGGGCCGATGAGGACGCCGGGGGACGGGCGCGCGAAGCGCGCGTAGATCCGCCTCAACAGGCCCGTCTCGCCCAGGTCAGAGACCCGCTTCGAGGAAGGCATCGGGCAGGGCCTCGATCACGTCGGAGGCGAGCAGGGAGCGCTCGGTCTT
>DMEZ01000027.1:64453-94240 GCA_003450735.1 Elusimicrobiota bacterium | reverse complement strand
GGTTCTGCGCCCAGAGCCCCGCGATGAGCCCCGTGAGCACGTCGCCCGAGCCGCCCTTGGCCAGGCCCGGGTTGCCCGTCGGGTTGACCCAGAGCGTCTTGCCGTCGGTCGCGACCGAACGGTGCCCCTTGAGCAGGCAGACGCAGGAGAGCTCCAACGCCAGCCCCTCGGCGCTCGCCTCGCGGTCTTCGAGCACCTCCTGCGTCTTCAGGCGCAAAAGCCGCGCCGCCTCGCCCGGGTGGGGCGTCAGCACGCAGGGGGCGCCGCGCCGCTCGAAGAGGGCCTGGATCTGGTCGCGCGGCTGCAGGGCGATGACGTTGAGCGCGTCCGCGTCGACCACCGCCGGGACCGCGAGGCTGCCCAAAGCCCCGATGACGGCCCGCGCGGTGTCCGAGTGCGTGCCGAGGCCGGGGCCGATGGCCAGCACGGTGTAAGGACGGTTCTCGTGGGCCTCGAGCGGGCCGGCCAGGGACTCGGTCTTGAGGGTGCCGGCCGAGGTCTCGGCCAGGGCCATCGTCAGCGCCTCGGGCACGCAGGCCGAGACGATGGGCTGCTGGCTGGCCGGGCAGGCCACGGTCACGAGCCCGGCCCCGGCGCGCAGGGCGGCGCGCGCCGCGAGCACGGCGGCCCCGCTCATCCCCCGAGAGCCGGCCATGAGGAGCACGTGCCCGAAGTCCCCCTTATGGGAGTCGTTTTTCCGAGGCGGCAGCCCCTTGCGCAGTTCTCGGAGGGTCGGCTTCGCCCTCACCGCGTCCTCAAGGCCACCGCCGCGGCGTAGCGGTCGCAGTGGGTCAGCGAGATCCGGATGCCCGGGACGCGGCGGCCGCGGATGAGGACCGCCGGACTTCCGGAAGCCTTGTTCTCGACTGAGATGTCCTTGAGCGCGAGCCCGCCGCGTCCCAGGCTCTTCCAGACCGCCTCCTTGGCGGCGAAGCGGGCGGCGAAGTGCTGCCACTTGCGGCTCTTGGCCGAGCAGTAGCGGATCTCCTCGGGAGTGAAGACCCGTTCGAGGAAGCGCTTGTTCTTCCCCAGCCGTGCGATGCGGTCGATTTCCACAATATCCAAACCAAGCATCATTCCACCGTCACGCTCTTGGCCAGGTTGCGCGGCTGGTCCACGTCGCAGCCGAGCAGGTTCGCGATGTGGTAGGCCAGCAGCTGAAGAGGCACGGCGTTGAGGATGGGGTAGAGGAACTCGTGGGTCTTCGGCAGGGTCAGGATGTGGTCGGCCCTGCCGACGAGCCGCTTCTCGCCCTCGGTGCAGAGCGCGATCACGATGGCCCCGCGCGCCTTGGCCTCCTCCACGTTCGAGAGCATCTTCTCGAGCACGGAGGACTCCGTCGCCACGGCCACGACCGGCATCGTCTCGTCGATGAGGGCGATGGGGCCGTGCTTCATCTCGCCCGCCGGGTAGCCCTCGGCGTGGATGTAGGAGATCTCCTTGAGCTTGAGCGCCCCCTCCAGCGCGATGGGGTAGTTCACGTGCCGGCCGATGTAGAGGAAGTCCCGCACCCTGAAGTAGCGCTTGGCCAGCTCGAGCACCTGAGCGTCGAGCTTGAGCGTCTGCCTCATCAAGGCCGGCAGGCGGACGAGCTCGTCGACGAAGGCGCGCGCCTCCGGCTCGCTGAGCTTCCCGCGGGAGAGGCCCAGCTGCATGGCGAAGACGGCCAGCGCGGCCAGCTGGCCCGTGAAGGCCTTGGTCGAGGCCACGCCGAACTCGGGCCCGCAGTGGGTGTAGAGGTTGAAGTCGGCCTCGCGCGAGAGCGCCGAGCCGAGACAGTTGCACACGGAGACGACCCGCAGGCCCCGCCCCTTGGCCAGCTTCACGGCCGAGAGCGTGTCCGCCGTCTCGCCCGACTGGCTGATGGCCACCACCAGGGCGTTGGGGTCCAGGACGGGGTCGCGGTAGCGGAACTCCGAGGCCATCTCGGCCTCGGCGGGGATGCCCGCGAAGTGCTCGATGAGGTACTTGCCGATGAGCCCGGCGTGGTGCGCCGTGCCGCAGGCGAGCAGCTCGATGCGGTCGGCCTTCGAGAGGACCTCGGAAGTCAGTCCGGTCTCGGGGGCGAGGGAGCCGGCCTTGAGCGGGTAGAGCCGGCCGCGCAGAGTGTCCGCGACGGTCTGGGGCTGCTCGTGGATCTCCTTGAGCATGAAGTGCCGGTAGCCCGCCTTCTCGGCCATGGCCCGGTCCCAGGCGATCGTCTGCGGCTTCTTCTCGACCTTCCCGCCGGAGAGCTTGAAGAAGGAGACCCCGTCCTTCTTCAGGATGGCCATCTCCCCGTCCTCCAGGAACACCGCCTTGCGGGTGTGCTCCAGGAAGGCCGGAACGTCCGAGGCGAGAAAACTCTCCCCTTCCCCGAGCCCGACGACCAGGGGAGAGGCGGTCTTGACCGCGATGAGCATCCCCGGCGTCTCGGCCCACAGGATGGCGATGGCGTAGGCGCCCCGGACTTTCAGGAAGGCCTTGCGCACGGCCTCGAAGAGCATCGGTTCCTTGAGGTCCGGGGTCGCGCGGCCTCCGGCGAAGGGCTTGAGGCCCTCCTCGATGAGGTGCGCGACGACCTCGGTGTCGGTCTCGGAGCGGAACTGGTGCCCCGCCGCCTGGAGGTCGGCCTTGAGCTCCAGGTAGTTCTCGATGATGCCGTTATGGATGACGACGAGCTTGCCCGTGCAGTCGGTGTGCGGGTGGGCGTTGTCCTCGGAGGGCTTGCCGTGCGTGGCCCAGCGCGAGTGCCCCAGGCCGACCTTTCCCTTGGGAGTATCCTCGCGCACCTTCTCGTCGAGCTTGGAGAGCTTGCCGACGGCCCTCAAGAGGTGCAGCTCGTTCTTGGCGTCGGCCACGCAGACGCCGGCCGAGTCGTAGCCCCGGTACTCCAGGCGGCGCAGACCCTCCATCAGGACCGGGGTGGCCTCCCGGCCGCCGACGTAGCCGATGATGCCGCACATGGGGCCGGCTCAGCGGGAGGCGACGATGAGGCGCTTCATCTCCACGACCGCGGCCTTGAGGCCCGTGAACACGGAGCGCGCGATGATGGCGAAGCCGATGTTCAGGCAGCGCATGTTGGAGATCTGGGCGATCGGCGCCACATTGGAGTAGTCCAGGTCGTGCCCGGCGTGCAGTTCGAGTTCGAGCTCCTCGGCCAGGTAGGCGGCCAGGGAGATCTTCTCGAGCTCGTCCTGCTGAAGGTGCTTGCCGGTGGTCTTCGCGTAGCGCAGGGTGCAGAGCTCGACGGCGTCCGCGCCCAGGCTCTTGGCCGCGCGCACGCTCAAGGCGTCGGGGTCCACGAAGAGGCTGACGCCGATGCCGGCCTTCTTGAGCTTTTCCACGGCCTTCCCGACGGCCTTCTCGTTCCTCTTGAGGTCGAGCCCCCCCTGGGTCGTGACTTCGCTGGGGCTCTCCGGTACGAGGCACACGGAGTCCGGACGCACCCGGGCGCCGCGGGAGAGCATCTCCGGGGCGACGGAGAGCTCGAGGTGCAGGCCCCGCTTGAAGAGCTTGCGCAGTTCCTGGAGGTCGGCTTCCTGGATGTGCCGGCGGTCCTGCCGGAGGTGGGCGACGATCACGTCCGCCCCGGCCGCCCGGCAGACGCGGGCCGCCCCGATGGGGTCGGGGTCGACGCCGCCGCGGGCCTGGCGGAGTGTGGCGATATGGTCGATGTTGACGCCGAGTTTCACGGGCATGTCGGATGCCTCCTGGAGATGTTGTCCAAAAACGAACGGGCGAGGCCCTCGGCGATGCGGTGCACCTCCGGCCGTCCCGGCCCTTCGACGAGGATCCGCATGAGCGGCTCGGTCCCCGAGTAGCGCACGAACACGCGGCCGCGCCCCGTGAGCCGGCGCTCGGCCGCGGCGACGCTGCGGCCGAAATCCTGGAGCTTCGAAAGCGGGACGCGTTCCTGGACGCGGATGTTGCGCAGCAGCTGCGGCGTGTGGCGGTAGAGCGAGCGGAAGCGGCTCATGGGCCCGCCGCGCTCGGCGAGCACCGCGAGGGTCTGCAGGGCGGTCAGCAGGCCGTCGCCCGTCGGAGCCAGGTGCCGGAGCACGACATGGCCCGAGTTCTCCCCGCCGAGGCAGAAGCCGCCGCTCATCAGGGCGTCGGTGACGTTGCGGTCGCCCACCGGGACCTGGACCACGCGGATTCCGCGGCCCTCGAGCCAGCGGACGAGCCCGAAGTTCGACATGACGGTGAGGACGACCGTCTCCCCCCTCAGCAGGCCCTGCTCCTGCAGGTGGAGGGCGGACATCGCGATCAGGACGTCCCCATCGAGCAGGCGGCCCTTCTCGTCGGCGAAAACGGCGCGGTCGGCGTCCCCGTCCAGGGAGATCCCGCAGTGCGCGCGCCGGCGCAGCACCTCGCGGCGCATGGCCTCCGTCTCCAGGGCCCCGCAGCCGACGTTGATGTTCGAGCCGTCCGGGGAGCAGCCGAGCTCGAAGACCTCGGCGCCAAGGGAACGGAAGAGGCCGCCCGCGAGGGCCGAGGCGGCCCCATGGGCGCCGTCCACCACGAGCCGCAGGCCGGAGAGGTCGCGGGTCGCGGGGAAGGTGCTTTTCAGGAAATCCAGGTATTCGTGGACGGCGCCTTTGTCCACGACGAGACGGGGCCGGCTCCCGGAGGCGGGAGCGGAACGCAGGCCGGCCTCATGGAGGCCGGCCTCGATGCGGTCTTCGATGGCGGTCGGAGCCTTGAGGCCCTCCGACGTGAAGAACTTGATGCCGTTGAACTCCGGGGGGTTGTGGCTGGCCGAGACGACCGTTCCGCAGAGCGCCCCGCAGCGGCGGGCCAGGTAGGAGACGGCCGGGGTCGGCACGACCCCGGCGTCGAGCGTGCGGCAGCCTGCCTGCGCGAAGCCCTCGGCGAGGGCCCGCAAGAGCCCGATGCCGGAGCGGCGCGTGTCGCGTCCCATCACGATGAGGGCCGGGCCCTCGCCGCGCCCGCGCTCCCGGAGGAAGGCCCTGGCGGAGACCGCCCCGAGCCGGCGGACCGTCTCGTGGGTCAAGGGCTCCCGCCCCGGGATCCCGCGTACGCCGTCGGTGCCGAAGAGGCGGCTCATGCGGCCTTTCCGAGCCTGACGAACATGTCGAGGGTGCGGCGCGTCTGCGCCACGTCATGGACGCGCAGGGCGTGCACGCCGGCCGAGGCGGCCCAGCAGGCCACCGCCAGCGATCCTTCCAGCCGCAGCTCGGGAGGCAGGGGCGCCTCGGGAGTCCCGAGCAGGCGCCCGATGAAAGACTTGCGCGAGGCCCCGACCAGGACGGGGCGGCCGAGCGCCATGAGCGTCTGGATGCGGGAGATCAGCTCGAGGTTGTGTTCGACGGTCTTCCCGAAGCCGAGGCCGGGATCCAGCCACACGCGGCCCGCTTCGCCGCCGGAGCGCTCGAAGTCCTGCGTCCGCTCCTTCAGGAACTCGGCGACCTCGGCCGCGACGTCGCCGTAGCGCGGGTCGTCCTGCATCGTGCGGGGGGTCCCCAGCATGTGCATGAGCACGACGGTGCGGTAGCGGCGCGCGACGGCGGGCATCCGGGGATCCCCGCGGAGCGCGGTCACGTCGTTGAGGATCGCGGCGCCGGCGTCGAGGGCGCGGCGGGCGACGGAGGCCTTGGAGGTGTCCACGGAGAGGGGGATGCTCACGGAGCGCGAGAGGGCTTCGACCAGGGGCACGATGCGGCGGGTCTCCTCCTCGTCGGAGACCGCCTCGGCCCCGGGCCGGGTGGACTCGCCGCCCAGGTCGAGGAGGTCGGCGCCCTCCTCCTCCATCCTCCGCCCCGCGCTCACCGCCTCCTCGAGCGCGGGGACGCGGCTGCCGGCGTAGAAGGAGTCGGGGGTGGCGTTGAGCACCCCCATCAGCAGGGGGCGGCGCAGGCCGGCCGCGCGCGGCTTCTCGGAGGAGACGGACGCCAAGGAACTCGGCATCACGCGGCGGCGGCCTGCAGGATGGCGTCCACCTCGTCGCGGTCGAGGACTTCCTTCTCGATGAGCTTCTCGGCCAGGGCGTCGAGGGAGCGGCGGTTCTTGACAAGGAGGGCGCACACCTTCTCCTTGCACTCCCCGAGGATGCGCTTGATCTCCTCGTCGATGATCTCGGCCGTGGACTCGGAGTAGCCGGGGCCGCGGGCGATGTCCCGGCCCAGGAAGACCTCGGCGTCCTTGCGGTAGGCGATGGGGCCGACTCGCTCGCTCATGCCGAACTCCATCACCATCTTCTGCGCGTAGGCGGTCGCCTTGGAGAGATCGTCGGAGGCCCCGGTGGTGATCTCGCTGAAGACCAGCTCCTCGGTGCAGCGCCCGCCGAGCAGGACGCAGAGGCGGTTGAGGATCTCGGTGCGGCTCGTCAGGTAGCGGTCGTCCTCGGGGAGCTGGAGGGTGTAGCCCAGGGCGGGGCCGCGCGGGACGATGGAGACCTTGTGAACGGGGTCGGTGCCCGGCAAAAGCTTCGCGATGAGGGTGTGCCCGGACTCGTGGTAGGCGACGATGCGCTTCTCCTTGTCCGAGATCACCCGGCTCTTGCGCTGGGGGCCGGCCAGCACGCGGTCGATGGCCTCCTCGAGCTCGGGGAGCCCCACCTGGGCCAGGCCGCGCCGCGCGGCGAGCAGGGCCGCCTCGTTGATGAGGTTGGCGATGTCGGAGCCGACGAAGCCGGGGGTGCGCTTGGCGAGGACCGCGAAGTCCACCGCGGGGTCCATCTTGACCGGCTTGGCGTGGACCTTGAGGATGGCCTCCCGGCCGCGCTTGTCCGGGGCGGGGATGTTGATGTGGCGGTCGAAGCGGCCCGGGCGCAGGAGGGCCGGGTCGAGCACGTCGGGGCGGTTGGTGGCGGCGATGAGGATGACGCCCTCCTTGCCCTCGAAGCCGTCGAGCTCGATGAGGATCTGGTTGAGGGTCTGCTCGCGTTCGTCGTGGCCGCCCCCGATGCCGGCGAAGCGGTGGCGCCCGACGGCGTCGAGCTCGTCGATGAAGACGACGGCCGGGGCGGTCTTCTTGGCCTGGTCGAAGAGGTCCCTCACGCGGGAGGCGCCGACGCCGACGAACATCTCGACGAACTCGGAGCCGGAGGCCGAGAAGAAGGGCACCCCCGCCTCGCCGGCCACCGCTCGGGCCAACAGGGTCTTGCCCGTGCCCGGCGCGCCGTAGAGCAGGACGCCCTTGGGGATCTTGCCGCCGAGCTTGCGGAACTTCTCGGGCTCCTTGAGGAACTCCACGATCTCGGAGAGCTCCTCCTTGGCCTCGTCGCAGCCGGCCACGTCGGCGAAGGTGGTCTTCTTCTTCTTGTCGCCGGAGGCGAGCTTCGCCCGCGAGCGTCCGAAGGAGAGGGCCTGCTTGCCCCCCAGCTGCACCTGGCGCACGACGAACACCCACCAGAGCAGGAAGAAGAGCACGACCCAGCCCACGTTCACGAGCGCGGCCGTCACCCAGGTCTTGTCCGGCTCGCCCTTGAAGTCCTTGACGCCCGCCTTCTCCAGGTCGGCGACCAGGTTCGCGTCGTTGAGGGGGTAGGTGCGGAAGCGCTGGGTGTGCCCGTCCTTGTCCTTGGACTCGCCGCGGATGAGGTCGGGGCGCACGACCACGTTGGAGAGCTGGCCCTCCTTGAGGCGGCTCTTGAAGGCGGAGTAGGGGAGCTCGTTCTCCTCGTTGGCCACCTTGAGGTTCTGGAAGAGCACGAGCAGCAGCAGGAAGGCGGCCGCCCAGACGAAGAGCTGTTTGACGTTCTTTTTCGCGGGATCCATCAGTTGTCCTTCCGTATGGCCGAGGGCTTGAGAACCCCGATGTAGGGCAGGTTGCGGTAGCGCTCGACGTAGTCCAGGCCGAAGCCGACCACGAACTCGTTGGGGATGCGGAAGCCGGCGTACTTGGGCGAGATGGCGACCTTCCGGCAGTCGGGCTTGTCGAGGAGGGTGCAGACCTCGACCGAGCGCGGCCCGCGGGTCTTGAGGTTCTGCAGGAGGTAGGCGATGGTGAGCCCGGTGTCCACGATGTCCTCGATGACGATCACGTCGCGGCCCTGGGCCGACTCGCGCAGGTCGAGCAGCATCCGCACGACGCCGCTCGAGGAGGTGCCGGAGTAGGAGGCCAGGCAGATGAAGTCCACGCAGCAGTCGAGCTCGAGGGACTTCATGAGGTCGGAGAGGAAGAGCACGCAGCCCTTGAGGACCCCGATGAGCATCGGCGTGCGGCCGGCGTAGTCCCGGGAGATCTCCTGGGCCAGCTCGCGGATCCGGCGCTGGAGTTCCTCCTCCGGGACGAGGATGCGGGCGATGTCGGGGTGCGGTGGGCGGGGTTCGCTCATCTTTATTAAGGAAAAGAGTGCTTAGAGCGCGATAGGATAGCTAAATTCGGCGAGGGGGTTCAACCCGACCCTCCGTTTTGTAGAATGGACCCATGCCCGCGCCCTCTCCCCTCATCCGAGTCCTCATCGTGGACGACGAGCCCGCCTACCGGGCTCGGCTGAAGGACCTGCTGACCTCGGTCAAGGATTGGACGGTCGAGAAGGAGGAGGCTCCGGACGCCAAGACGGCCTTCGACGCCCTGCGCGAGCGGTTCTTCGACCTCATCTTCCTCGGCTACCGCCTCCCGGACGAGGACGGCCTGAAGGTCCTCGACCAGGTCCGCCAGCTGCATCCCAAGATCGTGGTCATCATGGTCTCGGCCGAGGGCAACGAGAAGGCGGCGGTGGAGGCCATGAAGCGGGGCGCCATGGACGTCCTCTCCCGGAGCGAACTCCGCACGACGGACCTTCCCCACCTCTTCCGCGCCGCGCTGGACGTGCAGAGCCTGCAGACCGAGAACTTCGAGCTGAGGGCCGTCAACAAGATGAAGGACGAGTTCATCGCGGGTGTCAGCCATGAGATGCGCACCCCGCTCGCCGTCATCCTCGGCTACGCCAAGACCCTCGAGGAGGGCGAGTTCGGAAGCTTGAACCCCGCGCAGAAATCCGCGGTGACCGCCATCGTCAAGCGCAGCGAGCAGTTCCTGCAGACCATCAACCGCCTGCTCTCCTTCAAGGAATCCGCCCGCGGCACCCAGCACGTGCTTCTGCGGCCCGTGGACCTCGGCGCCCTCGTCGCCGAGCACCTCCGTGCGCACTGGGCCGAGCCGCCCCGCGGCATCGCCGTCGAGAAGGACATCGCCCCCATCCCCGTCTGGGTGCTGGCCGACCCGGAAGCCCTCGGCGAGGTCCTCCAGAACCTCATCTCCAACGCCTGCAAGTTCAGCCCCGACGGCACGAAGGTCTCCGTCTCCCTCAAGGTCCGCCCCACCCACGAGGCTTGGATCCAGGTCAAGGACGGGGGCCGGGGCATCTCCCCCGAGGCGCTCCCTCGCCTCTTCGACGGGTTCTACCACGCCGAGAAGGAGCTGACCCGCGGCATCGCCGGCCTCGGCATCGGCCTGGCCCTCTCCCGCCAGATCGTGGAGCTCCACGGCGGGCGCATCTGGATCGAGTCCGAGGGCCCCGGCAAGGGCTCGGCCGCCTTCATCGCCCTGCCCTTGAGCGAGCCCGACACCCCCCAGGTCGTCGTCGAGAGCCAGCGGCGGGTGGAGAAGAAGCGCATCCTCATCGTGGAGAACAACCCCGGGATGGTGGAGATCCTGCGGCTCTTCCTGGTGAACCTCTCGGAGAACCTGGTCATCTCCACCACCCACGACGGCCACGACGCCCTCGAGATGCTCGAGGGGGGCCGCTTCGACCTCGTCCTGCTCGACCTGCTCCTGCCCGGGGTCAGCGGCCTGGAGATCCTCGAGCGCATGAAGCGCCTCGCGCCGGAGAAGCGCCCCCCCGTCCTCGTCATCACGGGGCACCAGGACGCCGCCGCGGAGGCCCTCCAGCTCGGGGCGGCCGACCTCCTCATGAAGCCCTTCTACAAGAGCGTCTTCCTCGAGAAGGTGTTCAAGCTGCTGGGCATCGACCGGCGGGGCCCGACCAGGCAGAAGCCTTGACGTTCTCGACGGAACTTCATATAGTATACGTCGCTTGACTCGAGTCAACCAGCAGATCCGGGCCTCCAGCGTCCGTCTGATCGATCATGACGGCTCGCAGTTGGGGATCAAATCCCTGGCGGAGTCCATTGGGATGGCGCGTTCCAGGGGCCTCGACCTCGTCGAGGTCGCGCCGAACGCGAATCCGCCCGTGTGCCGTCTGCTGGATTTCGCGAAGTTCAAGTACGAGCAGGAGAAGAAGGAGCGCGAAGCCCGTAAGAACCAGAGGGCCGGGATCCTGAAGGAAGTGCGCTTCAGCCCGGTCATCGGCGTGCACGACCTCGAGGTGAAGATCCGTCACATCGAGGGGTTCCTCAAGGACCACGACAAGGTGCGCGTCACGGTGTTCTTCCGGGGGCGGCAGATGCAGCACCAGGACCTAGGCTTGAAGCTGCTCAAGGACATCCAGGTGAGGCTCGCCCCCCTGGCGTTGGTCGAGCAGCAGCCGCTGACCGACCGCAACCGGCTGTTCATGACGCTCACGCCGAGACACTGACGGCGCGACCCCCTGCCCAAGGATTGAAACTATGCCGAAGATCAAGAGCCATACCGGCGCGAAGAAGCGCTTTCTCAAGACCTCCAAGGGCAAGTGGAAGCACTGGGTCGCGGGTCGCCGCCACCTGCTGACTCCCATGTCGTCCAAGGACGGCCGCTCCATGCGCAAGGCCGTCTACCTGAACAAGGTCGACGGCGAGAAGATCCGCAAACTCCTCCCCTACCGCTGAGAGCCCATGAGAATCAAATCCGGCGTCACGACGAAAAGACACAAGAAGAAATACTTCAAGCTGGCCAAAGGCAGCTACTCCAACAAGCGCAACCGCTGGAGGATCACCAAGCAGCAGGTCGAGAAGTCCATGGCCCACATGTACGTGGGCCGCAAGGACCGCAAGGGCGAGTACCGCTCCCTCTGGGTCACCCGCATCAACGCGGCCTGCCGCGAAGAGGACACGACCTACAGCCGGTTCATGGCCGGGCTCAAGAAGGCCGGCATCGCCCTCAACCGGAAGATGCTGGCCGAGATGGCCCTGCACGACGCCGACTCCTTCAAGAAGCTCGTCGAGCGATCCAAAGCCTGACGCCGCCATGGCGTCCCCCGGCCGCGAAGGGTTCGAGGCTTCGCTCGCGGAGCTCTCCGCATCCGCCCCGGCTCTCATCGCCGGGGCGGACGGTTTGCCCGCCCTAGAGGCCGCCCGCGTCTCCCTGCTCGGCCGCAAGGGCCGGCTGACCCTCCTTCTCAAGAGCCTCAAGGACCTCGACCTCGAGGACCGCAAGCGCCTCGGCCCCGAAGCCAACGGCCTCAAGGGGCGCATCGAAGCCTCCCTCGACGAAAAGCTCGGCGCCCTCCAAGGCGCCGCCCTCGAGAAGGAGCTCGATTCCTTCCGCCTCGACCTCTCCCTCCCCGGCTCCCCCTGCCCCCGGGGCCGGCGCCACCCGCTCGTCCAGACGGCCGACGAGATGGCGGAGATCCTCCGCCGGCTCGGCTTCTCCTGGGCGGAGGGGCCCCACGTCGAGAGCGACCATTACAACTTCTGGGCCCTCAACTTCCCGCCCGACCACCCGGCGATGGACGCGCACGACACCTTCTACGTGAAGGCCGCGCCCGGCCGCACGCTCCTCCTGCGCACCCACACGAGCCCCGTGCAGATCCGCACCCTCGAAGCCCAGAGGCCCCCCAAGCCGGTGCGCATCATCTCGCCCGGGCGGGTATTCCGTCACGAGAACGCCGACGCCTCCCACTCGGCCGTGTTCCACCAGATCGAGGGCCTCTGCGTGGACCGCGGGGTCACGATGGCCGATCTCAAGGGGACGCTCCGCCTCTTCCTCGAGGGGCTCTTCGGCCCCGGCACGCGCATGCGCCTGCGCCCCTCCTTCTTCCCCTTCACCGAACCCTCCGCCCAGGTGGACATCCAGTGCACCCTCTGCCAGGGCGCGGGCTGTCCGGTCTGCAAGCGCCTGGGCTGGCTCGAGATCCTGGGCGCGGGGATGGTCCACCCGAACGTCCTGCGCGGCGCGGGCTACGACCCCGAGGTCTGGTCCGGCTACGCCTGGGGGCTCGGCGTCGAGCGCGTCGCCATGCTCAAGAAGCAGGTGAAGGACATCCGGCTCTTCTACCAGAACGACCTCCGCTTCCTGGAGCAGTGGTCATGAAGATCTCCCGGCGCTGGCTGGGCGAGTTCCTGGCCGATCCTCTCCCGCTCGAAGAACTCCTGCGCCTCTTCCCGGCCCTGGGCTTCGACGTGGACGCCGTGGAGAAGCGCGGCCCCGCCTTCTCGGGCATCGTGATCGGAGAGGTGCTGGAAGCGGCCAAGCACCCCAACGCGGACCGCCTCTCCCTGTGCAAGGTCACCGACGGCCAGACCATCTTCCCCGTCGTCTGCGGCGCCCCCAACGTGGCGGCCGGCCAGCGGGTGGCCTTCGCCCGGGTGGGCGCCTCCCTTCCCGGCGGCATGACCATCGCGAAGGCCAAGATCCGCGGCGAGGAGTCCCAGGGCATGATCTGCTCGACCGCCGAGCTGGGCCTCGGCGCGGAAGCGGCCGGCATCCTGGTGCTCGCCCCCGACGCCCCCCTCGGGGCCGACGCGGCCTCCCTGCTCGCAGAGGCCGACGAAGTGCTGGAAGTGGACGTCACCGCGAACCGTCCCGACTGCCTGAGCGTGCTCGGACTGGCCCGAGAGCTCTCCATCCTGCTGGGCAAGCCCTTGAAGGCGCGAGCGGCCCCGGCCCTGCCCGAGGACGGGGCCGTGAAGACCCGCCCCGTCGAGATCCTCGAGCCCTCCCTCTGCGGCCGCTACCTCGGCCGGGAGTTCTTGGGCCTGCGCAACGGCCCCTCGCCGGGCTGGCTGGCCGCGCGCCTGGAGGCGCTGGGCCAGAAGCCCATCAACGCGCTCGTGGATATCACGAACTACGTGCTCTTCGAGACCGGCCACCCTCTCCATGTCTTCGACGCGGCCAGGCTCCAGGGCGGCCGCATCCTGGTGCGCCGAGCCAAGGCCGGCGAGCAGCTCAAAGCCCTCGATGGAAAGACCTACGCCCTCACCCCGGAGGAGCTCGTCATCGCCGATGAGGCCGGGCCGACCGCCATCGCCGGGATCATGGGCGGCGAGCCCACCGGCGCGACGGAGAAGACCACGGCCTGCTTCCTAGAGAGCGCCCACTTCGCCCCCCGCTCCATCCGCGCCGCCTCCAAGCGCCTCGGCCTGCGCTCGGAATCCTCCTACCGCTTCGAGCGTGGGGCCGACCCCGAGGCCGCGGCCCTGGCGGGCGCAAGGGCCGCGGAGCTCATCCTCAAGATCTGCCGCGGCAAGGCCGGCTCGGCCGTGGACGCCTATCCGGGCAAGCAGGCCCCGAAGCCCATCGAGATCTCGGCCGCGCAGGTCAACGCCGTCCTGGGTACGAGCACCCCCGCTGAAGAGATCGGCCGGATCCTCGCCGCGGCCGCCGCGAAGCTCGAGGAGCGCTCCGGCGGCTGGCTGTTCCACCCCCCCTCCTGGCGCCAGGACCTCGCCCTGCGCCAGGACCTCGCCGAAGAAGTCGCCCGCTACAAGGGCTACGACGCCATCCCGGACGCGCCCGCCCCCTCCCGGCCCTCCGCCCTTCCGGAGCCGGCCATCGTCAAGGCCGCGGCGGCCCTGCGCGGACGCCTCGAGGGGCTGGGCTTCTACGAGGTCTGCACGGTGGACCTGGTCGCCGAGAAGGCCCTGCGCTGGGACGAGGGCCTCTGGGAGGGCCCCTCCGTCGAAGTCGAGAACCCCCTCTCCGAGGACCAGGCAAGGCTTCGGACCTCCCTCCTCCCCGGCCTGCTCCAGAGCGCCCTGCACAACCTCGGGCGGGGAGCCTCGAGCCTGCGCCTCTTCGAGCTCGGCCGGACGTACCGGCTCGGCGCGGACGGAAACGTTTCGGAGCGCCTCCTCTGCGCCGGCCTCCTGCTGGGCGAGCATCCGGCCCACCCGCACTGGAAGCGCAAGCCCTCGCCTTCGGACTTCCACGACGCCAAGGGCGTGCTCGAGGACCTGCTGGGGCTGCTCGGCCGCGGCGGCGCCGCCCTCGAACCGCGCTCCGGCGGGACGGTGTTCCACCCCAAGGCCTGCGCCGCCTACGCCGAGGGCGGAAGCCTCCGCGCCTTGGCCGGGGGGCTCGACTTGCGCCTGCTCTCGGCTTTCGACCTCTCCCGCAAACCGGCCGCCGCCTTCGTGCTCGACCTCTCGGCCCTGGCCGAGCGGCCGGACGGAGCCGACCGCCCCCTCCAGCCGGTCTCCCCGTTCCCGACCGTGGTGCGCGACCTGTCGCTGGTCTTCGAGGAGGGCCTGGTTTACGCCAAGATGATGAGCGCGGTCCGTGATCTCCGACTGGCGGCCTTGTTCCGGATGGACCTCGTGGATGTCTTCACCGGCCAGGGCGTCGAGGCGGGCCATAAGAGCCTCACCTTCCGCTTCACCTTCTCCCTTCCCGACCGGACGCTGACGGACGCCGAGGCCGCCGAGGGGATGGGCGCCGTCCTGGGGGCCCTCCAGGCCCTGGGCGGCCGGCTGCGCGGCTGATGGCCCTGCGGACCGAAAAGCTCAAGCACCTCGAGGAGCTTGTCCAGGACGCGGCGCGCCG
The DNA here is from genome assembly GCA_003450735.1 of Elusimicrobiota bacterium. Classification (GTDB taxonomy): domain Bacteria; phylum Elusimicrobiota; class Elusimicrobia; order UBA1565; family UBA1565; genus UBA9639. The sequence goes on along the minus strand of DMEZ01000027.1, from coordinate 79,672 downwards.
GCTCAAGAAGCTGGTCGACGAGAACGAAAGGCTCCGCAAGGAGCTGCTGCGCCTCGAGGAGGAGAACGGACGCATGGAGCTCGACCTCAAGCGCCTGAAGGCCGTCGGCGAGCGCCAGCACCGCCTGCGCGAGCGCCTGCAGAAGCTGGCCCAGAAGCTCGATAAAGTCGTGGAACTCTCATGACCCCCATCCATGCCGACCGCATCACCGTCAACGTCCTCGGGAGGGACTGCACCCTGGAGATCGACGGGATCAGTCCCCTCGACGCTCCGGGGCTCACCTCCCTCATCGAAAAAAAGGCCGAGGAGATCCGCAAGGAGTTCGGCGTCCACGACACCCTGACGCTCATGCGCATGCTCCTGGTTCTGCTGGCCGCGGACATCCACCAGCTCAACGAGAAGATGGAGAACTTCAACCGCATCGAAGAGAAATCCCTCGACTCCATGATCGTCGCCTTGGACACCGCCCTGGGCACACAGAAGCCTTGACCGGACTGTTCCCCGAAGAGACCCCGCTCAAGGACCGCCCGCTCGCGGCCCGCCTCGCCCCGCGCACCCTGGAGGAGTTCGCCGGCCAGACCGCCATCCTGGGGCCCGGCAAGATGCTCCGCCGCCTCATCGAAGCCGACCGGGTGGCCTCCCTGCTCTTCTTCGGCCCCCCGGGCACCGGCAAGACGGCGCTCGCGCGCCTCATCGCGGAGCGCTCCAAGGCCCGCTTCGAGTCGCTCAACGCGGTGGCGGCCGGAGTGGCCGACCTCAAGAAGGCCGTCGAGACCGCCCGCATGCACCTCGGCTCGGGCCAGCGCACCCTGCTCCTCGTCGACGAGATCCACCATTTCAACCGCACCCAGCAGGACGTGCTTTTGCCCTATGTGGAGCGCGGCGACGTGATCCTCATCGGCCTCACCACCGAGAACCCCTCCTTCTACGTGAACGCCGCCCTTCTCTCGCGCTTCACCGTCTTCGAGTTCCAGCCCCTGCCAGAAGAGCACCTGGCCTCCATCCTCGACCGGGCCTTGAGCGACCCGGAGCGGGGCCTGGGCCAATATGCGCTCGACCTCGAGCCGGAGGCCCGCGCCCACCTGCTCAACACCGCGGGAGGCGACGCACGCAGGCTCCTCAACGCCCTCGAACTCGCCGCCCTCACCACCCCGCTCGGCATGGACGGGCGCCGGCGGATCCCGCTCGCCGTGGCCGAGGAGTCCATCCAGCGCCGCAGCGTGCGCTACGACCGCTCCTCGGACGAGCACTACGACCACATCTCCGCCTTCATCAAATCCATGCGCGGCTCCGACCCCGACGCGGCCCTCTACTGGATGGCCAAGATGCTCGAGGCCGGAGAGGACCCGCGCTTCATCGCCCGCCGCATCCTCATCTGCGCCTCGGAGGACGTGGGCCACGCGGACTTCCGCGCCCTGCTCATCGCCTCCGCGGCCGTGCGCGCGGTGGAGTTTTTGGGCATGCCCGAGTGCCGGATCCCGCTCGCCCAGGCCCTCACCTATATCGCCTGCGCCCCCAAGTCCAACGCGGCCTACCTCGCGGTGGACGCGGCGTTCCGGGAGGTCCGACAGGGGCCCCGCCGTGAGGTGCCCCTCCACCTGCGCGACGCCAGCATGGACAAGGAGTCCCGAGGCCACGGGAAGGGCTACAAGTACGCCCACGACTTCCCCGGCCACTTCGTGGAGCAGGAGTACTTCCCCGACCCCGTCCGCTTCTACGAGCCCACCGAGCAGGGCGACGAGGCCCGCCTGGCCAAGCGCCTCAAGGAGCTGCGCGGGAAGAAGACCCGCCCATGAACACGGCGACGAAGCCCCTGACGGTCACGGAGCTCAGCCGGAGCATCCACGACCTGCTCGAGAGCCAGCTCCCCGACGTCTGGGTGGTCGGGGAGGTCTCCCAGCCCAAGACCTACGGCTCGGGGCACACCTACTTCACGCTCAAGGACGCCGAGTCCCAGCTCTCCTGCGTGCTCTTCAAGGGCGCGGCTTCCGGCCTGCGCTTCAAGCTCGAGCACGGCCTGGAGGTGGTCGCCCGGGGGCGGGTCAGCCACTACGCGGGCTCCGGGCGCACCCAACTCATCGCCTCTTTCCTTCAGCCCAAGGCCATGGGCGCTCTCCAGCTCGCCTTCGAGCAGCTCAAGGCGAAGCTGGCCGCGGACGGGCTCTTCGACCCCTCGCGCAAGAAGCCCCTCCCCCTCTTCCCCGAGCGCATCGGCATCGTCACCTCGCCGCAGGGCGCAGCCATCCGCGACATGCTCTCCATCCTGGAGCGCCGCTTCGCGGGCCTCCACATCCGCCTGATGCCGGTGGCGGTGCAGGGGGAGGGGGCCAAGGAGCAGATCGCCCAGGCCGTGCGCGACTTCAACGAACACTTCCCGGACACCGACGTCCTCCTCGTCGGACGGGGCGGCGGCTCGCTCGAGGACCTCTGGGCCTTCAACGAGGAGGTCGTCGCCCGGGCTATCGCCGCCTCGAAGATCCCCATCGTCTCCTGCGTGGGCCACGAGACCGATTTCACCATCGCGGACTTCGTCGCGGACCTGCGAGCGCCGACGCCCTCCGCCGCGGCGGAGCTCGTCGTCCCGGAGAAAGCCGCGGTGCTCGAGCGCTTGCGCGAGCTGGGCCGCCGCCTGCCCCTCGGCCTGCGGGGGCTGGTGCGCGAGCGCGAGGAGCGCCTGCGCGCCCTGCGCGCCTCCCCCCTCCTGCGCGAGCCGCGGCGGCTCTACGAAGAGCGCGCCCAGCGGGTGGACGGACTCGCGGGCCGTCTGCCCTCGGGCCTGCGCCAGCTCGTCCTGAGGCTCTCCGAGCGCCTCACGCGGACGGGCCCTCCCCGCCTCAAGACCTCTTTGACGTCCCGTCTCTCCCACGCCGAGAAGGACCTCCTCCGCCAGAAGGAGCGCCTTCAAGCCCTGAGCCCCCTGGCCGTGCTCTCCCGGGGCTACGCCATCGCCCTCAAGGGGGGCCGCGCCCTCCGCAAGGCCTCCGAGGTCTCAGCGGGAGAGCGCATCCGGGTGAAGGTCCATGAAGGAGAATTCGACGCCGAGGTGAAGCCATGAAGACCAAGCTGGAGCCATTCGAGAAGGGCCTCGACAAGCTGGAGGGCATCGTGCGGGAGCTCGAGACGGGCGAGAAGGGCCTCGAGGACTCGCTCGTGCTCTTCGAGGACGGCATGAAGCTGGCCCACCAGCTCTCCTCGCGCCTCGAGGAGGCCAAGCACCGCGTCGAGGTGCTCATCAAGGAAGGCGAGGGCAAGTTCCGGGCTGAACCCCGATCGGAGGAATGAGGTGAAGAATGACAAGCCTCGCATCGGCATCCTGACGGGCGGGGGCGACTGCCCCGGGCTCAACGCGGTCATACGCGCCGTCGGCAAGGCCGCCTATCACAGGGGCTGGCACACGCTCGGGATCAAGGGCGGCTACGAAGGCCTCCTCGCCCCCGTGCAGACCATGGACCTCTTCTACAAGGAGATGGGCCACCTGCTGGTCACGGGAGGCACCATCCTGGGCACGTCGAACAAGGGACGCTTCTCAGCCAAGACGGGCAAGGGCGAGGTTCATCGCATCCCAAAAAAGATCCTGGAGGAGGCGAAGCGGAACTTCAAGAAGCTCGACTTGCAGGCCCTCGTCTGCGTGGGCGGCGACGGCTCGCTCACCATCGCCCAACAGCTCTTCGAGGAAGGCATCCCGGTGGTCGGCGTCCCGAAGACCATCGACAACGACCTCGAGGCGACCGTCATCACCTTCGGCTTCGACTCCGCCGTCCACTGCGCGACGGACGCCCTCGACCGCCTGCACACCACGGCCCGCAGCCACAACCGGGTCATGGTCCTGGAGGTCATGGGCCGGCACGCCGGCTGGATCGCCATCTCGGCGGGCATCTCCGGCGGAGGCGACATCATCCTCATCCCGGAGATCCCCTTCCGCTACGAGAGCATCTGCGCGAAGATCCGGGAGCGCACGCGCAACGGCAAGCACTTCACCCTGGTGGTCGTCGCGGAGGGCGCCAAACCCGCCGGCGGAGACATCGTGGCCCGCAGCGGCGGGGCGGACCGGGAGGTCCGGCTGGGCGGCATCGGCCAGCTGGTCTCGGACGAGATCGAGAAGCGAACCGGCAAGGAGACCCGGGTCTGCGTGCTGGGCCACCTCCAGCGGGGCGGCGGGCCGACGAGCTTCGACCGCCTGCTCTGCACCCGCTTCGGGGTGCGGGCCGTGGATCTCATCGCCAACAAGCGGTTCGGGCACATGGTCGCCCTGCGGCCTCCGGACACGGTCTCCGTGCCCATCACCGAAGCCATCGGGCGCCTGCGGACCGTCCCGCTGGACGGGGATCTGGTCCAGACGGGGCGCGCGCTCGGGATCAGCTTCGGAGACTAGGCGCGGATTGGACCAAGAGACGCTGATCCGGCTCATCGACCGGCTGGACCGCTATCCTATCGGCCTGCCGGATTCGCCCGAGATCCGGGAGTTCCTCTCCCTCTTCCTGAGCGCGGACGAGGCGCTGCTCGCCTCCAAGTTCCCCCTCCGGGAGGCGACGGCCCAGGAGATGGCCGAGCGGACGGGGTGGCCCGAGGAGCGGGCCGCAGGGATCCTGGAGAGCCTGGCCCTGAAGGGCGCCGTCCTCGACTTCCCGATGGAGGGAGAGCGCTACTGGCTGCTCTCCCCCTCCGTGGTCGGCTTCGTCGAGTTCAGCCTCATGAAGGTCCACGCCGGCATCCCCATCCAACGGCTGGCCGAGCTCCTGGAGCGCTACACCGAGAACGAACTCTGGAAGGAGGTGTTCGGCTCGACGACCCCGCCGGTGCGGGCCCTGGTCGGCGCGGACATCCCCGTCACCTCCCGGGCGATGACCTACGCGCAGGTCGTGGAGGTCGTCCGGAGTTCGAAGCGCTTCGCCTTCCAGACCTGCTTTTGCCGGAACAAGGAACGCCTGCTGGGCCGCCCGTGCCAGGCCGCCTCTCACGAGGACACCTGCATGGCCTTAGGGCTGGCGGCCGATTTCGTCATCCGCCGGGGCTTCGGGCGGGAGGCGAGCGCCGAAGAACTGCTGGCCCGGGTGCGCGAGCTCGGCCGCAAGGGGCTCATCCACATCACCGACAACGTCCGGGACAAGCCCGGCTTCATCTGCAACTGCTGCGGCTGCTGCTGCGGCCTCCTGGCCGGCATCCGGCGCATGGGACTCAAGAACGCCGTGGCGCCCACGCCGCTCCTGCTGGCCGTCGACCCCGGCAAGTGCTCCGGCTGCGGAGCGTGCGCGAAGACCTGTCAGATCCAGGCGGTCGAAGTCCGCGAGAAGAAGGCCCATGCTCTCGAGGAGCGGTGCCTGGGCTGCGGCTCGTGCCTGCGAGTCTGCCCCGCGGGCGCGCTCTCCCTCAAGGAGCGCGCCGTGCCCCCCGACACGCCGAAAGACTCGGCCACCAAGTTCGTCCGGATCGCGAAGGAGAAAGGCCGGCTCTGGCCGCTGCTGCGCGAGGGCTGGCGCTCGAAGCTGAGGAAGCTGGCCTGAGGCCTCAGGCCTTCTTCAGGGAGTCCAGGAACTCCTTGAAGTCCTTCACCTTGCCCCTCTTCCGGGCGAGCTGGTACTGCCAGCCCAGCGCGCCCAGGAGCAGGGCGCCCAAGGAAACCAGGACCATCCCGAAGTAGACCGGCCACATGGGGGCCTTGCGCGATTCCAGCGGCCGGCCCTTGTGCAGGAAGAAGGGCGCGTAGTCGTAGTCCGGGTCGAAGAGCGGCTTGCCGGCCAGACCGCGCTTGTAGAAGTGCAGGAAGCGGCTGTCGAGGGCCGCCGCGCGCTTGATGTCGTCCATCGCCCCCTTCCGGTTGCCGAGCTTGTCCCGGGCGAAGGCGCGGATGGCGTAGGCCAGCGCGTTCTTCGGGTCGAGCCTCAAGGCCCGCGTGGCGCTCTCCATCGCCTCCAGGGCCTTCCCCTGCCTGAGCTGGGACCAGGCCAGGTTCTCCCAGGCCATCGGGTCCTCGGGGTTGAGGGCGATGGCGGCCCGGGCGTCCTTCTCGGCCGCCTCGTAGTTCCCGGCCAGGTTGTAGGCGATGGCCCGGAAGACGTAGAGCATCGGGTTGCGCGGCGAGAGCTTGAGGGCTTCGGTGAGGTCGTCGATCGCGCCCCGGTAGTCCTTTGCCTTGAGCTTGCTCTGGGCGGAGGCCAGCAGTTCCGCGGCTCGACGCTGCTCTTCCTCTCCTTCGGCGCCGCCCTCTCCGAGCAGGCGGACGGCCTTCTCCAGGTCCAAGCCCTCTTCCTTGGGGGCTTCTCCACCGTCGGGCGAGGGCTCGGTCCCTTCTTCCACGGGAAGAACGTCTTCTCCCTGAAGGCCGAGTTCCCTGGCGGCGCGCGCCTCGAATTCCCTGAACCCGGGCGGCTTGTCGGCTCCGGTCAGCATGGAGCCCAGGCTCAACGAGCCGCCGCCGGAGGAAGAAGATCCGGAGCCGCCGGAACGGCCGGAAGTCCCGGCGGCGCCCTGCCCGAGCCCGCCCGGCCTGCCGGCCCCCGCCACCCCGATCTTACCGGCGTAGAAGCCCGGGATCTCGGCGCCGGAGCCCGTCTTGGCGCCCGGGACGTAGCTCTCGGCAGAGCCCGGCTGGCCGCCGAAGAACGGGGTGTTCGGGCCTTTCGCCCACCGTTCGCTGCCGGTCTGTCCCAGCGGTTCTCCACGACCGCCCGCGGGATCGCTGTTCGGACGCTCCGTCCCGCCCGAGGGGCGGTCCCCTCCTCCCCCAGGCCCCGTCCCCGGCGGCGGGACGAGGGGAGGGTCGTCGGGATCCTTGCCGGCGTCATCGTCGTCGTCATCCTGCCAGGACGGAGGCGGGTCCCACGTCCCAGGCCCGGTCGTGCCCGTCGGCTTCTTGGCGGACGCCGCGGGCTTGTCGTCGTGCCAGGTCAAGCCCGCCCCGAGGGCTCCTCCGATCAGCGCTCCGGCGACGGCGCAGCCGGGCCCGCAGACGAGCCCTCCGGCGATGGCGCCCGCGATGGCCCCGCCCACCACCGCGCCCACGTTCACGTGGCTCCCGATGTTCTTGGCTGCGTCGGCGATGGCCCCGGCCGAGGCCCGCTGAGGCAGGCCGAGGTGGACGACCAGACAGAGCGGAAGCAGGCAGCGCAGGGGGCTACCCACCGAACGTTTTGAGCAGGTAGGCAGGCCAGTCCTTCAAACCGCGGATGCGGCCCTTCCTGCGGGCGGTCAGGTAGTTGAACGTCCCGGCCGCGCCGACGACGCTGAGCAGCAGAAGGATGAAGGGCAGGGAGAACGGACTCCCGCCCGAACCCCCCTCCTCCCCGCCCCAAGCGTCCCGCCCGGTGTTCAGGCTCATGAAGTCCATGCGCGCATCGAAGATGGGCTGGCCGCGCAGACCCCTCTGCATGAAGGAGCGCATGCGCTTGTCCATGGAGGCCGCGGTCTCGATGTCCTTCTTGGCGCCCTGGACGTCGCCCAGCTTCTCTTTCGCGAAGGCCCGGATGGCCATGGCCAGGGAGTTCTTGGGGTTGAGCTTCAAGGCCTGCTCGGCGGCCTCGAGCGCTTCCTTGTACTTCCCCTGCTTGAGCAGGGCCCAGGCGAGGTTCTCCCAGGACTGGTCGTTGTTCGGGTCGAGCCGGATGGCCTCCCGAGCGTCCGCCTCGGCGCCGACGAAATCCCCCTTCATGTTCTTGGCCATCGCCCGCATCAGCCAGAGGTTGGCGTTGTCCGGAGCGAGCTTGATGGCCTCATCCAGGGCCTTGATGGCGCCCTCGAAGTCGCGGGCGTTCATGCGCTCTTTGGCCAGGCCGATGAGCTCGTTGAGCTTCGAGGCTTTCCCCTCATCGAGAGCGGACTTCTCCATGGCGTCCATCTTCTTGTGGAAAGCCTTGATCTCCGCGTCCATCGACGCGCTCCCTGGGCCTCCGCCGCCCCCACCGGAAGAGAAGCCGCCCTGGCGGCCCGAGGTGCCGCCTTGCCCGTAATCCACGGCCGCGCTCGTTTGGCCGCAGTCGGAACCCTTGCAGGCCGTCCCGGCGTAGAAGCCGGGGATGTCGAGTCTGGTTCCACGCGAGGTGTTCGGGATGTACTCTTCCTTTTTCCCGTAGCCGTCGAAGAACGGCGTATTGCCGCCACCAGGCTCTTGCCAGCGGTCATCCGCGGTCTGGCCTTGCGGGACGCCCGGGCCTCCGTCGGCTCCGCCCGTATCCGTGGGCCCGCCCGTCCCGCCGGAAGGGTTCTGGACCTTGCCGCAGTCCGGACCGGTACAGGTGTCCCCAGAAGGCGGCCCCGGCACGACCGGAGTCGGAGTCGGGGTCGGCACCGGATAGGGGTAGGGGCTGGGACCCGGGTTCGGATTCGGGCCGGGAGCTGGGCCATCGTCGGGGCCAGGGCCAGGGCCAGGGCGGCCATCGGGAGCGGGGCCGCCGCTGGTCTTCGGAGGCGGCTGGTAGGAGCCGGGCGGAGGCGGAGCCTTATTTGCGGCTGTTTCCGCAGGAGGATCGTGCCAAGATACAGCTCCGCCAATGACGCCGCCGCCGATCGCTCCGATGGCCGCACCGGCCACGAGCGCCGCCACCGGGGCTCCGACCCCCGTCGCGGCGAGAGCGACCACCGCGACCACCGTGACCGCCACCACGGCGCCGATGACGACGCCCTTCACGATGGCACCCACGTCCACGTGGGATTTCAAGTCGCTCCACCAGCCGGCCTGAGCCGGCCTGGGCTGAGAGAGCGCCAGGAGGACGACGACGAGGGAACAGCGCAATACTCGCATCAGGCTCTAGACGCTAGTGAAAAGTCAGAATTCTTGAAAGTATATATCACGCATCCCCGACTTTCAACCTTGGGATCCAGTCCAAAAGCGGCTGAAAATGCCCCGGAATGCCGCCTTAGCAGGCCCGGCGGGATTCCTGCCGAAGGAGCGTTCTCATTTCTCCAGCGTTTGCCGGATGGCCGTGATCTCCTTGGCCATGCGGGCCTGCGAGTCCCACAGGGAGATCATGCACGCCCCGCTCAAGAAGAGGCCGAAGATGAGGCTCAGCGAGAGCGGAATGCCCGCGATCAGCCAGTACGCGAGAAGCCACTTCTCGTCCTCCTCCGGCCAGGCCGCCTCGCCCGCCTTCTCCCGTCGGCGCAGGCGGTTCTCGAGCAGGACGATGAAGCCCACCGCGGCGACGCAGGCGATCCCGAGCCCGCTGAACACGCGGTGGAGGGCCTCGAAGAGCTGGGGCGCGGAGAGCTTCAGCACGTCGAAGACGACCCGCATCAAGCCCAGGATGGCCGCGGCGGCGAAGAGCAGGTAGGGGAGGAGCACGGCGCTGAGCTTGCGGTAGGCTCTCACGGCTTGAGCCCCAGACGGTAGGCCTTGACCTTCTGGATGGGGTGGTAGGAGTTCTTGGCCCGGGCGAGTCCCGCGTCGCCCATGTCGCTCTCCTTGTTGACATAGGTCGCCCCGTCGAAGATCCGCCGCGCGCACTCCCGGTCGAGGATCTGGTAGAGCCCCTTCACCCGGGCCGAGGCCTTCTCGAAGTGGAGCACCCCGGTGTCCGCGCTCAGCCGGGAGGCGATGCCGAAGCCCTGGACGCGCCCGTCCACCTCGACCATGATGCCGCGCAGACCCAGGCGGTCGAACCCGGCCAGCGCGGCGCCGATGGCCTTCCGCTCGCAGTCCAGGATCGGGGCGCTGGCTTCCTGGGAGCTGCGCCACTCCTCCAGGCACTCCAGGCACAGGTTCGCGTTCTCTTTCATGAGGTCGAGGACGCGCACGGCGCCGCGCGCCTCGTGATCGCGCTCGAACTGGCGGACGAGGTTGCGCTTCTTGGCGTAGGGCCGGCCGGGGAGTTCGGCGAGGTCGGTGCGCAGGTAGACGTAGTCCTGGTAGTCCGGCTGCTCCGCCAGGCAGAAGTGCTCCTCCAGCGCGGCCAACCCCGCCGCCTCGACGAACGGCTGGGGGATGTAACGGATTTCGCGGCAGGCCGCTTCAACGGCCAGTCTCCGGAGCCCGGCCGGCGAGGGGACTTGGCCGCCCACCGGAAGAAGGAGGCGTCTCTTCGAGGGGTCCTCTTTCGGGGACTCCACGAGAAGCACGCTCTCCCCCGCGACGGCGAAGAGGGTGTCGTTGATGCACTCGTTCCAGAGGACCAGGGCGCTCAAGGAGTAGACCGAGAGCGGGGGTGCGCCGCGCTCGAAGAAGGGCTTGAGCGCCGGGACGTCCTCCGCCTTGAGCAGGCGCAGATCCATCAGCCGCTCCCTTGGAGCAGCATCGGGTCGCACCCTTTCATGCGGCGGAAGCCCAGCTTCTCATAGAAGGGCCGCGTGCCCTCCGCGGCGATGAGTCCGATCCAGCCGGCGCCGTCGGCCTTGAGCCTGCGCACCAGGCGGCGAACGATCTGCGCGCCGATGCCCCGGCCGCGGAGCGCCTCGTCTACGAAGACGTCCTGGATGTAGGCGTCGTTGGCCCCGTCGCCCAGGGCGCGCCCCATCCCGACGGCCCGGCCGCCCTCGAAGACGACCAGGAAGCGCCGGCTGCCCCGCACGATGCGCCGGAGCAGGGCGGGGGTGTCCTTGGGCCGCCACCAGCCGGCGGCGCGGTACATCTCCTCGAGGCGCAGGACGAGCGCGCGGTCGGGCCGGCGGATGAAGGCGTAGCGCAGGCGCGTCATGCCCCTAATGCTATCATAGTTGGGCCTCGTCGACAGAGTCCCATGGCGAACCTCTTGCTCCTCCTGCCGCTCCTCGTCTGCGGCTGTGCCGGGCTCCAGCCGCTCTCCCAGGTGAGCACGACGCAGGCGCCCGGACAGGCGCCCCAGGTGTCTTCGACTCCTCTGGGGTCCGGGCCCACCGTCCGCGGCCCGGAGGCGGTCAACGCCGGGCTGACCCTGGCCAGCCTCCTCTTCGCCCTGCAGGACCAGCCGGAGCTCCTCCGCGGCGACATGCAGGGGATGATGTCCGACCTGGAGATGCTCAAGAGCGGCCCGTACCAGACGGAGTTCTCGACCGCGCCCATGACCGCCTTGCCCGAACCGAGCCCGTACTCCGTCTCCCGACCGCCGCTGGGGCTCTCGGCGGGGTTCTCCTACACGCGCATCTGGACCCGCCTGCGCACCTCCTTCCGCTGCGCGGCGGCCCCGTCCCTGGAGTGGGACGACGACCCGAAAGCGGCGGGCCGAGGCGGCGAGGCGTCGGTGCTCCTGTTCGGGCGTCCGCACGAGAAGGTCTCCCCTCTCTTCGGGGAGGCCGTGCTCAGGCTGGGCTTCTTCGAGAGCGCCGAGACGGCGCACGAAGGCCGCTCGGGAGCCCTGTATGTCCGCGAGCGTTTGAATGCGAGCGCCCTTTACGGCGACACCTCCCTGCGGGTCTACCTGCTCGAGCCGGCCTTTCTCAGCGTGGCCGGCGGGCTCTTCTACTACAGGCTGAACACCTCCGTCGACACGAACGCGCCCGGCTTCGCCTACGAGGGCCTCTCGGGCGAGCGGGTGTTCGGCATGCTCGGCTTCGGCGGCGGCCTGCGCACGCCCTGGAAGGCCCCGCTGAAGATCCTGCTCGAAGGGATGGTCTTCCTCACGACGGACAAGGCGCTCGAGAGCGCGGTCGGACGCCTCACGGCCTCGCTGGCCTACTACTTTTGATAGGATGCGGGCATGAACGCGAAAGCCATCGACTATCACGACTCGTTCGCCGAGCTGTGCCGGGCCCTGGAGGGCGAGGGCGCCTTCCTGGTGGTCGAAGACTCCGAAGGCAAGCCCAACCCCATGACCATCGGCTGGGCCCTGCTCGGCGTGGTCTGGGGCGAGCCCATCCTGAGCGTGTTCGTCCGGCCCACGCGCCACACCTGCGGCCTCATCGAGAAGGCGAAGCGCTTCTCGGTCTGCGTGCCCTCAGGCGGGATGAAGCGGGAGCTCCAGTTCTGCGGCTCCCGCTCGGGCCGGGACCACGACAAGGTGAAGGAGTGCGGCCTGAAGGCCGCGCCCGGCCGGACGAAGGGCGTCTCGGTCCTGGAGGACTGCGCCCTGTTCTTCGAGTGCGAGACGGTCCACAAGACCTTCGTCCTCAAGGACACCCTGGACGGCGCGATCCAGGGGCGCTACTACCCGAGCGAGGACTTCCACAGCGTCTATTTCGGCCGGATCCTGAAGTCCTACCGGAAATAGAGCGGAAAAGAGAGCCCCCCGCTCACGGGCGGGAGGCTCTCTTAAGCCGTCCGGGACCTTACTTCAGGTGCTTCGAGACGAGCGCCGTCATCTCGAACATCGACACCTGCTTCTTGCCCCCGAAGACCTTCAGGAGCTTCTCGTCGGCGTTGATGTTGCGCTTGTTCTTCTGGTCCTGCAGGCTGTTCTTCTTGATGTAGTCCCAGAGCTTCTTGACGACTTCGGTCCGCGGAAGGGGCGCGCTGCCCACGATCGCGGCGAGGTCGGCGGAAGGCTGGAGCGGCTTCATGAATGTCTTGTTGGGCATGGGTATTCTCCTTAGGCGGTGTTTATACCAAATTCCGCTCCCTCAATAGTAGTGCCCCGACCGGTCTTCGTCGCTGGTCTGGCCCTTGAGGGCGTGCTTGCCGCCCTCGTAGAGCGCGTAGAGCAGCAGGAGCGGCAGCGTCAGGACCGTCCCGAGCAGCCAGAGGGCCTGGTCGATGCGCGCCCCGAGCATGCTGAAAGCCGCGCCGAAGGTCGGCCGGTGGCTCACGGGGTGGGCGGCGTCCATCCCGCGGATGAACGAACGCGCGAAGCCGTCGAAGCCCGCCTTGGATTGCTTGCCCTCGGAGTAGCTTGTCCAGGTCCTCACGAAGGCCGAGAAGAACCGCGTCGCGGCCGACTCGGGGGCGTATTCCGCCAGGGCGCCCCAGGCGAAGTTGAACGGCGCGCGCAGGACGCCCATCGCGAGGCCCAGGGCTCCCGCGAGGGCGAACTCCGTCAGCTGGACGGCCCAGGTCGGCACCCAGAGGACCGAGAGCCACGAGCCGTTCCAGACGGTCTTGTCCAGCCAGTAGGAGGCGTGCCGCTTCATGTTGCGGTAGAAGTCGGTGTCCTTTTCCCAGAAGTTGAGGAGCTTGTAGAACCCCTTCGCGCTGACGAAGGGCCCCTCGACCACGGTCCGAAGGCCCGTCCAGATCCACCTGGGCAGGTGCATGAGCAGCAGCGGGCTCGTCAGGACGGCCAGCGCCTTGACGCCGAGCGCCAGCCAGCCGGCCGTGCCGAGGAAGGTGAGGCCCATCCCAGCGGCCAAAGCCGCCGCGGCGAAGAACGCGCCGATGTACTCCGGGTCGTCCACCGAGGTGCCGGACGCCTTCTCGGCGGCCTTGCCGAGGTAGCGCTTGAGGCCCCAGCCGCCCACGATGCCCAGCGCCGCCATCCAGAGGGCGGGCGAGAGCGGAAGGGCGAGCGCGGCCGCGGCGGCCGCGGGAGCGACCTCGAAGAACAGGTACTGCCCGATGAGCATGAAGACGCCCTGCATCGTGAGCAGGTGGCCCGGCAGTTCCTTGATGCGCTTGGGGGTCGAAGCCGGCATGAAGGGCAGGGCCGCCAGGCTGAGGGTCGTGGCCAGGAACATGCCGCCGAAGACCGGGCCCAGGGTCGCCAGCATCGGCCAGCCGATGAAGTAGGCCGGCAGGAGCGCCATCGCCGAGGCGATCAGGCGCGGCATCAGCGAGGGCTTGGAGGGCTTCTCCGGCTGGTCGGGGTCGGTCGGCTCCTGGGGCTTCTCGCCCGGCCGGTCGTCGCGGTTGTAGCGGAGCCGCTCGGGATCGTGCCGCTTCGAGTCGTAGGGCGCGCTCATGCGGGAGAAGGCCCGCACGAAGCCGACCAGGCCGAGCACCGGCGTGCCGGCGAGGGCGTAGGCCAGCCAGCCGAGCTGGAGCAGGTTGATGCCCAGCGACGCGGGCAGACTCACCAGCTTGCTCGTCGAGTTGGCATGGCCGAGCAGGAGGGCCTCGGCGCGGTTGAAGAGGGCCTGCTTGCCGTTCTGGACGTTGTCGAACATGAAGTGCGCCCACTCGGCGAAGAACTTGGCGGCGGAGGACTCCGCCGCCAGCTCGTGCGCGGAGCCCCAGAGGAACAGGACCGGCGCCTGCATGGCGCTCACGGCGAGGCTGACCGCCAGGCCGAGCAGGGCCTTCACGCCTTCGGCGATCCAGAGGGGCACCCAGAGGGCCGCCAGCCACACCGCGTTCCAGGGGGAGCTCTCGAGCTGGCCCTTCGTGAAGCGCACCAGCCGGTCGTAGAGCACGGTGTCATGGCGCACGGCGCTCATGACGCGATGGATGCCGTTCGCGCCCTGGTAGGCGGAGAAGAAGACGGAGACGACTCCGTGTCCCACCCAGCTCGGCAGGTGCATGAGCAGGAGGGAGGCGGCCGCGGTCGAGAGGACCTTGAGACCCAAGGCGAGCCAGCCGGCCGGAGAGGTCAGGACGAGGCCCGCGAGGGCCGCGGCGCCGAGGCCGCCGAAGAAGGCGCTCAGGGCCTCCGCGCGGTCGTAGCGGTCGTGCACGCTCTCGGAGCGGCCGTAGCGCACCAGGCCCCAGCCGCCGAGCATGACGAGAGGGCCGGCCCAGAGGCTCAGGCCGGAGACGACGGCGAGGCCCGTGGTGAGGGCGCCGAGCCCGAAGAGGGCTGCGCCGGGCGTGGAGCGCAGGAGCTTGGGCGTGTTCTCGCCCATGAAGGGCAGGACGGAGAGCGTCAGACTCGCGGCCGCGACGGCGGCGCCGGCGTAGAGCGCTCCCCCGGCGATGAGCGGCCAGCCGAGGAAGACGCCGGGGAGGAGGGCGAGGCCGGCCGCGAGGAAGCGCGGCCAGACCGGCCCGCGGTCCTTCTGCACGGGTTCCGACACGGGCGCTTCGGACTCCTGGGCGGCGGGCACGGAGAAGCGGGAATTGTATTCGCTCACGGAGGCGCCGATCTCCTGCCCGGCCGCACGGCCGAGCTGGCGGCCGTTGTGGAAGTCTCCGAAGCCCGCGACGGAGGGGAGGAGGCTCTCGTCCTGGGCGGCCTCGACGCCGTCCTGGGTCAGGATCGTCTGCAGGTCCTGCCCGAGCCCGTGCGCCGTCTCGGCCCCGGCCTCGGAGACCTGGCCGACCGTCTCGAGCGCCTGGCCCACCTGGGCCGACATCGCCTGCACTTCCTTGGCGGCCTGGGCCCGGGGAGCCTGGACGGCGGCGCTCTGCGCCTTCACGACCGGCTGGACGGCCCGCGAAGCGGCGGGGGGGGCGTTCACCCCGGCGACCGCGCCGGCTTCCGGAAGGGGCAGGCTGGCGGCCGGCACCCT
>DMEZ01000027.1:63724-64429 GCA_003450735.1 Elusimicrobiota bacterium | reverse complement strand
GGGCGCGAAGCGGCGGGGAGGACGTTCACCCGGACGACCGCGCCGGCTTCCGGAAGGGCCAGGCTGGCGGCCGGCACCGTGACGACCCTGGCGGCTGCGGGAGCCTGAAGGTTCGAGACGCCCGGCAGGGTCTGCATCTTGAGGCCCATGGACGGAGCGAGGGCCGTGTTGACGCTCGAGCCGCCGCTGAAATGGGTGAAGCCGACGACCGGGGTCGCGAAGCCCTGGCCCGCGACGGCGCGCGGCGCGGCGACGCTCTGGGCGAAAGCCTGGTAGGCCGGCAGGCCCGGGCTCAGGACGATGAGCGCGGCGCAGACGATCAGGGCGAGGGAAGAGCGGACGAGCTTGGACATGGAGAAACCTCTCATCGGGAACACTGGCATGACGGCTCCTATTCTACACGCGAGGGCCGCCGGCCATCTTGGGCCGAGAGGGCGTTATCAGAGAGGTAATAGACCTATGCAGGAAGGGGGCCCTAGGCCCAGTCCATCCGGTCGATTCGGCCCAGGATGACCTTGACGAGGTAGAGCGCGGCCCCCAGGCTCGCGGCGCCGAAAAGCCAGCGGCCCATCACCAACCAGCCGAGCCCGAAGAGCGAGAGGTAGATGCTCACGACCGAGAGCCCCCAGCTGGCGAACTCCTCGCGGCCGACCTTCATGCGCTTGACGTCGGGGCAGCGCGCCGCGATGGGGCCCCACCAGCCGC
>DMEZ01000027.1:28540-63622 GCA_003450735.1 Elusimicrobiota bacterium | reverse complement strand
CGCGATGGGGCCCCACCAGCCGCCCGGCCGGACCCGGCGGAAGAACTTCTCCAGATGCTCCTCGGGCTCGGGCTGGGTGAGGAAGGCGGCGGCCAGGGCCGTTCCGGTGCAGACGCCGATCATGATGAGCAGGCGGAAAGCGTAGTGCTGGTCCCCTCCCAGGAAGGAGGACTTCACGAGCGCAAGGGCCAGGATCAGGGCGCTGAGCAGGGCCGCGATCTCCGCCGCCGCGTTGATGCGCCACCAGTACCAGCGCAAGAGCACGATGATGGCTGGGCCGGCCATGAGCGCGGAGGCCAGCAGCCACGCGGTGTAGACGGACTTCATGAGCAGGCACACGACTCCGGCCAGCGCGGTCATCACCAGGATGCCGGCGCGGGACACCCAAAGATAGTGACGCTCCGAAGCGTCGCGGACCAAAAAGCGCTTGTAGAGGTCGCTGACCAGGTAGGAGGCGCCCAGGTTGATGTGCGTGGCGATGGTGGACATGAAGGCCGCCAAAAACCCCGCCACCAGCATCCCTCTCAGGCCGTTGGGAAGGAACTTGATCATCATGAGCGGGTAGGCCGTCTCGGGGTCGGCGAGGTCCGGGAAATAGATCAGCGAGCCCACCCCGACGATGATCCAGGGCCAGGGCCGCACCGCGTAGTGCAGGAAGCTGTAGAAGAGCACCGCGAGCACGGAGTGCTTCTCGTTTTTGCAGGAGAAGAGGCGCTGGGCCAGGAAGCCGTCGCCCTGGGCGCTCTGCCACCACTGCAGGAAGATCAGGGTGAAGAAGGTCAGCACCGCGAGGTCGGAGGACTGGAAGTTGGGGAAGACGTTGGCGAGCTGGTCTCCCGCGACCACGGGCGACTGCGTGCCCGCGGCGGCCGCGGCCTGTGCCGCCGCGGCGGCCTTCTCGAGGAGCGCCTGCGGCCCGCCCGCGTCGACCAAGACCAGCCCCGCGAGGATGATGCAGCCGGCCATGGCCAGGAGGAACTGGAAGAAGTCCGTCGCGAGCACGCCCCAGAGCCCGGAAAAGAAGATGTAGACGACCGAGACGCCGACGAGCCCCCAGACCGAGGGGCCCTTGGGCCAGCCCAGCAGGACGAACACGATCTTGTACATGGCCAGGATCACCCAGCCCATCACGATGGCGTTGCACACCACCGCGCGGAAGAAGGCGTAGTAGCCTCGCAGGAAGGTGCCCGCGGCGCCGGCGTAGCGCAGCTCCATGAACTCCGCGTCCGTGATGATGTTGGCCCGGCGCCAGAGCCGGGCGAAGAAGAAGACGCAGAGCACCCCGCCCATGACGCTGCTCCACCAGTACCAGTTGCCCTGCAAACCCTGGGTGCGCACGAGGGCCGAGATGACGAGCGGGGTGTCGGCCGCGAAGGTCGTGGCCACCATGGAGCCCCCGGCCAGCCACCAGGTGCCCTCGCGGCCCGCCACGAAGTACTCGGCCAGGCCGCCGGAGCCCTTCTTGGAGAACCACAGGCCGATGGCGACGGAGAAGGCCAGGTAGAGTGCGATGACCGCCCAATCGAGCGGGGAGAGCGCCAGGATCATCTAGAAGCGGGGGATGGGCGAGGGTCGGTCCCCGTTGGGGAGCTCCGTCTGGCTCAGGCCGTCGAGCAGGTCGTGGAAGTAGCGGCAGGTGCCGATCTTCCGGGCGAAGGCCTCGACCCTCTCGCGGGAAGCGCCCGAGATCTCGAGCTCCTCGAGCAGGCGGGACTCCTCGACGACCTCGTACCAGCCGTGGGAGACGGCCTGCCCGCCCGGGGCCACGCAGATGTTGACGAGCTTGGGGCCGCCCTTGAGCGGGTTGCTCCAGTGCCCGAACTTCGTGAAGTTGAGGTACACCGTCCCGCCCACCTGGGCGAGGAACCCGGCGGGGATCTCCTTGGGCATGAACGGCGCCTGCGCGAAGGGGTAGGAGTCCATGACGATGTTCCGGCTCACCCGGATGAGGGGCTTGAGCTCGGGCGCGGCCATGTCGTACATGCGCACGATGTTCTCGGCCATGGCGCTCTCGCCGCGCATGGACCAGACCTCGGCGCCGGGGGCGGCGTTCAGGGCGGCGACGGCGAGGGCGGTCTTGTTGCCGGCCTTGATGCTGCGCCAGTGCCAGGTGAGCTCCTCGCCCGGCCCTCGCAGCTCGGGGAAATCGAGGGCGACGGCCGCGTCGGCCCCCGCGACCCGGGCCATCGTGATGACGTTCTGCCAGATGTCCTCTGCGGAGGACTCCCGGCCGTGCCCGGCCACGTGGACGCGCAGGGTCTTCCCTTTGGGCAGGCCGGCCTCCTGGGCCAGCTCCTCGACGACGCCGCGCACGAGGGCCTGGACCTGGGGGTAGGTCGCGCCGTCGGGAGGCTGGAGCTTCCGGATGGGGATGGGGCGCACTGCGCGCCACTCGCCCTGGGCCTGCACGGAGGGCGCCGCGCAGGCGAGGAGCAGGAGGCCGATGACGACTCGAAGGAGGCCGGTTCGCATGCTTATGCGGATAGTCTAACAGCAGACTCCGGAATCCTCACGTGAGCAACGGCCTACGACTTGGTAGGACTTTGGTCCCAGCCGGTCAGCGGCGGGCGATGGGGGAGAGCGGGCGCTTGAGCGTCACCAGGCCGGCCTTGGCCGCCGGAGACCCGGCGCCGAACCCGGGGGGGCCCTATGGATATTTATGTTTAGCGGAACCTCGTCGGAGGTTTTGTCGCATCCGGCCGTCGCCGGATCCCTGGGGGAAACAGACATTATCAGAACCTGGCTGAGGGCCCAAAACCCGCTTATGTCGCTCGGATGGGAAGTTCTGACGGGTTATCCACAACCCGAATAGGATGATGCTCGAACCGCCCCGTCAGAACCGGACGAGTTCCTGGTCGCCTTGGGTGTGCAGGATAGGCTCTTGATCCCGATTTTGCCGCTTCGCCGCATCCTGGACCTTGGGCTTTAGGTAGGTGTAGAGGCTATTGGCCGTGACCGCGCCCGAACTGTCCTTGGCCGCCCCGCTCAAGCCCTTGAGGAAGAAGTAGGTGAATGTCCCATGTCCCTGGTCTTCAAGCGTGCCCGTGATTTGACTGCCCGAGGCCGCCGCAAAGATTGTCAGATCCTGAGGCACCGTAGCGGTGTCGACTTTCATGACCAGGGGCCGCGTCCCCTTAGCGAGGACGGACCGTCCGCCTGATCCAGAGAAGCAGGAGTCAAGCACCACCACAATCTGCCGGGCCTTGAGGGCGGAGAGCTTCTCGTAGAGTCGTTTGAGGGGATAGGCCGTGTCCGCAAGATATTGAGGGTCACCGTCCGAGGGGACGATATAGGTCTCGTCGTTTGTCGGGTCCGGAGCACCGTAGCCCGCGTAGTAAAAGAATACTGAGCCGTTCTCCTTCACGTTGTTCGGCAGCCAGGTCTCAAGGTTCTTCGCCAAGCCTGCACGGCTGGCCGCCGTACCGGTTAGAAGAACCACGTTTCGCGAGGGGTAACCCATGGCCAGGAGGTGCTCACGAACCGTTTCGGCGTCCCGTTCCGCGAAGGCGGCATCGGGAAGATTGGGATACTTCTCGATTCCGACCACAATGGCGTAGCGGTTCGGGTCGTCGGGGATCGAGTACTCAGGCTTATCCATATCAGAATGGACCTGCGAGTGGATCGCAGGGGGCTTGGCGGGCATCGGGCCATTGTCTGTGCCCTTGCGGAATGATTCCCGTTCGGCCATCACCATCCTATGAGCTGGAGAACCTTCAGAAAAGGTCTGAGCAATTGTGGAGAAGATATGCGCTTCGTTGAACCTCATGAAGTGCCCAAACCACTTGCCAAACACAACGGTTGCGATTGCCTCATTGAAAAAGTCGGTTCCGTAGTAGGCGGATTTGACATTCAAACTGGTGGTACCGTTGTCCTCTGGACAGACGACAATCAAGTCGAAGCTCTTGTCCATGGAGTGGGTGGCCTGGCCCAGGGCCTTGAATACGCCATAGCGTTTCAAGGTGGCGGCAATCTTGACGTCGAGGCCGTGGTATACTTCGACCGAACTGCAGCTGGGGTCAATGCCCAGAGTCAAATCTGTCGGTCTGTATGCCTTTGACATGGCGCAACCGGTCATCAGGATTGCGACAAACAGCGCGCCCAGGGTCTCGAGGGGATTCCCTGTAATCCGCTCTTTGATTCCGGAGAAAAGTCGGCTCACCGGAGCTTCCAATTGCCCCTCTCCCCCATCGTTGCGGGCAGGATTAAGGGATTCTGCTGGCGGTTGTCCTTCCTGGCCGAGTCTTGGACGTTTGGGCGAACGTAAGCGTAGAGGGAATCGACGGTTACTGTGCCACTGATGTCTTTCGCGGCGCCATTGAGCCCTCGCAGGAAGTAATATGTGAAGAGGCCGTGCCCCTGCTCATCTAATGTCCCGGAGATCTGATTGCCCTCCGCTGCCGAAAAGACAACGAGCGCTTTTCCGTCGACAGGCCCATTCATGTCCGTCGTCATCACAAGAGGACGCGCGCCTTTAGCCAAGACGGACCGTCCGCCCGCTCCAGAGAAGCAGGAATCTAGCACTACCACGACCTGCCGAGCCTTGAGGGCGGCGAGTTTCTCATAGAGTCGTTTGAGGGGATAGGCCGTGTCCCCAAGATACTGAGGGTCACCATCGGAGGGGACGATATAGGTCTCGCCGCTTGTCGGGTCTGGCGCGCCGTGGCCCGCGTAGTAAAAGAAAACTAAGCCGTTTTCCTTCACGTTGTTCGGCAGCCAAGTCTCAAGGTTCTTAGCCAAGCCTGCACGGCTGGCCGCCGTCCCGGTTAGAAGAACCACGTTTCGCGAGGGGTAACCCATGGCCAGGAGGTGCTCACGAACCGTTTCGGCGTCCCGTTCCGCGAAGGCGGCATCGGGAAGATTGTGGTACTTCTCGATTCCGACCACAATGGCGTAGCGACTCGCATCCTCGGGGAATGAGTACTTGGGTTTGTCCACGTCAGAATGGACATGCGGGCGAATCGCAGGGGCCTTGGCGACAATCATACCCTTATCTGTATCCTTGCGGAAGGAGTCCCGCTCGGCCATCACCATCTTATAGGCTGGAGAATTCCTGGAAAGGGTTTGGGCAAACTTCGCGGCAATGGCCCGTGCATCCAGCTTGATGTTCCCGAGCGAAAAAATAGAGAAATCTTGTATTTTGTTGACAATGAGTGCCCCGGAGTAGGCCGAGTTGATATTGACAGCGGCTAAACCGCTAGTCATTACGTTGCAGACTACAATCAGGTCGAAGCTCTTGTCCATGGGGTGGATGGCCTGGCCCACGACTTTGAACATGCCATAGTGCTCTAAGGCGGAGGTCAGTTGGACACCGAAATCGGTGTCTGATTGCAGCAAACTGCAAGTAGGAACTATACCGAGAGTCAAGTCTGTCGGTTCGTATTTCTTGGTTTCGACCTGTGGCGTAGCGCAACCGGCAATTGAAATCGCGACGGACAAGATGGCGGTGATTCTTGCAGATTGGACCATCGTTATACTGGTTGCCACGGGGATTTGCATTCAATACCAGGAGGTTAGAGCGGCGACAGAACATGTCCGTCGTGTCGCAACCTAGGCGAGTAGGATATAGTTTTCCATAGACTTCCACAAGAGGGCTCAAGCCCACACCACAGCCTCTGCTCGAACCTGAAGCAGGTCCCAAACAACATCGTGCCAGTCTATCGATCTCCAAACGATATACTGGCACGAAGTGCTGGTTCTGAAAGTTCTCTGCCCGACCAGGATTCGAACAGCTGAAACACGAACGACGCGCGCGGGCTTTTCAGCTCGACGGGCACCGCGACTGGACCGGCTGCAGCTTGCCGCCCATCGCCCCCATCGGCCTTCGCGAAGGGAACTTCTCACCCTCCTCATACGTACTTGTGGGTGGAGGAACCAAGGATGCGACAAAACCTCCGAGGAGACTTCGGAGTATGAAGAAACATAGGAGCACCCCCCGCCTCCCCTTGGACCGCTTCATCAACGCGCGCTGCTGGGAAGACCTTGAGTCCCTGCTCCCGGACAAGCGGCAGCCCTGGCGGCGGCGAGAGCGCAGGGGCGGGCGCCCAGCCCGGCCTTCCCGCCTCTGCCTCGAGGCCCTCTTGTGGCATTTGCGCTCGGGCCTTCCTTGGCGCTCCCTGCCGAAGCGCTTCGGCTCGGCAAGAACCATCCAGCGGCGCATCCGGCGCTGGGGAGCCGACGGCTCCCTGAGCCTCGCTTGGAGGCGCTATCTGGAACGCGCCGATGACAAAGAGCTCGAGGCCTGGCTGAAGGCCCTGCCGGATAGGCCTGGCAAGAAGCGCGGCTGGTGGTACTGGGAGCTGTTCGGCCTGCTCTCATCGCTGGCCGGGCCATTGAAAGGCCGTCCCACCGGCCTCCTTCCGCGCGCTCGGACTATGATATGCTCCCCCCGATGAGCGGGCGCATCGTCGTGACGGGAGCCTTCAGCTACATCGGCGCGGCGGTCGCGGAGGAGTGCCTGCGCCGCGGCTTCGCCGTCCACACCCTGACGAACCGGCGCCCCCCGGAAGGGACGAAGATCACGAGCGCGCCCCTGCGCTTCGACGCGGAGCGCCTCGCCGAACAGCTCTCGGGCGCGTACGCCTTCATCAACACGTACTGGGTCCGTTTCCCCTGGGCCGGCCTGGGTTTCGACACGGCCGTCCGGAACTCCGCCGCCCTCCTCTCGGCGGCGGCCCGCGCCCGCGTGGGCCGGCTCGTCCACGTGAGCGTCTCCAACGCCTCCGACGCGCCGGACCTGGGGTATTACGCCGGGAAAGCCGCGGTGGAGCGGAAAGTCCGGGACAGCGGCTTAAGCTGCGCCATCGTCCGCCCGACCCTGGTCGTGGGCCCGGGCGACGTGCTGACGAACAACATCGCCTGGCTCCTGCGGAAGTTCCCCCTCTTCCTGCTGCCGGGCCGGGGTGCCTGCTCCCTGCAGCCGGTCACGCTCTCCGACGCGGCGCGCCTCATCGTCGACGCGGCTTTGAGGGTTGAAAACCTGGAGGTCGACGCCGCCGGGCCCGAGGTGTTCACCTTCGCGGAGTTCGTGCGCGCGGTCGCCTCGGCCTGCGGCGCGCACAGGATTATTTTGCCCGCCCCCGAGCCGCTGGTGCTCGGAGCTCTCGAGCTGTTGAACCGCCCCCTGCGGGATATCGTGCTCACGCGGGAAGAGTTGATCGGACTCCAGCGCGGACTTCTTCTTTCGAAGAAAGCACCTCTTGGACGGGAATCGGTCTCCGAATGGCTCGTGGTGAACGGCCCGAAGCTGGGGCTCGAGTACGTCAACGACCTCGACCGGCACTTCGGGGCGGGGGCGGGCTCACCTATCGCTTCGGCGCCTCCCGGATGAAGGCCTCGAGGTTCCCGGCCAGCTCGCGCACCAGGTAGAAGCGCCCCCCCTCTTCGAAGAAGGCGTAGATTTTCGCGGCCCCCGGCGCGACCGGGGCCCGCGCTGCGGCCATGCAGGCGTCCAGCGTCCTCTGGTCGCGGCTGGACTCCTCGGAGAGGCGCTTGAGCGCTACCGTGCGGCGCAAAGCCAGGTCGGTCGCCTCGTAGGTGGCGCCCATGGGCCCCGAGCCGAGCTCGCGCTCGACGCGGTATTGGCCCTGGAGCACCTCCCCAAGGCGCAGGGGCGCCGTCGAGATCTCCCTCACGGGGAACAGCCAGCGGTAGGCGCTGAACGCGAACGGAAGGGAGATGACCAGCACGGCCAGAGCGCCGAAGATGACCTTCCTCCACAGCCGCCGGGTGTTCTCGAGTTCCTGCAGGGACGCGAACTCCTCGACGTCGTCCTTGAGGGCCTGATAGATGCGCTGCATGTAGATATGGGCGTCGTCGCCGAAGTTGCGGCCGGAGTGGGAGACGGTGATGGCGGAGGCGATGGCGCCGGAGTCCGGACGCTTCGTCCGCGCATCCAGAGCGGCCTCCATGAAGGCGAGCATGGTCGAGTTGCGGCGGACCTTGACGTACTCGTCCCGGAGCTCGTTGTAGCGCATGAAGCGTTCGCGCAGTTCGCCCTCGACCTTGAGCCGCTCGGCCTTGTACGCCTCGAAGCCTTTCTTCTCCAGGAACTCCCCCCGCAGTTCTTCGAGACGCTGGACCAGCGGATCGATCTCCCCCCTCAGGCGCTCCATCTCGGCCTCGGTCCGCGGGAAGGACCTGGGGTCGCTCACCTTCGGCCAAGCCGGGTCCTCCGCCGCGGCCGCGGCGCCCGCGAGCAGGCCGAGGAGGGCCGGCAGCAGGAAAAAGGCTCGGCGCTCAGCGCCCGCCACGGTGCGCCTGCAGGACCTTGCCGCCCGGGGGCACGGACTCGGTCACCCAGACGTTGCCGCCGACCGTGGCGCCCTTGCCGATGACGATCGTGCCGAGGATGGTCGCCCCGGCGTAGACGATGACGTCGTCCTCCACGTCGGGGTGGCGCTTGACGCCCTTGATGGGGTTGCCCTGCGCATCCAGCGGGAAGCTCTTGGCCCCCAAGGTCACGCCCTGGTAGAGCCGCACGCTGCGGCCGATGACCGTGGTCTCGCCGATGACCACCCCCGTTCCGTGGTCGATGAAGAACTTGGGGCCGATCTTCGCGCCGGGATGGATGTCGATGCCCGTCAGGGAGTGGGCGTGCTCGGTGATGATGCGCGGAATGAGCGGCACCTTGAGCTCGTAGAGCTCGTGGGCGATGCGCTGATAGGTGATGGCCAGGATGCCCGGATAGCAGAAGAGGGTCTCGGCGCGGCAGGTGGCCGCCGGGTCGCCCTCGTAGGCCGCCTGGACGTCGGAGACCAGGAGCTTGCGCACGTCCGGCAGCGCGCGCAGGAAGGCCGCCGCCGTCTCGGGGGAGCGATCGCGGCAGCTTTCGCAGCGCCGGGGGGCCTTGCAGAAGAAGCAGGACGCGCGCCGGATCTGCTCGGTCAGGATGCGCTCGGCGCGGTCGAGGGCGGAGCCGATGTGGAAGAGGGCGCTCTCGGGGCCGATGTCCTCGGCCTCGAAGTAGCCTGGGAAGAGGGCCGAGCGCACGAGCTCGACGGCCTCCAGGATCTGCGCGCGGGAGGGCAGCGGCTCCTCGGGGCGCTTGCGCTTGAGCGGGGTCACGCCCTCGTCGATGACCGCGAGCTCTTCGGCGACCTGTCGGACGGCCTTCCCCGGCTTCCCTTGTGTCTTCATGACCACATGATAGGAAATAGAGCGGGCCCCCCGGAACGGCCCGGGGGGCCCGCGGTGCGCGAGGGCCTACGGCTGGAGCAGGGTCGCTCTCAGGAACTCCCGGTTGAGCCTCGCGATGTTGTCGAGCTTGATGCCCTTGGGGCAGGCCTTCTCGCACTCGCCTTCGTTGGTGCAGTTGCCGAAGCCTTCCTTGTCGTGCTGGGCCATCATGGCCAGGGCCCGCCGCGTGCGCTCCGCCTCCCCCTGGGGGAGGAGGGCCAGCTGGGAGACCTTGGCCGCGACGAAAAGCATCGCCGAGGCGTTGGGGCAGGCCGCGACGCAGGCGCCGCAGCCGACGCAGGCCGCCGAATCCATGGCGGCCTCGGCCTTCTCGTAGGGGACGGGCAGGGAGTTGGCTTCGGGCGCCGAGCCCGTGTTGACCGAGACGAACCCGCCCGCCTGCATGATGCGGTCGAAGGCCGAGCGGTCGACGACGAGGTCCTTGATCGTGGGGAAGCCGCGGGCGCGGAAGGGCTCGATCGTGATGGTGTCCCCGTCCTTGTAGCGGCGCATGCGCATGTCGCAGGTGGTCGCCCCGGAGTCCTTGCCGTGGGGCCGGCCGTCGATGACGAGGCTGCACATCCCGCAGATGCCCTCGCGGCAGTCGTGGTCGAAGGCGACGGGGTCCTCGCCCATCCCGATGAGCTTCTCGTTGAGCACGTCGAGCATCTCCAGGAAGGACATCTCGGGGGAGATGTCCTCCACGCCGTAGGAGACCAGCTGGCCGGGAGCGTCGGGCCCCTTCTGCCGCCAGATCTGCAACGTCAGGCGCATCCCGCTCATTTGTAGCTCCTCTGCGAAGGCTTGCAGTGCTCGAAGGTCAGCGGCTCGGTGTTCCGGGTCGGGGTCTTGCCCTCGCCCTGGTACTCCCAGGCTGCGACGTGCGAGAACTCCGCGTCGTTGCGCATCGCCTCGCCGTCCGGCGTCTTGGATTCCTCGCGGAAATGCCCGCCGCAGGACTCCTTGCGCTCCAGGGCGTCGCGCACGATGAGCTCGGCGCACTCCAGGTAGTCCGCCACCCGTCCGGCCCGCTCGAGCGCCTGGTTGAACTCCTCGCCCTGGCCCGAAACCTTCACGTTCTTGTGGAACTCCTCGCGCAGCTCCGGGATCAAGGCGAGGGCCTTCTTCAGCCTCTCCTCGTTGCGCCCCATGCCGCAGTGGTCCCATAGGATCCTGCCAAGCTCCCGATGGATGTCGACCGGGGTGCGCTTGCCGTTGACGGAGAGCAGGCGCTTCGTGCGGGCGTCGGCCTCGGCCTCGGCCTGCTTGAACTCCGGGGCGTCGGCCTGCACCTTATCGAGCTTCTCGGCGGCGAGGTAGCCGCTCAAAGTCGCCGGGATCACGAAGTAGCCGTCGGCCAGGCCCTGCATGAGCGCGCTCGCCCCGAGGCGGTTCGCCCCGTGGTCGGAGAAGTTCGCCTCGCCCAGGCAGAAGAGCCCCTGGACCGTCGTCATCAGGTTGTAGTCCACCCAGAGGCCGCCCATCGTATAGTGGACGGCGGGATAGATGCGCATCGGCAGCTTGTAGGGGTCCTCATCGGTGATGTGGTGGTACATGTCGAAGAGGTTCCCGTACTTGGCCCGGATGGTGTCCTCCCCGTCGCGGGCGATGGCGTCCCGGAAGTCCAGGAAGACGGAGAGGCCGCTGGGCCCCACGCCGCGCCCCTCGTCGCAGACCGCCTTGGCCGCCCGCGAGGCCACGTCGCGAGGGACGAGGTTCCCGAAGCTCGGGTAGCGCCGCTCGAGGTAGTAGTCCCGCTCCTCCTCCGGTATCGCGTCGGGGCTGCGGGCGTCCTTCTTCTTGGGCACCCAGACCCGCCCGTCGTTGCGCAAACTCTCGCTCATGAGCGTGAGTTTGGACTGATGCTCCCCCGAGACCGGGATGCAGGTCGGGTGGATCTGCGTGAAGCAGGGGTTCGCGAAGGCCGCGCCCTTCTTGTAGGCGCGCCAGATCGCGCTCGCGTTGCAGGAGTTCGCGTTCGTGGAGAGGAAGAACGTATTGCCGTAGCCGCCCGTCGCGAGGCACACCGCGTGCGCCGCGTAGGACTCGAGCTTCCCCGTGACCAGGTTGCGGCAGACGATGCCGCGCGCCCGCCCTCCGACCACCACGAGTTCCTGCATCTCGCGCCGCGCGAGGATCTTCACGCGGCCCTTCCCGGCCTGGCGCATGAGCGCGCTGTAGGCGCCGAGCAAAAGCTGCTGGCCGGTCTGCCCGCGGCAGTAGAAGGTGCGCGAGACCTGCGCTCCGCCGAAGGAGCGGTTCGCGAGCAGACCGCCGTAGTCCCGCCCGAAGGGGACGCCCTGCGCGACGCAGTGGTCGATGATGGCGTTCGAGACCTGGGCGAGGCGGTAGACGTTCGCCTCCCGGGCGCGATAGTCGCCGCCCTTGACGGTGTCGTAGAAGAGCCGCCAGATGCTGTCGCTGTCGTTGGGGTAGTTCTTGGCGGCGTTGATGCCGCCCTGGGCCGCGATGGAGTGCGCGCGGCGGGGGCTGTCCTGGACGCAGAAGGAGAGCACGTTGTAGCCCATCTCGCCGAGGGCGGCCGCGGCGGAGCCCCCCGCCAGGCCGGTGCCGACCACGATGACGTCGTACTTGCGCCGGTTGGCCGGATTGACGAGCTTCAGGTCGAAGCGGTGCTTGTCCCATTTCTTCTCGATGGGGCCCGACGGGATCTTCGCGTCGAGGGGAGTGGCCATGTCAGCCTCCGTGGACCAGGTGCGACCAGATGGGGATCATGCCGAACGCGACGGCCATGGCGACCGCGAAGAGCAGGCCGACGCCCTTGATGGGCGGCGTCGCGCGCGGGTGGCTGAGGCCCAAGGTCTGGAAGGCGCTCTGGACGCCGTGGCTCAGGTGGGTGCCCAGGAAGAGCACCGCGGTCACGTAGAAGGCGACGGTGAACCCGCCCTGGAACCACTCCACCACGTAGCCCCATAGCCCGTAGAGCCCCGACTCGTCCTTGATGAGGCGGAAGGTCGTCACGTGGAAGAGCAGGAAGGCGAGCGTGAAGAGCCCGGTGTAGATCATGGTCGAGGAGCCCAGCGTCCGGCCGCCGGCATCCTGGTGGACGGCGTAATGCTCGGGCCGCGCCAGCAGGTTCTCCCAGGTCACCCAGAGGGCGCAGCCGATGTGGCAGGCGAAGAGGGCGAGCAGGCCGAGTTCGACGAGCGGGAGCGCGGGGTTCGTGGTCAGGAACTCGGCGTAGCGGTTGAAATCCTGGTACCCCTTGTACATGAGGATGTTCCCGGCCAGGTGCCCGACCAGGAAAGAGGCGAGCAGCATCCCGGTCAAAGCCACGATCTGTTTTTTGCCTATGGACGTGGTCACGTACCGCAACAGGACGTTCATCGGACGCTCCTTTTTGGGTGGAACGACGGACCCATCACATAAGGAATATGCAACAATTTGGCCTGTTAAGGAAGGGGGCGCGATCAGCCCTTGAAGGGGGCGGGCCAAAGCGCGAGGCCGGTATCGGGATCGGGCTGGCGGACGAGGGCGGGGCCTCGGGGCTCGGTCAGGAAGACCTCGGCCGCGAAGACCTTCGAGGCGAAAAGATGCCCGCCGAAGGCGCGCAGCCTCTTGTCGCCCATCACCGCGTGCAGATGCGCGAAGGGCTGCCCCTCCTTCAGGCTGACGTTGCCCGTGCAGGAGAGGATCTCGAGGTCGCCTTTGAGCGTCTTCTGAAGATACTTCCCCTTCCGCGGGTCGTAGGTGCCCAGCGTCGCCGAATGCGTCGCCCCGATGAGCGAGACGGCGGCCGTCCGGATGCGGTGCTTGCGGCAGAAAGCGATGAGGCGCTCGTGGATGTCGGCTCCTTTCGGGAGGCGGAAGAGGAAGGAGCGCCCAGCCCGGCTCAGAGGACGATCTCCTGGCCTTCTCGGGCGGCGAAGAGCTCGAAGGACTTCTTCATCTCCCGGGCGAGCTCCTGGGCCTGCGCGACCATCTTGTCGATGGCGTCGTCCGAGCGGGTGGGCTCGTGGTGGAAGAGGGCGAGCCGCTTGACGTCCGAAGCGGCGGCCAGCTCGACGGCGTCGCGCCACCGGCTGTGCCCCCAGCCGCGCTTCATCTTGTAGTCGTTGTCGTCGTACTGGGAGTCGCAGATGAGCAGGTCGGCGCCCTGGCAGAAGGCGGCCACCAGCTTGTCCTGGCCGGCGTAGAAGTCCGAGTCGTCCCCCTGGGCGCGGTGGCACTCATGGTCGGTGAGGTAGACGACCGAGGCGCCGGGGAAATTGAAGCGGTAGGCCACGTCCACGCCCGGGTGGTTCGTGAACAGGGTCTGGACCGGGACGCCCTTCACCTGAAAGGGCTTCTCCACGCGGACGAACTCGAGCTTCGCCGCCATGTCGTTGATCTCGACGGGGAAGAAATTGTGGGCCATCTGCGAGCGGAAGATCTGCTCGAAGCCCGCCCCGACCCCGTGGGCGCTGTAGATGCGCATGCGGCTCTTGGGGTTGTAGGCGGGGATGAAGAACGGCCAGCCCTGGATATGGTCCCAGTGGGTGTGCGTGACGAAGACGTCGGCGTCGAGCGGGCCTCCCGAGAACTCCTTGAGCAGGCGGAAGCCCAGCTCGCGGATCCCGGTCCCGCTGTCGCAGATGAACAGCTCGCTGCCGCGGCGCAGCTCGACGCAGGGGGTGTTCCCGCCGTAGCGCACGGTGGTCGGGCCGGGCACGGGAATGGAGCCGCGTACGCCCCAGAACCGGATCTGGACGCTCATTCGGCCGGGGGAGGGGCGCCGCCGCCCGAGAGGACCTGTTGGACGGTCTTGAGCAGGGACTCCGCCGTGTAGGGCTTGGTCAGGTAGGCGTCCGCGCCGAGGCGCAGGGCGGACTTGACGTCGACGGAGTACGACTTGCCCGAGGAGATGACGATCTTCACGCCTTTGAGCGTCCCGTCCTCCCGAAGCTTCTGGCAGACCTCGAAGCCGTGCATGTCGGGCATCATGAGGTCGAGGATGACCATGTCCGGCCTGCTCTCGGCGGCGATCTTGCAGCCGTCGCGGCCGTTGAACGCCGTGAGGACATCGAAGCCCGCAGTCTTGAGGCAGCTGGAGATGAAATCGACGATGCCGTCGTCGTCGTCCACTACGAGCACCAGGACGCGCTTCACGGCGCTATTATGGCATAAAAATGGGGCCCCGGAGCCACGGGCTCCGGGGCCCCCGGCAGGCGCCGATCACGGCCGGACGCCCGCCCTCGGCGCCTCCGATATTCGCGGCGCCAAGGGCGGGACGAGCGGTTTAACGGCTTGCGCCCGCTTCCAGCGCCCTCTGCATGTCGTACAGGCGCTCGATGCGCAAGGTCGTGTCCGGGTGGGTGATGAAGAGGTTGAAGAAGAAATTGTCCTCCTTGCCCACCGCCAACCGGAGCATCGGGTCGAACTCCGGCAGGGCGCCGGACCGGTAGAGCTGCTCGACCGGGTTGACCGTCATGAGGTGGGCGTTCGCCGCCACGAGCGGCAGCTGCTCGGCGGGCAGGACGAAGCCCGCCGGAGGCTGCCAGGTGGTCAGGAGCCCCAGGCCGATGGCGAGCGCCGCGGGGTCGCTCGTCAGGAGCGCCCCGTCCTCGTCCGCCCCGCCCTCGCGCACGCGCGAGGAGGCCATCTGCAGGATGCTCGCCAGGATGGGGCCCCAGAGGGCCGCGAAGATCTTGAGCAGCCCCGCCGCCGCCGTGATGGCGGCGCCGGCCGTGCCCGGATCGACCAGCGCGCGGGGCCCTTCGGTGCGGCTCTGCGTCTTGGCCGCGGCCGTCCGGTCGAAGAGGATCTCCTTGAGCTTCTTGAGGGCGGCCTTGGCGTGGCCGACCGCCCAGAGCACGCCGTAGGAGGAGAAGGAGATGGCCGAGGACAGGGAGCCGGCCGTCGCGCCGATGATCATGTCGCGGTTCATCACGTGGCTGAACTCATGGCCGAGCACCCCGCGCAGGGCGCGGGTGCCGAGAGCCTTGAGCTCCGCCTCGCTCGCGCGGCCGAGGGCGGCCTGCAGTTCCGCCGGGCCGTCCGTATCGGCGACTCCGGCGATGGAGCCGCGCATGGCCGTGCGGAACACCGCGAAGGACTTGGACGCGGGGTTCGTGAGGGCCACCAGGCGGAGCAGGCCCGCGCGCAGGGTCTCCGGCTCGAGCAGCATCTGCTTGATCTCGAAGGTCACGCCCACCATGGCCTTGTTGGGGCTCATGCCGGTCGCGAAGGCGTTCGGGACGCCCATGCTCACGTTGATGATCTCGGGCATCGGGATGGGCTTCTTCCCCTTCGCTTCAAGGTTGCGGTTGATGATGCCGCGCAGCTCGGTCATGATGGAGAAGACCTCGGGGTCCTTCTGCGCGTCGGTCGGCTCGGTCTTCATGACCTTCTTGATCATCTGCCGGCTGAAGTAGACCTGCAGGCCGGTCAGCACCCCCACGAAGGCCAGGTTCTTGAGGAAGGAGAACATCGGGAACACCGCGGCGCTCATCGCCGCGCTGAGGGCGACGATCCCGCCGATGGCGAGCCCCGTCCTGACCCAGAAGCGGAACGCGGGCCACTTGGCGGGCTTCTCGTAGTCGAGGCTGCGCTCCGGGGCGGGTTCGGTCGAGGGCGCGGCCTGCCTGGCCGGGAAGAGCTTCTCGAGCAGGCGCTCCGTCCAGGTCGCCGCGCGCTCCGGCGCGAAGGCGATGGCCAGGAAGCTCACCGGCGCGGCGAAGCCGGTGGCCGCGGCCCAGAGGGCGACGGCGCCGTAGGCGATGTCGAAGATCCGCGACGAGCCCGCGAACATCCACAGGGCGAAGG
The DNA here is from genome assembly GCA_003450735.1 of Elusimicrobiota bacterium. GTDB lineage: Bacteria > Elusimicrobiota > Elusimicrobia > UBA1565 > UBA1565 > UBA9639. The sequence continues at coordinate 47,683 of DMEZ01000027.1, read as the reverse complement.
CGACGTTGGTCCACACCGGGGAGAAGCCGGTGAGCAAAGCGAAGACCACGCCGGTCATCACCCAGGTGTAGGCGGGGAAGCGGATCTTCTGCTGGGAGCCGGGCACGTGGAAGGGCCGGCCGGTCTCCGCGGAGCGGATGAGGAAGCCGAGGAAGAAGGAGACCGTGGTCATGGCCGGCAGGGCCATGAGCCCGAACATCGCGCCCAGGGTGAGGGGGCCGGCGGCGGCCGTGCCCATGATCGGGGCGAGCAGGTTCAGCGCGGCCCAGGCGAGGACCTTGTCGATGATCCCGACGCTCGCGCCATCAGCGCTGGCCTTCTCGCCCGCGCGGGCCGCGGCGAAGGAGGCCAGGGTCACCAGCGGCATGGCCAGCGCGAGGTGGGTCAGCGCGGCCCCGCCCAGGAACGCGGGCGCGGCGATCGCCGCGGCGCCGAGGAACGCTCCGATGAAGAGGTCGAAGGCCAGCTTGAGGCCGCCCAGGCGCGGCGAGTCGCGCAGGCCAAGGCGGTAGCGGGAGTAGACCGCGATGGGAAGCAGGAGCACGCCGGAGCTGATGGCCCAGAGGGCGGCCACGGGCACCAGGCCGAACACCGCCGGCAGCAGAGTCGCCGCGGCGGTCTGCAGGCCGACCACGGCGGCGGCGGAGGCGGCGATGCGGGCCACCGCGATGGCGGCGCGCACGCCGCGGTTCATGGACTTGGGCGCCTGCGTCTCTTCAGCCTGGACCGGGGCCGACTCGATGCTGGAAGGCGTCCCGGCGGAGCGGGCCTCCGGAGCCTGGAGCAGGCTCCCCATGCGGGAGCTTTCGGCGGCCTCGACCGGGGCCTCGGCCTGCGCCGAGCCCTTGATGGTCTGCGCGCCCAGGACGCGGTCCATCATGGCGGCGCCGGCCTCGCGGGCCTGGCTCGCCGGCATGCGCTCGATCTCCTCGACCGGCAGGGCGACGGAGCGCGGGTCGGAGACGAGGGTCTTGAGGGTCTGAGAGTTTGTCTTCGCGACGGCGGCTTCTTCGGCCGCGATAGGCGCCTGCTGGGAAGCGGAGGGGGCCGTCTGGAAGGATCGAGCGGCGGCGGCCTGCTGAACCTGGATCGTCCGGGGAAGCGCCGCCGGTGCGGCGGCCTGGAGGTTCTTGACGGTCGGGGCGACAGCGGTGACGCCCGGAAGGACTCCGGCGTTCAGCTTCAGACTCGATGCGTCGAGCTGGATGCGTGATCGGAACCCGCCGCCCGTAAGGGCCGCTCCGGCCTGCCCGCCTTGGACGGCGTTCCCGATGGAGACCGCCTGGGTATGGACCTGCGCGAAGAGCCGGTAGCCCTCGATGCCGGGAGAGAGCGTGAGGATAGCGGCGGAGAGCCCTGCGGCGAGGCCTTTCTTAAGGAAGGAGATCCGAAGCGTCATCGTGTGCCTCCGAGCGTCATTGTAAAACTCATCATAACAATGCGCGGCTGGGCCCCTGAACGGCCATCAGGCCCAGGCGCCGCAAAACAAACGGCCCAGCATTCCCTGGGACCGTGGGTTCGAGGGACCTGGGCCTATCGGGGAACTCCGGAAACCGGCTAGCCGCCGATGCTGTGCATCGCGCAGTCGGGGCGCTTGAAGCCGGGGAAGTGGATGCGGTGGCCGGAAGCCTTGCGGGAGACGGCCTCCCCCATCGCCTCAGCGAGGGCCCTGTCGTCCGCCCCGTTCCGGAGCAGGGCTCGCAGGTCGGCCGCCTTGTCCCCGAAGAGGCAGGTGCGCAGGCCGCCGTCGGCCGTGATGCGCAGGCGGTCGCAGGAGCCGCAGAACGCGCGCGAGACCGCGGCCACGACCGCGAAGCCGCCGCGGCCGTCGGCGTAGTCGAAGGCCTGGGAGGTGCACCCGCTCTGGGCGGGAGCCGGAACGAACGGGAAGCGCCCGGCGAGCCGCTCGAGGATCTCGGCGGCGGGAACCACGCGCTCGCGGCTCCAGAGCGGGTCGCCCTCGAGCGGCATGAACTCGATGAAGCGCATCATCCGCCCGCTCGCCCTCGCCCACTCGGCTAGGGACACGACCTCATCCTCATTGAAGCCCCGCACCACGACGGCGTTGACCTTGAGCGGCCGGAAGCCGGCCTGCTCCGCGGCCGAGAGGCCCTGCAGGACCTCCGGGAGGGCGCGGCGGCGGGTGATGCGCTCATAGCGCGCCGTGTCGAGGGTGTCGAGGCTCACGGTGATGCGGTCGAGTCCCGCCTCCCGGAGCGGCCCGGCCTGCTCCGCGAGAGCGACGGCGTTCGTCGTCAGGGCGAGGTCCTCGAGGCCTGGGAGGGGCTTGAGCATCCGCACGAAGGCGGGGAGGTCCTGGCGAAGGAGCGGCTCCCCGCCCGTGATGCGGACCTTCCGCACGCCGTGGCGCACGGCGACGCGGACGAGCCGGGCGAGCTCCTCATAGCTCAGGAGGTCCTTGCGGTCGAGCCACCGGGGCTCGGCGGGCATGCAGTAGAGGCAGCGGACGTTGCAGCGGTCGGTGACCGAGACGCGCAGGGCGCGGATGGTGCGCCCGAAAGCATCGCTCCAGGGCCTCATGGCTCCCGTGCGGCGCGCCGCTCGTCCTCGCTCTCGGCCTGCGTCCGGCGGCAGGCTTCGAAGTACTCCCTCAGCCCCTCGAGCATCGTGCGGGCGAAAAGCCCCTGCCCCTCCGGGCTCAAGAGCAGTTCCTCCTGCTCGGGCAGCAGCATGTAGGCCGACTCGGTGAGCACGGCGGGCATCTGCGTCGTCCGGCAGACGGCCAGGTTGCCCCAGATCAGGGCTTCATCGGCCAGCGGGACTCCGCGGCGGTAGGCGGCGTGCATCGCCTCGGCGAGAGCGCGGCTGTGCGGGTGGTAGAAGAGGGTCATGAAGCCGCGGGGCTTCTCGAAAGGGTCGTCCATCACGTCCAGGGAGTTGTTGTGGATGCTGACCAGGACGTCGCCCCGCGCGTCCCACGCGAGGGCCGGCCGGTCCGCCAGCGCGGGGCCGGCCGAGCTCGTGCGCGTCAAAAAGACCTCGGCGCCCTCCCCCTCCAGCAGGCTCTTGAGCCTGAGGGCCAGGGCGAGGTTCACGTCCTGCTCCAGCGAACCCAGGGGGCCCACGGCGCCCTTATCGGGGCCGTGCCCAGGGTCGAGCACGACGCGCTTCCCCTGGAGGACGCCCGCCCCCTCCCGGAAGGAGGGCGGGCGGCGGATGTCCAGGACGAAGCGGCCCTTCTCGTAGAAGGCGTCGTAGCCGTAGCCGCCGCGCAGCCGCGTGCGGACCGTGAGCTTGACGATTCTGGCGCTCTCCTGGCGCCAGCGCACCTCGGCGACGACGGGGTCGCCGGGGGCGTAGCGGATGCGGTCGATGCGCTGCTGGGCGCCGAAGAAGCGCACCTCGAGCTCGAGCGGGTCGACGCTCTCGGCCACCTCGAAGGGGACGGGCTTGTCGACCTGCACCGAGAGGCGCACGGAGGCCGTGGAGACCGCGGTGCCCAGGTATTTGCCGACCACGGCGCCGGGGACGGGGCTCCCCTCGGGCAGGAGGCGGACCTGCGAGGCGTCCACCCAGGCTTCCTGCTCGGGCGCAAGCGCAATGCGCAGGCTCGTCCCGGAGCGGCCGCTCACGGCGAGCGGCACCCCGGGCGGCAGGAAGCGGTCGTAGCCTCCGGGCAAGGTCTTGAGGATGGTGGTGCGGGCGGTGCTCACGGCCACCTGGTAGCGCCCCCCCTCGAGGACGCTCAGTTTGCCGGGTGCCTTGGCCGTGAGCTTCTCCTTCTTCGCGCGGAGGTGGAGCTCGACGGCGAGTTCCTGGCCTTGCGCCCCCATCGGGAGGCGGAGGCGGCCCTCGTAAAGGCCCGGCTCGGTCTCGAAGAGCGGGACGTTTTTGGCCAGGTTCGCGACCCGGAAGGAGCCCTCCGCCTCGGAGGGGCCGCGGGCCCGGACGTTCAGCCAGTCGCCGGGCGGCAGGAGGAGGTCCTCCCTAGGCTCGAGGACGACCAGCTTCTGCTTCTCCGCGGGGATATCCGAGGAGTCGCCCACCGCGACCGAGCGGACGACCGCCGAGGAAAGGCCGTCCTTGAAAGCCTCGAAGCGCAAGGCGGAAGGCCCGGTCGAGAAATCCACCATCGCCAGAAAGGCTCCGCTCGCGCGAGTGGGGAGGATCTGGCCGTTGAGCGTCAGGGTCGAGCCGGCCGTGACGCTGCCGAACACGAAAGACCTCTTCAAGGCGGGGTACTTCTGCCCTTCGTTGGGCCAGATCAGGCGGAGCTCGGGAGGCGAGGGGACGGCCGCCGGCACCGTCGAGACGGCCGCGTCGGTCGGGGAGACCCCGGTGACCGGGACCTGCGCGGAAACCGCGGGGGAGAGGAGGAGCAGGAGGAGCGCTCTCATATTAGGATAGATGGTATTATATCTTCCGGCTTCAGTTTAGTATCATTCTGACAGATGTCGCCCATGAGCAAAGCCGCGGTCCTGGTCTTGGCGGCAGCCCTCGCCGGCTGCGCGAACCTCGTCAAAAAGCCAGCCCCCAAGACCAAGGCCGCCCCGGAGGCCAAGAGCGCCCGGTCTTCCCCCAAGGCCGACCCCGCAGCGCAGAAGAACGCCTACGACCTCGGCATGCGCCTCTTCTCGCAGGAGAAATACGAGGAAGCCCGGAAGGCCTGGCAGGACGCCGTCCGCCTCGGCCCCTCGACCCAGCTCGGGAAGAACGCCCAGAAGTACCTGCGCAAGACCGAACAGATCCTGAAGACCCTCAAAGAGATCGAGAAGCAATGAGCACGGAACTGGTCCCCCTCCCGCCCAAGCGGGAGAGCTTCGGCGACCGCATCAAGACCACCGCCACGAATTTCGTCGTGCTGGCCTCCTGCATGAGCATCCGCTACAAGATCGCCGGCGCCCTGGTCCTCGTCCTCTGCCTCGCCATCGCCTCGTTGGGCATGATCACCTTCGGACAGCAGAAGAAAGTCCTCACCGAGGAGATGAAGAAGCGCGCCGAGGTCATCCTGCATCAGATCGCCGGCGCGGGCAAGACGGGGCTCCTGACCAAGGATGAGCTTCTCGCGTACTCCACCCTCAAGGAGCTCCAGCAGTCCGGCGGGATCGACTACGCCATGATCCTGGACAGCCGCGGCACGATCTTCGTCCACAACATCCTGGCCGAAAAGGGCAAGGAGCTCTCCGGCCCCTCCGACAAGGCCGCCCTCGAGACCCAGGACCTGCTCATCCAGGAGACCGTCCATGCGGGGAAGCCGTCCCTCGACGCCTCCCTCCCCATCGTCTCGAAGCTCGGCGACAAGAGCCTCCGAGTCGGCACCGCGCGCGTGGGCCTCTCGCTCGAGAGCCTCCATCAGACGATCCGCCGCGAGAAGCTGGTCTTCGCCGGCATCACCTGCGTCTTCGTCCTCCTGGGCCTGGGCATCTCCTTCGCGCTGGGCAAGGTCCTCACCCGGCAGATCATGATCCTCGCGGCGGGGATGGAGGTGGTCGCCAAGGGCGACCTCAGCCGTCAGGTGCGCATCGAGGCCCACGACGAGATCGGCCGCCTGGCCGAGACCTTCAACGAGATGATCGGGAAGCTGCAGGAGAACCTCCACATGGAGAAGTACCTCTCCTCCTCGACGCTGAAGGTCATCCGCCAGCGCCCGGGCCTCGACGGACAGAAGCTGGGCGGGGAGCGCCGGCACGTGAGCGTGCTCTTCTCGGACGTGCGGGGCTTCACCTCCATGTCCGAGAAGCTCGAGCCCGAGGAAGTCGTCGGGCTCCTCAACATCTACCTCAACCTCCAGGCCGAAGTCGTGTACCAGTACGGCGGTTCGGTGGACAAGTTCGTCGGCGACGAGGTGATGGCGATCTTCACCGACAAGGACTCGGAGCTCCAGGCCTCGCGCGCCGCGCTCGAGATCCAGCGCTACGTCCGGGCCCTCAACTCGGCCCGGGAGAGCCTGGGCAAGCAGCCCATCGCCATCGGGGTCGGGATCAACTGCGGCGAGGTCGTGATGGGCAACATGGGCTCCGAGCGCCAGATGGACTACACGGTCATCGGCGACCCCATCAACGTCGCGGCCAGGCTCTGCGGGGCGGCCAAGGCCGGACAGATCATCCTGAGCCGGGCCGTGGCCGAGACCCTGGACGGCGCCGCGAAGACGAACGCCCTCGGCCCCCTCCAGCTCAAGGGCAAGAAGGCCGCCCTCGAGGTCTGGGAGCTGCTGGACGTCTCGGGCGCCTGCCGCATGCACATGCGCAAGCGCACCGCCCTGCCGGTGGCCTATTGCCTCGCGGGACTCGCCGACGAGAAGCACCCCGCCACGGTCATGGATATCGGTCGGGAGGGCTGCGTGTTCCAGGCGTCCTCCCCCAGCGGCGTCGGCACGAACCTCGAGCTCGACATCCAGCTCGATGCCGTCCAGGGCCTCGACAGGGTCGGCGCGATCGTGCGGCACGTGCGCAAGGCGGACGGGGGCTACCTCCTGGGCGTCCAGTTCCAGAAGATGGACGGCGAAGTCCAGGACAAGCTCACCGAGTGGGTCCACAAGGTCTGACTCAGACCCTCCTCCTCGCCCTCCTCGGCGGGGCGGCGCAGGTCCTCCCCGTCTCCGGCTCGGCCCATCGTCTCCTCTTCCCCTGGATCCTGCAGTGGAACAACTCCCCTCCGGAGGCAGCCCTGCTCTGGGGCGGGACGCTCGCCCTGCTCCTCCACGCCTGGCGCGAGCGGAGCGTCCTTTCCAGCGGCCTCCTCCGGGGAGTTTTGCTCGCGGCCCTCCCGGCGGCCTTGTCGTGGCTCGCCTTGAAAGGCTCCCCGGCCCTGCAGAAGCAGGAGTGCGTCGCCCTGGCCCTGATCCTCTTCGGTCTCCTGCTCCTCGCCGCCGACCGCAAGGGCCGCATGAGCCGGGGGCTCGAGGAGCTCGGGCCCCGGGACTACGCCGCTCTCGCCCTGGCCCAGGTTCTGGCCGCCGCGCCCGGGGTCTCGCTCATCGGCGTCTCCATGACGGCGGGCCTGCTCCTCGGCTTGCGGCGGGTCGAGGCCGCGCGCCTGGCCGCGCTCGCCGCCGCGCCCCTCCTCCTCGCCGCCGCGCTGTGGTCGAGCCGCGGCCTCGGGGGCGCGGGGCTCGGACTCCCGTTCTGGACCGCCCTCCTCCTCTCCACCGCCGCCGGCTTCGGCGCCCTCCGCCTCCTTCTGCGCTGGCTTGAGAACCGGGACCTGGGCGTCTTCGGCCTTTACCGCGTCGGGCTCGGTTTGCTGGTCCTCCTGCTCGCGACGGCCCAGCCCCCCGTCAACATGGCGAGCAAGCTCAAGCTCTCCCCTCCTCCGCGCAAGGCCGTCTCCGAGCTCTCGCCCCGGGCCGCGCGCCTGCGCAGGCACGTCACGGCCCTCGCGGGGGACATCGGCGAGCGCGCCGCCATCCGGCCCGGCCAGCGCAAGTTGAATCAGGCGCGGGACTACGTCGCCCGGCAGTTCGAAGCCTGCGGCTACGCCCCGTCCCTGGAGCCCTACCACGCGCTCTGGATGGGCGCGGTCAAGAACGGCACGACCTTCTACAACGTGGCGGTGACGCTGGGCGACCAGGACGCGGAGGGCCTCTGGGTGCTCGGCGCGCACTACGACACGACCTCGGACACCCCGGGGGCGGACGACAACGCGAGCGGCACGGCGGTGCTCCTCGAGCTCGCCTGCGCCCTGAAGCGCTCCCCTCCGAAGAGGCCCGTGCGCCTGGTCGCCTACTCCACCGAGGAGCCGCCCGCCTTCGACACGCTCAACATGGGCAGCGCCCATGATGCGAAGGCCCTGAAGGCCCGGGGCGCGAAGGTGGAGGGCATGATCAGCCTGGAGATGCTCGGCTACTTCGACGATAGGCCCGGCTCCCAGCTCTGGTTCCCTTTCCTCAAGTGGATCATCCCGGAGCGGGGCGATTTCCTGGCCTTGGTCGCAAACCGCCGGAGCTGGGCCTTCTGGAGGACGGTCCGGCGCTCCTGGCGCAGGCATAGCGGCCTCCCGCTCCTGCCGCTCGTCATGCCGGAACTCGCGGCCGTACGCACCTCGGACCACCAGGGCTACTGGGACGCGGGCTTCCCGGCCCTGATGCTCACCGACAGCGCGAGCTACCGCAACCCGAACTACCACGAGCAGAGCGACCTGCCGGACACCCTGGACTACGAGGCGATGGGGAAAGCCGCCGACGCCCTCGAGGCCGTGCTCCGGGACTGAAAGCTCAATCCCCGAAGAACGAGTCCTTGAGCTTCTTGAGCCAGCCGAGGGGGCTCGGCACCACCGTGTACTCCGGCTTGGCCGTCGTCCCGCTGATGTTCACCGAGACCAGGAGCCCGAGGGTGCCCGTGAGCCTCGCCGCGAATCTCTTGACGTCGAGGGTCGGGACGAGCAGGCGGTCGTTGAGCCGGCTTTCGACCAGGAGGTCGAGCGCTCCGCCGGGGACGACCTTGCCGATGATCCGCAGCACCATCTGGTCGCTGCGGAGGATGAGATCGTCGGTGGAGAACGTCCCCTCCGCGGCCTTGATCCGGCCCGCCGCCTGGGAGAAGACGATCTCGTTGTGCTTGCGGCTGAAGAGGAGGTCGCCGACCCGGCCCAGCAGGGGGAACTGCAGGAAGCGGGCTCTCTTGATGTTCACCTGCCCCTCGCCCGACACGCGCCGGCAATCCTCCAGAGGCCCTCGCAGCCTTCCCTGAAAACTCAACAGCCCGTTGAGGCCGCCGTCCTTGAGGAGCGGGTGCGTCCCCAGCCGCTCGAGGTCGAGCCCCTCGACCCGCAGGGAGGTCTCGTGGGCCGCCGCCGGACCGAGGTCGATGACGCTCTCCCCCGCGACCGCTCCGGAGTAGCCCCGCGCGGTCAGCGACGAGATCCTCAGCTTCCGATGCTCCTGCTCGACATGGAAGTCCGCCGAGTCGGCCTGGAAGCCGCTGGCCTGCAGGTTCTCCGCCCGGACATGGAGGGAGAGCCGCCAGTCCTTCGGGCTGTCCGGTTTTCCGTCGACGGAGCCTTGGATGCGCACGCCGCCCCTGAGCTTCGCCTTCTTGAGCGGTCCCGCGGCCTCGGGCGGAAGCCAGGGGAGCGCGTCTTCGAGCAAGGCTTGCGCGCCGCCGCGCACGCTCACGCGGGACACGGAGACTCGCCCGGAGAGGTCGGCCTTGAACGAGGGGCCTGAGCCGCGGAGCCGATCGACCTGGAACTCGCGCCCCTGCACGCTCCCCGCCAGGGACAGCGTCGACTTGGGAGTCGAGACGGATACCGCGACGCGCGGGGCTTTGAAGCCCCTCACCCCCCCTTCCGTCGTATACGCCCGGCCCGCATGGCTGAAGGACACGCCCTTCCAGCGCGCCGCGTCCGCCGTGAACTCGACCGTTCCCTTCAAGGCCCGGATAGGCGCCCCCAGGAAGGCGGCGTCGATGGCGGCGTCCCGGAACTCGAGCCGGCCGCGAAGGCTCGAAAGCAGGGCCTGCGCCCGACCGCGCATGGACAGGCTGAACCGGCTGGCTCCTCTCAAGCGCAGGCTGCTCGGGGGTTTTGGCAGGTCCTTCAGGTCCACCGGCCCGGATTCCACGCGCACGTCGAATACCGGGCTCTCGTAGCCGTCCATCCGGCCGCTCAGCGTCAGCGGGAGGCCGAGCGCGGTCATGGCGACCTTCTCGGCGGCGAGCCCCTTCTCGTCCAGCTTCAGGCCGCCGGAGAGGCTCTCCAGGGAGGGCAGGTGGTCGTGGGACTCCAGGCGCGCGCCGCGGAGCTGGAAGCCGAGGGCCCAGGCCGTCTTGTCGTCGGCATAGCGGTACGAGACGGTGGAGACGAGCGCGGCGTCGCCTTTCAGACGGGCCCCCTCCTCCTCGACCGACACCCCGCGCAGGTCCGTCCGGACGCCCACCTGCAGGCGCTCGGCCGTGGAGTCGATGTCCACGAAGACGGGCCCGCTTTCCTCCGCGGAGATCAAGACCGGGAGGCTCTTCAGATAGCCCTTCGCGGCCGCGACCGGGAGCCGGTCAACTTTCACGGAGGTCTGGAAAGCCCCGTTCTCCGAGAAGCGGCCGAGCGCCGTGAAGCCGGATGCGCCCTGGGCATCGCCCAGATTCCCCTCCGCGTCGAACTCGAAGCCGCCCTTCGGGTCGGAGCGCGCCTCCCCTCGGAAGTCCTCGATCCGGGTCTCCACCTCTCCTTCATAAAGAAAACGGCACCGGCCTCCGGAGATTTTCACCCGGCTCACGACGAACGGGGCGGCGGAGCGCGGCCCGGGGGCCTGGGCGGTCGCGCCCGCGAGGAGGTCCGAGATGTTGAAGCCGTTCTTCCCGTCGTAGCGAAGGTTGAGCTCGGGGGAGACCGCCATCCCCATGGAGACGACGACCTTCCCGCTCCGCAGGAACTCCAGCCACTCGATGTCGAGGGAGACGCTCTCGGCGAAGAAGAGCGGCGGGGCCTTGTCGTCGTCATCGTAGATCCTGAAGTCCTTGATGACGATGCCCTGGAAGGGCGAGAAGTGGATGTCGTCCGACTTGGCCCTGCGGTGGAGCGCGCCCTCGACGCCCGCCTTGAGCCGGAACTTGAGCTGGGAGGGGATGAGGACTTGGTCCAGATATAGGACGACGGCGAGCGCGCCGAGCGCAGCCGCGGAGAGCCCCCAGAACCACCTCATCGGGCGTGATAGGACCATCTGCCGGCATGTGATAGCATATCTCTCATCGCACTCTGTAGGCCTGGTTGACCGCTTCCGGCCAATCCGATATCATGACCGTCGTCACGATTCCGCCCAGGGACTCCCAAATGAGAAATGCACTGCTGAGCCTGACATTTTCCTGCCTTGCTGTGTCCGCAAGTCGGGCCGCGGAGCCGGCCATCCAGCCCGGGGACACGCTCCCGCTCGAGCGCTGCATCGCCATCGCCCTGGAGAACGACCCGGACCTCAAGGGCAAGGCCTACTCCGCCGAAGCCGCCGGGGCCCGCGTGGAGCAGGCCCGCGCCGGCTTCCTCCCCACGGCCGCCGTGAAGGCCGCCTACGTCAAGAACGAAGCCGTGAGCCGCAACACCGCCGACCCCTACAGCAACATCAACACCTACGACATGAAATCGGCGGGCATCACGGCCAACCAGCTGCTCTTCGATTTCGGCAAGGCGAACGCTTCCTATAAGTCCAGCCAGGCGGGACTGGCCTCCGCGAAGGCCGACCGGGAGTCGCTGGCCGTCGACATCGTCAACGGCGTGCGCCGGGCCTACTATCAGGTCCTCAACGCCCGCAGGACCCGCGAGCTGCGCGAGGCGATGGTCGCGCAGTACCAGCAGCACCTCTCCGCCGCCCAGATCCAGCTGACCGCGGGAACCAAGCCCAAATACGACGTCATCCGGGCGCAGACGGATCTGAGCAGCGCCCAGCTCGAACTCATCAAGGCCGACAACGGCCTCCAGATCGCGCGAGCCCAGCTCTCCAACGCCATGAACCTCCCCGGAGCGCCCGCCTTCGAGATCGTGGACAACCTCTCCTTCTCGAAGTACGAGACCGCCCTCGACGCCATCCTCAACGCCGCCTACGCCCGGCGCCAGGACCTCCAGTCGCTCGCCGCGCAGGCCGAGGCCCTGGAGCGCGACCTGCGCTACGCGAAATCCGACCTCTACCCGGCCCTCTACGCCAGCGCGGGCTACGATTTCGCGGGCTCGCGCTCCCCGCTCTCCCAGGGCTGGAACGCCGGGGCGAACCTCTCGATGGACGTGTTCTCCGGCTTCCGGAAGGCCGCGAAAGTCCGCGAGAGCGAGAACAACGTGCTCGCCGCCAAGACCCGGCTGGAGAGCCTCAAGCTCAAGATCTCCCTCGACGCCCAGCAGGCCTTCCTGAACCTGGGCCAGGCCGGGAAGGCCATCGAGACCGCGACCCTCCAGGTGGCCCAGGCCCAGGAGAATTTCGACATCGTCAACGCCCGCTACTCCGCCGGCATCAGCAGCCCGGTGGAGGTCACGGACTCGCTCGTGCTGCTCAGCAACGCGCGGCTCAATCTCATCAGCGCCCTCTACGACTACAAGGTCGCCCAAGCCGACATCGAGAAGACCATGGGGAACCGATAACATGAAGAAGACCACGCTCGCCCTCGCCTGCGCCGCCGTTTTGCTCGCCTCCGGCGCGAAGAAGCCCGCCCCGCCGGAACAGCCCGTCCCCGTCGCCGTCGCCAAGGCCCTCAAGAAGGCCATGCCGGTGACCGTGAGCGCCACGGGCTCCGTGGAGACCATCCGGACGGTGACCTTGACCCCCCAGGTGGACGGGCAGATCCAAGCCATCAAGATCAAGGAGGGCCAGACGGTCCCCTCCGGCGCCCTCCTCATGACGATCGACCCCGCCCCCTTCCTGCAGGCCTTGCAGAGGGCCCAGTCCGCGCTTTTGCAGAACCAGGAGCAGCTCAAGTTCCTGAAGATCGAGGAGGAGCGCTACCGCCTGCTCCTTTCGAGCGGCGCCGTGTCCCAGGAGGACTACGACACCCACAAGACCAACCTCGAGAAGATGGCCGCGCAGATCTCCGGCGACGAGGCGCAGGTGGAGACCGCCAAGACCGACCTGGGCTACGCGCAGATCCACGCCCCCTTCTCGGGCCAGACGGGCGCCTTCCTCGTCCACGAGGGCGCCGTCGTCAGCAAGAACTCGACCCAGCTGCTCACCCTCAACCAGATCGCGCCCGTCTACGTGAAGCTCTCCATCCCCGAGAAACACCTGGGCGACGTCCGCAAGCGCCAGGCGGCCGGCAGGCTGAAGGTGACGGTCACCCACCAGGGCGAGACCGGGACGCGCCATGAGGGCGAGCTGACCTTCATCGACAACGCCGTGGACCAGGCCACCGGGATGATCATGCTCAAGGCCACCTTCCCCAACAAGGACCATGCGCTCTGGCCCGGACAGTTCGTGGACGCGACCCTGACCCTATCCACCCAGAAGGACGCGGTCGCAGTTCCGGTCGCGGCGGTGCAGTCCAGCCAGCAGGGCTCCTTCGTGTACGTCGTCGGCCCCGGCCAGCGAGCCAAGATGACCCCCGTGGTCGCCGACCGTACCGTGGGCGACGAAGTGGTCGTCTCCAAGGGCCTCGAAGGCGGCGAGACGGTGGTGACCGACGGGCAGGTGCGGCTGCGCGAGGGCTCCCTCGTCGGCGTCAAGGCGTCCCCGGCCGGCAGATAGGGCGCCGATGAACCTCTCCGAAGTCTGGATCCGCCGGCCGGTCATGACCGTGCTCGTCATGTGCGCGGTCCTCTTCTTCGGGGGCGTGAGCTACAAGGCCCTGCCCATCAGCGACCTGCCGACCGTGGATTTCCCGGTCGTCGTGGTCAGCGCCTCCCTGCCCGGCGCCAGCCCCGAGATCATGGCGGCCACCGTGGCCACCCCGCTCGAGAAGCAGTTCTCCAGCCTCCAGGACCTGGAGGCCATGAGCAGCGTCAACGAGCAGGGCTCCACCTCCATCGTCCTGCAGTTCGCCCTGGAGCGCCCCTCGGACGCGGCCGCCATGGACGTCAACACCGCCATCAGCGCGGCGAGCGGGTTCCTCCCGACCAACCTGCCCTCCCCGCCGTCCTACAAGAAGGTGAACCCGGCCGACATGCCGGTGCTCTATTTCGCGCTGGTCTCCCAGACCCTCCCCATCTCGGACGTCAACGAGTACGCCGAGACCACGGTCTCGCAGATGCTCTCCTCGGTCAACGGCGTCGGGCAGGTGAGGATCTTCGGCGAGCGGAAATACGCGGTCCGCATCCAGGTGAACCCGGACGCGCTCGCCTCCCGCGGCATCGGCTTCAACGAGATCGACGACGCCATCAAGAGCGGCAACGTCAACCTGCCCGGCGGACTGCTCGACGGAGCCGAGCAGTCCTACACCCTGGAGGCTCCCGGCCAGCTCATGAAGGCCGCGGACTACTCCAACCTCATCGTCCGCTACCAGAACGGCTACCCCGTGCGCATCAAGGACATCGGCCGGGCCGTCGACGACGTGCAGTACAACAAGTCCGTCGCCTGGTTCGGCTCCTCGGGCGGCCGCACGGCGCAGTGCGTGGTCGTGGCCGTCACCCGCCAGCCGGGCGCGAACGCGGTGGAGGTCGTCAAGGGCATCCGGAGGATCTTCCCGAAGATGCGGGAGATGATCCCCGCCTCGGTGGAGATCCACGAGGTGTTCGACCGCTCCAAGTTCATCGAGGAGTCCATCCAGGACGTGCAGTTCACCCTCCTCCTCACCATCGCCCTCGTCATCGTCGTCATCTTCCTCTTCATCCGCGAGATCAAGCCGACCCTCATCCCGAGCGTCACCATCCCCCTCTCCATCGTGGCCACCTTCGCGGCGATGCACCTGCTCGGCTTCTCGCTCAACAACCTCTCCCTGATGGCCCTGGTGCTCTCGGTGGGCTTCGTCGTGGACGACGCCATCGTCATGCTCGAGAACATCCTGCGCCACATGGAGCAGGGCGAAAGCGTCCTGGAGGCCTCGCTCAAGGGCTCCAAGGAGATCGGCTTCACCATCCTCTCCATGACCCTCTCCCTCGTGGTGGTGTTCATCCCGCTCCTCTTCATGGGCGGCCTGGTCGGGCGGCTCTTCCGCGAGTTCGCCTTCAGCATCGCGGTCGCCATCCTCATCTCGGGCTTCATGGCCATCACCCTCACGCCCATGATGTGCAGCCTCATGCTCAAGAAGAAGACCGAGGAGGAGGAGCGAGCGAAGAAGCCGCGCTGGCACGCGGCCATCGAGGGCTTCATCGAGAGGATGAACGGGGCCTACGCCCGCACCCTCAGGCTCGCCCTGCAGCGGCGCGGCGCCTCCCTCTACTTCACGCTCGCCGTCCTGGTCGGCAGCGTCTTCCTCTTCAAGGCCCTGCGCAAGGGCTTCATCCCGAGCCAGGACCAGGGCTATTTCCTGGGCTACACCCAGGCCGACGACAAGGCTTCCTTCGCCCAGATGTTCGAGCACCAGCAGAAGGTCAACGACATCGTGACCAGCCACCCCGACCTCGACGCCATGATCTCGGTGGCCGGCATGGGGACGGTCAACACCGGCTTCTTCTTCGCGGGGTTCAAGCCCGCGGCGGAACGCGAGGGCAAGAAGTCCATCGACCAGATCATCGCGGGCTTGCGGGGCCCCTTGAACTCCATCTCCGGCCTTTTCACCTTCCTCAACAACCCGCCGCCCATCCAGATCGGCGGCAAGCAGACCAACGCCCTCTGGCAGTACGTGCTCCAGAGCAGCAACCTCCAGGACCTCTATCAGGCTTCGCCCCTGATGGTGGAGAAGCTCAAGGGCCTGAGCGGGCTCACCGACGTGAACTCGGACCTCCAGCTCAGGAAGCCCAAGCTCCGCATCAACGTGGACCGCGACAAGGCCTCCTCCCTCGGGCTCACCATGGGGGCCATCCAGGACGCCTTCTATTCCGCCTACGGCTCGCGCTACGTCTCCCAGATCTACGGCGACATGGACCAGTACTACGTCATCGTGGAGGTGGACCCGGCCTTCCAGCAGGACCCCTCCTCCCTCTCCAAGATCTACGTCAAGTCCTCGAGCGGCAAGCTGGTGCCCGCGATTACGGTCGCGCAGATCGAGCAGACGGTCTCGCCGGTGTCGGTCAACCACCAGGGGCAGATGCCGGCCGCCACCATCTCTTTCAACCTCAAAGAGGGTACTTCCATCGGCGACGCGATGAAGGACATCCGCGCGCTGGAGCGGGAGGTCCTGCCGCCCACCATCAGCACCGACTTCCAGGGCTCGGCCAAGGAATTCCAGAAGTCCATGGCCACGCTGGGCTTTTTGCTCTTCGTGACCATCTTCATCATCTACATCGTGCTGGGCGTCCTCTACGAGAGCTACTGGCATCCCGTCACCATCCTCTCGGCTTTGCCCCTGGCGGGCTTCGGGGCCCTGGCCTCCCTGTGGCTCTTCCGCATGGAACTGGACATGTACGCCTTCGTGGGCATCATCATGCTCGTGGGCCTCGTAAAGAAGAACGGCATCATGATGGTGGACACCGCGCTCGAGATCGAGAAGGAGAAGAAGGTGGACGCGGAGCAGGCCATCTACGAGTCCTGCCTGGTGCGCTTCCGCCCCATCATGATGACCACCCTGGCCGCCCTGCTCGGCACCCTGCCCATCGCCTTGGGGATCGGGGCGGGAGGAGAGGCGCGCATGCCCATGGGCGTCGCGGTGGTCGGCGGGCTCTTCTTCTCGCAGTTTTTGACGCTCTACGTCACGCCGGTCTTCTACATCTACTTCGACCGGATCGGGCGCTGGTTCAAGGGGAAGGAGGCCGCATGATCCTCGTCTTCTCGTTCATCGTCGGGGCCGCGCTGGCGGGAGGAGCCGTCCTCGTCTGGGCCGGGCGCCGGCAGGGCGAGGGCGCGATGCGGGAAGGGACGCTCTCCCAGATCACGCACGACCTGCGCAACCCGCTCTCGGCCATGATCAACCAGACGGAGACCGTAGCCCGGGGCCTGCGCGGCCCGGTCACGGAGTCGCAGGCCAAGGCCCTCAAGGCCGTCATCCGCAACGGCAACTACCTGATGGGGCTCATCAACAACATCCTGGACATGTCCAAGATCGAGTCCGGGAAGATGACCTACTCGCCCCAGGAGGTGGATTTGCGCGCGATGGCCGACGACATCGTCGAGATCGCCCGGGCGACCGGCGCGGAGTTCAAGGTCGAGGTGAAGGACCCGGAGGTGCCTGCCGAGGTACGACTCTGGGCCGACGAGCAGGCTTTGCGGCGCGTGCTCTCGAACCTGGTCTTCAACGCCCTCAAGTTCACCCCGGAGAACGGCCATATCCGCGTCGTCTGGTCGAAGTCCCCCGAGGGTCACGACCAGGTGGCGGTGAAGGACACCGGGGTCGGCATCCCGGCCGACAAGATCCACACCTTATTCAAGAAGTTCTCCCAGGTGGAGGAGACCAAGGGCAAGGCCCGCAAGACCGCGGGCACGGGGCTGGGTTTGGCCATCTGCAAGCAGGTCGTGGAGGCCCACGGCGGCCGCATCTGGGTGGAGAGCGAACTCGGCAAGGGCTCCGCCTTCTGCTTCACCCTGCCGCCGAAAGCCTAAAACGGCAGAGCTTCGCCCTTATCGGGCCTTAGGCGCGATGAGCCGGCCCGCACCGGAGTCCACGACCACGCCTCTCTCGTTCCTGACCGTGAAGCGGTAGCTGCCGTCGGGCCTCAGGTCGAAGAAGCCGACGTGCTGGGCGTTCGCGTTGGATCTCTCCGGCGCGGGCCCCTTCGCCCTCTTGGACTCCTGCTTCGTCGGTTTAGCCCCCCCCGGCCCGACGACGAACTGTCGGATGCCCATCGCCTCCCCAACGAGCTTCCCGCCCGGGTCCATGGGGGCGTAGCGTTCGTAGGCGTGGTTGTGCCCGTTCATCACCAGGGCCGGCCCGTGGACGTAGAGCGCCTCCCAGAAGGGCTTCATCGCCCTCTCGCCCCCATGCTTGAAGCGCGAGAAGTACGGGTAGTGCCAGAAGGCCAGCACCGGTTTGCCCGGATGGGCCGCCAGGTCCTTCTTCAGCCAGGCGAGCTGGGCGGCCGCCCCGTCTTCGA
Source organism: Elusimicrobiota bacterium (assembly GCA_003450735.1). Taxonomy (GTDB): domain Bacteria; phylum Elusimicrobiota; class Elusimicrobia; order UBA1565; family UBA1565; genus UBA9639. Next base: position 30,196 of record DMEZ01000027.1, on the reverse strand, counting down.
CGACCGCGACGCTGTCGAGGCTGACAACGTGCCAGCCGTCGAGGTCGAAGCTGTAGTACATCTCGGGTGCGTGCGCGGCGGTCCCCCAGAAGACCTTGTAGCCGCTGAAGGGCGGGGCGGCATAGCTTTCATGGTTGCCGGGGGCGGGACGGATCTTCGGGATGAGCCGGCCCCAGGCGCCGCTGTAAAGCCTCCGGAAGCTTTCGAGATCGGTCTTCTTGCTGTTGTCGGTGTCGCCGGCCAGCAGGACGGCCTCGACGGACGGCTCGGCCAGGATGAGGTCCGCGACCGCCTCCCCCTGCCAGTCCGCGACGTCCCCCGTGACCGCGACCGTGCTCGCCTGAAGGCCCGCGGCCGCCAGCGAAAGGAGGAGCAGCGTCAAGAGCGTCCGCTTCATGTCGTTTCTCCGGTTCAGCGGGTCTGCTGGAGCCTCCCGAACGAAAGCACCCCCCAGACCGCGGCGAGTGCCGAGAAGGCCAGCACCGCGGCCAGGTCCGCGGGCCAGGGGAACACGCTCCAGCCCAGCAGGACGCGGCGCATGAGGTCCACGCAGTAGGTGAAAGGGTCGAGCAGGGCCGCCCAGCGCAGCAGCGGCCCGGCCTGGGTGAGGTCGAAGAGCGCGCCGCTGAAGAAGAACATCGGCCAGGTCAGGAAGCTCATGACCAGCCCGAAGCCCTCCATGCTCTTCATGCGCGCGCCGAGGCCCAGCCCGATGCCGGCCAGCAGGAACGCGAAGAGCGTCGAGAGCGCGAGCGCGGCGAGCATCTGCAGAGGCCCGATGGGCAGGATGAAGAAGGCGCCGATGAGCAGGAGGATGAAGGCCTCCACGACCGCTCCGGCCATGCCGCCCAGGGCCTTGCCGAAGAACAGGGTGCTCCGCGAGATGGGCGCGGCCAAGACCTCCTTGAGGAAGTCCAGCCGCTTGTCCCAGATGATGTAGAGACCGTAGGTGATGGCGGTGAAGAGGATGACCATGCACAGGATGCCCGGGAAGATGAACTGCTGGTAGTCGAAGCCCGGCGCCGGGCTGACCCCCGAGAGGCCGCGGCCCATCACGAACAGGAAGAGGAGCGGGGAGACGAGGATGGCGATGATGCGCTCCTTCTCGCGGACGTAGATCTTGACCTCCCTCAGAACGAGGGCCCAGACCGCGTTGAGCTCGCTCACCGCGTCTTCCCCAAGGCGGCGATGCGGTCGAACACCGAGCCCTCCCCCCCCTCTTCGGCGATCTGCCGGCCGGTGAACTTCAGGAACACGTCGTCCAAGGTCACCCGCCGGACCTCCGCCTCCTCGAGCTCCGGGCAGCGGTCGAGCAGGGCCTTGAGGTTGCGCGGGGCGTCGGCCACCGTGAGGTGCAGGCGCCCTTCCTCACGGGATATCTCCTTGACGAAGGGGAGCCCCTCGAAGGCCTCGGGGCCCATGGGGCCCTTGAGGACCACGATGTCCCCGCCCACCTTGCGCTTGAGCTCCTCCGGCGTGCCCAGCTCCCGGATGCGGCCCTGGTCGATGATGGCCACCCGGTCGGCGAGGTCGTCGGCCTCCTCCATGTAGTGGGTGGTCAGCAGGATGGTCGCCCCGGCCCGGGCCTTGAGCTCGCGGATATGCTGCCAGACCGCCCGGCGGCTGGCCGGGTCGAGGCCCAGGGTGGGCTCGTCC
>DMEZ01000027.1:10194-28427 GCA_003450735.1 Elusimicrobiota bacterium | reverse complement strand
GAGGCCCAGGGTGGGCTCGTCCAAAAAGAGGATGCGCGGCTCGTGGATGAGCCCTCGGGCGATCTCGAGGCGCCGGCGCATGCCGCCGGAGTAGGCGCGCACGAGGTCGTCGGCGCGCGCGCTCAGGCCCACGGCCTCGAGCATCCTCTCGATCCGGCCCGGGATCTCGCGGCGCGGCACGCCGTAGAGCATGGAGTGCAGCTGGAGGTTCTCCCGCCCGGTGAGCAGGTCGTCGACGCTGGGCTCCTGGAACACGATGCCGATGCTCCGGCGCACGGCCAGCCCCTCCGTCAGGACGTCGTGCCCGGCCACCTGCGCCGTGCCGCCGTCGGGACGGATGAGGGTGCAGAGCATGCTGATGAAGGTGGTCTTGCCCGCGCCGTTGGGCCCGAGCAGGGCGAGCACCTCGCCTTCCGGGACGTCGAGGTCCACGCCGTCCACGGCGGTCAGGGAGCCGTAGCGCTTGAGCAGGCCGCGGGTCGAGAGGGCGGGCACGGAGGATATTGTAGGAAGTTCGGCGTGTCAGCGCCGCCCGTCATCCACGGCCAGGGCGCGAAGGTGAGGAAGATCTGTTTGCGCGCGCCGAAAGAGCCCGGGGCCGGCGGTTTGACGCAGGAGGGCCTGCAAATCCGCCTGCTTCTCCAGGAGACCCGAGAACCTCGGGGTCGCCAGCCGCGCAAGCATGCAGGGCCAGAGGGGGAGGTCCTCGAGCTCCCTCTCGCGCCTCTCGAGCTCGCGAAGCTGGTCGGGGCTCTCGACTTGGGTCCAGCTGGAGTGATGCTCGGCGCTGGCTTGGATATTCACATCCATCAAGCCCATGGCGACCGCCCAACGCCCGAGAGCGCGTTCGAAGAAGGCGGCATCCGGACCGCCCCAGACTCCAGCCCCCAGGGCCGGCTCACGCTCGAAGGAATCCCTCATGTCGAGCCACATCGCGACCTCGGCTTCGAGGCCCTCGCTCATGGGCCGTTCCACCGCGGCCTTCTTGAAGCGGGCCGCCAAGTCCTTGGGAAGCGCGGCGCCGGGAGCGTTGAGCTTGACCATCAGGGCAGCCTCCGCGGCGAAGCGGCGGAGCCGGAGGACGACGGCTTTCGCAAGAGCCGAGCGCTCCGTCAGGATCAGGTCGCCCATGTCCAGGAGCAGGCGCACGTGCGCCCAGGCCTTCTCGGGCTCCCCGCGCCAGGCGCGCCAGGCCGCGCAGAGCTTGAGCATGTTGGCGGCTTTCATGAGCGGCCCGAACTTCGGGAGCTGGGTGTCGAAAGGTCTCCGGCCCGCGGCGGCGTAGTCGACCTTCTTATAGCGCGAGAAGCGGCCGGAGAGCGGAACGAGCTCCTTAAGAAGGGCCGGCTCCGCCGAGCGCACGAGGGACTCCGTCTTCTTGCCCGAATCGGCGCTCCAACGCTCGACCTTGGTTTCGGCGACAAAGCCCGGCCATTTCCCCTCAGGGTCGAGCCGCGCGAACGCCGCCTCGTAGGCGGCCTCGCCGTAGCGGTCGTCGGGCAGGGTCTCCGCGAACTCGGCCAGGCTCACGGGCAGGCCCTTCGCCTTGAGCTCCCCTCGGTACCGGTCGAAGCGCCGGTGCACGACCCCGTGCACGGCGGCGACGACGACCCAGACGGCCATGACCAGCGAGCCCAGGCGCAGGAGGAAGGGCCCAGCGGGCCAGGGCTTCCACCAGCGCCGCGTCAGCCCGGCGAAGACGGCCGCGCCGAAGACGGCGATGTAGAACGTATAGCGCCCCGTCCAGACCGGCAGGAGGAGCGAGAAACTCAGCAGCCCGACGAGGGCGGCCGCGCCCGCCGCGACGCCGCCCGTCAGCGCGGCGGCGCCCGAGAGGATCTTTCCCGCCAAGCCTTGGCCCTGTTCCATGCGCAGATTCTAGCGGTTTGCCGGCGCTCCGCGCTTGCTCTCGAGGAGCGCTTCACGCCGTTCGGCGTAGCCCGGCTCGAGGCTCACCCTCGGGGGCGAGCCCCGTTGAGCCCGCGCCCTCGCGCGGGCCTCCTCCACGCTCTCGGCCGGCAGGACGCGGCGCCCTCCCCGGAACACGGGGACGAGCAGGTCCTCCCCGGGCTCGTCCGGAGGACGCCGCAGGTCGTAGATCACGTCGTTCCCGCCGGCCAGGCGGCGGACCTGAAGGAGGCCCGGGTACGACGCCTTCCTCCCCCCGCCCGCCGCCTTCACGACGTCCCGCCACGGCCCGCCTGGCTCCCTAAGGGCCGAGAGCTTGAACACCCCGCCCAAGGCCGGCTGGCCGTGCCCCGTGACGAGCCGGGTGCCCACGCCCCAGACATCGATGCGCGCCCCCCGTTCGAGGAGCTCCGCGATGCGGTGCTCATCGAGGTCGTCCGTGGCCGAGATGAGCGCGTCCTCGAAGCCGGCCTCATCGAGGATGCGCCGGGCCTCCCGGCTGAGCTCGGCCAGGTCGCCCGAGTCGAGCCGGATGCCGGCGAGACGGCGGCCCGCCGAGCGCAGCCGGCGGCCCACCTCGACCGCGCGGCGCACGCCCTCCAGGGTGTCGTAGGTGTCCACGAGGAACACGCAGTCCCCGGACGAGGCGTGCGCGTTGGCCTCGAAGGCCTCGAGCTCGTCCTCGAAGGACATCACCCAGCTGTGCGCGTGCGTGCCTCGCACCGGGATGCCGAAGCGCTTGCCGGCCAGTAGGTTCGAAGTGGCCGCGCAGCCGCCGACATAGGCCGCCCGGCTCGCGCTCACGCCGCCGTCGGGCCCCTGGGCCCGCCGCAAACCGAACTCCAGCACCGGCGCGCCGCGCGCCGCCAGGACGATGCGCGCGGCCTTGGTCGCGATGAGGGTCTGGAAGTTCAGGAGGTTGAGCAGGGCGGTCTCGAGCAGCTGGCACTCGATGAGCGTGCCCCGCACCATCAGCAGGGGCTCCGGCGCGGAAAGCAGGGTCCCCTCCCGCATCGCGTCCACGTCCACCGAGAGCCTCAGGGCGCGCAGGAAGGCCAGGAAGCCGGGCTCGAAGAGGGGCTGGCCATCCGAGCCCGGCAGGCCGGCCAGGTACGAGAGGTCGCCCTCCGCGAAGCGGAAGCCCTCGATGAAGGCCGCCGCGCTTTCGAGACCGCAGGCCAGCGCCCAGCTCCCGCCGAAGGGGTTCTCCCGGAAGTACAGGTGGTACGCCCCCTCGCGCCGGGCCAGCCCGGACCTCCACCAGCCCTGCGCCATCGTGAGCTGGTAGAGGTCCGTGAGCAGGGCGGAGGAGCCGGTCATGGCGCTGTGAACCCCCCGAGCGAGACCTTGGAGAAGTTCCCGCCCCCCCGGCTCGCGCGTGCGGCCGACTGGGAGAAGAGGGCGAAGGCCCTGCGGATGTCGCCCGCCCCGTTCCCCGGCGTGAGGATCCAACGGTCCTCGATGCCCATCTCCTGGAACACCCGGCGGAAGTCCGTCCCGCCGTCGTCGACGCCCAGCGCGGCCACGATGTGCCGCTCGGCCTTGAGCATGTCCTTGACCAGCGCCGCCACGTCGCATGCCCGCGAGCGCTGGGAGCTCTCGTCGGCCCCGTCCGTGATGAGGAGCGTCACGGTCCGGGCCGGCACGCCCGCCTCGGCGAACTCGCGCGCCTTGGCCAGCACGGTGCCGAGCAGGACCACCGACTGGTCGTAGAGCGGCGTCCCCAGCGAGGGGTCGTAGTTGTGCGGGTCCATGCGCAAGGCGCCGGAGAGCCCGCAGTAGGGGTAGAGCACCCGGCCGTTGAGGTAGCGCGTGTGCACGAGGACGCCCTCCCTGGACTTGGACGCCGCGAGGGCGTCGAGCACCAGGTTGTGCCCGTCCCGCACCGCCTGGGCGTTCGAGCCGAAGCGGATCGAGCCCGAGTCGTCGGGCATCATTGTGACCAGCACCACTTCGCTCGCCGGCACGTCGTCGGAATGCACCCCGAGCCCGGCCTGGATCTGCGCGCCGAGGTCCGGTATGGAGAGCGCCTGCATCGCCGCGTCCGAGAGCTCGCCCTCCTCGTGCGCCGCCTTCAGCATCTCCTTGGGGTCGGTCATAGAGCCTCCTAGAGCCGGATCCCCGGCCAGGATTCGACCGGGTCAGTCGAGCGCACCAGGCGCATCCCCGCGTCCGCGAAGCGCTGGAACGCCGCCTCGGCCTGCGGGGTGAAGTCGGCCAGGAAGCCGCCCTTGCCGTCGGGCACCGTGACCGAGGACATGCAGTCGGTCAGGAGGTACACCTTCTTCGCCAGCTCGGGGTCGTTGGCCAGGATCTCCGAGAGCAGGTCGTCGATGGAGCTCTTCACGCAGTGGCTCGCCGCCTGCCCCGCGACGACGACCGCGTCCGAGGAGAGCAGGGTCTTGAGGAACAGGGCGTTGCGCTGCGCGAGCGGCGCTCCGTCGTGGCGCGAGAGCACCTCGGGCCGCAAGACCGAGTAGTTCTCGGTGAGCGGGTTGCCCCCCTTGACCTCGACCCAGGACTGCGCGCCGCGCACGAAAGACTGGAACAGGCGCGCCTCGTGCAGCAGCCCCGTCAGGGCGTGGCCGTCGCTGCCCAGCAGGCAGTGCGGCGGCCAGAGGTAGAGCTTGTAGCGCCCCGCCTTCTCGAGCTCGGCGCAGTAGTGGAGCGCCTGCTTGAGGAGCCAGGCGTAGTTGCCGCCGCAGAGCCACTTGGCGACCATGGGCGAGGGGCGGACCTCCCCCCGCGCCACCTCGTCGGCCGAGATCTCGCGGTAGGCCCCCAAGGGCTTCCCATCCGCGTCCTCCCAGAACGACGGGAAGAAGATCTGGTAGGCGAAGTGCGTGTCCATGGTCGTGGTGATGCTCGTGAGGACTCCCAGGTTGCGGTAGATGAACTCCGCGGTGCGGCGGCTGTCCTCGATGGCCCCCTGTCCCGAGCGGCCCGCGACGTAGAGCGCGCCCTTCGGGAAGCAGAAGTCCTTCTGCGCGTCGATGAGGAGCAGGTGGACCGAGAAGCGGTCCGACGCCGCAGGCCTGACGGCGTGCTCCCGCCGCCACTCGGCGGCGGCGGCGAAGAGCGCCTGCTGGTCCGGCGCGTAGTCCCAGCGCCCCGCGTTGGCGGGGTCGTAGAATGCCGGCAGGGCCGGCGCGGTCTTGACGGTCATGGCGCGACCTCCTGTTTGAGACATAGCTTCACGATCTCCCGGCGGCCGGCGGCGAGGAGTCCCCCGCTCGCGGCCGCGAGGCGCGATCCGCTGTCGACGAACGGCTCCGTCTCCGGGTACTTTGTCCACCGCGAGAGGGACTCCTCCACCCGCACGACGCCCCCGTCCGTGGGGACGAAGAGGTAGGGCCCCGCGGCGCAGGCGCCGTGCAGGGACTCGAGCCAGGGCGGCGAGTCCAGGCTGGCGGCGACGCGCCCGTCCCGGAGGATGAGGACGCACCGCCGAGAGAGGCGGCCGCCCTGCTCGAGCTCGAGGAAGAGCCAGGCCCGGCCGTCGCCGAACACGCAGTCCGCGTCGAGCAGGCGGCCGCGCAGGTCGAGGGCCACCCCGTCGTTGAGCCCCCGGCGGGCCGCGTCGAAGACGAAGGCCACGGTGAGCCCGCCCGCGCGGTAGAAGCCGAAGCCGAACTCGGGGCCCGCCCAGAAGCGCGTCTGCCCCGCGAGCACCTCGCCGACCCTCTCGTCGCCCAGGGGCCCCTCGCGCCAGAGCGCGCCGTCTCTTTCCCACCAGGAGCGGCCGCCCGAGTGCGCGAAGGCCTCGCCGCGCTGGGCCGTGAGGGCGCCGCGCTTCGAGAGGAAATAGCGCGCCCCGGGGCGCAGGGGGCCGCGGAAGGCGACTTGGCCGTCCTCCCGGCGGAACTCCCCGTTCTCGTAGACCAGCCAGCCCTCCGGGCCCACGGCGACGACCTCGCCCCGGGTGAGCAGCAGGCGCTCGGCTCGGATGCGCCCATGCACCGTGAGCACCTCCCGCACCGCCGCGGGAGCCGGGCCGGCGCAGTTCGGGCACCGCTCCCTTGCATGCACGGCTCCGCAGGAGCGGCAGCGAGTCCAGCGCAAGGACTCCAGCAGGCCCCGTGGGAAGGGGCCGCGGGCGTCCAGCGCGAAGGTGGCGTGGAAGCGCTGGAGCAGGTCGTCGGGGAGCGCGCCCCACGGGATGGCGGGCCTGGGGTAGCGCACGCGGGGGTCGAGCACCGTGACGCGGTTGAGGATGCGCTCCGCGGGACGGCCGGCGCCGGGTAGGACGCCCCCGTAGGGATGCACCAGGAGGAGCGACTGGAAGAGCAGGGTCTCGAAGGCGTACCAGTCGCTCGCCTCGCCGTGGGGGCGGACCGGCCGCAGGCCGCCGCGCGAACAGCAGAGCGGGTCCACGAAGCGCTCGGTGTAGGTCGTGCAGGGATAGGGCCCGTACTGGAAGCTGTCCGCATCGATGAGGTGGGCCAGGCCGGCGGAGACCAGGACGTTGAGGTCGTTGAAGTCCCCGATGACGACGCCGGCCTCGTGCAGGCGCGCCACGGTGGCGTAGAGGTCGAGGAAGAGGGGCGCCACCAGGGCGGGCGGGACGCTCCGGCGGAAGCCCGGCTCGGCCCAGCGGTTGAGCGGATCTGCGTCCGGCACCAGGCGCATGGAGTAGCCGACGACGTGCCCGCCCCGGTCCGTGGCGAGGGAGAGGGGCGCGACCACCCTGGGCGGGAGGGAGGGCGGGAAGTCCCCGAGCTTGGCGGCGCAGCCGTCGAGGCGCTCCCGGGCGCCGCTCTGCTGGCTGGCCAGGCCCCGGTAGTCCGGATGGTCGGGCCCCTTGTAGAGCTTGAGGGCCAGGCCGCCGCCGATGTCGAAGACGTCCGCCTCCCCCCCCGTGCCCAGAAGCTTCGCGGGGTCGAGCCGGATCCGGCGGCCGCCCAGGAGCGCCTCCTTCATAAGGGCCTCCTGACGATGAGGGCCAGGGTCGCGTCGTCGGCGAAGCGCTGGCGGCGGAGCGTGCGGCGGACCATGTCCGGGTTGCGCAGAAGCCGCTCCTCGCAGGCGAAGAGCTCCGCCGGCGCGTCCGCGGCCCCGTCCGTGCCGACCCAGACGGATGAGGCGGGCCCCTGGTAGAGCCGCTCGAAGCCGACCGGAACGCCCTCGAGCCCGTAGGCCAGGTAGGGCGGCCGGTTCTCCGGGAAGGGCCCCAGGCGGCTCACCGCCCCGTCCACGGCCCAGAGCCCGTCCCCGCAGGCGAAGACCAGGGCCTCCTCGGCCGAGACCGCCCCCACGAGGGTGAAGAGCAGGTGCTCGCGCGCGTCGATGGCGGCCGTGCGGACGATCAGGTCGAGCCGGCAGAGCATCTGGACGCGCAGGAGCTCGAGGTCGAGCCGGCCTGCGGCCTCCATCTGCCGGCCGATGAGCGAGGCGGCCATGGCCGCCCCGAGGCGGGCCCCGACCCCGCTGTGAGGCTCGCTGCCGCAGCCGTCGCAGACCACCGCCGCGGCGCCCCAGGCGCCCTCGACCGCGGCCCAGGCGTCCTGGTTGGGGCGCTCGAGCAGGGCGTGGTCGCGGCCGGGGGCGGAGCCTGCGGCTACTAAGTGTTTCATATACACTTAGTATAGTGTACGATTGACACTATGTCAAGACCCAGATCTCAGCAGGGAGCTAGAATGGGAACAGGATGCCTTTGTCTTTGAGCAGCTCGAACTTCTTCGCGGAGAACCGGTGGAGCCTCGCGGGGCGCTGGGCCCCCTCGCTGCGGTACTCGTGCAGGGGCTCCAGGACGTCGAGGAGGGCGAGCTTGCGGCGGAAGTTGCGCTTGTCCAGCCTCTTGTTCAGGACGGCCTCGTAGACCTTCTGGATGTCGGTTAGGGTGAATTTCTTGGGGAGAAGCTGGAACCCGGCCGTGGTCCATTCGAGCTTGTAGCGCAGGCGCAGGAGGGCGTAGTCGAGGATCCTGGCATGATCGAAAGCCAGCGGGGGCGGCTGGAACGCCGCGAACCAGCCCGCGTCCGCCGCGTCGGTGCCGGCCTTCGGGGCGATGTCCCCGGAGGACAGCAGGGCGAAGTAGCAGACGGAGACGATCCGGCCCCGCGGGTCCCGGCCGGGGTCGCCGAAGGAGTAGAGCTGTTCGAGGTACACGTCCCGGACGCCGGTCTCTTCCTCCAGTTCGCGCTGGGCGGCGCTCTCCAGGGACTCTTCTTCCTTTACGAAGCCGCCGGGGATGGCCCAGCGTCCCTGGAAGGGCGCATAGCGGCGCTTGACCAGCAGGACCTGGAGCTTCCCCTCGCGGATCGCGAGGATGACCACGTCCACCGCCACGCGGATTGCGCTCATGGGCAGAGTATATAACCTAAGAGGCTCAGATGACCAACCGGGCCTTCTGCGCCGCGGCGCGCACGCGCGCACGCGCCCCCGAGTCGAAGGCCAGGGCGTCCTGCTCGACCCCGTCGCTGAAGATCACCCCGCCCGAGGGCATCAGGGAGGAGAGCTCGAGCGTCCCGTCCGGCTCGAGGATGCCCGCCGCGATGCCGGCCGAGGAGGCTCGGCTCCTGAAGGGCTCCCGTACGACGAAGACCAGGCGCGGGTCCTCCCAGTCCAGCCGGAGGGGCTCGAAGCCCCCCCCGCCCCGGAAGGCGGCCACTCCCGCGGCCATGTTGAACAGGGAGGAGAGCCACCCGGTCGAGCCGGCCCCCGTGGACACGATGAGCCCGCTGGAAAGCTGGGTCTCGCTCGAGCCGTTGAAGGCGATCCGGTAGCGCGCCGACACGTGGCTCCGGGCCCCGATGAAGAGGTCGTTGAAGGCCAGGAGCTTCTGGCCGTCGTTCAACGAGGCCTCGCAGAGGGTCACGGCCCGAAGCCGGGCCTTCCCCTCCAGGACGCCCTCGAGCGCCGCCCCGGCTTGCACCGGGGTGAAGGGCAGGAGGATCCCGTCGATGCGCTCGGGGTCCGGGTTCACGCCCACGATGGGCTGGCTTCCCGCGTACTTGGCCGTATTGGCGACGAGGCCATCCTGCCCGAGGGCGACCACGACGTCCTCCTCCGTGAAGAGGTAGGTCGGCACGAAGCGCCGGTCCAGCGCCTGCAGCTTGAGCCCCGTGTCCAGGGAGCGGCGCAGGGTCTCGAGAGAGCGCTGGTAGGCGTCGTGCTCGCGCTGGTACTCCGAGAAGTCCTCCCCGGCATGCTCGAGGTAGAACTGGGCCTGCCCGCGCGAGTTGAAGCGCTCCACGAGCCCCTCAAGCCGCGTCGCCCGCGTGACCAGCACGACCTTCTCGTACATGGACTCAGCCTCCGTCCTTCTTCAGCAGGGACTGCAGGAGCTCGGGCGACACGTTGAGCTGGCCGATCTTCCGCGCGTTCTCCGCCAGGTCGCGGAACGCGGAAGCGATCATGAGTCCCGGGCTCACCCCGCCGGCGGACACCGCCGAGAGGACGCGCCAGTCCATGTCCCGCAGGGGCTTGAGGACGGCCTCGAGCTGGTAGGCCTGACTCTCCGCGGACTTGCGCTCGTTCGCCGCGCGCTGCTCCACCAGGGCGGCCCGGCGCTCCTCGACCGAGAGCTCGGTGGCGAGCTCGCTCTCCTTGATGATGCGCTCCTGCTGGACGGAGGCGTTGCGGCGCTCGTAGATGGCCAGGTCGGCCTCCTTCTTGAGGCGCTCGCGGGCCTCGGCCTCGAGGGCCTTGGCCATCTCGGGCGCGGGGCGGATGCCCTGCACCGAGACCGAGAGGATCTCGACGCCGAGCATCCCCACGGCCTCGGCCTGGGAGAGCCCCCCGCGCACCTCGGCCACGATGGCGTCCAGGCTGACGAGGGCCTCCCGCAGGGGCCGCCTCTGGACGATGGAACGGGTCAGCACCTGAGCGGCCAGGACGAGCCGCGTCCCCAGCTGTTCGAGCCCCTCCGGGTTCAGCCCGCCGTCCGGAGCGGCGCTGAAATCCAGCATGGCGGCCAGCTTCCGGGGCTCCCGCACCCGGTAGGAGAGCTGCCCCTGGATGGCGACCTCCTGGAAGTCCAGGGTCGTCTCGCTGAAGACGAAGGGCAGGTCCCGGCTCCCAAGCGGGACCTTGATGATCGTGGAAACGGGCGCGAAATAGAGGAAGGAGAGCCCCGCCCCTTCGCGCCGGACCTGGCCGTTCTGGTAGTGCAGGACGTAGGTCGTGGGGTCCGACTTGGCGTACTGGATTCCGATCATGGCGGGCCTCCAAAAGTGTATCTATGACACTATTATAGTGTTGATATGACACTATGTCAAGGCCCAGGGATGGCGGCGCAAACGACCCTGTTGAAGGGAATCAGCCGGCTTTCAGTTTTTCATCGAGCCTGGCGAAGAACTCGCGCAGGAGCGCCTGCGCGAGCGGGCGCGCGATGGGCGCAACGGGAAGGGCCAGGCGCGGTGCGGGCAGGACGAGGGTCTGCGCGGCCGCCGGACAAACGGCGGCCGCGAGCCCCGCGAGGGCCCTGAACAGCGTCTTCACCCCCTCAGTATGCCGAAGGAGGACTCCCCTGACATGGCCCCTGCGGGTAAGACGGCCCCCGGTATAGGGCAGGCGAAGCTAGGCCTTATTTCTTGTCTTTCTCCAGCTTCATGCCGCACTTAGGGCATTTGCCGTCCTTCGTCTTCTCCCCATGGTAGCAGCCCTTCATCGGACAGGAGAACTTGCCGACCTTGTCCCCCTTCATCATTGGGCACCCCTTGGAGCAGTCGCAGCCCTTGCCGATGTCCGCCGCGGCGGCCTGGATCTTTGCAACGGTCTGCGCGTCCTTCCCCGTGACCGAGATGACGACCCCTTGGGCGGTCTTCTCCACCTTCGTCTCGGCGCCCTCGATGCGCATCAGGCACGCCTTGGCGTGGGCGTGCGCCGCGGCCTTGGCCCCCCCCTTCCCGTCCGAGTCGCACGCGCCGCAGTTAGCCCGCACTCCGACCGCCGCCGCCAGAGCGACGGCGGCCGCCGCGCCCAACGCCCACGCTCCGATCTTGAACCTGCTCATAAAGCCTCCCTACGGCTCTACGCCGTACCTACCTACATAGTATACATACATGATGTATTTTGTCAAGATTAATCTCGGCCCGCCGAGCTCTCAGGACGCCTGGGGCTGGCCGCCCGTGAAGTGCCGCCAGCACACGGAGATATAGCTCTCGTTGCCGCCGATCTGGACTTGCTCGCCCTGTCGCAGGACGCGGCCCTTCGGGTCGACGCGCAGGGTCATGGTGGCCTTGCGCCCGCAGTGGCAGATGGTCTTGATCTCAACGAGGTCCTCGGCCCACGAGAGCAGGTACTTGCTGCCCTCGAAGGGCTCCCCCATGAAATCCGTCCTCAGCCCGTAGGCGAGGACCGGGATCTTGAGCTCGACGGTGATGCGCTTGAGCTGCTCGACCTGAGCCTTCGTCAAAAACTGAGCCTCGTCGATGAGCGCGCAGCGGACCTTGGGGTCGTCCTGGAGGGCCTTGGCCGCGTGGGCGAAGAAGTCGAACTTGGAGTCGAAGGAGACCGCGTCGCGGCTGATGCCGATGCGGGAGGTCACCTTGCCCTGGCCGAAGCGGGCGTCGATGAGGGGGACGTACATCAGGGTCTCCATGCCCCGCTCGTGGTAGTTGTGGGAGGATTGGAGCAGCCAGGTGCTCTTGCCCGCGTTCATCGCCGAGTAGTAGAAATAGAGCTTCGCCATTGCGCCTCCGGTAGCCGACTTGATGGCAATGATATCAAGAATCCGGGCTCAACTTGGTATGATACGCCTCGCGCAAAACAGCGACAGGAGAACGCCATGGCCGAGTTCAAGCCCTTTATCGCGCACGATCAGCGGATCGCCGAGTTCACCCCGAAGGCCATCATCCTAGGCGCCGTCTTCGGCGTGCTCTTCGGCGCCGTCACCGTCTACCTGGCCCTGCGCGCCGGCCTGACCGTCTCGGCCTCCATCCCCATCGCGGTGCTCTCCATCGCGGTGTTCAAGAAGGTCGGCAAGTCCACCATCCTGGAGAACAACATCGTCCAGACCATCGGCTCCGCCGGGGAGTCCATCGCGGCCGGGGTCGTGTTCACCGTCCCCGCCTTCCTCTTCATCGCCAGCGGCGGCGCGAAGGAGTACTTCAACCTCCTGCAGATCGTGACCCTCGCCGCGGCGGGCGGCATCATCGGGGTGCTCATGATGGTGCCGATGCGCAGGGCCCTCATCGTCAAGGAGCACGGGACCCTGCCCTACCCGGAAGGCACCGCCTGCGCCGAGGTGCTCATCGCCGGCGAGCGGGGCGGCGAGATGGCCAAGACCGTCTTCTCGGGCTTCTGGGTCGCGATCCTCTACACGGGCCTCAACAAGCTCCTCGCGCTCTGGAAGGAGGTCCCCAAGCTCCTCGACACGGGTCCAGGCGCGGTCTACAAGAACGCCCAGCTCACCAGCGAGATCACCCCCGAGTACCTGGGCGTGGGCTACATCATCGGCCCGCGCCTGGCCGGCATCATGGTCTCGGGCAGCGTGCTCTCCTGGCTGGCCCTCATCCCCCTCCTTTCCATGTTCGTCCCGGTCGAGACGGTCCAGGCCGACCTCCTGAAGCTCGGCTTCACGCAGGGCTGGATCGACTCCCACAATCAGGCGGAATGGTTCTATCGCGCCTACATCCGCTACATCGGGGCGGGCGCCGTGGCCATGGCGGGGCTCATGACCCTCCTGCACACCCTGCCCACCATCTTCTCCTCCGTGCGCGACTCGTTCAAGGAGATGCGGGGCGGGGCCGGAGCCGTCCAGAAGCTGCGCACGGAACTGGACATCCCCATCACGTGGGTGGTCCTGGGCTCGCTCGCCATGGCCCTGCTCATCCCCTTCATCCAGACGATGCCGGTGGGCTTCCCCTGGTACTTCCTGGTCAGCGTGCTCATCGTGGTCTTCGGCTTCTTCTTCGTCGCGGTCTCCTCGCGCATCGTGGGACTCATCGGCTCCTCCTCGAACCCCATCTCGGGCATGACCATCGCGACCTTGCTCGGCACCTGCCTCATCTTCGTGCTCGCGGGCTGGGCCGACGACCCCTCCAAGCAGGCCGCGGCCCAGGCCGCCGCGCTCGCCGTGGGCGCCATCGTCTGCATCGCGGCCGCCAACGCGGGCGCCACCTCTCAGGACCTGAAGACGGGCTACCTGGTGGGCGCGACCCCCCTCCACCAGCAGATCGGCCTCCTCATCGGCGTCCTGGTCTCGGTCGCGGTCATCGGCTTCACCATCATCGCCATGCACAACTCGCCCATGGGCCCCATCGGCTCCGAGCGCCTGCCCGCGCCGCAGGGCACCCTGATGGCCACCATCATCCAGGGGGTCCTCTCGCGCGACCTGCCCTGGGGCTACATCTTCGTCGGGGCGGCCCTGTCGGTGACCGTCCAGCTCTGCGGGGTGAGCGGCCTGGCCTGGGCCGTGGGCGCCTACCTGCCCATCTCCACGACCTTCCCCATCTTCGTGGGCGGCGCGATGCGCTGGATCTCCGACCGCATCCGGGGGAAGCAGGACGAGAGCGAGATCTCCTCGGGCATGCTCTACTCCACGGGGCTCGTGGCCGGCGGCTGCATCGCGGGCCTGCTGATCGTCGTGGCCTGGAGGTTCGCTCCGGGCATGACCGCTTTCGGGGAGAGCCTGCAGGCGAGGATGGGGGAGATGCCGGGGACGCTCCTCGCGCTCGGAGCCTTCGCCGCCCTCTGCGTCATGCTCGTGAGGCGCGCGCTGCAGAAGCTGGAGCTCTGAGAAACCACCAATAAGAAGGCCCCCCGGCTAGAGCCGGGGGGCCTTTCTTCTTGCGCAGGTCAGGCGGTCAGTAGGTCGTCCAGACGCTGCTCTTCGTGTCCGTGTGGGTGCAGTTCACCCACAGCGAGCCGAAGTTCGCGTCCGTGTTGACGTTGCTGTACGCCCAGCCGGCCGCGTCGTTGATGGCCGCGGTCCCGTTGCCCACGTACACCGTCGCGATGTCCGTGTGGTAGTTCGGGGCCTTCGCCTTCGGGATGGCCGACATGTACTTCCCGCTGATCGTGAGAGCATCCGGGGTGGCCGGATACAGGCCTTCCATGTCCCCGTAATAGATGCTCAGCGCGGAGCGGATGCCGCCCAGGTTGCCCTTGGTCGCGCCTTCGTTGGACTTCCGGATGAGCTCGGCGAACTTCGGGATGGCGATGGCAGCCAAAATACCGATGATCGCGACCACGATCATGAGCTCGATGAGCGTGAAGCCGCGCTTGCTGTTCTTCATTATTGACACCCTCCTGAGTTTGGACCGGCACCGGATTATAGCATGTCAGCCGTGCGCAATGACCTCCACGAGCTCGCCCGCGGGGGCCCGGACGAAGAAGAACGAGACCGCGCCATGGCGCTGGACCTCCTTGTGGACGAGCGCCGCCCCCTTCGCCTTGAAGGCCTCGAGGTCGGCGTCGATGTCGTCCGACAGGAAGGCCACGTGCTTCAAGCCCCCCTCCCCCCCCTGTTTGAGAGGCTCGAGCACCTCGACGCGGTCCCCCCGCGCCTCGAGCAGGTACAGGTTCATGCCCAGCTCCGGATGCTCGCGCTTCTGCTCCAGCCGGAAGCCGAGGAGGTCCCGGTAGAACGAGAGGGTCTTCTCCGCGTCCCTTGTCAGGATGCTCACGTGGTCGATCTTGCGTATGGCCATGGCTCACTCCTCCCCGATCACCATCTTGAAGTAGTCAGGCAAAGGCTCCCGGCCCGCCTCGGCGCAGACCCGCAGGCTGGCCTCCAAAGGCAGCGGGACGCCGCCTTCGGCGTGCTTGTCCAGCAGGCCGTGGTGCGTCTGGATGAAGCAGCGCCTCCGCGGGGCGCCGAAGGCCGCGGTCATGCGCTCCCAGATGAGGGCGAGGGGCTCCCGGGCGGCGTTCCCGAAGCTCATGGGCGTGAAGTCGCAGGGGCAGACCTCCCCGGCGGGGTCGATGAAGAGGTGCTGGGTGCCCGCCCCGCAGCCGAAGAGCTCGGGGCCCTCGACGCGGTTGAAGGCGCAGACCTTGGGCCCGCGCCCCGCCCGGTTGGTCTCGACGTGGAAGCGCTTGAGCTCCTCGGTGTGGCGGGGCTCGAGCAAGTGCTCATCTTGGCCCGCCCCGGAAAGCTTCCCGCAGGGCATGGGTTCGACGAGCCGGAGCTCCCGCACCCCCTCGGCCCGCGCGAGCCGGTAGAGGCCCTCGTAGAGCCGACCCTCCACGAACGGCCGCGTCGCCACCGCGCCGATCATGGTGTAGAAGCCCGAACGCCTCGCCATCCGCAGAGCCTCGAGGGCGGCGCCGTAGGCGCCGTCGTCGCCCCGCAGGCGGCCGCACTCGGCCGGATCGATGGTGTCGAGGCTCACGCAGAAGGCCCACAGACCGGCCCGCTTCAGAGCCGACGCCCTCTCGGAAGTCATGCCGGCGCCGGAGGTGAAGACGACGGTCTCCGCTCCGCCGGCGACAGCGGCTTCGACCAGGCCGGGAAGGTCCGGCCGAGCCAGCGGCTCGCCGCCCGTGAATCCGATGACGCTCGCCCCCAGCCCGTGGAGCCCGGCGATGATGGAGCGCCAGGCCTCCTCGCCCAGACTCCCCCCCCGGCGGCCGCTCAGGCTGCAGTGCCAGCAGTCGTAGGGACACTCAGCCGTGATGGCGAGGTAGGCCGAGACGGGGCTCAGCCTGCGCCCCGAGAGCAGGTTCTCGAACATCCGGTCGTAGGCCCGCCCGGGGAAGGGGGGCAGGAAGCTGTTGAGCACCCAGCGTCCGTCGTGGCGCGTCAGCCTCTCGCCGTCGAGCCATCGGCGCAGGAAGGAGAGCCTCTTGAGGCGCCCCAGAGCTCCGCTCAGGTCCCGGCTCACCCCGGCGGGGAGGCGGCGCTTGCCCCTGGCCCCCAGTTCCCTCAGCACGCGGGCCGGGACCCGGGTGACCCTCGGGTCGAGCAGCAGCCGCAGGAGCGCCCAGGCCTGTCTCATGCCTTCCTGGCGACCACGGCCGCGTAGTGATGACGCAGGGGCGTCGGGTCCTCCGCGAGGAGGCTCTCGAAGCTCTCCGCGGCCGGCCCGCCTTCCCTCAGCGGCAGCATCCGGTCGAAGCCGGCCAGCACCCCCGTCCTGAGCAGCCAGGGCAGGACCGCGCCCTCGGCGGGACGCGGGATGCCCTTGAAGCCCTCCTCGCGCCAGACGAGCTCGAAGCCGCCGCGCTCCAGGGGCCGGGAGAGGTCCTCCCAGGACGCCGGGAAGCGGGGCCAGGCGGCCAGGCGCACGAGGCCGGGGTGGCGCGCCAGGCATTTCCGAAAAGCGGTGAAGACCGGCTCCATCGTGTCCGCGTAGTTGACCACGAAGGCGAGCGTCCCGCCCGCCTCCAGGACGCGCGCAGCCTCGAGGAGCATGCTCGGCGGCTTGGAGTAGCCCAAGGACCAGGCCGAGACGATCAGCGAAGCGCTCCCGGCGGAGCGGGCGCGGAGGAAGCGGAGCATGTCGTCCTGGACGAAGACGACCTCCCGGCCCTGGAGGCGCTCGCGTGCCCGCGCGAGCATCCCTTCCGAGATGTCCACCCCCGTGACCTTCAGCGTCGGGTTCGCTTCGGCGAGCAGCCGGGTCGCGTAGCCCGTCCCGCAGCCCAGGTCCAGGACGGCGCCGGGTTCGGGCCGGGGCAGCTGGGAGAGGAGGGTGTCCGTGACCGAGCGCAGGTGCGACAGCCAGCTCTTGTCGTAGCCTTCGGCGGCCTGGTCGTAGGAGGCGGCCACGGCCTTCTCATCGAGCCAGCGGCCGGTGAGGGCGAGGGCGGCGACCCGCAGGTTGAGCCGGGCGCAGGCGAAAATCTTTTCAACGGAGCCGGGCAAGGGTCAGATGGGGCCGCAGCCGGCGAAGGCGGCGAGGGCCAGGAGGAGCAGGAACCAGGGATTCCTCATAGCCTCATTATGACATACTTGCGGCGTCGGGAAAGACTTCCCGGGCCCGGGAAGAGCCGGTGTGCAGGACGAGCTTCCGTGCGGCGGGCGTCAGCTTGCCGGCAAGCTCGGCCGCCTGGGCGAAGCCCACCCCCTCGAGCCGCTCGAGCGCCCGGGAGAAGGTGAAGGGCTCGCCGCCGCGCAGGAGCCCGTGCCCCAGCGCGCGGGCCGTCTCGACCGGGTCCTCGAGCTGGAAGACCTGGCCGGCCGCGTGCCGGACGACGGCCTCCTGGAAGAGCGCCTCCGGCACCTTCTTCCCGGCGACATCGGCAAGCAGGTTTTCGATGAGAGGCAGGGCCCGCCCCAGGTCCTTGTCGTCGAGGGCCAGGTTGATCTTCAGCAGGCCTTCCTCGCCGTGGAAGACCAGCTTGGTCGTGCAGAGATAGGTCAGGGCCTCCTTTTCGCGCAGGAGGACGTTGAGCAGGCTCGTGTAGCCCGCACCCAGCAGGGCGTTCAAAACCTGCCAGGCCCAGCGCTCGTCCTCGAAAGCCGGGAAGCGCCAGCCCGCGGACAGGTGCACCTGGGTCTTGTGATGGGACGAGAGCAGGACGACCGGGGCGTCCGGCCCGGCCGAAGCGACGCGGAACGCAGCTTTCCTCCGCGCCGGCCCCGTCGGGAAGGCCGCGAGGGCCGCAGCGAGCTTCTTCTCAAAATCGGGAGACAGGCAGCCGGCCGCGCTCACGGCCATGGCCCCGCGGTGGTACGCGCGGGCGAGGTGCTCCTGGAGGCGGGCGCAGTCGAAGGCGGCCACGCTCTCCTCGGAGCCGATGGGGTGGCGCGAGGCCGGGTCGGGCTGGAGCAAAAGCCCCTCGAGCAGCAGGGAGGCGGCGAGGCCGGGGTTGGAGAGCTCGCGCAGGCGCTCCTGGCGGATGACCGTCTTCTCGGACTCCAGGTGGTCGGGGCGCAGCAGCGGCCGGGTCAGCAGCTCGACGAGCAGGCCGAGGGCCTCCTCCTCCGCCCCCGGGGGCATCTTCACCCAGAACGCCGTGGCCTCCCGCGTGGAGTAGGCCGAGACCCTTCCCCCCAGGCTTTCCGCCCTCCGGGAGACCTCGTAGAGCGAGGGATGCTTCTCCGTCCCCCGGAAGACCATGTGCTCGAGCAGGTGCGCGATGCCCCAGAGCTCCTGCGGCTCGTAGGCGACGCCGTCCTTGAACAGGAAGACGACGCCCAGGCTCGGGGAGGCGGGGTTCTTGAGGATGGAGACGGGGACGCCCTGAAGCTCCTGCCGGCGCACGGCGAGACGGGCGGCCGCGCCCTTCAACGCCGGAGGAAGGATCATCCTTTCCGCAGGACGGCGTAGGTGCAGTAGGGGTTGCTGAAGCGGCTGCCCGTGGCCGAGTAGGCGGTCACGGTGCAGCCCGCCCGGCAAGGCTCGGCCTTGGGACAGCCCTTGCAGGCCCCCTCCAGCATGTCCGTCGAGAAGTAGCGGTTGAACTTGAAGCGCTGGGGGTCCTCCCAGATG
>DMEZ01000027.1:4826-10030 GCA_003450735.1 Elusimicrobiota bacterium | reverse complement strand
TTCACCGAGCCGTCCGCGTCGATGCCCACGAGGTGGCGCCCGGCGAAGCACCCTTTCCACTCCTTTTCCCGGATGGGCGGCTCGCAGTAGTAGCCCAGGTTGTCCCCGGGCACCACCCGCAGGCCGCCCTTCACCTGCTGCTTCTCGTGCACGAAGCGGGCGAGGTCCGGGAGGTCCTGGGGGTCGAGCGACCAGTCCTCGTGCTCCTTCATGCGGCCGAGCTTGAAGGTGATCTGCACCTGCCAGAAGTCCAGGCCCATCTCCGTGAACTTGCGGTGCATCGCCTCGAGATCCTCCCGGTTGGCCCGAGAGACATGGGTCACGGCGCCGATGGAGAGCCCGGCTTTCTTGGCGGCGTCGAAGGCGGCCATCGCCTTTTTGAACGACCCGGGGTGATTGCGGATGCGGTCGTGGACTTCCTCCATGCCGTCGATGCTTAAGCCCACGCGGCGCAGGCCGGAGTCGACGACCTTCGGGACGTTCTCCTCGAGCAGGAGCCCGTTGGTGATCAGATAGGTCGAGACCTTGGCGTCCACGAGGCGCCGCGCGTACTTGTGCCAGGAAGGATGCATCAGGGGCTCGCCGCCCGAGAGGGTGAGCACCTCGCAGCCAAGCTCGGCGAGCTGGTCGATGAGGCTGAAGCCCTCCGTCTCGCTGAGTTCATCGGGCCGGGGCGCGCCGGCCGAGGAGCCGCAGTGCACGCAGCGCATGTTGCAGCGCAAGGTCAGCTCCCAGCCGGCCACGCGGGGTTTGAACGGGAAGCTCACGGGGTCCTCCTCCTGAAGAACGCGGCGCTGCCGGCGAGGACGCCCAGCACGATGAAGACCACGGCGGCGTCCGTGGCGGCCTGGAGCGGGAAGGCGTCCAGGGCGAAGCCGGCGAGGGTCATCCCCACCGCGACCATGCTGTAGACGACGGCGATGACCGTGCCCAGCACCTTGCCCCGCAGCGCGTCGGGGGTCTCCTGCATCAGGACGGTGTTGAAGAGGACGTTCGAGACCCCGTCGCCCACTCCGCCGATGAAGATGGCCAGCAGGGCGGGGCCCACGCTCTCGCAGCGGAAGGTGAGCCCCATCCCGAGGGCCATGAGGACGACCGCCGCCCCGAAGAGCTTCTCGCGGCTCACTCCCGCCTTCCGGGCGAGCGGGTTCACCACGAAGGCGCCCGTGAACTCGCCCAGGGCCCAGGCCCCGACCAGCCACCCGTAGGCCGCGCCGCGGCTGACGGTGAGGGATTTGGCGAAGATGGGCAAGGCCGTGTTGAAGGCCCCGGAGCCCAGGGCGTCGATGACTCGGATGAGGGTCAGGAAGAGCAGGGAGAGACGCTGTGCGAAGAAGTCCCGCACGGCGCGGAACTCGGCCCACGGGGCCTCCCCGCTCGCCTGCGAAGCGGCCTGCCGCCCGCCCGCGATCAGGCAGATGGACACGACCGAGACGAGGAAGGAGAGGGAGTCCAGGAGGAACACGATCTCGTAGGCGAAGGCGGCGACCAGCAGGCCCCCCGCGGCGGGGCCCAGCACGGTGATGACCGACTGCATCATCTTGGAGGCCGAGTTGGCCTCCAGGAGCTCGTCCTTGGCGACCAGGCTGGGCAGGAGCGCGCCCTGGGCCGCGGCGAAGACCTTGTCGATGGCGGAGAGGAGGAGGCCGAGCGCGAAGAAGGCCGGCAGGCTCTTGGCGTACAGGAAGCCTAGGATGAGCACGGCCCGCCCGGCGTCGCAGGCGATCATGAGCGAGCGGCGGGGGAAGCGGTCGGCCAGCCAGCCGCCGACCGGGCCGAAGAAGACGGCCGGCAGCAAGCGCACGACCATGAAGGTGCCCAGGACCTTGCCCGAGCCGAACAGCTCGTAGACGTAGAGGTTCAGGCCCACGAAGCTGATCCAGGTGCCCAGGCCGGAGACGGCCTGTCCCGCCCAGAGCAGAAGGAAGTCCCGGTTCTTGAAGAGCGCTCTCATGCCGAAAAAGAGAGCGGACGAGCTGCGCTCGCCGCTCTCTTTTTAAGACTGCTTGAAAGTCTACGGTTACTTCGAGACGCTGTAGTCCGGGGGAAGGACGTACATCCCGTGGATCTCTTCACAGCTGACGGCTTCCTGGTCTAGGTACATGATCAACCTCCTTAAATTCTACCAGCAAGACGATTATAGCGAATCCGGCTTCAGCGGGCAACCCTCCAAGGACCCCGGCGTCCTTAGGCCCGAGGACCCAGACGGAACGGGGTGCTTCCAAAGGCCCAATTACGTTCTAGGCCCAAAACCCGCCGCGCCCGGGCCGTTCGGGCCATGCGCAAGGAGCGGGGATGCTCCTTAATATAGGCATGAAGCTCATGACCCGGCTGCTCGCGGCTCTCCTCTCGATCGCGCTCGGCGCCCAGCCGACCATCGCTCAGGTACAATCCGTCCGCGTGCAGGCCCCGGTCCAGAGCGGCATCGCCCCGGTGGTCGTCCCGGGCGCCGCGCTGCAGATCTCGAATCTCTCGGCCCCGAACCTTTCCTTAAGCATCGCCCCGAGCGTCCTGCCGACGCTCAAGACGCAGGCGGTCGTCTCCGCTCCGAGCGTCAAGGCGGCGGCCCTCATCACGGCCGCCTCCCCGATCTCGGCCAAACTCTCCCCCCTCACAGCCGCTCCGGCCGCGGCGGCCAAAGAGCAGGCCGCGCAGACCCCGAAGACCTTCCTTGAGAAACGCGTCCACCCGGTCGTGGAAGCCGTCGCCGAGGCCGGCAAAAACCTGCCCCAGGCCCAGGAAGGCGGCGCTCGCGAGATCGCCGACCGGCAGTTCAGCGCCCTCACCGGCGAGAAAGTCCGGCAGACGGCCTCGGCCGAGGCCGTCCCGGTCGCGGAGACCGCGCTCGGCGCCTCCCGCCTCGAGTCCTCCCAGGCGGCCGCGCCCGATGCGGAGGCGCCGGCCGAGCCCAAGGCGCCCATCACCCACGCCCCTTCCGGCTCTCCTGAGAGCCTCCAGGGGCCTGCGAAAGGAGCACGACTTACGCAGGTCTTCAAGGACCCGGAGCGCAACAGGAGCTTCTGGAAGTACGTGACGGCGTATTCCACCTACCTGATGGGCTTCCAGATGTACATCGTGGGGATGCCCTATTTCGTTTCGTCCTTCACCAAGAACCTGCTCAACGAGGCCGGCGACCCGCGCATCAACGACGCGGAAGCCCTGAAAGCCCTCATCCGCCAGAACCGCAGCCTCCAGCGGCTCATGCACTGGGGCTCCCAGGCGGTCAGCTACTTCACCGTCCCGCTCTTCTCCAAGGCGAAGGCGGAGGGGCCGGGCCGCTGGCTGGTCATCTCGGCCTTCGCCCGGGCGGGCATCCTGGCCCTCATCCCCGGCGTCTTCTTCGCCTCCGGCCTGCTGACCCTGTCGAGCGCGTTCATGGTCTACTTCGGCCTCGTGATGGCGCAGAGCTTCTTCCAGGGCATCTTCGTCACGATGGACTCGGCCTCCACCACCCGCATCATGGGCGACAAGAGCGTGACCGCGGCCGAACGGATGAAGGCCAACTCGATCCTGACCTTCATCTCCTCGCTCGCGGCCATCATCGGCCCGGCGCTGGCCGGACGGGTCGCCGCCATCCAGGAGCTCTTCGGCAAGACCGGGGTCGGCGGGCCCATCATCTACGGCATCTACGCGGGAACGATGGCCCTGGCGGGCCTCATCTTCGCCGGGATCAGCATCATCAAGAACAAGGTCGCCCCTTCCGAGACGGAGGCCGCGGCGCAGCCGGCTAAGCCCCTCAAGCTCAAGGACACCCTGAAGACCCTGGTGGTCTCCCTGAAGGACGGCGTGAAGCTCGTGTTCAAGAACCGCTTCCTGCGCACCCTGCTCATCATGGCGCTGGTCAGCTCGCTCTTCTCCGACCCGCTCATCTTCAACATCCTGCCGGAGTTCGTGGAGGGCGTGCTCAAGGCCCACCCGGCGACCATCGGGGCCATCCTGGACGTGCCGGTCATCGGCTGGGTGCTCAAGGGCATCACGAGCACCCCGATGGGCTACTACGGCCTGCTGACGGCCGCCGCGAGCATGGGCAGCATCGTCACGACCCTGCTCGTCGACCCCCTCCGTAAACTCCTGAAGAAGCTGGGCTTCAAGACCGAGGAGTCGCTGACCATCCCCTTCTACCTCCTCTCCGCCCTGGAGGTGCCGCTGTTCTGGATGATGATCTCCTTCCCGAGCATCTGGGGCATCCTCGGCCTCTACGCCCTGCAGTCCATCGTGACCGGCTTCGGCGGGATCATCGTCGCGGGGCTCTACCAGAAGGAGCTCGGCAAGTACTCGCAGGAGGAGGTGCCGAAGATCCTCTCGGCGCGCTCCTTCCTGGGCATCCTGACCGCGATCCTGGCGACCTACCTCTACGGCTTCGTTTTGCAGGGGATCCCGACGCAGATGGCGCTCACCATCGCGGGCGTCGCCATGACGATCCTCGGGATCCTCCGGGTGGCCGCTCCCTGGCTGTTCTTCAGCAAGGAGCAGCGGAAAGGCGAGACGAAAGCGTAGGCTTCTGCCGGATCCGCCGGGGATCCTTCCACCGCTTCATCGCCAGGCTGACCCGCCGCTCCCAGGAAGCCGATCCCCGTAGCGAGGGCGATTCAAGCCAATGTTATGCACCGACCCACTTAAGGGCGATTCGCTTGTGATGGGCGGCGCAATCCCGGAGATAGAGATTGATGAGGCTTTGGTAAGGCATCCCGAGTTCAGTGGCCAGGTCTTTAAAGTAGGCCACAGTGCTCTGGTCGAGCCGGATGGTGATCGGCTTCTTGAGCCTCGAAATGTACGGGTTCTTTTCGCCCTTCATCTTCGAAAAGTCGTAGGACGCTCTCATGGCATTAACTCCCGTAGCTCGCTGCTTCTCGCTTCTGCGCCTTTCTGGCGGAGATGATCCTAACGACGCTGTCGCTTACTCTGAAGCAGTGGCACACGACAAGGACGCGGAGCCTACAGCCCATACCCAGCATGATGAATCTATCCTCGTCCTGCGAGTGGTCCGGGTCGTAGAACCGGATGGCATTTTCATCGAGGAATACGGTCTGCGCCTCCTCGAATGCAACGCCGTGCTTCTTGATGTTCTCCCGATTCTTGGCTTCGTCCCACTCGAAGCGTAATTCGCTCATATGTACATTGTACAGCAGAGAATTGCTATTGTCAATACCCCTATGTGTGCAACGGAAGGGTGAGCTGCGGGCGCTCCCGAGCGACCGCGGCGA
>DMEZ01000027.1:0-4720 GCA_003450735.1 Elusimicrobiota bacterium | reverse complement strand
AAAAGCCCGTCACTCAATCCAGTGTTATGCGGTACTTCATTTTTCGAGTGTATAGCTCTTTGTGAGTGGCTGGTCGCCGTAAGTCGTACCCCGCCCCTTCACTACAATTTTAAACGGGGTCACGCTTTTAATTTTGAGTTCGTAATCGTTCCATCTTGGCGTGTTGAATACGTCTAACGTTTTTAAGATCCTGTTGCGATTCGCGTTGACCACGAACACACCAAACTGCTCGTCTTCGAATTTCCCGTTAAACTCACTGTCAGCACGGATTGCACGAACGATATAGACGAGATTGCTGGTTTTCTTTTTGCTGATTGGTTTGAATTCCAAAACCTGAACACTAACCAGCAAAGGATTGCGTGTGACAAATTCGGCTCTAAACAAATCGACAATAGAAGCCGCAGCAAATGAAAGATATGCCGACAAGAAACAAAAGCCAATACTTGCAAGCACAAATGAACGTAGCGAGTTCAACCGTTCACCATCCCCCAGCCGCAACGGAAGGGTGAGCTGCGGGCGCTCCCGAGCGACCGCGGCGAACTGCTCCCTTTTCTAGATGCCTCCATTAAAAGCCCGTCACTCAATCCGGTGTTGGGCCGTTGTTTCTCGTTGTCTTCATTGATTCTCCGACTTGCTCGATGGCCTCGTCAAGCCAGCGACGGAACTTCGCTCGCTGTTTGTCGTTCGTAAATCGTCGTTTTCTGGCATCTCGAAGAGCATCCAATGCTGGCTGAGAAGCCAAGGTTACCAAACCATCGAGTGCCTGTTCCCAGACCATCGGCTCGGGATCGTTTAATGCTTCGGTCAAAAATGGAATGGTCGTTTGCTGGCGATTCTGCCAAACAAGCTCAACAAGGAAGGCCCGCACTTTGACGTTCTTTTCATCCCGGAAGACGTCGATCATGTCCGGGATAACCTCATCACCCATCTCGAGGAGAGCATGAAAGACACCATCTCGGTCATCTTCAAGGAGGTCTAAATGCTCTCGGATGATTGCGCGAGTGTTTGACATGCTATATAGCGGCCCAACGTTAGGGTCTGCCGCCGCTCCCTCGAAGCCGACCCCCGAAGGGCGGTCGGCAGAATCCAATGTTCGACGGCTTCTCGTACGGCCCGCTACGCGTGGGAGTGTGCTCCTGGATGCGCATGTGCAAGTCGCCAGAAGATTTCTGGTGCCATATCCGCCAACTCGAGAAGTCTCCTGGCAGCGCCTGATGGTGATTTCAGCCCCTGTTCCCATGCCCGCACGGTCGATGCCGTCACGCTGAGCAACGATGCGAATACAGGTTGGCTCACGCCAAACCGGCGCTTTCGCAGGTAGGCGATCTGTTCCTTCTTCCAAGGCCTAGCCGGCTGAGGGATATCCATCGAAGACATGCGCAATTTCTTGGCCCCGCGGGCATGCTCGACGGCTTCCTTCATCCCGGAGATAAGTTCCTGTCCCAGCCGTGTCTCGCTCATATTACTTGACCTCTCTCTTCAAAGCCACCACCAGCGATCTCAAGATGCGCTTCTCCTCTGGTGAAATGTCATCTTTCTCGTCCTTGTCATAGAGGGCAAGAAGGCAGGTTCTCTCGACCCTCGGCAAATCCAGATATATCACGCGGTATCCGCCTCGTTTGCCCTTCCCTCGGCCCGGATCTGCAATCCTGGCCTTTCGCAGCCCCCCAGTGCCTTGAATGAGCTGGCCGGCTTCCAGATTCCTGAGCAATTCCGCTTGAATCAGGCGCAATGTGCCGGGGCCTTCCTTGTCTACCTTGCGTTGAAAAGAGCTGGTCTCGACGAAAGTGCGCTGCATACTACTAGGTAGTATATACCACCTAGTGGTATATATCAAGGGGCCGATTTCTGATGACCACGATGTAATCAGTCCGTCGAACGTGACGGTGACCCGCCGCTCCTCAGAGCCCGGCGCACGGAGTGCGGCCGGGTCAATCGGATGTTAGGCAGCCCAATTCATGTGCAGCGTCCTATGATGGGATGCGCAATCCCTGAGATAGAGGTTCATCAGACTCTGATACGGCAGACCTGATGTTCCAGCCAATTGCTGGAAATACTCGATTGTCGGCTGGTCCAGGCGTATCGTGATCTGCCGCTTGAGTGCTTTTGCGTACGGATTACGCTTCGATTTTGAAAAGTCGTATTCTTTTCTCATTGGATTCGCCTCCAATACAGGCGCTGTTCGTTCTTTGTTGCGTGACGCGCCATGATGAGCCGGATGACAGAATCGGATTCTCTGTAGCAATGGCATACAACGAGGATCCGCGGATTAGAACTCATTCCGAGCAACAGAAACCTTTCCTCATGTTCAGCATGGTCTGGGTCGGCCATGAACCGCGCATTTTCATCGAAGAAGACGGTTTGAGCTTCTTCAAAGGCAACTCGATGCTTGCGTTTGTTTGCCTTGGCCTTTTCGGGGTCCCACTCGAATCGCAGATGCATATTACATTGTAACTACGTTGTAGTGCATAGTCAAGACCACAATCGTCTGCCTAACGTTAGGGTCTGCCGCCGCTCCCCCGAGGCCGACCCGCGAAGCGCGGTCGGCAGAATCCAAGGTTAGACGCCTGCTTATTTGCCTTTGTCATGGTGTGCCCGAATTGCCTTGAAGGAGGATATGATATCGTGAGGTAGCCACACATCATCTGAAAACGGCATGTGGCCCTTACACCACACCTGAAAATATCGGCCCTTGTGCTTGAAGTTCATGCTGGAATGATGAGGCCATGTCACTCGTACAACCTTGCCAGTAAACTCGCCTAGCGTCTCAATCCCCTCAGTACGGATTTCGAACGGGAACGTCCGTGTAAGCCAGGGGGCATTCTGTACCACAAAGACATCACACCACATCGATCCCGCTGGGTTGGGGCCCATTGTGTGAACCTTCCCGTTGTTGCTGAATCGTGCTACTGCTGGTCCTCCGTCACCACCCTGGTGGTGCCAGCTTGGGGGGTAGCGGATTTCAAAACCAAGGTTGTCGTCAATGTAAGTTTTCCAGTTTTGAATCCGGTTTCGAATGTTTGGATCGGCGTCAGAGCTTTGCGCTCTGTGCGGAAGTATCGCCCGTGGGCAAGGATTTTGTGCCGGGTCAAACTTGGCAGGAAGGGAGTCAATCTTCTTCACGGACATGACGCGGGATCCCCCTTGATGATCGAGTATTATGTGGTCATGGGAGATTTCCAAAATCACGAAGTGACCTACAATATCCCCTGGGCGACATAGCATGTTCCGATATACAACTGCTGGCCCTGATGTGCTGATCCAAATGCCCTCGACTCCGGACTGGAGTTCTGCTACTTGCATTTCATATGGTTGCGAGTCTTTCTGTTCACCTCGGCGGGAGAGGTCGCTCTCTGGGCGAGGCGGCCGATCAGTACCAGCAAAGGTAGCGAGATTGATGATTGCGATGGCGAGCCCGACGAGCGCTCCTGCCGTGATGATGCGGGAAAAGTGTCTTTGCATCATGGGTTGTTCAGCATCCCTCTGAACACTGCAGACATCTCCACACAGATTGGGGACTTTCAAAGTGCGTCTAACGTTAGGGTCTGCCGCCGCTCCCTCGAAGCCGACCCCCGAAGGGCGGTCGGCAGAATCCGAAGTTAGACTGAGTTTTAGAAATGAGCATTGATTATGGGAAGTGTCAAATTGTTGCGATCGTTATGGTTAACGAGTCCAATTTGGATGCCGTGAAGTTCCCTCGCGAAATTGACTAATCCTATTTGGAAACCATGCATTTTGTTTTCGACGTTAATAAAGCCTGCTTGCACGCCCCACGCAGATGATTCGTCATATACATTCAAGTTGAAGAACCCGATCTTAAGCCCAATCTCTGGCTTCAAATACTCTGAAGAATTACCAAACTTATCTCCTGCATTAACTGCCCCAATTTGAATACCCCGGACGTGCCCCTCGTTTAATCCTCCCGCTTGTATGCCAATTACACTATCTGACACATTCATTGCCGATAACGAAATGCCTATGGTCTCTCTTATTGAAGCGCTGCCTGGAGCAACTTGAATTCCGATGGTGCGTTTTGAAATTGATGACCCCGCAAGTAAGAACCCAAAATCCAGGCCAATAACGTCTCGTGAAGTGAATATTTGTGAATCATCCGTTATGCCAAGTCGAATAGGCGTCCAGCTGGCTGCTTGAATATTTGTTGCTAGCATTAATGATGCGAAAAGGAGTAGGACATATCCATGTTTCATTGCGCAATCTCTTCAGTCTAACGTGACGGTGACCCGCCGCTCCTCAGAGCCCGGCCCACGAAGTGCGGCCGGGTCAATCGATTGTTATGTCCTGCTAATCTGTCCATTCAATTATGACGGCGGTATTTAGCGACGTTCGATAAATTTAAACAGTGATATATAAGCCGCTTCTCGAACTTTCCCGTCGGAATCGCCCAGTCGTAGAATAATCCTGGGTATTGTTCGGTACATGTCCATCCGCCCCAAAGCCCACGTGGCATGCAATCGTGTAAATGAATTTCCTGACCTTGATAGGGTGACGAGGCGACTGAGCAGTTTGTCATTCAACTTCGGATCACTAACGCGTCCACAGTGTTCGACAATTGGTAGCGCGGCCATATAATCAGCTTCAGTGTCCGAGTTCAAAAGCTTTAGGACCAATTCTTGGGCGATTGGATTAATCTTATAGTAAGAGTGGAGATCTGTTGCATAGGCCCGAAGATATCCGAGGTGTTCCGTCCCAGCAACCTAGA
>DMEZ01000011.1 GCA_003450735.1 Elusimicrobiota bacterium | reverse complement strand
TTGTTATGGTTCCGCGTTTGATGTTCCGTTTTAGAAAAATATCCCGTTTCCGGTCCGCCGTTTCCCGTTTTCGCCGTCGGCCGCTCATCCGTTTCCCTTCGTTGATCTCGTAGCTTCAAAGTCCAATGCCTCTAGTTATTGCCAGCATGCTCACGCACATCGGTAACCATAACGTGAATTGGGCCGACCTACATATCTCGGCCGTTAAGACAATAATATCACGAATTCTGCCGTTCATATCCGAGCATTTCTGTGAAAACCGCCTGATATTAAAAACTACAAAGGCCGACCAGCCGGTCGGCCTATTTCTTCATCTCTTCAAAGGGAACCTTTTCCCACCCTCATACGTACTTGTGGGTGGAGTCGCGGGGCCTGTCTCTTCTATTCGGAAAGGGGCCGGCGGCGCGTGCGCGTGAGCGTCCTCCCGAAGAGGTTCACGGCCGCCGCATCGATCCCGAGCCTCTCGGCGATCTCGTCGACCTGCCGCCGGCCGAGGAAGAAGGAGAAGATCGGGATGCTGCTCCCCTGCTTCGACCAGATGAAGGCGATGTCCCCGCTCCAATGCTTCTTCTGCAGCGAGCGCGAATAGTCGATCTGCGAGAGCGGGATGGCGACGCGCCAGGCGCCGAAGCCTCCCTGCCCTTCGACGGCGTCATCGGAGATCGCGACGGCGAGCCAGCGCTTGGCCACGGGCCACTGGACGAAGATGCCGCACACCATCAGGATGATGAATTCGAGCTCCGACATGAAGCCCATGCTGTATTCGGGGCTGGGCCCCGACAACCAGCGGTTCCACGCCAGGAGCAGCGCGGCGCCGATGAGCTGGAAGAGGACGAGATTCGACAGCCGCGGCAGGTAGAGATGCCCGGGATCCTTAGTCATGACTCACCGGCCTTCGAACAGAAAGAAAACGAGCAGACGGATCAGCACGATCGCCCCGATCAGGGGAGCGAGGACCTTGACCCGCAGGGTGAACCGCGGCTTCAGCGCGATCCCGCCGAACATCAGCGCGATCAGCCCCAGGAAGAGCGCACCGAAGGCGAACTCGGTCGGGGTGCTCAGAATGACGGTCCGCGTGGAAGGGCGCCCGTGGCCCCCTCCGGTGCCGAACTTGACGACTCCCGCGACGAAGCTCTTATGAAGCTCATAGCCGCACAGCAGTGCCGCCAGGGCGGAGCAGGCGCGCAGCCAAAGATGCCCTGCGGACTTGAAGCCCTCAGGGGGGCGGCCTTCCGTCATCAATCCCCGCTGACCAAGTCCTGGATCCCGCCGAGGAGCCCGCCCTCCTCCTTCTTCCGAGCCCCCGCGGCCTGCGGCGCCGCCGCGTAGATCCGGTCCGCGAGCCGCGAGAGCGGCAAGGACTGCAGCCACACCCGCCCCGGCCCCTTCAGGGTCGCCCAGAACAGCCCCTCGCCGCCGAAGAGCGCCGACACGACGCCCTTCACCGGCTCGATATCGTAGTCCACCGACTTCGTGAAGGCCACGATGCAGCCCGTGTCCACCCGCAGTTTCTCCCCCGGCTCGAGGTCCCGGCTGATGAGCGCGCCGCCCGCGTGCAGGAAGGCGTTCCCGTCCCCGCTCAGATGCTGGAGGATGAAGCCCTCGCCTCCGAAGATCCCCGCGCCGATGCGCTTGGTGAGCGTGATGCCCAGCCGGGTGCCCTTGGCCGCGCACAAGAACGAGCTCTTCTGGCAGATCAGCTCGCCTCCGTGCTTGTGCAGGTCGACCCTAAGGATCTTCCCCGGGGTCGGCGCGGCGAAGGCGACCTTGCGCTTCCCCTCGAACACGTTGGTGAACCAGGCCATGAACAAAGACTCTCCCGTCAGCTTGCGCTTGGCCCCGGAGAGGACCTTGTCGAGCAGGCCCTGCTCGGGCTGGGAGCCGTCGCCCATGCGCGCCTCGTACTCGATGCCCGACTCCATGTACATCATCGAGCCCGCCTCCGCGATGACGGTTTCGCCCGGGTCGAGCCAGACCTCCACGGTCTGAAGGTCGTCGCCGAGGATGGAGTACTCCACGTCATGCGATCTCCTCACGGGCGCGGGCTCTTTCCTCGGAGGCTCTTCGTCGAGCTTCGCGAGGTCGGAGAGGGAGGTCACCTGGGCCACCTGGGAGCCCGGCGAGATGACCAGCACGTCGGAGCTGCGCTCCTCGTTCTTGAGCCGCTCGTAGAGCTGGGCGCGGGTCATCGGACCCTCCTGCTTGCCTCGCACGAACAGGTACCAGTCCTTGTCGTCGCTCATGATCTCACCTCTAGAACCGGCTCTTCGGGAGCAAGGTGCGCGGGTTCACGGCCTTGCTCTTCACCCGCATCTCGAAATGGATGTGCGGCCCGGTGGAGTGGCCGGTCGAGCCCAGCTTGGCGATGCGCTGGCCCTGGCTCACCTTGTCGCCGACCTTCACCCCGTTGGAGTCGTTGTGCGCGTAGAGGGTCACGGTGTCCTGGTCGTGGCGAACGAACACCACGTTCCCGTAGCCCGTGAGCTGGTTCCCCGAATAGACCACCTCGCCCGGGGCCGAAGCCATGATCGGGACGCCCCGGTCGGCCGCGATGTCGATGCCGTTGTGCTTCTTTCCCCAGCGGGGCCCGAACTCGGAGCTCACCACCCCGGCTTCGAGCGGCCAGGCCCACTTCCCCTTGTAGGCGGGGACAGGGAAGGGCTTCGGAGCGGGCGTCTTGGAGGGCGGAGCGCCTTTGGGGGGCGGGACGACGCCGACCACGACGAGCACGTCGAGGATGACGCTCTCGTCGAGGGTCTTCGAGTCGTGGAACTTCTTCAGCTTCTTCGCGATGCTGGCGTAATAGTCGAATTGGCTGAGGTATTTCCGTCCCTGGGGCGTCGCGCGGGCGGCCTGGCGGCCGACTTTCTGGAGCTCCGCGCAGCCGGCCAGCAGGGCCAGCCCCAGCAGCAGAAGCCTAGAAGGAAGCCGTCGCACCGGCTCCTCCGGACTCTCCGCCTCCGAACCGGGGCTTTTCGGGCGTGCTCGAAGGCTCTTGGCCTCCCGTGGCGACGGCGGCCGCGGCGGCGGCCAGCAGGGCGCCCGCGCTCAGCTCCTCGCGGGGGACCAAAAGCTGCTTGGCCGTCCAGCCGGGGGCGCTGTCGAGCTTCCGGGACAAGGCCCAGCCCAGCCCCATCAGGAACACGCCCAGGACGGCCGGATCCCATGGGTTGCGCTGGAGCCCCAGGTAGGGCTTCAAGGTCATCAGCGAGAGCAGGGCCAGGATGGCGCCGACGATGAGGACGGCGCGCTTGCGCGCGCGCACGCCCCACAGCAGGACCGCGGGGGGGATGAGCCAGACGGCCGCGAGGGTGCCCCAGTAGAAGTGTCCCATCGAGCTGACTTTCGGGACCGCGAAGGGGTTGGCCAGGCTCTCGAGACGCAGGTTGAGGGGCAGGTAGACCGCCAGGCAGAGGCAGGCGTCGATCATGTCCCAGCGCTCTCGCTCGTACCCGGGCACCTCCCGCATGCGCATGGCCAGCAGGATCCCGGCGAAGGAGCCCGAGAGGGTCAGGCGGGCGACGTGCGGGGTCAGGCCCTGGTAGAGGATGAGCTGGGCCAGCGCGAACACGGCGGCGATGCCCGCGTAGGCGTAGCCGTAGCGCACGTAGAGGGCCAGCGTGCCCATCAGGAAGGGGAGGGTGAAGAGGATCTCCGAGCCTTGGCGCGCGTAGGGGTCGAGGCCCGAGGAGAAGACGAGGTAGGTCCCGACGGCGAGCTGGATGGCCGCGCCCATGAGCAGGCCTTCCTCGGCGCCGAATCGATAGAGCCGATGGCGGCGGATGAGGTGCTCGGCCAAGAGGACGTAGGCCGGGGCCGAGAGGAGGAAGAAAGCGCCCAGGGAGACCTTCTCGTGGCCGAGGCAGCTGCCCACGAAGCCCGAGGCGGCGCCCATGGCCAGCAGGGTGAAGCCGGCGAAGAGGAGGCGGACGGCCTTCCCGGCCATGGAGAGCGTTTTGCCGGCGGAAAGCTCGACGGCGTCGAGCTGCTCCTTGGCGATGAGCTCCGAGCGCCGCCAGGCCCGCGCCTCCTCCAGCTCGAAGAGCGCCTGCTCCTCCTCGGGGGTAAAGATCCTCAGCACGGGTCCTGCTCCAGGGAGCGCCGCATCCGGAACACCGTGACGATCACGGCCACGGAGGAGACGAGGACGTAGAGGGAGACCGCGGAGGAGTCGCTGATGTGATGCACCACTCCGGAGGAGAAGCCGAGGTAGCCGTACACCGTCGAGTAGAGGAAATAGTCGAACCGGCGCCGCTTGAAGGAATAGTTCAGGGCGAAGACCGTCAGGGCGGCCAGGACGGGGAACTGCCAGCAGGCGAAGCCCTTGGGGAAGACGTCCGCCAGGAGAGACCAGAAGAGCAGGTGCAGGCCGAAGAGGAGGTAGGTGTCGGTGAAGTGCGCCTTCACTTTCCGGTCTTCCAGGAATTTCCCTAGGGCGATGAGGGCGGCGGCGAAGAGCATGGCCTGGGTGCGCACGTCCAGCATCTCGAAATGCTTGAGGCGCACCCCGAGCCAGCCGGCCAGGTTGAGGATCGCCATCGAGAGCACGAAGCGGTTGTCGAAGCGGTAGGCCAGGGCGAAGAACAGGCAGCCCGAGCCCAGGAGGTAGAAGTCCCAGTAGCGGTCGAGCAGCTGGAACTTCGCCTCGGCGTAGCCGAAGGCGAGGCCGAGGAAGGCGCAGCCGAGGTAGAGCACGTAGTCGAAGCCGGCGGTGGGGGATCCGGTCTTGCCCTCGGAGTAGGGGCCGGCCTTCTTGAAGCAGTAGCCGTAGCAGGCCGCGACCGCTAGGGCCAGGACGCTCAGGATGGTGAGCGGGCCCAGCTCCATGAGGCGGTCTTTGAGCGTCGCGCCCACCCCGAAGACGATGAAGGTCGCTCCGAGGTAGAAGAGGGCCTTGATCTCCCGGTGCAGGGAGAAGAGGCGGCCGGTCTCGATGTCGTCGAGCAGGGCGGCCTGCGGGTCGGTCAGCCCGGCCCGCGCGCGCAGGGAGTCGACGCACTTCATGGGCTCAGGAGCCCTTTTTGGGGAAGGAGCCCTGCAGAGCCTTCCAGCAGATGTCCGCCGCCTCGCCCATGTCCTTGGTGCGGGCGACCCACTCCACGTAGTTCCGGTCGGTCTTGACGACCTCCTGCAGCGTCCGGGTGCGGTGCTTGCCGAAGTTGAAGGCGGCCTCGCCGTGGCGCCAGACGAACTTCCCGCCCGAGTCCACGTTGCGGGCCGGGTCGCCCGGGGCGCAGAACTCGTGGAGGGCGGCCGCCTCCGCGGGCAGGCGGTCCTTGTAGCGCTCGAGCTGGGCCAAGAACACGTCCAGGGAGGCCTCCGCGTCGGCGGAGGCGTCGTGGGCGTTCTCGAGGCTCTTGCCGCAGTAGAGGGCGTAGGCCGCCGTGAGGTTGCGCGGCTCCATCTTGTGGAAGATCGCCTGCGCGTCGAACACCCGGCGGCCCTCGAGGGGGAAGGAGAGCCCGGCGCGCTGGAACTCCGCGCTCAGGAGAGGGATGTCGTAGCGGGCCGCGCCGAAGCCGCCGAGGTCGGCTCCCTCGAGCTTCTCCAGGATCTGCGCCGCGACGTCCTTGAAGCGCGGCGCCTTGGCGGCCATGGCGTCCGTGATGTGGTGCACGGCGATGGCCTCGGGCGGGATGGGGCACTCGGGGTTGACCAGGGTGCTCCAGCGCGTCCGCGTGCCCGTCGGGGAGAGCCGGATGACGGCGACCTGCACGATGCGGTCGCGCTGAGTGTCGACGCCGGTGGCTTCGAGGTCGAAGAAGGCGAGGTCGCGCTCGAAGGTCAAGAGGCGGCCTCGGTCTCGACGGGCCGCTCGAGGCTCTGGAGGGCGTGCATGCCGGCGTACACCCCGCGCCGCGCGAGCAGCTCCGCGTGGGTGCCGCTCTCCATCACCTCGCCCTGGTGCAGGACGACGATGCGGTGGGCGCTCTGAAGGGTGGAGAGGCGGTGGGCGATGACCAGCGCGGTCCGGCCGGCGTAGAGCTTATCGAGGGCCTGCTGGACGCTGCGCTCGCTGGCGGCGTCCAGGTTCGAGGTGGCCTCGTCGAGGACGAGCAGGGAGGGGTCCTTGAGGATGGCCCGGGCGATGGCGAGGCGCTGGCGCTGGCCGCCCGAGAGGCGCAGGCCGCGCTCGCCGAGGACGGTCTCGCGCCCCTGCGGCAGGCGGGCCACGAAATCGGCGGCGTCGGCCGCGCGGAGGGCCGCGAGGATGCGCTCCTGCGAGGCGTCGGGACAGCCGATGGCCACGTTGCCCATGACCGTGTCGTGCAGGAGGATGGTGTCCTGGGTGACCAGCCCGATGGCCCGGCGCAGGGAGGCGATGGAGTACTCCCGAAGGTCGATCCCGTCGACGAGGATGCGGCCCTCCTCCGGGTCGAAGAGGCGCAAAAGCAGGTGGGCGAGGGTGGTCTTGCCGGAGCCGCTCGAGCCCGCCACGGCCACGACCTCGCCGGGGGCGACGCTCAGGTCGACCCCCTTGAGCGCCCAGGCGTCCCGCCCGGGGTAGCGGAAGGAGACCTTCTCGAAGACGAGGCCCTTCTCGAGCTTCGCGAAGGGGCGGGGGGCGGGGGACTCGACGACCGTGGCCTTCTCGTCGAGCACGACGAAGATCCGCAGAGCGGAGGCCGCGCCGCGCTGGAACTCCGAGTTGAGGTTGGCGAGGTTCTTGATGGGGGTGTAGGCCGCGAACATGCAGCCGAAGAAGACCATGAAGTCGCCGGGGCTCATGCGCTGGTCCATGATCTCGCGGCCGCCGTAGTAGAGGACGAGCGTGAGCACCAGGCTCCCCAGGAACTCCATGAGGGGCCCCGAGAGGGCCGCGGCCCGCAGGTAGCGCATCATCTGGTCGAAGAAGGCGGCGTTCTCCCGGTCGAACTTGGCGATGGCGCCGGCCTCGTAGTTGAAGGCCTTGACCACCAGCATCCCCTGGATGGACTCCTGGAAGCGGTGGTAGAGGTCCCCCATGATCTCCTGGCCGCGCCGCGTGGCCATGCGCATCTTGCGCCCGGTCACGTAGAGCACGACCCCCGCGATGGGCAAGGCCACGGCCGAAAGGCAGGCGAAGCGCCAGTTGAGCACGAAGAGGGAGGTGAGCAGGACGAGGGCGGTGAAGCCTTCGCGGATGAGGTAGAGCGGGGTGAACTGGAGCGCGGACTGGACGTTGGTGAGGTCGCTCGTGACCCGGGAGAGCACCTCACCGCTGCGGCTCTTCCAGAAGAAGTCCATCGAGAGGCCGTGGAGGTGGCGGAAGAGGTCGGCGCGGATGGCCCGGGTGGCGCGCTGGCTGATCCAGCACATCAGGTAGACCTGGGTGAAGTTGAGCACCATCTTGCAGAAGAAGACGAGCGGGACGAGGAAAAGCAGGGTCTTGAGCATCGCGATGTCGCGCTGGATGAAGACCTTGTCCACCACGGGCTTGAGCAGCCAGACGGTGGCGCCGTTGAACACCGAGACCAGCACCATGCACAGGGCCGCCTGGAGGAAGCGCAGCCGGTAGGGGGCGACGTAGGGGATCAGGCGGCGGATGATGGCGCCGGAGTCCGGCGGGGGTTCGGGGGGCATCGACGGCGATTATACCACTCTGGCGGGGAGGGCGGGGGGCGCGGGGAGGGGCTCCGCGCGGACGTTGAGGAGCTCGGCGGCCTCGGCGTAGAGCCGGGCCCGGGCGGCTCGTTCCTCGACGCTCCGGAACACCGGGCGGGGGTCCGTCTCCTCATGGAGCAGGCGGACGAGGACGTTCTGCGTCCTCCAGAGGTCCACGGGGAAGGGGAGCTTGCGCAGCGCGCGCAGGGCCGCGCTCAAGGCCGCGACGGCGGCGGGGTCGTCGGGGGTCTTGGAGAGCCGCGCGGCCAGACGCTCGAGCCAATCGCGGGCGAGGACGCTCAGCCCCTCCGCCTCCAGGCGCACGCCCGAGCGCTCGGCTTCCTCGACCAGGCCCGCCGCACGAAGGGGGGCGGGCTCGGGCTTCTCCAGCTCGGCTCGGAGGTCGGCGTGCAGAGCCAGTTCGGCGGCCGTGTTCACCGCCTTCGGCGCGGGCAGGCCCTGCTCCTTGAGGAAGCGCAGGACGGGGGCATGGTGGGAGTAGAGCTGGCGGTAGGCCGAGACGGCCTCGCTCAGAGGGGCCTCGATGACGCGGGAGATGAGGCGGCGCTGCTCATCCAGGAAGAGGGCGCCGATGTCGTAGCCCTTCTCTCCGAACCGGCGGCCCAGCAAGAGCAGGCACCCCGTCGTGTCCGCGCGGTCGAAGCGGGCGAGCAGGTCGCTCTCCAGGGCGCGGAAGCCCTCCTCGTCTTGGGCGTCATCCACCCCGCCGTGGAAGGCGTGGTCGCCCAGGTGGAGGGCGGCGAAGACGAAGCGGCGCTCCTCGAGGGTCGTCCGGCGGCTCAAACGGAGCCGACCAGTCACTAGCCGGGTCTTGCCCGCGCCCTTGCGGGTGAAGGCCTCCAGCTCCGCTTCGTAGGCGTAGAGGGCGCGCTTGGGCTCCGGATCCTCGAAGAGGGAGGTCAAGGCGAGCTGGGCGCAGGCGGAGGCCGGAGTCACGGCCGAGCCGCGCGCCAGCTGCTCGTAGACCCGGCGCCCGTCTTGGCGCTCGGGCAGGTTGCTCTTGGCCGCCTCGAGGCGCGCGGCGAGCTCCCCGTGGAAGGGACGGCCGA
Organism: Elusimicrobiota bacterium; assembly: GCA_003450735.1. GTDB lineage: Bacteria > Elusimicrobiota > Elusimicrobia > UBA1565 > UBA1565 > UBA9639. The sequence goes on along the minus strand of DMEZ01000011.1, from coordinate 9,180 downwards.
AGAGTTCCTCGGCGTCCTCGGCCGCGCGGGCCGCGTAGCGGAGCACCTGCACCGTCTCGAGCCCCGAGATGTCGTCGAAGAACCAGCCGCAGCTCGTGTACATGAGCATGAGGCGGCGCTGGAGCTCGAGCAGCTTGAGGGCGCGCGTACGTTCGGGAGCGGTAAGGGCCCGAACGGCATGGCGCCGGAAGAACTCGTCCTTGGCCTTCGGAGAGTTGTCCAGGACGAGGTCGATAAAGGCGTCCCGCGCGGCCCAGGGCTCGCGCAGGAGCCCGGAGGCCTGCGCCTCGTAGAGGGGGGCGGCCTCGTCGCGCAGCCAGTCGAGCGCCTTGCGCAGGGGCGCGCGCCAGGCCTGATGCCACCCCGCCCTCGACTTGCAGCCGCAGTCGGAGCGCCAGCGCTCCAGCCCGTGGGCGCAGGACCAGGAGGTGTCGTCGGCGATCTCCGCCTCCCAGGTCGGCGGGTGCTTGGAGAGGAACTCGCCGTAGTTGGTGAGCCGGGCGTGGCCGCCCTCCTCGATGTGGCGCAGGGCGTAGGTGAGGGCCATGTCGCCGAAGCGGTGGTGGTGGCCGTAGGTCTCCCCGTCGGTCGCGATGTGGACGAGCTGGACGTGCTTGCGCTCCTGCGAGAAGCCCGAGAGGATGCGTTTGGCGAAGGTCTCCCCGCTCTTGAGGAGCCCCTCGAAGGCGACGGCGAGCGAGATGGGGCCGTCGTAGAAGAAGAGGGAGAGCGAGCGGCCGGAAGGAAGGAACGCGCGGTAGGCCCGGGTCGGGTCGACCGCCGCGCCGCAGTCCTGCCAGGCCTTCTCGCCGAAGCGGCGCACGCGCTGGGCCTGCCGGGGGGCGAGCACCGTGAAGCGCACGCCCTCCTCGGCCAGGATCTCGAGGGTCTCCGTGTCCACGGCCGCCTCGGGCAGCCACATCCCCTCGGGGCGGCGGCCGAAGCGGCGCTCGAAGTCCTTGAGGCCCCAGCGCACCTGGGTGACCTTGTCGCGCCGGTTGGCCAGGGGCAGGATCAGGTGGTTGTAGGGCTGGGCGAAGGCCGAGCCGTGCCCGCCGTAGCGGCGGCGGCTCTCCTTGTCCGCCTCCAGGATGGCCCGGTAGGTCTCGGGGTCCTTGCGCTCCAGCCAGGAGAGCAGGGTCGGGCCGACGTTGAAGCTGATGCGGGCGTAGTTGTTGACCAGGCTCGCGATGCGGTTCTTCTCGTCCATGACCCGGGCGGCGGTATTCGCCCGGTAGCATTCGAAGGCGATGCGCTCGTTCCAGTCGTGGAAGGGGCTCGCCGAGTCCTGGACCTCGACCTCGTCGAGCCAGGGGTTCTCCCGGGGGGGCTGGTAGAAGTGGCCGTGGACGCAGACGTAGCGCTCCACGGGCCTCTCAGTCCGGCCTCAGGAGGACGCCCCCGAGCGGCGGGATCGTCAGGTGCAGGGAGTGGGAACGGCCGTGGCAGCCCCAGTCGTCGGCGTTCAGGCCGCCGCCGTTGCCCACCCCGCCTCCCCAATACTCGCGCGCGTCGCTGTTGAGGATCTCCCGCCAGTACCCGCCCCGGGGGACGCCCACGCGGTAGCCGACGCGGGGCACCGGGGTGAAGTTCATGGCGACCAGGACCGGCCGCGAGCGGTCGCGCCCGTAGCGCAGGAAGGTCAGAACGCTCCCCTCGTAGTCCGAGCAGTCCACCCACTCGAAGCCGCCCTGCTCGCAGTCGAGCTCGTGCAGGTCCGGCACCTCGCGGTAGAGGCGGTTGAGGTCGGCGACCAGGCGCTGGACGCCCTGGTGCGGCTCGTGCTGGAGCAGGTGCCAGTCGAGGCTGCGCTCGTGGTACCACTCGTCGCGCTGGGCGATCTCGGCGCCCATGAAGAGCAGCTTCTTGCCCGGCTGGGTCCACTGGTTGAGGAAGAGCACGCGCAGGTTCGCGAACTTCTGCCAGTCGTCGGAGCCCGACATCTGGGTGATGAGCGAGCACTTGCCGTGCACGACCTCGTCGTGCGAGAGCGGAAGCACGAAGTTCTCGTGCCAGGCGTAGAGCATGCGGAAGGTCAGCTGGTTGTGGTGGTACTTCCGGAACAGGGGGTCCTTCTTCATGTAGACCAGGGTGTCATGCATCCAGCCCATGTCCCACTTGTAGCCGAACCCCAAACCGCCCGTGTAGGTCGGGCGGGACACGCCGCCCCAGGAGGTGGACTCCTCGGCGGTCATCTGGATGCCGGGGTGCTTCTTGTAGGCCTCCTCGTTCATGCGCCGGAGGATGTCGATGGCCTCGATGTTCTCCCGGCCGCCGTACTGGTTGGGGATCCACTCGCCGGCCTTGCGGGAGTAGTCCCGGTAGAGCATGGACGCCACGGCGTCCACGCGCAGGCCGTCGGCATGGTACTTGTCGAGCCAGAACATCGCGCTCGAGATGAGGAAGCTGCGCACCTCGTGGCGGCCGTAGTTGAAGATGTAGCTGTTCCAATCCGGGTGGAAGCCCTCGCGGCGGTCCTGGTGCTCGAAGAGGTGCGTCCCGTCGAAGTACGCGAGGCCGTGCCCGTCCGCCGGGAAGTGCGAGGGCACCCAGTCCAGGAACACCCCGATGCCGTTCTGGTGGAGCCGGTCGATGAGGAACATGAAGTCCTGCGGGGTGCCGAAGCGGCTGGTCGGGGCGAAGTAGCCGGTCGTCTGGTAGCCCCAGGAGCCGCCGAAGGGGTGCTCCATCACGGGGAGGAACTCCACGTGGGTGAAGCCGAGGCGCTTGCAGTACTCCACGAGGGTCTCGGCGAGCTCGCGGTAGGTGAGGGGGCGGTCGCCCTCCTCGGGCTTGTGCATCCAGGAGCCCAGGTGCATCTCGTAGATGGACATCGGCGCGTGCAGGCCGTTGCGCTCGGCGCGCTGGGCCATCCAGTCCTTGTCTCCCCACTCGTAGCCGAGGTCCCAGACCACCGAGGCGGTCTTCGGCGGGACTTCCGCGTGGAAGGCGAAGGGGTCGGACTTCTCGGCCGTGTAGCCGTGGTGGTTGGAGCGGATGAAGTACTTGTAGTTCGTGCCCTGGCCGACTCCCTGGATGAAGCCCTCCCAGATGCCGGTGGAGCCTCTCGGCTGGAGCTTGTGGCTCTCCCTGTTCCAGCCGTTGAAGTCGCCGATGACCGAGACCTTCCGGGCGTTGGGCGCCCAGACGGAGAAATAGACGCCCTCGGCCCCATCCTTGTCGCGGGCCAGATGGGCGCCGAGCTTGTCGTAGAGGTTGAAATGCGAGCCCTCGTTGAAGAGGTACGAGTCCTCTTCCGTGAGCAGGGACGGGAGGTGCGGGAGGAGCGTCTTGCGTGTCTTCTTGATCTGGGTCATGACGCGAAGGGGTGCTGCAGGTCGAAGGGCTCGTGCAAGCCGAGTATCTTGAGGAATCCGTTGGTCACTTCCGCCTCCTTGTCGCGCCAGTCGTTCTCTGAAGCCTCGTCGGGCATCCCGGCCGAGCCTCCCGCGATCATCCCGTGCCCGCCGGCCTTGCCCAGGCCGAGCAGGCGGGTGAGCAGGCGCCCGGCCCGGGCGTCCGCCTTGCGGGAGCGCAAGGACACGTAGAGCCGGCCGCTGAAGCGGCCGGTGCACAGCGCCCAGTGCATCTTCTCGTGGGTGAGCAGGAAATCGGCCATCTGGGAGACCCGGTCGGGGGTCGGCACGTCGCGCAGGTGCACCCCGATGATGTCCTTCAGTACGAAGGCGTCGCGGATGGCCCGGCCGAGCAGGCCGAAGAAGGCCGGCGGGCGGGGCGGGTTCTGGATGCGGGCCAGGGCCTTGGTGTTGCTCTTCTGGATGAGCGTGAGGTAGGCCTGCACGTCGCGCGGGCCGGCCTCGCGCCCGAGGTTCTCCGTCTCCGAGGCGATGCCGTAGGCCAGCGCGGTGGCCAGGCGCGAGGGGACCTCGAGGCCGGAGCTGAAGAGGGTCTCGGCCATCAGGGTGGCGGTGGCCCCGGCGGTCTCGTCGATCCAGATGAAGTCCGCGAGCGTCGAGGGGTGCTGGGGATGATGGTCGATGATCACGGTCGCCTTGCGCCGCCGCTTGAAGGGGTTGTTCTGGAAGGGGGGCTGGGTGTCCACGAGCGCCACGTTCTGGTAGCGCTGGAGGTCGCCCTCGCGCAGGGGGTTGATGGGGATGCGCAGGGTCCTCGCCATCGTCTGGTTCTCGATGCGGCCGATGATGCCGCCGTAGGCGATGCGGGAGCGGATGCCGTGCAGCTTCTCCGCCAGGAAGGCCAGGGTGAGGGCGGTGCCCATCGCGTCCGGGTCCGGGTGGTTGTGGGTGAGGATGAGGAGGGGGGAGATCTCCTTGCCGCGGTGCGCGAGGAACTCCAGCAAGGCCTGCGCGCCGGGCTTGCCGTTGCTCAAGGGGACTTCCTGGACAGGCGGACTTTCACGGCCGGAGGATCGGTGCGCACGAGCACGAGCCCCTCCGGGAGGTTGAAGAACTCCCGGGTCAGGATCATCTCGAGCTCCCCCGTCTCGGCACGGGAGAGGTCCAGATGGACCTTCAGGTTGCCCGCGTCGTAGAGGTAGAGGTTGCGCTGGGGGCCGGCCAGCGTCGCGCGCACGGCGGGCGGCTCCACGGCTTCGAGGCTGAGGGCGGGCGGGATGTTGTGCAGGGCGATGGGGACGTCGTAGTCCCGCAGGGAGGCCTTGGAGCTGTGCACGAAGTGGAACCAGAGACCGAAGCTCAGGAGGATGGCCCCAGCCTTCTCGCGCAGGTTCCGAGCCCAGACCGGCTTCTCGGAGGACTTGGGCGTCTTCTCCAGAAGGAAGTGCTCGACCTCGGTGCGCAGGGCCCCGAGGTCCTTGACCTCCGCGAGCTCGCCGTTCTTCGCGATGGAGATGAGGCCGCGCTCCTCGCTGACGACCAGGCAGAGCGCGTCGGTGAGTTCGCTCAAGCCCAGGGCGGCCGCGTGGCGGGTGCCGAGGCGAGCGTTCTGCGCGAGGTCCTTGCCCAGCGGCAGGTAGGCGCCGAAGCGCTCCAGGCGCTTCTCGCCGATGACCACGGCCCCGTCGTGTCCCTCGGAGTGCGGGTCGAAGATGCTCTTGAGGAGGGCCTTCGAGATCTTGCCGTCGAGCTCGTAGCCCTCGGTGATGTGCCGGTCGATGGGGTCGCGCCCGCGCAGGACGATGAGGGCCCCGTTGCGCTCCTGGGCCAGCTCGCCCAGGGTCTGCACGAGCTCCTCGGTCTCGACCATGAGGGGCGCGCGCCGCCCGCCGAGGCTGACCACCGCGAGGCGCTCGAAGAAATGCCGCAGCTCCTCCTGGAAGATGACGATGATGGCGATGAGGAAGACGGCGAAGAAGCCCTGGAAGATGTAGGCGGTCAGGACGAGGTTCAGGATGCGGGCCAGGATGTAGATGCCCGTGAGGATGAGGATGCCGATGGCCACGAAGGCGGCCTTGGTGCGCCTGAACCACGACCAGGCGAGGTAGAGGAGGACGGAAACGATGGCGATGTCGAGGGCGTCGGTGACCCCGAACCCGGCGAGGAAGCCCAGGAAGCTGGACATCGGGACTATTAAAGGAAATATGGACAAGACAGGCAATTCTTCTATCCCGTGTTTGCTATAGTTCTGCGGCATGGAGGAACGGGGAGACCGCCGCGCCGCCTGCGCCGCCGTGCTGGGATTCCTCCTGCCGGCGGCAGGAACGCTCTGGCACGTCCTTCAGCGGACATCCCCGCCGACCTGGGACGATGCCTGGTACCTCGACACCAGTTTCCGGCTCTGGGACATCCTCGTCCTGCAGGGGCCGCTGGACTTCCTGAAGGCCTACGGCCACGCCTTCCGGATCAAGGCCCCGCTCATCGCCCTCCTGCCCTTTCCGTTCTACGCCCTGTTCGGCAAGGGGATGGTCCAGGCGCTTCTCGTCAACCTGGCCAGCATGTTGCTGGCGAGCGTCTTCTCCTACCGGATCGGCCGCGGCCTTCATTCCGGCTTCGCCGGGGCCTGCGCCGTCTGGAGCGTGAACCTCATGCCCCTCCTGTACGGATTGAGCCGGGTCTACTACGTCGAATGCTCGCTGGCCGCCTTGACGGTGGCGTTCATGCACTTCCTCCTGGCCGGCGGGAGCCGCTGGGCGCTTGGGCTGCTGCTGGGGCTGGGCCTGCTCGACAAGATCACGTTCCCTCTCTACGTCCTGGCGCCGGCGCTCCTGCTTTATCGTAGGGGGAGGACGGGACGGGACTGGCTCCTCATCGGGGCCCTCGGCGGGGCGCTTGCGGCCACCTGGTATGTCTTCAACTGGAGCTGGATCCTCCGCTTCGCCGGCAGCGCCAGCGTGGGCGCCACGGCCAGGACGTACGGCTCGGGGACCGGACTCGAGCCGGCCCTGCGGTATTTCGCGGCTCTCGCCGGAGAGGTCGGAGCGGGCTACCACTGGGCGCTCGCGGGGGCCGCCCTGGCGTTCGTCTGGGGCCGGGGGACGCGCGCCGGAGGGCGGCGCTGGCTCGAAACGGGGGCCTTCGCCGGCTGGGCGATCCTTCCTCTGCTCGTCCTGGCCTGTTCGCAGAATCGGGATGTCCGCTATGCGGCTCCCGCTCTGGCCGGGGCGAGCGTCGGGCTCGGTGTCCTGCTGGCGGCGGCGCTGGAGCGGGCCGGGCGCTTCAGGAGCCTCGCCGCCGCGGCCTTCCTCCTGTATCCGGGGTGCCTCTACTGGGAGCAGACGACGGGCTGGAGGCTTCCGCTCGATCCGCGGGGGAGGAATGGCGCGACGGCGCTGCATTGGAACGGGCCTCCTCTGCGCGAGGGACGGTGGGGGCAGGAGGCGGTCTTCGAGAGCCTTGCCGTCGAAGCGCTGGCCAAGACGGGCCGGACTACGGTCGTGATGGGCTTGGACAGCCGCTATTTCAGCGCGTCGACTGGCGAGTACTATGCGGGCCTCTACCGCTGGCCCCTGCGGTTCCTGTCCGTGAGCAAGGACAGGACCGCCGAATCGGCGCTGAAGAGGGTCTCGGATGCGGATGCGGATTTCGTCGTCATCGCCGAGGGTTTCCCGGAATCCGAGCTTCCGGGCTTCTTGAACCGGGCGAACGAAGGCCTGAAGGACTATCTCGCTTCCGGCCGGTTTCCTTTCGCCGTTTCAGGGCGGCATCGGCTCACCAACGGAGCCGTCGTCGTGGTCTATCGGAGGCTCAGGCCTTAGGGGCCGTCGGGGCCTGCTCTCCCAGCGGCGCCGCGGCGGCCAGCCAGGCGGCGGCGGCGGCCAGGGCCGCGGCGGGGTACGCCCAGCCCGGCAGGACGCCGAGCAGGCTCTGGACGAGCGAGAGCAGGCCCGCCGTCGCTCCTTTCGAGAACCGGTAGTTGAAGGCGTCCACCACCTGCTTGGCCCGGTAGCGCGCGTCGTAGGAGAGCGGGATGTAGAGCACTTCCTTGCTCGCCCGGAACACCGAGTAATCCAGCCCCTTGAAGAGCATCAAAGCGAGCGCGGCCGAGCCCAGCGAGGGGTGCAGGAGCAAAGCCAAGGCCGTGGCGGCGTGGATCGCCGGGATGCCCATGAGGAGGGCCTTGAGCGGCAGGCGCTTGAGCAAAAGCGGGGTCAGGACGAACTGCATGAGGAAGGCGACCGCGTTGCACTGGGTCCAGAACGCGCCCAGGTAGGCCGAGCGCGCGTCCTTGAGCGGGATGGCGACCTCGAGGAGCTGGTAGAGGCGGAGGTTCGTCATCGTGGCGTAGACCTGCGAGAGCGAGACCACGAGGGCGATGAGGAGGAGCACCGGCGTGTCCAGGATGAGCCGCAGGTGCACGGCCCCGAGGCGGCCTTCCCTCTCCGCGGCCGAGGGCTGGGGCTCGCCGGCCAGCTTGTAGGCCGCGTAGGCCAGGGCCGCGGTGGGCAGCAGGACCGCTCCCGAGAGCAGGATGAAGGTCTCCGATCCCAAAGACACCGCGAAGCGGCTCAGGAGCGTGCCGGCGAGGATGGGGCCCAGCGAGGCGCCTCCGAGGATGGGCCCGTTGTAGACCTTGGCCTTGGAGGGGTCGAGAGTGCTGTCGATGAAGGCCCAGAACTGCTCGACGAGGATGACGATGTAGGCCTCGGCGAAGACGTAGAGCGCGGCGACCGCCGTCCTCGAGCCGCTTTTCACCGCGGCGTAGGCGAGGGCGAAGGCCAGGGCCGTCAGGCCGAAGGAGAGCTGGAGGGTCTTCAGGGGGCCCAGCCGGCTGAGGACCTTGCCGTAGAGATAGATGAGGACCGCCATGAGGACGGGGACGAGGGTCATGGCGTAGGGCATCGCGGAGGAGCCGAAGGCCTCCAGGAACAGCGAGGCCGTGGTGCTGCGGACGAATTCGTAGCCGCCCACCAGGAAGGCGGCCGAGGCGGAGATGCAGGCCATGGCCCAGGCTTTGCGCGCGTCGGGGCTCATCGGCAGAGGTCCGCCAGGGCCTCGCTCAGGAGGGGATAGCGGAAGCGGAAGCCGGCCGCGGTCAGCTTGGCCGGCACCGCGCGCTGGCCGCCCAGGACCAGCTCCGCCATCTCGCCCAGCAGGAGGCGCAGGGCGAAGGCGGGCGCGGGAGCCCACGAAGGACGATGCAGGACCTTCCCGAGCTCGCGGCAGAAGGCCCTCATACGCTCGGGGGCCGGGGCGCAGAGATTCACCGGGCCCGAGATCTCGTTCTCCAGGCAGAAGAGGATGGCCTCGACCTCGTCGTGCCGATGGATCCACGGCAGCCACTGCCGGCCGGAGCCCAGCGGCCCGCCGATGAAGAGCTGGAAGGGCGGCATCATCTTCGCCAGCATGCCGCCGTCCCTGCCGAGCACGTGGCCCGTCCGGAGGCGGACGACCCGCAAGCCCAGGTTTTCCGCCTTGGCGGCCGCCTCCTCCCAGCAAACGCAGACCTTCGCGAGGAAATCGGCTCCAGGGGGACGGTTCTCGTCGGCGTCGCCTTCGGGGATGTCGCCGTAGTAGCCGACGGCGGAGCCGTTGAGCAGGGCCTTCGGCCGGCGGGCGGCCTTGGCGGCGGCCGCGACCAGGGCGCCCGTGGCGAGCACGCGGCTCTGGAGGATGCAAAGCTTGCGCGCCTCGGTCCAGCGGCCGCCCGCGACGGGCTCGCCGGCCAGGTTGATTACGGCGTCGGCCCCGTCGAGCGCGGCTTCCCAGGGGCCCGGGGCGGGGGGAGCCCAGTCGACCGGCTGGACGCCGGGGGGGGGGGAGAGGCTCCCCGCGGGGGGGGCGGGGGGGGGCCCCCGCCCCC
>DMEZ01000046.1 GCA_003450735.1 Elusimicrobiota bacterium | reverse complement strand
GCGGGAGCCGCGGGCTGGAGCTGGACGGGAGCGGGCGCCGGCTTGGGTTGAATCACCGGGGCGGGGGCCGCAAGCGGGATGACGGGAATCTGCGGCGGCAGGCCTTTCTCCGCTCCGCCGCCGCCGGAGGCGCTCTGGGAAGCCGGAGGCGGCGCCGGCGGCGGCGCCGGAGCGGGCTGGAGCGTCGGAGGTTTGAGCGGCTGGAACGCGACCGGCTGCGGGCGCGGCGAAGGCGCCGGAACAGGGGCCGGCGCGATCGACGGCCTCGGCTGGAGGGTCGGAGCGGGGGCGGGCTTGGGTTGAGGCGCCGGAGCGGGCGCCGGCGCGATCGACGGCCTCGGCTGGAGGGTCGGAGCGGGGGCGGGCTTGGGTTGAGGCGCTGGCTCAGGCTGAAGGGCCGGAGCAGGCGCGGGCTTCGGGGCGGGCTGTACCGGCGGCGGCAGGTTCTCCCCTCCAGGAAGGGCCGAGAGCCAGCCCGCTGGGTCCAAGGACGCGGCCGGGGCCTCCGCCGGGGGGCCCGTGAGGTTGTGGAGGATCCCGTCCAGGTCGGAGAGGATGTCCTCGATGTCCTTGTCGGAGCCTTTCGGCTCTTCGCTCATGGAGCTCCGATCCCTCCGCCTCGCATCTTCAGCTGGATGTCCTCGAGGTTGGTCGCGTTCTCGACCACCTCGCGCTCCTCGATCTTCCCCTCCTGCAAAAGCCGGAGGAGGTCCTGGTCGAAAGTGTGCATGCCGTAGTACTCGCCCGACTCCATCGTCTTCGTGAGCTCCGCCCCGTGGCCCTCGGCGATGTGCCGCCGGACGATGCTGTTGGAGATCAGGATCTCGGTGGCCGGGTAGCGCCCCCGCCCGTCCTTGGCCACGACCAGGCGCTGGGCCACCACGCCCTTGAGCACGTAGGCCAGCTGCTGGCGCACCAGCGCGGCCTGGTTGGACGGGAAGCTGCCCACGATCCGGTCGATGGTCTGGGAAGCGTCCATCGTGTGGATGGTCGAGAGGACGAGGTGCCCCGTCTCGGCCGCCGTCATGGCCGCGTGGATGGTCTCCGCATCGCGCATCTCGCCGATGACGACCACGTCGGGGTCCTGGCGCAAAACGTACTTGAGGGCCGAGTTGAAGGACTTCGTGTCCCGGCCGACCTCGCGCTGGACGATGGAGCACTTGATGTCCTGGTGGAAGAACTCCACCGGGTCCTCGATGGTGACGATGCGGTAGGGCAGGCGCTCGTTGAGGAAGTGCAGGTAGCTGTTCATCGAGGTCGTCTTGCCGGCCCCCGTGACGCCGGCGAAGAGGATGAGGCCCCGGCTCTCCTGGGAGAGCTTCTCCATGGCCTTGAGCGGGAGGTTCAGCTCCTCGAAGGTGCGGACCTTGAGGGGCACCACGCGCAAACTCAGGGCGATGGTGCCGCGCTGGCGGTAGCAGTTGACGCGGAAGCGGGAGACGCCCGGCAGGCTGTAGGCCAGGTCGAACTCGTCGGCCCCCTCGAAGATTTTGGCCTGGTCGGGGGTGAGCATCTGCTGGGAGATGCGCTCGATGTCGGGACCGGTGAGCTTCTGGACGTTGCCCGCCTGCACCAGCTTGCCGTGCACCCGCACGGCCGGAGGGGCGTCGGCCTTGAAGTGGATGTCCGAGATGCCGCGCTCCACCATGAGCTTGAGCAGGGCCGTGATGTCCATGGGCATGATCTTGAACCTTTGGTAATGAGAATCCCGGGCCATCCCCCGGCCCGGGATCTCGCGGGAGGGAGGGTGGCCTATCGGTCCGAACGCGCTATTACTACGCCTTTCAGCGCCAGCCAGTCCTCTGCGAGGGGGCTGACGATGGCGTCTCTAGGTATTGTAAGCACTAGGGCCCCGGGAGTCAACGCCTTTTTGATGTCGTACTCGGTCAGGAACGGGCGCCCGCGTACGCGCGCGACTATAGGAAAGGCGGCGCGCTGGCCGTTCTCCTCTCGCGCCTGGCCCTTATCGGAAAGCCAGGCACCGCGCGTAATGGCGTGCTCCTCATCGCGCGGCGCCGCCCCCGCGGCGCTAAGGCCCGCCGCGGGGGTGAGCCCTCGGATGACCGCGTCGATGAGGTCGTCCCGGGTGAACATCGCCCCCGGGGCCTAGCGGACCTTGATGCTGATCTTGTCGAGGTACTTCTCGAGGTCGTCGTGCGGCCGCGGGATGACGTGGACGCTGACGAGCTCCCCGACCTTCTGGGCGGCGGCGGCGCCCGCCTCCACGGCGGCGCGCACGGCCCCGACCTCGCCCCGGCAGAGGGTCGTCACGAGCCCCGAGCCGATGCGCTCGTAGCCGAGCAGATGGACCTTGGCGGACTTGGCCATCGCGTCCGAGGCCTCGATCATGCCCACGAAGCCCTTCGTCTCCACCATCCCCAGCGCCTCTTTGATCTCAGACATGTCGTCTCCTTGGGTTCAATGATCGTAGTCGGACGCGTTCCGGGCGTCGCCCCGGTCCGTCACTTCGAGGCCGGCGTTGCAGTGCGGGCAGCGCCGGGCGGGGGCGTAGGTGCGCATGCACTCGTCCTCCTCCGGCCACCATTCCTCGAAGTACATCTCCACCTTCTTGCGGCACTGGATGCAGTAGCGCTCGAAGGCGGCGCCGCAGGCGGGGCAGAACTTGGGCGGGTCGTCGCCCTTGTGCGTGAGGGCCCCGCAGGCCCCGCACTGCAGGTCCACCGTAAGCTTGACCTTCTTCTTCTCGGGCATCAGTACCCCTTGCCCCCGGCGGACTTGTCGGCCATCACGATGGCCACGCTGGCCGAGGTGCCCAGGCGCGTCGCCCCCGCCTTGACCATGGCCTGCGCGGTGGCGCAGTCCCGGATGCCGCCCGAAGCCTTGACCCCCATCAGCGGCCCCACGGTCTCGCGCATGAGCGCGATGTCCTCGACCGTCGCCCCGCCGCCGCCGAAGCCGGTCGAGGTCTTCACGAAGTCGGCCCCGACCTCCTTGGACATGCGGCAGGCCCGCACCTTCTCGTCCTTGGTGAGGAGCGAAGTCTCCAGGATGACCTTGAGGGTCTTTCCCCGGGTCGCCTCGCGCACCGCGCGGATGTCGTCGCGCACGAAGGCGTCGTTGCCGCTCTTGAGCGCGCCCACGTTGATGACCATGTCGATCTCGTCGGCCCCGTTGGCGATGGCGTCGCGCGCCTCGATGGCCTTCACCGTCGGGGTCGTGGAGCCCAGCGGGAAGCCGATGACGGTGCAGACCATGACCTTGCTCCCCTGGAGCAGCTTAGAGCAGAGCGCGACGTAGCTCGGGTTCACGCAGAC
>DMEZ01000038.1:11911-17564 GCA_003450735.1 Elusimicrobiota bacterium | reverse complement strand
TGCGACAGGGTCTGGAAGGTCAGAGGCGTGACGAATCTGGTGGCTCCATCAGTCATAACCACGGTGACATTCGCGCCCTGCTGGCTCAGGCATGAAACTATTTCCGCGGCCTTGTAGGCCGCGATACTGCCGGTGACTCCGATGCCGATTTGCTTACCTTTAAAACTCTTCGGGCTCATTTTTATTACCTGCCTTACTTCTTACGCGATTTCCCTTCCTCCACAGTTAATCTATCCTCCAGAATCTCGTCCAGTAATGGCTCCATCAGGGCATAAAACGCCTTGTCCTGTTTCAGGCCGGCCTGCCTGAGCTCCCTAATGCGGTGGATAAGGATGCTGGTTAATCTCAGCCGTCCGCCCATTTTGTCAGCCGCCAATTCTATCTTCTTCTCCAAACTGTTCACCATAGTTCGCTCCTCTAATATAGATGTTTTTTCACTATCTGCCGCATTTCGCCGACTGCCCGGACGATGCGGTCGTTAATCACGTGGAAATCGTAATCGCGGGCATAGCGCATCTCAGCCCTGGCCCGCTTGAGACGCTTTTTTATCTCCTGCACTGTCTCCTTGCTCTGCCGTTTAATAAGCCGCTGTTTCAATGTCCTGGCATCCGGCGGCAGGATAAAGACATAGACGCCCTTAAAACCTTTATTCTTCAGGGCCTTAGCGCCCCGGACATCAACCCGCAACAACGGGTATCTGCCCTGCCTGAAGACGTCATTAAGCGACTCAATCGGCGTTCCATAATAATTACCAAAAAGCCGCGTATATTCAACAAATTTCTTGTTTCTTATGCCCTTCTCAAATTCTCGGCGGGTAAGGAAGTGATAATCCCGGCCATTCTTCTCGCCGGGCCGGGGCTTGCGCGTCGTGGCCGTAATACAGGGTTTAAGCCGCCGCTCCAGGCGTAATAGGTGTTCGCACAGGGTGGTCTTGCCCACTCCGGACGGACCGGAAACAACCAAAATCTTTTGATTGGCTCTATTCAATGTTCTGTACCTGTTCCTTGATTTTCTCTAATTCGCTCTTAAGCGAAATCACCGCATAGGTTATCGTAGTATTGCCGGACTTGCTGCCAATGGTGTTAATCTCCCTGAGCATCTCCTGGGTGACAAAGTCAAGCTTCTTGCCCACCTCGTTATTCTGCTTTAAGGTGGCGGTAAATTCGGTTATATGCGAAGACAATCTTTTTATTTCCTCGTTGATATCGGACTTCTGGGCAAAGAGCGCCACCTCAACCGCGATATTGCGCTCCAAACTGTTGATGTCGCTATTCCGGCCCTTCGGCTTGGTCCCATTATCAGTGTTGGGATGGCCTGAGAAATCCTTGCTTGTCCCGTAGGGGTTCAGGGTATATTTGTCAAGCACGTCCTGCAACCTCTTCCTGAAAGACGCCTCATAATCAGCCCGAATAGATGGTATGAACTTTTCTATCTTATTCAGGGAATCACTCATCCGGCTGAGGTCTTTCTGGAGCATCTTGGCCAGGCGGTCACCTTCCCGCTGCCTCATCTTTACCAGATTGCCCAGCGCCTGCCTGATGACCTTCATAATATATGACCACTCTTTATTGGTGATATAATCGGTCTTGACCACCGGCTCCAGGACACCGGGCAGATTAATCAGGGTGTTAAGAGGAATATCATCCTTTAACCCCAGGGTTTTCTGGAGCAACTTCAACTCCTGATGATAATTCTTGATGATGGCCCGGTTGATTATCAATCTGGGCGTCCGGTCGGAGAATATCTTGATGAAAAGATTAATCGCGCCCCGCTTGAGATACTGGCGGACCACCTCTTCAATATCGCTTTCATAGCCGCTCAGGAGTTCAGGCAGGTTCATCTTGAGATTCAGGAAGCGGTTATTAACCGAGCGGACCTCGACCCTGATATTAAGCCGATTGGGGGCAAGCCGGCCCCGGGCTTCGCCGTATCCGGTCATGCTTTTCATTTATTTTAATCCTCTGGAACCGGGTTTTTCGGTTGGTATGCCCTTTTTGCAGAGCGGACAATTGTCCGGCGGATAAATAGGCGGATTAACCTGTATGATGGAGTTATATTTGATGCCGAATATCTGGTTATCTTTTTCCCCGAAATAATCGGGACGGAGTTTATCCCCCGCTTCGGCGGGTGGCTGCGGCTCCGCCGGACGGCGGTCCACCAGCGAGATAATGCCGAGCACCTTTGCGCCTTGCTGTTCTATGACATCAATCACCTCTTTAACCGAGCCGCCGGTGGTAATAACGTCCTCGGCCACGATGACCTTGCTGCCGGCCGGCACCATAAATCCCCGGCGCAAAGCCAATTTACCATCCACCCGTTCCAGATACATTGCCTTTATCTTGTGGCGCAAACCAATACCCTTCCTTTGCCATCCCGAATTCCTTCGGGAAAGCGGCCGGGCTAATTCATAGGAAAGGATAATGCCGCCCAGGGCCGGGCCGACTACGATGTCTATGCCCTGGTCATTCCAGGGTTTAATCAATTCCTTGGCCAGTTTGGCGGTCACCTTGGGGTTTTCCAGAATCCGGGCGCACTGGACATAGGTATCGCTGTGGTTGCCCGAGGTCAGGATAAAATGCCCCTTTTGGACTGCCCCTAATTTTTTGAATATCTTATTATAATCTGTCATCTTCCAGTCGGTGAAACAGGTGTCGGTGTTTCAGGCGGTTTAGGCGGTTCCGGTGGAGTTGGCGGTACGGACGGATTAGCCATCTGCGGCGGATTATCCGTGGTTGGCGTCGGAGGAACAGAAACCGGCGCAGTTGTAGTCGGTGTCACTTGAGAGGTGGCAACCTCTTTAGCCGCCGGAGGCGGCGCTTTTTCACCGCTGATTAATCCCTTGCCTGAAGAAGTGTGGGGAAGTTGCGCCAGAATGATAGCCAGAAGCAGGAATATCACGGCCAGGACCACGGTGACTCTGGTGGCCACTGAAATGGCCTTGACGCCCAGGAAAGAATCCATTCCGCCGCCGCCCCCGAAGGCGCCGGCCAGGCCGCTTTCACTGTAATGCGGCTGGAGCAGTATTATCACGATGAGAAGAACGCTCACGATTACAAACATCACAGTCAGAAGCACTATCAGTATGTCCATACCTATATTTATCCTTTCTTTACCCCGTTCACAATCTTAATAAACGACTCGGCACTAAGCGAAGCGCCGCCCACCAAGGCGCCGTCAATATCCTCCTGGGCCGCCAATAACTCGATATTATCCGGTTTGACACTGCCGCCGTAAATAATCCGGACTTCCCGGGCAATGGTCTCGCTGCTCAAATGCGCCAGGAGTTTACGGATAAATAAATGCACCTCTTGGGCCTGCTCAGGCGTGGCATTCTTGCCCGTGCCGATGGCCCAGACGGGCTCGTAGGCGATGACGAGGGTCTTGAGATCTGCGGCCTGCAGGCCCTGGAGGGCGCCGGTCGTCTGCGTCTCGAGGACGCGGTAGGTCTTCTGCGACTCGCGCTCGGCCAGGGTCTCGCCGATGCAGACCACCGGGACGAGGCCGGCCTTGAGGGCCGCCTTGAGGCGCTTGTTGACCGTGGCGTCCGTCTCCCCGAAGTACTGGCGGCGTTCGGAGTGCCCGATGAGGACGTGGGTGCAGCCGGCGTCCTTGAGATGCTCGGGGGAGATCTCGCCGGTGAAGGCGCCCTTCTCCTCCCAGTGCAGGTTCTGCCCGCCCAGCTGGATGGGGCTCCCCTTGAGCGCCTCGCTCACCACGCTCAGGGCCGTGAAAGGCGGGACGACCAGGATCTCCGGCCCCTCGAAGGGCTTAGAGAGCCCGTCGGCGAGGGCGCGGACGAGGGCCACGGAGCCCTTCAGGCAGAGGTTCATCTTCCAGTTTCCGGCGATGAGGGGGCGGCGCTGGGGGTTGGTCATGGGTTTATGTGGCCAGATTGTCCACAGACTGGATAGTTGGTCTGGCCCTCCTTTTCGATTATAGCACAGCTCGCGGCGGATTTTGTCAACGGACTCAGTATTCCGTCAGGGGGATGACGAGCTCCCTCATCGTCCCGGGGTGGTAGTCTTCCTTGTTGGTGGACTTGGGGCTCCGCTTGACCCGCAAGGTGAGCACCTTGGCCTTGCGCCCCTCCAGGATGGAGGCGTCGCGGTCGCCGAAGTACAGCACGTAGGTGCCGCCCGCGAGGGTCGCGCTCTTGGAGCCCTTGTCCCCCACGAACACGAACTGGTTGGCCAGGTGGCGCCATTCCTTGCGCAGGGCCTGCCCCCCGTAGGAGGAGCGGTCGGCCAGAACGGTGACCTTGAAGCCGAAGAGGCGCAGTGTCCATGCCATGACGTTGGTCAGGACCTTGCGGCTCTCCAGGTCGTAGCTGGTGTTGACGGTCTCCCAGAACTGCGGGGAGAAGGGCTGGTGGCCGCTCTTGAAGGCCTTGGCGTAGGCCGGGGAGGAGAAGACGAGGGTGTCGTCGTAGTCGAAAGCGACCCGCAGGCTGCCGATGGTCACGAGGCTGAAGACGAGGCCCCAGACCATCATCATGCCCAGCACCTTCTTGGCGAAGGTGAGGGTCTTGTCGACTTTCTCCTTGGCGCTTTTGACGATCTCCATGGGAACGCTGTGATTCTACTCTGTTTTCAAAGGGACTTCAAAGCTTGCGGATGCGGCCCGGCTCCGGCGGCATGACCGGAGAATAGCCGCGGACGCACCAATCCAGGGCGTCCCGCACGAGGATGGGCATGAAGGCCTTGTCCGCGCCCCCCTCCAGCGCCGAGTAGCCGTCCCCGCCGCTCACCACGAAATCCGGGGCGGTGACGGTGTAGGTCGCCGATCCCTGCAGGGGCAGGCCCGAGACGGAGACCTCCCGGACCCGCCGGCCCTTGGGCGCGGCCGGATCGAAGGAGAAGGAGAGCCCCGAGACCTGCAGGAGGCCGTGCTCGCCCGAGACCGAATGCTCCAGGATCTGGCGCAGCTGCTCCCCGCTCACGTACAAGGTCACGAGCGCGTTGTCGAAGGGCATGATGTTGAAGATGTCCCGGGAGGTGATGGGGCCCGCGACGAGGTCCGCGCGCAGGCCGCCGCTGTTCATGAACGCGGTCTGGGTCTTCGTGTACCTCCGGGCGCAGTCGGTCATCCAGCTGCCGAGGGTCGACTCCCCGGCGGCGTTGCGGCCCATGAAGGCCGCCGCCGTCCCGATGACGACGTCGAGCGCGGCCCCGGCCTCCGCCTGCATCTTCCTGACCAGAGCGAGCGCCGCCGGGTCCTCGCCGTATTGGTCCACCCACAGGTCGTGGAGCCGCGCCTGCGAGCTCACCACCTTCTTCGTCTCGGGGTCGATCTCCAGGACGGCTTCCCCCAGCCGGCTCAGGCCGGTGCCGGCCTGGACGATCATCGTGCCGTTGGCCGCGTCGCGCAGGGGTTCCCGGAGGGCGGTGTGCGAGTGCCCCCCCACGATGAGGTCGATGCCGGGCACCTGGGCGGCGATGGCGCGGTCGTCTATGGGGAACTTCACCTGGTTGCTCGAGAGGCCGGCGTGGGAGAGCAGAACGATCACGTCGGCGCCGGCCGCCTTGAGCTCGGCCACCGTTTTGCGGCCCCACTCCACCTCGTCGCCCGCGGAAAGGCCCTGGAAGTTCTTCGGGAACACCAGCTTGGGCATCGTCCGGGTGAGCAGGCCGAAGAAGCCGACCTTGACCCCCGA
>DMEZ01000038.1:0-11779 GCA_003450735.1 Elusimicrobiota bacterium | reverse complement strand
GAGCCACTTGAGCTCATCCTCGCCGAAGTCGAAGTCGTGGTTTCCGAGGGTCACGAGGTCGTACTTCATGGCGTTGAAGAGGGCGACCGTGTTGCTCCCCTTGGAGAGCGAGCCCTCCGGGGTGCCCTGGAACCAGTCGCCCGCGTCTACGAGGAAGGTCGCGGCGCCGGGCTCGGAGAGCTTCTTCAGGGCGTTGGCCATGACCGGGAAGCCGCCGATGAGGCGCTTGGGGTCCTCCTTGTAGAAGGAGGCCGGGCGCGACATGTACCAGCCGTGGATGTCGTTGGTGTGGAAGAGCTGGACCTTGAGGTTCTCGGCGTTGAGGTTCGCCGTGGAGACCGAGATGAGCAGGACGGCGAGCAGGGTTCTTTTCATGGGTTCCTTGAGTATAGCTCTCCCAGCGCTTCGGCGGCCTGGCCGAGGCGCAGGCCGGCGTCCGAGAAGCGCTTGAGGATCTCCTTGGTCTTGAGGAGAGTCACGACGTTGGGGTGGCTCAGCAGGGCCTCGAGGGCCCGGCGATGGAGAACCTGGAAGTTCCCTTCGTACTTGCGGGCCCGGACGAGGGCCTCGGCCCAGCCCTTGTCCTTGCGCATCGCCGAGGCCATGTCCTGGGCGGCGAACGCGAGGGCTTCGGCCATGGGAGCGAAGGGCGCGGCGTCCGCGCCGAAGCGGAGGGTCTCGTCGGCCGCGAGCCGGGCCGAGAGGACGGCTTCCTCGAAGCCCCGGATGATGGTGCGTTCGAGGCGCCGCTCCGCCGCGAGACTCGTCCCGGGCGCGGGCAAGGCCTTCAGTGCTTCCTCGAAGCGGATGGCGGCCTGCAGGACGAGGGCCGCTCCGTTGTCTGCGGGCTCCCGGATGAACGCCTCGAAGGCCTGGAACACCTCCGCCGTCCGCTCGGCTAGACCGAGCAGGGGCGGTCGCGGAGCCTTCTTCCCGCGGGAGAGAATCACGGTGCGGATTCTACAATTTAGTCAGTGCGGGGCGCCGACCGATGGGGGTGGAGGACATTGCTGCGGGCCACCTCCCGTCGGCATTCGGAACCCAGCTCCATTGCACCTTTCCGTCCTCGGAGCGGAAACAGCGGAATCTTACTCCCCCAAGACGTAAGACTTGAACTTTCCACCATCATAGTAGTGGAGGACGATGCTGTCGCCGAAATAATGCACCATGATTGCGTCGCCTTGGAGCTTGACGGAGCCGTGCTCTAAAAGAGAATCCGTCTTCTCGCGAGGCCAGAGCGTCAGGTACTTGGAGATTCCCCGTTCGAGACGGCCTTCCCCGACCTCGCACCATTGATGCCCCGGCTCTCTCAAGGGGTATCTTTCGAGCTCGACGAACTCGACTTCCGCGTCTTTCGATAGCGCCGCAATCAGCACGTAGCTGAGTTTGTCGAGCCCCTGCATGGCCAGATCGGGTTTCGAGTCGCCATTAAAATCGCCTATGACAGCGAAAGGCGTCGCTTGCGGAGTCGAGCAATATCCTCGCAGTACGCTGGGGATGAAGTCGTCGTATTCCAGCAGTTCGAACTGGGGATATCGTCGCTTCAGTTCCTGCTCAACGATCGGCGGGATCGCCGGCCTGGGTCTTCCGGGCGAATCGCACTTCCGCTGCGGCCGTTCCACCGATGCAGACCGGACGTCTCGGGCCGCGGTGATATCCGTCTCTCTTTTCGGGACATCGGTTGAATATTCGATCGAGACCAAAGTCCGCTCGCATCCGGGCCCCTGCTTGTATTCGATTGAAGCTGATTTCCGTCCCTTCCGGAGGACGAGCGGTTCGCTCTTGAATGGCGGGCACGATGCTTGGGGGAGCGCCTTCCCTGTCTTCGCTCCATCATCCGTGTCAGCGCTTTTCGTGCTTATCCAAAGAGAACAAAGCAAACCCATCACCATCAGAGACGCGCGAATACGACAAACCAATTTACTCATGCCTTCAGCCCCTGGAACCACAGCCAGAACACGGCGATGCGGTAGGCGATGCCGGAGTCCACCGCGCGCGAGCCCTGGCGCAGGAGCGCGACGCGCTCCTTGAGGGCCGCCGGGTCGAAGATCCCGAGCGCGGCGAAGTCCTCGGAGGAAGCCATCTCGTCGAAAAGCCGGTTCTGCGGAGAGCGGGTCCACTCCTCCCAGGGCACGATGAAGCCGTGCTTGCGGCGGGTGGCGATGGCCTTGGGCAGGTACTTCTCGGCCAGGCGGCGCAGGAGGTACTTCCCCTTGAGCCGGTGCATCTTGACCGAAGGCGGCAGGGCGAAGGCGTACTCCACCAGGCGCCGGTCGAGGTAGGGCACCCGGGCCTCCAGGGACGCCCGCATCGTCGCCTTGTCCACCTTCATCAGGAGCGCGTCGGGGAGCACCGTCTTGAGGTCGAAGACCTGGGCCTCGCCCAGGCTGTGCGGGCGCTCGAAAGAGCCTAGCCAGTCGAAAGGGTCCTCGCGCAGCCCGTCGAGGAAGCCGGGGCGCAGGAGGCTCGCGTAGGCCGGAGGCTCCGCGTGGGCGAAGGCGCGGGCCCAGTCCGAGGCGCGGTCGTAGGGGATGTTCTGGAACACCCTCCCCTTGCCCAGCCGGCGGGCCGCGAAAGCGGCAAGCCCCCGGCTCCAGCCGGGGATGGCCCCGACCCGCTCCGAGAGATAGGCCGCTTTGTAGCGGTTGTAGCCCGCGAAGAGCTCGTCGGCCCCCTCCCCGCTCAGGACGACCTTCACGCTCTGCCGCGCGAAGCGGGCGAGCAGGAAGGTCGGCAGGATGGCCGAATCGGCGATGGGCTCATCGAGACAGCCGGAAAGCTCTTCGACCCCCTCGAGCACGCCGGCCGGCAGGACGAGCTCGTGGTGGTCGGTCCCGAGGTGCGCCGCCACCGCCCTGGCGTGGACGGACTCATCCAGGCCCGCGCGCGCGCCCGAGAAGCCGATGCTGAAGGTGGGCACCTTGCCGCCCGTCTCGCGCGCCATGAGCGCGGTCACGAGCGAGGAATCCACCCCCCCGCTCAAAAACGCCCCGACCGGCACGTCGCTCAGGAGCTGGCTTTTGACCGAGCGCTTGAGCAGGCTCTCCACCTCGCCCAAGGCCTGCTCGAAGCCGATTTCCTTGCGATGCTTGGAGTCAGGCTTGGACGCTTCGAGCTCCCAGAACCGGCGGACTTTCAGGCCCTTCGCGTCGAAGACTAACTGGTGCCCCGGAGGCAGCTTGCGCGCCCCCTCGAGCGCCGTGCGCGGGGCGTGGACGATGCCGTAGGAGAGGTAGTCCACGACGGAGGCGCAGTCGAGACTGACCGAAGGCAGCAGGAGCGCCAAGGCCCTCAGCTCGGAGGCGAAGGAGAGGACGTTGTCCTGGAGATGGTAGTAGAGCGGCTTGACGCCGAGGGGGTCGCGCGCCAGCGTGAGCCGCCCCTCCCGGGCGTCGTAGAGGGCGAAGGCGAACATCCCCTCCAGGCGGCGGACGGCGTTCTCACCGTCCCGGCGGCACACATGAAGGATCGTCTCGGTGTCGGAGCGGGTGCGGTAGCAGACCCCGCGCGCCTCGAGCTCGTGCTTCAGGCCCGGGTGGTTGTAGATCTCGCCGTTGAAGACGACGTGGAAGCGCCCGTCCTCGGACGCCATGGGCTGACGCCCGCCTTCGAGATCGAGGATGGAGAGCCGCCGGAAGGAGAGGGCCGCGCGCTCGTCGCGCCAGGAAGAGGCGTCGTCGGGGCCCCGGAGGGCCAGCCGCTTCGCCGCCGCTTCGACGGCCTCCCAGGCGGGAGGCTTACCGTCGAGCCGGAACTGTCCCGCGAAGCCGCACATGGGCGCTCCCGTCCCGGAGGTCCTGGAACCTGCGGGCATCCTCCCACATGGAGGAGTTGTTGAAGTAGACGAAGGTCTCCTTGCCCCCGCATAAGCCGGCCAGCCGGGAGAGTTCCTCGTCCGAGTAGGCGTGGTCGTAGACGAGGCGTCCGCGCTCGCCGCGGCCATGCAGGCGGAAATAGCGCACGCTCCCCTCGGAGGGGGTCCCCAGCAGGGGGTCGCCGCCGCGCAGGAGGCCGAGGTCCTTGCAGACCTTGCCCGTCGTCCGCTCGTCCCAGGAGCCCCGGGGCTCCCAGACGAAGGCCGCTCCCTCCCGCCGCGCCCGCTTGAAGAAGCGGGAGAGCGCGCGGATATGGTCGGCGCTCGGGTGGAAGCTGGCGGGGGTCTGGAACAGGATGAAGCGGGCCTGGAGGACGCGGGCGAGCTCCGCCGTCCGCTCCCAGGCCGAACGCACCTCGTCGGTGTCCTGGAAGAAGCCGCAGCGCGCGGGCTTGCCCGGCAGGCGCCCCTCCAGCTTCCGATAGGTCGGGCTCATGGCGGGGTGGGTGATCACCTGCCAGGCCTTCAGGGAGAACTCGAAGCCCTCAGGGGCCTCTTCGCGCCACTTCCGCGCGGTCGTGAGGCGCGGGAGGGCGTAGAAGGGAGCGTTGAGCTCCACCGTCTGGAAGCGGCTGAAGTAGACGTCCTTGGCGACGGGGAAGCCGCAGCAGCCGATGGAGAGGGGCATGCCCCTCAGGCTTCCCGCTCGGCCGTCTCGGGGAGGAAGCGCGACGCGCGCCAGAGCAGCCAGGCCAAAGCCAGGCAGGCCAGCCCGTAGGCCAGCTCGAAGCCGGCGTACCGCGCCCACTGCTCCCGGGTGACGAACTCCCAGGGGCGGGGGGCGTAGAGGTTGGCTTCGGGCTGGCCGCCGAGCAGGTCCCAGACGCCCTTGAGGGCGACCGGGACGCCCCAGAGGGCGAACAGAGCGGCGGAGATCCGCGCGAGTCCGCGGACTCGGATGCGCTCCGTGGGCATCGACGGATGCCTCAGCGCTTGGAGTACTGGAAGCGCTTGCGGGCCTTGGGCTGGCCGGGCTTCTTGCGCTCGACCATGCGCGAGTCCCGGGTGAGGAACCCTTCCTTGCGCATGATCTTCTTGAAGCCGGTGTCGACGCGGGCCAGGGCGCGGGCGAGGCCGTGGCGGATGGCCTCGGCCTGGCCGGTGATGCCGCCGCCCACGACCTTGACGGTCACGTCGTAGGTCTTCTGCTCGCTCTTCTCGAGAGCGACGCGGATGGCGGCGAGCTGGCGGACGTGGCCGCGGAAGTACTCGTCGGCCGTCTTGGAGTTGACGGTGAACTTGCCCCCGCCGTTCGGGATGAGGCGGACCTGGGCGACGGAGGTCTTCCGCCGTCCGGTGGCCAGGATGGAATCGGTCTTGGTTTCAGCCATGTTCGCCTCTTAGGACGCCTTGGGGACGGCCAGCTGGGCCGCGTGCGGATGCTCGGCGCCGGGGTAGATCTTCAGCCGCTTGAGCTGGCAGGCGCGGAGCTTGTTGACGGGCAGCATCCGCTTGACGGCCAGGAACACGACCTTGCGCGGGTCGCGCTCCATCTGGAGCTTGTAGGGGACGATCTTCTTGCCGCCGGCGTAGCCGGAGTGGCTGAAGTAGAACTTCTGCTCGAGCTTCTTGCCGGTCACCTGGACCTTCGCCGCGTTCGTCACGATCACGAAGTCGCCGCAGTCCACGCAGGGGGTAAAGAAGCGCTTGTGCTTCCCGCGCAGGAGGCCTGCCGCCTGCGTGGCCAACCGCCCGAGCACCTTCCCCTCGGCGTCGAGGACGACCCAGCGGCGGTTCTCCTGGGCCTGTTTCAAAGTCGTGAGCGTCGTCTCAGTGGGCATATGTACATATAGTGTAGCAAAATCCCTCGACGGGGGGCAACGGCGAATCCTAATGGCAGGCTGCATAATCTTAAGGCCGCTACGCAACAAGGCCGCGCTTCATCTGGAAGAAGGCGCCTACACAGCTATGCCGCTGCCTCGGCAACAGGGACATGGGCGATTCGATACCATGCTAACCGCTCCATACCCAACGGTAGTTTGACTCCTTCTGGCTTTCTCGCGAGTAGTGACCCCTGTGGCTAAACAACCAAGCAGATTTACAGATGCAGGTATCTCCCTGCTTTGTCCAAATCCCATCGTCTGCCCCTGGAATACGAGTTTATAAGCACCATCTTCCGGTTTGAAACCAGAAAAGGTCTGAGAGATAGCGTGTATAACCTCGCCAAACCTTCCCTGCTGAACCATCTTCATTAATTCCTGCTTTATGGACTCTTCTAACCACGCAATCTGCGTTGGCACACTCATAGCCCCCTCCCTTTTTGGATGATTGATGGGGGGTGAATGATGTGGTAAATCTGCTTAGGACAAGTGTCGGTGTTCCCGGGCACTGGGGGATCGAGCGCCACACCCGCACCCGATGGACAGGAATATACACATACCCCCCCTTGCGGGGGTTCAACCAACTCGCACATTTCACCTTGTTCTGGATATTGGAAAGCATTGATGATATTGTCGATAAGCTGACTCATCCGTAGAGCCCAGGTATTGATTATGCTTACAAGCCCATCAGCTTCTTGCTTTATTTCACCACTCTCATCATTCCACACCGCAACATCATCATTAAATTGAACTATGTCAGCCGCCAGCAGTGCCTTGCGCCGCAGCAACTCTTCTCGTCTATGCAGGCAACTTGAGTACTCGTCGGGCGGCAGAGGGTGGGTGGCGCAATCACTATTCCATTGATCGATGTCTGCATCCAACTGGTCTTTTCTTTGGAGTAATTCCGCCCTCCGTAAATCCAACCCCACGGCTTTTTCATAGAGAGTTCTATCTCTACCCTCCAGGCTCTCCGCTTGCAACAGCAATCCCCCTTTAATTTCGTTTATCGTATTCCATTCCCGATTCATCGGCTGGAGCACACTCGGGGACAACGCCTCATATCGTGGATCCTGACGCAGGGTCATCAGTTGGCGATAGGCAATGCTGCCCACGATGGATGGTGTCCATGGACCATAACATCCCTGGATAGTACACCCCGGGGGCACCTTCAATCGAGAAATGGGAATGCGGCCTTTTTCAATACTCAGCAGATAGATCGGCCGGACATTGCCCACGATCTTTTGGATATTCGGATTTTCCGCGGCCTGCTTCCGTATATCGGTGATGCAGGCTTCGACACTCACCCCTTGATCGAAATCCAGCCCCCAGCCGGCTTGAGCGCAGAATGCAAGCGCGGCTAACACCTTCAGGAATCGATTCCTATCCATCATGCCCCACCTCTCCCCCCGGAAATAAGAAACCAGGGTACCGGCATGCCTCGCCGGTTCCCCTGGTTACCCCGAATTAGGCTCGGGGGTGGATGCTCCCTGACCGAATCTCAAGGATTACAGGATGATAGGATTATACGCCTAAGGGCCTGCATGTGTCTAGGCCTTTGGGCCCATATTCCTAGGCCCGCCCTATTTCATCGCCGGCGTGCCCTGAAGGTTCGTCCCTTTCTCCCCCGTGCGGTAGCGGGAAACCAGGGCGAAGAGGGGGTCGGAGGGGGCCATCAGGTAGAAGACCACGTGCTTGCCGCGCACCACCTGCAAAGAGCTCTCCCGCTCGAGGTCCCCCTCGGTCATGTGGGTCGACTTGAGCAGGAACCCCTCCTCCTCGCTCGAGATCTCCACGTAGCCGGTGCTCTTGAGCATGCCGGCCTTCTTGGCGGCCTCGGCGTCCTCGAGCGCGGGCTTGGGCGCGCTCACCTGCACCGGGGCGGCCTTGGGCATGAGCTCGGGCGGCGGCCGGGTGTTCCCCCCCACCCGCCCGTCGGGGTAGCGCCACCACGCGGGCAAGCCGCGCAGGAGGCGGTTGTAGGTCGAGTCCCCCTCCTGGGTCAGCATGCCGCGCTGGTCGAAGAGGGCCTTGCCCCGCGTGTCCTTGAGCTTGAAGACGAACTTGGCCTCGGCCCCGTGCTGCTCGAAGACGCCGCGCGCGGTCTGGGACTTGAGGAACAGGTACTTGCGGTAGCCCTCCGAGGTCAGCCAGATGTCCGGGAGGCCGTCGGCCCCCCGGGTCTCGACCGCGTAGCCTTTCAGCGTGGCGAGCCGCTGGCGGATGAGCTTGAAGGCGCCCAGGGCCTGCGCCTCGCGCACGCGCTGGAGCTGGGTGTAGTCGTCGGCGGTGTACTCCTCCTGGTCGGGGGGCACGAGGCGCCGCTTCCTCATCTCGGAGAGGGTCTGGGGGTCGGCGCTCCGGGATGCCTCCTCCGAGGGCCAGACGACCGGCTTGGGAGCGGACACGTCGTCGGCCGCGGACGCGAGTGCGGCCGAGAGCAGGCAGAGGGTCAGCGACTCAGCAAGCCTTCTTCTCAGATAGGATCCTCGGGAGGACCACGCCCGTCTGGCTCTGGTACTTGCCCTTGCGGTCCTTGTAGCTCGTCGAACAGACCTGGTCGCTCTCGAAGAAGAGCAGCTGGGCGATGCCCTCGTCGGAGTAGATCTTCGCGGGCAGAGGGGTCGTGTTGCTGATCTCGATGGTCAGCACGCCCTCCCACTCGGGCTCGAGCGGGGTCACGTTCACGATGATGCCGCAGCGCGCGTAGGTGGACTTGCCCAGGCAGATCGACAGCACGCTGCGCGGGATGCGGAAGGTCTCCACCGAACGCGCCAGGGCGAAGGAGTTGGGCGGGACGACGCAGACCGGGCCCTTGTGGTCCACGAAGGACTTCGGGTCGAAGGACTTCGGGTCGATGAGCCCCGAGAGGGCGTTCGTGAAGATCTTGTACTCGTCGGCCACCCGGATGTCGTAGCCGTAGGAGGAGAGGCCGTAGGACACCTTCCCGCCGCCGTCCTGGCGCTCGACGAAGGGGTCGATCATGCGGTCTTGGAGGCAGCGCTCGCGGATCCAGCGGTCGGATTTGATCATAGGGGGTCAGTAGATCCCGTGGGCGCGGCACCAGGCGCGCAGGGCCAGGGTCAGCTTGCGCCAGAAGGAGAGCCCCACGCGCTGGAAGAACACGCGGTAGTGCTCGGCCTTGATCCGGTCGAGGATCTCCTCGTAGACCGTCGCCATGACCTCGGCGGAGACCATCGCGGCCCGGTCGTCGGGGTGCAGCAGGTTGCGCGCCTGGCGGTAGAAGCCCTTCGCCCGTTCGGCCTGCTTGCCCATCAGGCGGACGAACTCGGGGGTGTGCTGGCGGCGGATGAACTGCTCGACCGTGTAGCCGGCCTCCTTGAAGTCCTCGAGGGGCAGGTAGATGCGCCCCCGCTCGAGGTCGGTGCCGATGTCGCGCAGGATGTTGGTGAGCTGGACGGCGTTCCCCATGGCGATAGCGAAGGCCCGGATGTCCTCGGGGGAGGTCTGCCGGTAGCCGAAGATCTCCACGCAGAGCAGGCCCACCGCCCCGGCCACGCCGTGGAGATACTCCTCGAGCTCGGCGAAGGTCTCGTAGCGGGTCTTCCGGAGGTCGGTGCGGACCCCCCCGATGACGTCCAGGAAGGCCTGCTGGGGCAGGCGGTAGTGCAGCACGTGCGGCCGCAGCCGGGCCGAGAGGGGGTGGGTGCACTGGTTGGCGTAGAGGCGTCCGATCTCCTCGACCCAGAAGTCCAGCTGCTTGGCCGCCTCCTCGGGCGGGAACTCGCCCGAGTCGACGATGTCGTCGACGCGGCGGCAGAAGGCGTAGACGGCGCGCAGGGCGGCCTGCTGCTCGGAGGAGAGGAACAGGAAGGCGAAGGCGAAGTTCGAGCCGGCTTCGGGGTTCTGGGTCATCTTTTGGCGAGGGCCTTGAGCACCAGCCCGGTCCAGTCCCAGGCCGAGATGCTCGCGCGGCGGCTCAGCACGTCGTAGCCGAGCTTGTGCACCTTGCGCAGCAGCTCCATCCCGCCCAGCCAGGCCAGGCGCACCTCCCAGTTGAGCGGCCAGCTCAGCCGCTTCGGAAGGTCCCGCCCCTCCTCGAAGAGGGCGCGCGCCCGTTTCCACTGGGTCTTGATGAGGTCGCGGTAGCGCTCGTTGACCACGCCCATGCGCAGGTCCGCCTCGGTGTAGCTGAAGGCCTTGAGGTCCTCCTGCGGGATGTAGAGGCGGTCGCGGCGGAGGTCGCAGCCGAGGTCCTGGAGCAGACTCGCCAGCTGGAGCGCCGCGCACATCTTGTCGGAGAGCTTGAAGAGCTCCTCGTCCCGGTAGCCGTGGATCATCAGCACCAGGCGCCCCACCGGCTCGGCCGCGCGCCGGCAGTAGTCGAGGAGCTCGGCCTCGGTCTCATAGCGGGTCTTCGCGCAGTCCTGCTGGAACGCGCTCAGGATCTGGGCGAAGGGCTCGCGGGGGAGCGAGAGCTCGGAGAGCGTCCGGCCGAGGGCCAGGAAGACCGGGTGCTGGGGCGGGGCCTGCCCGAGGTCCCAGAACTGGCGTCCCCAGTCCTCCAGGCGTTGGACGCGCGAGCCCTCGAACTCGGGCTCGTCGGCGAAGTCGTCGGCGATGCGGATGAAGGCGTAGAGGGCGGCGACGTGGCGGCGCGTGGACCCGGCCATGAAGCGCAGGCCCACGGGGAAGCTGCGGAAGCGTTCGCGCGCGAGCTGGAGGCAGTACTCGTAGGCGGCGGAGGTGTCGGCGTCTTTGGCCGCGGCCGCGGCCGCCTTCAGTCCTCCCATTCGAACTCCGTCCCGCCGATGCGGATGGTGTCGCCCGGTTTGACTCCGGCGCGGCGCAGGGCGCGGTCGAGGCCGACCTTCTTGAGGATGTTCTGGAAGCGGCTCACGGCCTCCGGCTGGCTGAAGTTCGACATGGCCGAGAGGCGCTCGAGCTGCCGGCCGGACACCGCGAAGACGCCCGGGGAGCTCTGCTCGATGAGGAAGCCCCGCTCCACGCGCAGGCTTTGCGCGGCGCCGCTCCCGTTGCCGGGCGCGGGGACGTGCACAGGCCGGGGGTTCGCGGCAAGCGTCCGGAGCATGGCGTCGAGGAGGGCCGTGACGCCCTCGCCCGTGGCCGCGCTCACGCCGAACACCTTGCGCTTGGGGTAGCGCTTGCGCAGGCGCTTGAGGACGGCCTCCGCCTCGGGCAGGTCGGTCTTGTTGAGGGCGAGCAGGCGGGGCTTTTTGGCCAGCGTGCGGCTGTAGCCCTTGAGCTCCGCTTCGATGACCCGCACCCCGGCCACGGCGTCCGTCTCCTTGTAGCCGGCCGGGTCGACGAGGAGCACGATGACGCGGGTGCGCTCGACGTGCCGGAGGAACTCGTCGCCCAGGCCCTTGCCCTCGTGCGCCCCCTCGATCAAACCCGGGATGTCGGCCAGGACGAAGTTCTGCTCCTTGTGGCGCACCTGCCCCAGGTTGGGGGAGAGGGTCGTGAAGGGGTAGTCGGCGATCTTGGGGCGCGCGTTCGAGACGCGGGCGAGCAGGGTGGACTTGCCGGCGTTGGGGAAGCCCGCGAGCCCGACGTCCGCGATGAGCTTGAGCTCCAGGAGAAGAACGACGTCCTCGCCGGGCTCGCCCTTCTCGGCGATGCGAGGAGCCGATTCCGCCGCAGCAAGATCGACCAGTTCATAGACCGCATGCTCGCGCCCATGCTTGTCCTGTTGCTGCCCGCGATACTGGAACAGGTCCGCGTATTCCTCGCTCAGCCTGGAGATGAAATCGTAATACGGCCGCGAGATGTAGATCTGGTCGATGCCGGCGAAGCTCATGATGCGTTGCGCATCGTTGATGCCGTCCCCGACCATGTTGCTCTGACCGTTCATGTCCTTGACGATACTGACCGGCCCCAGATGAATGCCGGTGCGCACCTCCAGCTCGGGGTAATCCTTGTGCTGATGACCCGTCACCACTTCACGGAACTCCCGCGCCACTTGCAGCGCATCTTCAGGATGCTGCAGGAAGCCGATCGCGGCACCGTCGCCGGTATCCAGGATGATGCGCTCGTCGTCGCCCAGCTTCGCCAAGCAATCCGACACCAGCTGATTGAACAGTTTCTTGATCTTGATCTGCTTGTT
>DMEZ01000022.1 GCA_003450735.1 Elusimicrobiota bacterium | reverse complement strand
GGAAGCCCTTGCGGTAGATGACGTCGCCGAGCACCGTGTGACCGGGCGCGCGCTGCTCCATGAACTCCGTGAAGACGCCGGCCTCGTAGGCCGCCTTCCACTCGGGCGTCATCTCCGCGAAGAGCCGCTCCCGCATCGTGCGGCCCGGCCAGAAGGGGATGATGTCGCGCTCGGAGGTCCGCCGCGCCTCGTCCGAGACCGCGTAGCGGATCTTCTCGCGCGTGTCGAGCACGTCGAGGTCCGCGAGCGTGTGGCAGCAGATCTCGGGATAGGTCGGCGTGGCCTTCGGCGCCGGGCCGCGCTCGCCCACGATGAGCTCGCCCGGGCCGATGTAGACGGTCTTGTGGCCGAGGATGTGCTCGAAGGCGCGCGCCCGCTGGACGGGCACCGACGCCGGCCCGGCCGTCCGGTAGAAGGCGGTCAGCAGCTCCGCGCGCTCAGTCGAGAGCCAGGGTTGGGTGTCGAGCGACTCCTGGCGCAGCGCTGTGACCCGGGGATTCATACAAGGCCTCCGTCACTAATGTAGCGCGGGACGTCAGTCCCGCGCCAGTCGGGCGCGGAAACAGTCGGGCGCGGAAACAGGGTCAGACCCTGCTTCCGCCCGATGACATCTTCGGTGCGTGCTAAGATGCGCCCGGTCGGCAGGTTCCGAGCGTCCTGAACGCGAACACGCGGAGATTGTACCCGTGGAGCTTCGACGGCGACGGCGCGCTCTTCCGTCTCATGCCCGAAACGCTGGCCTGCAACGGCGTCGTCCAGAGCTGGCCCGAGATCCCCTCTCGACCTTGATTCTGTCTGCGAGCGTGAACTCCCCGCCGATCGTTGGGCACTTTGTTCGCGCGGCTCGCCCACGCGGGCGGCGAACCAAAGACTGAGCGCCCACCTCGATCATCAGGATGCCGAGGGTGACGCGCAGCGCACGCGCCTCGCGGCTCCAGTGGAGGACGACGTAGATCGCCGCCGCGAGCACGATGAAATCGACGGCCCCTTGCCACCGGATGTCGAGCATGATCAGGCGCTCCGTCTCTCAGGCTGCGGAGGGGATCGGACACGAGCCGTCCGGCGGAGCGCCGCCCGCATGCATCAGGGCCAGATCGAGCATCCGTTCGCGAGAAAGACCGTGACTCTCCATGAGAACTGCCCCCCTTCGGTGGCCGCCGCGACTCACGCGGGCAGACCCGGGCTCTCGGGCGAGGTCCCCTTGGGCAGGAACGGGACCTGCACCTCGGGGTTGCGCCACGCCGGTGGCCGGCGACCACAACCGAGCGAGAACCAATAGAAGCCGTACGGCCCGAAAGAGAGCGCGTACGGGCCGACACCGATCCGCGGGAACAACGTGCCCCCGACGATTTCAACGGGCTGGATCCCGGCGTACCGGCCGAGGGCGAGCTCGACGGCCTGGGCCTTTTGCGAGAGATTGGCGACGACCAGGATGTCGTCGTCTGCTCCGTGCCTGAAGTACGCGAGGACACGGCGGTTGTCAGCGTCGAGGAACTCCGTCGAGCCCCGACCGAATGTGTCGTGGCGCCTCCGTGCCGCAACCAGCTGCCGCATCCAGTTCAAGAGGGAGCACGGCTGTTGCTCCTGCGCCTCGACGTTCAGGCCCTGGTAGCCGTAGACCGAGTCCGCGTTCACCGGCGCATAGAGCCGGGCGGCGTCCGCCTGTGAGAATCCCCCGTTGCGGTCGGCCGACCACTGCATCGGCGTGCGCACGCCGTTGCGGTCGCCGAGGTAGATGTTGTCGCCCATGCCGATCTCGTCGCCGTAGTAGAGGACGGGGGTGCCGGGCAGGGAGAAGAGCAGGCCGTTGATGAGCTCGATCTTGCGCCGGTGGTTGCCGAGCAGGGGGGCCAGCCGGCGGCGGATGCCGAGGTTGATGCGGGCCCGCGGGTCCATGGCGTAGACCCGGTACATGTAGTCCCGCTCCTCGTCGGTCACCATCTCCAGGGTCAGCTCGTCGTGGTTCCTCAGGAACAGGGCCCACTGCAGGGCGTCCGGCAGGGCGGGGGTCTGCTTGAGGATGTCGACGATGGGGAAGCAGTCCTCCATGTGCAGGGCCGAGAAGAGCCGGGGCATGATGGGGAAGTGGAACGCCATGTGGCATTCATCGCCCGAACCGAAGTAGGCGGCCGCGTCCTCCGGCCACTGGTTGGCCTCGGCCAGGAGCATGCGGTCCTTGAAGCGGGCGTCCACGTGCCGGCGCAGCTCCTTGAGAAAGGCGTGGGTCTCGGGCAGGTTCTCGCAGGAGCTGCCCTCCCGCTCGAAGAGGTAGGGGATGGCGTCGAGGCGGAGCCCGTCGACTCCCAGGCCGAGCCAGAAGTCGACGGCCTTCAGGAGGTGGCGCAGCACCGCCGGGTTGTCGAAGTTCAGGTCGGGCTGGTGGGAGTAGAACCGGTGCCAGTAGTACGCCTTGGCCACCGGGTCCCACGTCCAGTTGGAGGACTCGAAATCCTTGAAGATGACCCGAGCCTCCGCGTACTTGGAGGGGGAATCGCTCCAGACGTAGAAGTCCCGCTCCCGGCTGCCCGGCGGCGCGCGGCGGGCCCGCTGGAAGAGCGCGTGCTGGTCCGAGGTGTGGTTGAGCACGAGCTCCGTGATGACCTTGAGCCCGCGGCGATGGGCCTCGCGCAGGAAGCGCTTGAACTCGGACAGGGTCCCGTAGGAGGGATGGACGTCGAAATAGTCGGAGATGTCGTAGCCGTCGTCGCGCAGGGGCGAGGGGTAGAAGGGGAGCAGCCAGAGGGCGCTGACCCCGAGGTCCTGGAGGTAGTCGAGCTTCCGGGTCAGGCCGACGAAGTCCCCGACGCCGTCCCCCTTGCCGTCATGGAAGGCCCGGACGTGCAGCTCGTAGATGACCGCGTCCTTGTACCAGCGCTCGGCCGGCTTGTCGGTGCTCATGGCGCTTTCAGGTATTCTAACACTTTGCCCTGGGGCGGTCTCGGTGCTTTGGAGGGATGGGTCCTTGGGCCTAGGCCGGGGAGGGCCCTCCGGGGCTGAACACTCCGCCCGGGTCGGGGTTATCCTCGCCATATGAGGTCCCCGATGCTCGCCGGCGCCGCCCTCGCGCTCCTCCTGGCTTCAGGCCGCGGAGCCTATGCCGCCCCGTCCGTGGACATGGGCAAGTACTTCGCGGGGGAGGCCGCGGAGGTCCCCGCCGTGGAGGGCCGGGCCGTGCCCGGCCAGCCGGCGCAGGCCGAGCCGCCGTGGATGGCCGACGCGAGGGACATCTGCAAGGTCTGGGTCGAGCGCAACCCGAAGACGGCCGACCCCGCTCTCTGCGAGTTCGCGGCGCGCGAGCTCCGCGCCCACAACATCCCCTGGCAGGTCGCCCTGGCCAACTGGGACTACGCCTCGAGCCTGAAGCCCTGGATGAAGTACTCAGCCGGCGGTATGACCGCCGAGGGTCTCACCGACGCCAACTGGGGCTTCTGCAAGGACCACCCCGAAGCGGTGCGGGCCCTGCTGGGCCGCGAGCCCAAGCGCTCCGACATGATGAACCCCAAGGCGAGCATCCTCTGGTGGATCGCGGAGTACGAGCTCGAGCGCGGGAAGCTGGGGGAGGACGCCGACCCCTGGCGCGTCGCGGCGGCGGTGTTCTACCCCGCCTCCCCCGACGGCAAGCGCGCCAAGCAAGAGGTCCGGCGCTGGCTGCGCGTCGCCCAAGAGCACGAGAGCATCCTCTCCGGCAAGTAGAAAAAAGAGCTGCCCCCGGCAGGGATCGAACCTGCGACCAACCCGTTATGAGCGGGCTGCTCTGACCGCTGAGCTACAGGGGCGTGGCGGGATTCTACAATACTTCGTCCAACGCTCCCGAGAGCGCCTCGACGAAGGCCTGCGGCTGTTCCAGCATCAGGAAGTGCGCGGCCTCCGGCACCAGCCGCACCGGGATTTTCGCCTTCAGCCGATCCGGCCAGCCCAGCTTCCCCAGCACTTCGCTCTCGTCTTGGTTCTCGCGCATCCCGTAGACCGCCGCGATGGGCGCCGGATGGCTTAGCGCCAGGTTCGAGAAGTCCGAGGAGCGGAGCCGTTCCCGCAGGGACAAGCTGAAGCGGGGGATGCAGACGCGCAGGCGCTCGGCCGCGTCACGCTTCAGCTTCTCGTCCGTCCCGGCGGCGAAGGCGTTCCGGAAGAACGGCTCGGGCGGGGTCAGGAAGGTGTCCACCAGCACGGCCGGGCTCTCCAGCATGAGCGCGAGCAGGCCGCCCATGCTGTGGCCCACCACCGCGTCCGCCCCCGGTCGGCTGAGCCAGTCCGCGTAGAGGTCCAGCGAGTCGAAGCTCTCCGCCTGCGGGGGCCAATCTGCGAAAGAGCAGTCCCAGCGCCTCTCCAGGGCGGGGCGCGCCCGCTCCCAGACCCAGGAGCCGCAGGCGAAGCCCGGCAGGAAAAGGAGCTTCATTCCCCCGCCGCCCTGAGCAGGATGACCAGGTTCTCGTGCGAGCTCGCATCCGCGATGGGCCGCTCGAGCGCCGCCCGGACGAGGCTCACGGCCTCCTCGCGCCGCCCTTCGCTCAGGAGGGAGATGCCCAGGTGCAGGCAGCCCATCGGGTCGGCCGGGGCGAGCTTCAAGCCCGCCTCGAGCTGGCGGCGGCCCTCCGCGCTCCGTCCCAGGTGCAGGAGGAAGGCGCCCAGGTAGAACTTCGCGCGGGCGCTCGCCGGGGCGTGCCGGACCGCGTCCTGATAGCGCCGAAGCGCCTGGGCGTCCTGCTTGCGGTCCTCGAGCAGGCGGCCGAGCCCCACCAGAGCCTCCGCGCAGCGCGGGTCGGCCTTCAGGGCCCGCTGGAAGGCCTGCTCGGCCTCGTCGGTGCTCCCCGACTCCAGGTAGGCCTCTCCCTGCACGGCGTGGAGGAGGGCCCGCGTCGCGGCGGTCTCCTTGAAGCCGCGCAGCCCCTCGGGCAGGGCCGTGCGCTTGAAGCGCGCCATCGATTCGTGGATGAGCCGGTTCTGCCCCGCCAGCATCCAGCGCGGGGCGGAGAACTCGAGGCGGGGGCGGTCGTCGGTGTTCAGCTGCGCCCCCTCCGAGAAGAGCCTCAGCTCGGCGTCGGTGAGCCGGAAGGTGGAGGCGAGCAGGCCGTAGGGCTTCTCGAAGGCGGCCCGCGCCCCGGGGAGGTCCCTACGGAAGAGACCGTTGTCCTTGTAGAAGGCCGCGACCTTGGCGAGATCCGGGCTCCAGGGCCGCCGGGAACCGAGCAAAAAGAAATCGTTGCCGCCGTTCGAGAACAGCATCGCGTGCGGGAACACCGAACAGAAGGTCTTGAGGATCATCTTGAAGTCGGCCAGCCCCATGCGGTAGCTGTGCAGCCATTGGCAGAACACCCCGTCCTCGGCGAGCCGAGCGCGGGCCGCGAGGAAGGCTTCCTGGGTGTAGAGACCCGCGACCCCCGCCACCCAGGGGTTGGAGGGCTCCGAGCCGATGGCGTCGTAGAGCGGCCCCGGCGCGGCGAGGAACTGCCGCGCGTCGGCGTGGACGACGCGCACGCGCGGGTCGCGCAGGACGCCGAGGTTGGCCTTCTCGAAGAACGCCGCGGCCTGGGTCACCGCGGGCTCGATTTCAATGACGTCGACGGCGGCCATCCCGGCCGCCGACGTCATCGCCGCGGCGGAGGCCCCGCTGCCCAGGCCGATGACTAGGCCGCGCGAGGGACTGCCGGGGTGCATCAGGAGCGGCAGGTAGCCCGTCAAGAGCTGGGTCGCCAGATCCCGGCCGAGGGAGGCGTCGGTCTTTCCGTTGATGCGCAGGAAGCGCTCGCCCGTGTGTCCCTCCAGCACGGCCACGGCCGCGATGGGGCCGTCCCGATAGAAGATCAGGGCGTCGTTGCGCACTCGGCGCAGGAAGTCCCGGTAGCTGCGCACGCCCTCGAACGCCTTGCCGTAGAGGTACGCGCCGCTCGAGACGGCTCGGGGCTCCCAGGCGGGACAGACCAGGGCCGCTTCGGCCATGAGCGCCGCGGCTGAGGCCGCGCAGAGCGCGCGCAGCGGGGCCGTCCGCGAGCTGAGCAGGAACGCGAGGCCCGCGCCGGCCAGGTAGAGCCACGCGGCGGCGCCCAGGGCCCGCTCGGCGCCGAGCCAGGGGATGAGGACGAGGCCCCCCAGCGCCGAGCCGAGGATGGCGCCGGCGGTGTTCAGGGAGTAGCAGGTCCCGGCCGCGGAGCCGATGCGCCGCTCCTCCGGCTCGGCCGCGGCGAGGGCCCAGGGCAGGGAGGCGCCCATGAGCAGGGCGGGCAGGATCATGATGGAGGCGCAGAGCAGGAACCCCGCCGCCTGGGCATGGAGCCACCCTTGGGAGAGGAAGGGGTAGAGCCGGGCCATGGCGTAGGGCAGGAAGTTGAAGAGCGGGACCTCCAGGCGGATGAGCAGGCCGGTGAGGGCCAGGAGCAGTCCCAAGCCCAGCAAGCCGGGCCGCAGGCGCGGCCTGAACGCGTGGAAGAGCAGGCCCCCCAGGGCGAGGCCGGCCAGCACGGTCGCGAGCATCACGGTGAACGCGAAGGTGGATGAGCCGAGCACCTGGGCGAAGGCCCGCGTCCAGGCCACCTCGCAGACCATGGCCGCCGCGCCCGACAGGAAGATCGGCGCCGCGGGGCGCCAGATCAAGGCTCGGGGAGGGCTGGGGTCCGCCGCGGGAAGCGGGGGGCCGTCCTTCAGCGAGCGTCCGGCCTGCCAGGCCAGCAGCGCGGCGGCCGCGTTGAGCGCGGCGGCCAAACCCAGCGTGCCGAGGGGCCCGAGGACGGCGATGAGGAAGAAGCCGGCCGAGGCCGCGCCGAGCACCGCGCCGAGCGTGTTGAGGCCGTAGAGCAGGCTGAAGGGCTTATCGAATCCTTCTTTGCGGGAGAGACCGGCCCAGCGCGTCAGCACCGGCAGGGTCGCCCCCATCAGGGTGGTGGGGAGTAGCAGGAGGAGCAGGGAGGCGGAGAAATACGCGGCGCCCTGGATGGAAGCGGGAGCCTCGAGCAGGCCCATGGACAGCAGGGCGCCGCCCAGCAGAGGGATGAGCGGGCGGGTCAGCAAACCCAGGACGCCCGTGCCCAGCTCAAGACCGGCGAAGGCGAGCAGGAGGGCGCGCGCACCCAGGCGGTCGGCCGCACGGCCTCCCAGGAGGCTGCCCAGGGCGAGCCCCGCCATGTAGGCCGCGAGCACGGCCGAGGCCGCCAGGGTCGTGCTCCCGAAGTAGAGGGCGAGCAGGCGGACCCAGAGGACCTCGTAGAGCAGGGCGGCGAAGCCCGAGAGGAAGAAGGCGAGGCCGATGAGCGGCAAAGAAGGCTACTCGATGGGGACCGGCGCGGAATCGAGAGGCTGCTTGCCCTTGATGAGGATGCCGAGCTGGTAGTAGCGCTTGAGCGTGCCGTCCCGGTCCTCGTAGTCGTGCCAGCGGCCGGGCAGCTCCGAGAGCGGGATGAAGGCGTAGGTGCCCATGACCGAGGGGTCCATGAAGTAGGCGTTCTTGGAGTCCATCGCGCTGAGCACCACGTAGTGGCCGTCCTCCCAGAGGTCCTCCCAGGGGGTGTCCGCCTCGCTCTCGTCGCGCCAGGCCTGGATGTCCACGATGACCGTCACGCCGTCCTTGAGGGCCGCGCGCAGGTCCTCGAGGGTCATCTTCTCCTTCATCTCGGCCTTGAGGCCCTGCTTGCGGGCGAAGGCGGCCAGGCTCTGCGGCTCGGTGCCGTCGTTGGGGGTGGTCTGGAGCGGGCCGTAGAGGTCCCTTTCGTTGCCTTCGAAGACCTGCCAGTAGCGCAGCACCGAGAGCAGGGCCGCCGCGCCGCAGCTGTAGTCGGTCTCCTGCATCAGGATGGGCAGGGGCAGGTGGCCTTTCGGCATCTGCAGGCCGGCCGGGGCCGGCGCGGCCTTCGGGTGGTGGTGCCGGTGCTTCTCCGAGACCGGCTTGCCCTTCACGGAGGGGGCCTGCCCCGAGGCGGGGACGCCGAGCAGGACGGCCAAAGCCAGCAGGGAAAGGGTCTTCATCGGTTATCTCCTCTTGCGGTGCTCACGCAGGTCGCTCTTCATGTCCCCTTCCAGGCCTTCGAGCTCCTTGAGCTTCTCGCCCAGGAAGGCGTTGATGTTGTAGGGCTTGCTTTCCGAGATGAGCTCGCGCCGCGGGCGCGCTTCCTTCTTGGAAGCCTTCTCTTCCCGCAGTTCGGCCTTCCGGCGCGAGCGGGCCATGCTCGGGGCGGCGCCGCCGCCCGAGAGGGCTCCGCTGGCGCCGAAGCCCATGTCCGGCTTGGACGAGGACTCGAAGCTGTCCGCCTCGCGCAGGACCATGCCCTCGGCGCCGCCGCCGGCGCGGTCCATCATCGCCGCGGGAGCGGCGGACTGCGCGGCGGGCCCGAGAGCACCGAGGGCTTGAGCCTTGGGCGCGGCGAGCTGGCCAGCCAGGCTCGGCGGGAGCTCGGCGTAGGAGGCCTCCACCCCGGCCTTGGCCAGCCAGCGCTTGGCCACGTCGGAGCGGATGGCGAAGTTCACGGCGGTGATGGCCAGCCCGTCGGCCGCCGAGCGCGACATCGAGGTGTTCACCCCGATGACCTCGCCGGCCGCGTTGAGCAGGGGGCCGCCCGAGTTGCCGCGGTTGATGCTCGCGTCGGTCTGGAAGGCCTTCTTGCCTTTCACCCCGCCCAGGTCCGCCACGACGGTGCTGACGATGCCGGTCGTGAGCGTCCAGAGACCGCCCTGCTCCGGGTGGCCGATGGCGGCCACGCGGTCGCCGACCGCAACGTCCACGGGCCGGCCGAGCTGGAGCGGCGTCAGGGACGCCGGCGGAGACTCGAGCTCGAGCACCGCGAGGTCCACCTTCCGGTTGAACGCCGTGACCTTGGCCGAGTAGGGGTTCTTGAGGTCGGTCTCCGGGTCGCCGGTCATGCGCTTGGGCTTGATGAAGACCCGGATGGTGCTCCAGGGCTTCTGCGAGCTGTCGCGGATGACGACGTGGGCGTTCGTGAGGATCCGCCCTTTCGGGTCGATGATGCTGCCGCTGCCCAGCTCGCCCGTGCCCTCCGGGCTCGAGCAGAGGATGAGGACGACGGAGGGGGACGCCTTCGCGTAGATGTTGCGCGGGTTGAAGTCCATCGGCGGGCGCGGCTCGTCTTGGCCGAGGTCCTCCGGCTCGGCCGGCGGGAGCGGGACCTCCAGGGCGGCCGTCTCGGCCGGCGGCGGCTCGGAGGAGCCCTCTCCGTATTCCGCCGAGGCCAGGGCCTGGGCCACCATCGCGCTCAGCATCCAGCCCTCGCTCTGGTCGGCCGGCTCCAGCAGGCGCTCCTTGCAGGCCTTGAGCAGGCTGCGGTAGGTCTCGTCGAGCTCGGCCGTCTTCGCGTTGACGCGCTTCTGGGAAGGCTTGGCCGTCTTGGGGGCGCTCTCCGCGGCGAGGGCCGCGACGTACTCGCCCCACTCGGCGCGGAGCAGGCCCTCGAGGCTCAGGTCCTCGCCCGGGCCGGTCAAGGCCAGCAGGACGGGCTCGGGTGCGCCGTCCGCGCGGAGGTCCTCTTCCATCCCCTTGAGGGCGGAAGCGGCCCGCTCCTTGGGCTCGCCGGAGGCGCCGAGCTCGGCGGAGCGGACGAGGTGGGAGACGGCCAGGGCGCGGTAGACCTTCCGGAGGGACTTCTCCCCGCCCGGGTCGGGCGCCGCGAGCAGGGCCCGGCGCAGGCCGGCGGCGCGGGTCGCGAGCGTCTTCTCCAGGTCGGCCGTCTGCTTGGCCGGGGCGCCGCCGCGCACCGACGCGACCGCCGTCACCAGCGCGGAGCGGTTGGTGCGCCAGAGATAGGCCTTGATCTTCTCGGACAGCTCGGACTTGGGCTTGGGGCGGGCCTTGGGACGGCTTTGGCCCCAAAGCGGGCAGACACCGGCAAGGAGCAGAGCCAGCAGACAGGAAAGGATCCTCATGAGCGCCTCCGACTGCGGATAAGACACCCCGTTGGGACGGGAGGTTCCATCATTGGGCGTCCGTCCTGGGCTTGCGCATCCGGTCCTTGAGCTTCTCCCGGGCCTCCTGCATCTTGCGCCGGCCCTCCGCGAGCTGGGCGGCCTTGGCCTCGCGCGCCTTCTTGAGCTTCTCCTCGACCTCGGGCTCCTTGAAGAGGGCCGCGGCCTCGGCGTACTTGGCGATGGCCATGTCGAAGCGGTTCGAGGCGAAGGACTTGTCGCCCAGGTCGAGGGCGGCCTTGTACTGCCGGTAGACGAAAGGGTTCTTCCAGGCCTTGAGCTTGCCGGCCCCGTCCCCGCTCAAGAGCAGTTTGTCGTCCTGGGAGAGCGCGACCAGCGCCGGTCCGGGCCCCGCGTCGAGGGTCAGGACGAGGTCGCCCTGGGGCAGGCGCAGGAAGCGCAGCTTCCCGTCCTCGCCGCCCAGGACCGCGTAGGCGGTCTTCTCGGAGAAAGCCGCCGACCGGGCCGCTCCGCCGGGCGGGACCTCCTTCTTGAGCTCGCCCTCGGGCGACCAGAACTTGAGGGAGCCGTCCCGGGCGGCCGAGCAGAAGTACTTGTCGTCCGGCGTGTAGGCGATGGCCAGGACGGGCTTGGCGTGCGCCTGGAAGGTCTTGAGGGCCTTGCCCAGGGTCGTGGACCAGTACTGCAGGGAGCCGTCCGCGTGGCCCGTGACCAGGTGGAGGCGGTCGCTGGAGGCGCGAGCGGCCGTGACCGGGCTCTTCAGCTCGCTCAAGAGGGGCTTGCCGGGCTGGTAGTTGACGGTCGAGAACTGCCGCAGTCCGCCCTCCGGCGTGCCGGCCTGCAGGAAGCGGCCGTCGGCCGAGAAGCCCAGCCAGGAGACCTCGCCCAGGCCCGTGGTCTGGGCCAGCAGGCCGCCCTTGAGGGGCGAGAGGAAGTAGACCGCGCCGGAGGCGTCCGAGAAAGCGGCCAGCCGGCCGTCCGGAGAGAACGCGGCGCCGGTCACCGGATGGGTGGAGAGGGAGGAAGAGAGCGGGGGCTTCTGCCCGGCGGAAGGCCAAAGCGACGCCTTCCCGTCCTCGCCGCCCGAGGCGAACACATCGCCCAGGGGCGTCATGGCGGCCGCGCGCACGGGCTTGGCGTGCGCGTCGAGGGCGCGCAGCAGGGTCTCGGCCTCGAGCTCGGCGCGCGCTGCGCCGGGGAGGAGGAGGGAAAGCAGGAGAACGGCGATGGGGGGCCTGGTCATAGGGGCCTTGAACGGCTACTTCGAGTGCTTGAGGCGGGCCAGCGCGTAGACGGCGCCCACCTCGCCGGCGAGCCCGTCCTTGTCGTGCCAGGTCTCGACGATCTCGCTGTCCTTGAGCTCCGCGTCGAGGGTGCTCTGCGAGACGCTCACGATCTCCGCTCGCGCGCCCGCGGTCCGCTGGCCGCCCTTCAAGGTGTCGGTGAGCGTCTCCTGGACGCTGACCTGGAGGCTCTTGGCCAACTCGACGCGCGCGGCGTTCTTGGCGTGCTCGATGGCGTCCTTCAGGTAGAAGCTGCGCGGGGAGTATCCGCTGGCGTAGAGCCATTGGCCCTTGGGATCGAGGGGGGTGTTCTTCACCCAGGCCGGCACGCCGGCTGGGACGAGCTGAGGGGCGGCCGCCTGCGGACGGGAGCCCTGGCCGCCGGCGCAGCCCGCGGCCAGGAGAAAAAAGACCAGGGGCGCCCAGGAGATGAGAGTGGTCTTCATCCGCCCGGGCGCCCCCGTCATGGCTTTCAGGGCCTTACTTTACGCCGAGGATCTCTTTCTCGCGCGAGCGCTGCTTCTCGATCTCGGCGTCGAGGGAGCCCAGGGCCTCGTCGGCGCGCTCCTTGACCACCGCCCGGTGCTGCTCGCGGATGGCCTTCTTCACGTTCTCCTTGTACTGGTCGTACACGTTGGAGTTCATGTCGATGCGGGCCAGGGCGTAGAACGTGTTGGCCTCGGCGTCCTCGAAGCGGTCCACGATCTTGCAGTTGATGAGGACGGCCTGGGACACGCTCTTGGAGACGGCGCTGATGAGCTCGTCGGAGCCGGCCGCGTCGGGCTGGAAGTAGTCCTTGTGGCTCTCCATGAAGTCCTTCATCATGGAGGCGACTTCGGTCTTCATGGTCTCGGCGACTTCCTGGCGGGCGCGGTTGTCGGCGGCCTTGCGGGTCAGGGCGGGGTTGGGGTCCATGCTGACGACGCCCACGCCGTAGATGACCGTGCCGGCGTCGCCGGGGAAGGCGCCGTTGCCCTTCATGATCCAGTCCGGCTTCACGACTTTCGGGGCTTCGACTTTCACCGGGGCGCCGCCGCAGCCGACGGCGAAGGCGAGCAGGGATGCGTAGAGCCAGTTGATCCGCTTCATCAGTGTTCTCCTCCTTAAGGGTCCGTTATCGTATAACATTTTCCCGTCTTTTAGGATGCGCCTTTGGTCACTGCCCGCTAGGCCGGGTCTGGATGCGGTAGGGGATGACCATCTGCGTCCACCGCGAGCGCTTCAGCTTCGAGAGCCGTTTCTGCATGACCGAGCGGTCGCCGAGGTTGAGGACCTTGTAGGGGCCGAGGTCGGACTCCCGGGCCTCGGCGGTCGAGAAGAGGGGCTGCCCCTTGGTCAGGAGGATATGCAGGTATTCGA
The DNA here is from genome assembly GCA_003450735.1 of Elusimicrobiota bacterium. Taxonomy (GTDB): domain Bacteria; phylum Elusimicrobiota; class Elusimicrobia; order UBA1565; family UBA1565; genus UBA9639. The sequence continues at coordinate 29,551 of DMEZ01000022.1, read as the reverse complement.
TCGCCTCCTCCTTGCCCGGGGGGAGGGCCGCGACGACCTTCAAGTCGGGGGACTCCGCCTTGTCGCCTGGGTAGATGAAGATCTCCCCGGGCTTGAGCTTGCGCGGGACCGGGACGTGCTTGTTGGGGTAGAGCAGGGAGGCGTTGTTATCGCTGTCCAGGACGATGAGCTGGATGAAGGCTTCCTTGGTGGACCAGAAGCTCAGGGTGACCTCGTCGCCCTCGTAGAACTCGGGGTGGTTGAGCCCCAGCCGCTTCAGCTTGTCGTCCTTGGGGTCGAAGCGCACCTCGAAGGAAGGGTCGGGGTCGCCGTTGAAGGTGATGCTGCCCTTGACCCGCACGACGTACTTCATGGTGCGGCCCGGCATGGGCGTGATCTCCGGCTCGCCCACCATCTTGTGGTTCACGACGCCGCCGGAGAAGGTGTTGAGGTAGCTGGAGATGAACTGCTTGGAGCTCTTGCCGGCCTTCACCTGGCTGTCGTCGTACTGCGAGGTGATGGTGACCCGCTGGGCCATCGCGCGCTCCAGCGCGTCCTGGACGGCCTTCTTCTCGGCCTCCTCCGGGCTCTCGGAGCGCGAGGCGACATACTCCCCGACCTCCTCGAACTCGATCTCCGAGCTCTGGACGTGGGAGGCGGCGGCAGTCGAGACCGCAGGCGGCGCGCCGGCGGCCTGCGCGGAAGCCGCCAGAAGGCCGAAGAGGAGGGAAAGCATCGCCTTCAGCATAGCATCATGCGTGCGGGGGAAGGAAGGCCGTGATGCCCTTGCGGACCATCATCACGGCGAAGGCGGCCATGACCAGGGCGGCGATCTTCGAGACGGTCCGCGTGCCGGCCTTGCCGAGCAGGCGGTGGAGGTGGCGCGAGGCCGCGAACAGGGCGCCGGCGATGACGATGTTGGCGGCCGAGGCCAGCACGGTGGGCAGGCGTCCGTATTCGTCGGCCAGCAGGAGCAGGGTGGTGAGCACGGCGGGCCCCACGATGAGGGGCACCCCGATGGGCACCGCCCCGAGCGTCTCCGGGTCGCCGGGCTTCTCCTCCGATTCCCCGTGGGCGAGCAGGCTGTTCAAGGAGAGCACGAAGAGCATGATGCCGCCCGCCACCATGAAGTCCGCCACCGTGATGCCCAGCCAGCCCAGCACCAGCTTGCCGATGACGAGGAAGGCGAGGGAGACGGCGGCGGCGGTGAGGACCGACTGGAGCAGGATGCGCCGCAGGACGGCCGGGGCGACGCCCGTCGTGAGGGCCAGGAAGATGGGCAAGGAGCCGATCGCGTCGGTGGAGACGAACAGGGAGACGAAGCAGAGGCCGAACTCTTTCACAGGGGGATTATAGCTTTCTTGCGGGAGGGGCCGGGGTTCGCCGACGGGGAGGAGAATTGGCTATGATAGGGACATGGGACTCGTGAGCCGGCAGGGCCTCGCGCTCGCCTTCGTGTTCGGGACCCTGCTGTTCCTGTTCTACCTGGCGGGCCGGATGCTCGCACCCTTTTCCAGCCCCGGGCTGGCCGCGCTCACGGCCGTGATCGTGTGCTATCCCCTGCATCGGCGGGTCGTCCGCTGGATGAAGGGGAGGTCCCCCTCGTTCCAGGCGCTGACGACGATCGGCCTGGTCTTCTTCTTCCTGATCGTGCCCCTGGCGTTCATCGTGTCGGCGACGGTCTCCGAGGCCCGGGCGGTCCTGCCGGAGGTCCAGAGCATGGTCCAAGCCGCGGCGGGCCGCGCGCGCGGGCTCCTCAACGCCAGGCGGGACTGGCGGGAGCGGCTTCCGGCGAGGCTCGTCGAACACCTGGAGTCCGGCTCCGAGGACCTCGAGCAGCGGCTCCAGGGCGTCGCGGAGGGCTTCGTCGGCTGGGTGGCGGCCTCGGCCACCTCCCTGGCGCGGGACATCCTCCGATTGCTGGTCGACTCGGCCCTGTTCGTCTTCTTCCTGTTCTTCCTGTTCCGGGACGGCGAGGACATGTACCGCTACGTCAGCGGCCATCTGCCGATGACGGACCGCCTGCGCGGCCGCGTGGTCGCCAAGATCCAGGAGACCGTCATCGGGGTCGTACGCGGGTCGGTGGTCACGGGCCTGCTGCAGGGGCTGCTCGCCATGATCGGCTACGCCCTTCTGGGGGCCCGCGCCGCGGTGCTGCTGGGGTGCATGACGGCCGTGGCCGGCTTCGTCCCGATCGTGGGCACGGCGCTCATCTGGGTCCCGGTGTGCTGCTTCTATCTACTGGCGGGCTCGTTCGGGAAAGCCGTCTTCCTCCTGGCCTGGGGCCTGATGCTGGGCGGCGTGGACAACGTCATCAGGCCCTTCGTCGTGGGGAGCCAGTTCCAGATGCCCTTCTTCTGGCTGACGCTGGCGCTCCTGGGAGGGCTGTCCGTCTTCGGGGTCCTGGGGCTCCTGATCGGGCCGCTGGCCTTCGCCCTGCTGCCGATCTTCCTGGAGTTCTACCGCGAACACGCCATGGAGTCTTCTAAGGACTCTTAGACGGGAGCCGGATTTCAGCGCCAGAGGATCCTCGGGACGCGCGGCGCCGTCGAGTCGTCCGGCTCAACGGCGAGGCCGATGTGGCCGAGCTCGCGGCCGTCGGAGGTCACGACCTCTACCCGCCAGCGGCCGGGCTTGTAGTTCGCCTTGAACGTGAAGCCGCGCCAGCCGCCGTCGCGGCCGCCGGTGATCGGCAGCGGGATGACCTCGGACTCGCCCCAGCCCTCCGGCTCGAGGAAACGCCAGCGCACGGCGAGGCGGTCTTGGAAGCGGGTCGGCGAGAAGACCCTCACCCAGCAGTAGATCGGATCCCCGGGCCGCGCCAGGAAGGTCTGGTCGCCGCGCTGCCAGAACTTCCAGCGCGGACGCGTCGAACTCAGCTCGAAGCGGTCGCCCGCGCGGCGCACGTCATGATAGATGCCGATCTCGGTCAGCGAGAGGGGCACCGGCGGGATGACCTTGGCGAAATAGAGGGCGGCGAACAGGGCCGCGATCGCGGCGAAGGGGTAGACGACGTGTCCGCGGACGGCTTGCTTCTGCTCCGGCATGCGCCCGTAGAGCCGCCAGGTGAACCCCGCGATGCACGCCGACGCCGCGGCGATGGAGCCCAGGAAGGGCACGGCGCCGATGCGGCCCATCAAGGTCGGCACGAGGTAGGTGAAATAGGACACGAGGCACAGGCTGAAAAGGCTCATACGCAGCAAGGTGCCTGAGCGTTCGAAGGGCTTGAGTTCGTTGAGCGCGAGGAGGGCGGCGAGGACCAGGAGGAAGAGGAGCGAGGTCCCCATCGAGGCGCTCTTGAAGTAGAAGAGCGTGTAGATGTTGAGCAGGGTCCCGAGCATGAAGTGCGTCGCGCCCGTGTGATAGCGCCAGGCGGTCTTGAGACGCTCGGGCGGCGTGAAGCGGCCGTGGGTCTCGCGCAGCTCGAGGCCCGTGAAGTACGCGCACAGCGACAGGTAGACCGCCTGATGGAGGATGTTGAGCCACTTGTCGATGCGGCCCACGGCGAGGGTGTCGAAGAGGAAGCCCGCGGCGAAGAAGCCCGCGGTGCAGGCCGGCTCATGGCCGCGGTAGAACGCCTTGACGCGTTCGAACATCAGCCCGCGTTCCGGGGAGCCTTCAGAGGGAGAGGGGGAAGCGGGATGCTCGGCCGGGCTCAGCGGGCTTCCGGCAGGACGCGCAGGATGCCGTCCGAACCCTTGATCAGGACGATGCGGGCGTCGCCAAGGGCCACGCCGGAGGGCTTGTCCGCCGCCAGGGAAGCCTCGGGCACCGGCCAGGCCTTGGTGCCCAGCCCGGCCTCGCGAATGAAGAGCAGGGTGCGGGTCTTGGCGAGGGTGTTCGTCGCCGGGTCCACGTCGGTGCCGTAGAGCACCCAGTACTCCTTGCCGTCCAGCTCGAAGGCGACGCAGTTCTCCTCAAGGGCGTCCAGGATCTGCCCCGTCTTGACCTTGAGGCGGGGCCCCACGGTGCCCTGTTCGGGGGTCAGGCGGAACTCGCTGCCCCGGACGGGGTTGAGCAGGCTGACCTCCAGCTTGAAGCGGTAGACCGTGGAGGCGTCGAGCCGGTACACCGAGCCCGTCTTCCGTATCTCGTCGAGGTCCAGGCGGCGGATGACCAGGGAGTCCCCTCTCAGGAAGGTGAAGAAGCCGGTCGTGAGTCCCGCGTCGGCGGCCATGCTCAGGAACCAGGCTTTTCCGCCCAGCGTGAGGGGCAGGAGCCCGCGGTGGGCGTCCAGCCGCTCAGCCAGCTTGAAGCTGGCCAGCGGGGCGTCGTAGGACTTGTCCGCGCCGGGGGAGAAGAAGCCGGGCTTCATGATGAGGGGCTCCTGCACGGGGCCGGCCTCGGTCACGGACGGGGCCGGGACGAGCTCGGGCGAGGGCGTGCGCTCCCGCAAGGCCTCGATGGACTCGGCGCCCGCGGGGGACGCCAGGGCCAGAGCCAGCAGGAGGCTTCGCATCAGTTCGAATCCGCCGCCCGGGTGGGGTCGTCGGCGAGGCCGATGAGGTAGAGCACCGGCTGGAGGTTCTTCTGCACCGCGGAGGAGATGACGGCGGCCCCCGGGTAGAAGCCGCCCGCCCACTGGGAGGCGGGGGTCAGCTCGATGGTGAAGGAGAACACCTTGCGCTTCTCCCACGACCAGTCGCAGGTGTCGCCGGTCGCGACGTAGAGGTCGGAGGACTGCTGGGCCGTGTAGCCCGTCCAGCCCGCCATCTTCTCCGCCATGGCCTTGTAGGCCTTGAGGGCGCGCTGGTCGGAGATGGGCTCATCGGCGCCGCCCCAGGGGTAGAGCACGAGCTCGCTGAAGCTGTGGTAGGAGATGAAGGTCTTGAGGTTGGAGCGGGCCTCGAAGAAGGCCTTCACGGCCTTGCTCTCGGGCTCGGAGAAGGCCGAGGGGCCGTGGTAGGTGTCCGAGTCCGGGTCGTCGGAAGCGCCCGGGCCGCCGAAGCGGAAGTCGTAGTTGCGGTTGAGGTCCACGCCGACCGAGCCGTCGGAGTTCTTGCGCATGTTCTTGCGCTGCCAGCGGTACTTGCCGGTGGCGATGTCGTACTCCGCGCCGTCCGGGTTGACGATCGGGATGAAGTAGACGTCCCGGTCCTCGAGCAGCTTCTTGACGTCGGCGCGGTTCCGGTTCTCCACGATCCATTTGGCGATGAGGAGGGGGACCTCGGTGGAGATGTGCTCGCGCGCGTGGTGCGTGCCCATGAACACCGCGCCCGGCTTCTTGCTGGCCTGGGTGCCTTTAGCGGTCGTGTTCAGGCGCAGGGCGGAGATGGCGCGCCCCTGCCAGCTCTGGCCGATGGAGAAGACGCTCGCGAGCTCGGGGGCGGAGGCGGCGATGGCCTTGAGCTCGGCTTCGGTCTCGGCGTAGTTGTGATAGGCCGAATCCGCGGTCGGGAAGTCCTCGGTCGAGATGACGCGCAGGGAGGTCTGCTTGATGACGCGGATGCCGCGGTCCTTGAGCTTCTGGAGGGCCTTCAGGCTGGCCACGCCGGCGACCTGGCTGCCGCTCATGCCCTCGATGGCGACGCCGGCGTCCACGACGGCCTGGCGGGCGCTTTTGTCGGCGGCCTCGATGATGACCCAGAGGCGGTCGTCGTCGGCCAGGGCGGGCTTCTCGATCTTCTTCTCGGCGGCCTTCTTGGCCGCGGCGGCCGCGGCGGGGGCGGCGGCGCCGTCCTTGCCGTCGAACCAGCCGTCGGCCGACTCGGCGCGGGCCGCGCTCGCGATCAGGAAAAGGGAAAGGACGAATAGTCTCATCGTGTTCCTCATGGTCTAGCGCACCTGGCCCAGCAGCCGCTGGGCTTCATATTGGGCTTGGCGCGCGGAGTTCTCGGCGGCGGAAGATTCTCTCTCGATGTCCCAGGCTTCCATGGAGAAGCCGGCCCGCCGGACGTCCATGGAGGCCCAGCGGGCGTCGCTGACCACCCAGGTCAGTTCGGAGGACAGCCGCTGGAGGGCGGAGGAGAGGCGCTGGGCGGGTTGGACGAGCTCCGGGTCCTTCTGCTGGGCGGAGCGGGCGAGGCGCTGGATGTCCCAGTGCAGGTCCTGGAGCTTGCGGGCGTAGTCGCGCAGGTCCCAGACCAGGCGCTGGACTTCGTTGCGAAGGAAGGGGTCGTGGGGCTGGTTCTGGTTGTTGGAAGCCTGCTGGGCGCGGCGGCGCACGTCGGAGACCTGGCTGCGCAGGCGCCAGATGTCCATGTTGAGCTGTTCGGCGTCTCGGGCGGAGCGCTCGATGTCCCGCGCCAGGGCCGCGTCCTTGGCGTCGGCCCGGGCCTGGAGGAACTCGCCGCTCGCCTGGGCCACGACGGATTCAAAAGAGGGGGAAGACTGAGCCCGAGCGCTCAGAGCGCAGAAAAGGGCAAGGAGTGACAGGGAAAAGACTCGGCGCATGGAGCCTCCGGGGAGGAGCATCTATTATAGGACTATAGTCCCTAAGGGTCAAATCCGCATGGCCAGAAGGCCCCAGGCGGACATGGGTCCAAGGGCCTACCTTAACGGATCTCTTGGGCGGAGACGTCCAGGTCGCTGCGCGGGACCACGACCGCGTGGAAGGGGAGCTTGCCGGCCTGGGCGTCCTTGGCCATCGTCGCGCGGTAGGACACCCACAGGTTGGGCCCCTGCGGTCTCAGGGACTCGATCCCGACGCTCTGTCCCTCGGCGCCGACTACGACCACGACCATGTCCTCTTTGAAGTCCACCGCGGGAGGCGGGCCCTCCAGGCCCAGGCGGAACCAGAGGCCCTCCCACTGGGAGGCGTCCTTGGCGGCGGAGCCGCCCGAAGTCAGGCCGCTGGCCGCGCCGGCCCAGCTGCGCGTCCACTGCGAGCCGGCCGGAGCCGCCTCCTGGTAGCGGGGGATGGCGGGGACCTCCCTCTTGGCCGCGACTTCCTTGTGGGCGATCTTCATGTCCGCCTCGAGCTTGGGCGAGGCCGCCCGGACCCCCGCCGCACCCTTGGCCCGGGCCAGCAGGAAGCTGTCGGGAGCGGCCTCCATCGGCGCCGCCGCGACCGTCAGGGGGCGCGAGGCGCCGTCGTCGGCCAACAGGCGCGGCTTGCGCGTGTCCGCGACGGCGACGGAGGGGTTGATCTTGTTGGCCCGGTCCGCGTTGAGCTTGGAGATCTGCTGGGTCATGTTGCGCAGGTACTGCATGGCCTCGTCCTTGGCCATGGGCTGTTGGGGGGCGCCTTCCTCGTCTGCGGCCCCCCCTCCAAGCAGGCCGCCCTGCTGGCTGGGGAGGATCTCGCGGATGCCCATCTTGTCCCGGTCGCGGGCGAGGAAGTCCTGGATAGCTTCGTTGGAGGCCACGGTCTTCTTCGGCGCGGGGATGGGTGGGGCGACCAGGGCCCCCGCGCCCCGGGCGGCGCCCGCGGCGCGCAGGGCGGCCAGGCCCTCGCCGCCCGCGGCGAAGCCGGACGCGGCGGACCGGGCGGCGCCGTCGATGTCGGCCGCGGGGGAGGCCTCGTTGGTGTTGAGGAGCGGCTCGCCCTTGGCGTGGACGTCCTTGCGCCAGTACTCCCTTTCGGAAGCGTCGCCTTCGGTCAGGGCCGGGGCGGCGTCCAAAGACTGCATCGAGCTCACGGCCGCGCTGCGGAAGCGCACCTCGCGGAAGCCGATGAACAGGGCGACGACGCCGGCCGCGGCGAAGGCCGCGGCGCGCGAGTGGACGGGGGTCCAGCCGGCCAGCCAGGCGCCCGCGGGGGCGGAGGAGGCGCCTTCCCTGCGGCGCTGGAGCCGCTCGAGGAAGCCCGTGGGGAGGGGCTCCTTGGGGAGGCCGGCCACCAGCTTCGAGACCTCGCGCAGGGACTCCAGCTCGGCCTTGCAGTCCGCGCAGGCGGACAGGTGCGTCTCGACGGCTTTGCGCTCCTTCGCACCGAGCGCGTCGTCGAGGTACTCCGAAAGCTTCTCTTTCTGGTGTTCCATGGCTATCCGCCCGCTTTCACGAAGCCTCTCAGCTTCTCCCTCAGCGCCGCGCGCGAGCGCGACAGGCGCGATTTCACCGTCCCCTCCGGGATGTCCAGCGCCTGCGCGATCCGGTCATAGGGCAGGCCCTCGATCTCCCTCAAGACCACCACGGCCCGGCTCTCCTCGTCCAGGGTCAGCAGGGCCTTCTGCACCGCCTCCCCCGCCTCGGCCGTCTCGAGCCCCGCGTCCAGCGGCGGCTCATCGGCCTTCAAGCGCTCCTCGCCGCTCCCCTCTTCGTCGTCCTTCCCGAAGAACTTCTCCAGCGGCAGCATCTTCCAGAGGCCTCGCCGCTTCTCGGAGCGGACCCGGTTCTTCCAGGTGTTGACCACGATCCGGTACACCCAGGTCGAGGCCGCCGCCTCGCCGCGAAAGCCGTGCAGGGCCTTGAGCGCCCGGATGAGCGCGTCCTGCGCCAGGTCCTCCGCGTCCGCCGCGTTGCCGGTCAGCCGGAGCGCCAGGTTGAACACGCGCTCCGCGTTGTCGGCGAGGAACCGCTCCTCCTCCGAAGCCTTAGACACCGGCTCGGCTTCCGGGTTCCCGCTCATCGCTGCCCCTCGGCGCTCGGGCACTCGGGCTTCGAGTCGTCGTAGGTCATCGTGTAGTCGTCGTCGCGCAGGCGGGGGGTGATCGTCGTCTTGGCGTTGAGGAGTCCGCTCTCGGAGATGCGGATGAGCCCGTTGCGCGTCCCCGACTCCGCCAGCGTCCGGTAGGCCGCCAGGATGTCGGACGCCGCGCGGCTGCGAGCGGCCAGGCGCTGGAGCGGGAGGGGGGCGGGCTTGGGCGCCGCCTGGTACTGGAGGAGGGCCTTCTGGAGCTCCGCGTTCTCGGCCTTCAGGGCGTCCTGGAGGGACTTCAGGCGGGTCATGGTCTCAAGGACCTTCACGCCGTGGGAGCCGGTCAGCTTGAGCTGCCAGCATTGGTAGAGCTTGGTCGAGATGCCCAGCGAGAGGACCTTCGTGGGCACCCGGATGTCGGCCTCCTCGACGGACCGGCAGGCCGGCTGGCGGGCTTCGACCTCGCGCAGGAGCGGCTCGATCGCGGGGTCCGCCGGGAAGCCGGAGAAAGGGCCCGCGGCCGCGGGGGCGGCGACGGCCGCCGCCAGGGCGAGGGCCCGGAGCGCGTCCTTCATGGCCCCTTGAGCAGGCCTTTCTCGGCGAGGAACTTGAGCAGGGTGTCGAAGGCGTGCGCGACGCCCGTGAGCTCGTCCGAGCCCCGCAGCTGGAAGAAGGGACGGACCGGCTCGCCGCGGGAGACCTTCAGCATGTCCTGGGACATGCGGTAGAGGGGGCCGGCCAGGCGCTGGGAGTAGAAGAGGGCGAAGAGGACGCTCAAGACGAGGTTGGCGGCCAGGGCGACGCCCAGGGCCGGGAGGACGATGTCGGTCCGCTTGAAGATCGTGGGATGCGAGCCGGCTTCGGGGCGGACGAAGAAGAAGTCCCCGGGGGAGCGCTGGTCGGCCACGAGCAGGAAGAGGGTGATGCAGCCGGCCGTGATGAGCGTCGCCAGGGCCGACCAGCCGGCCAGGCGCAGCATCATCTGGACCTGGAAGCGCGGGTCGACGAGGAGCTTCCTGCGGCGGTTGGTCGTCATCGCTTCCTCCGGGCGCGGCTGTTCTCCGCTCGCCCGCCGCGGAATCTCCGGGCCAGGGCGCGGCAGGCCGGGGGCGGGACGAGCTCGTCTACCTGCGCCCCGAAGCGGGCCACCGTCTTGACGATGGAGGAGGAGAGGTAGGTGTAGCGCTCGTCGGGCATCAGGAACACGGTCTCCACCTTGGGGTAGAGCCGGCGGTTGATGGAGGCCATCTGGAACTCGTAGTCCAGGTCGCTGACGGCGCGCAAGCCGCGGATGAGGATGTAGGCGTTCTTCGCCTTGAGGTAGTCCACGATGAGCCCGCCCATGGCGTCCACCTCCACCCCGGGAAGGCCCCTCACGCTCTGCTCGAGCATGCGCAGGCGTTCGGATACGCTGAAGGTGAACTGCTTGGCCGGGTTCTCCGCCGCGGCCACGATGACCCGGTCGAAGAGGCGGCTGGCCCGCTGGATGATGTCCAGGTGCCCGCGCGTGACCGGATCGAAGCTGCCGGGATAGACGGCGGTTCTTTGCATCATCGGGCTGAATCTACCAATTTCGCGTCCATTCTGCTATAACCTTACCCTTATGGATATGACGGGCGTCCTGGTGAGCCTTCTGGAGTTCGCGCTGACCATCGTGATGGCGGTGCTGGTCGTCTACTGCACCCTGCGCGCGCTCATCCGCACGAACACGGACTTCAACGAGGACGAGGCCCTGCTCAAGGGCAACGTGGCGGTCGGCATCCTGATCGCCGCCCTGCTGTTGGGCTCGGCCAACATCATGTACCGGGCTTTCGAGCCGGTGACCGACCTCCTCCGGCAGTACCTGACCCTGTCCTACGCGCGCGAGATGGGGGGCTGGCGGCTGCTCCTCGGCACGGTCGGGAACCTGGCGCTCGCCTTCTTCATCGTCGTCGCGACCATGTCGTTCTCCTTGAGGCTCTTCGGCCGCCTGACCCGCACGGAGCACATGCGGGCCGGGGCGGAACTGCAGAAGGGCAACGTGGCGGTCGGGATCCTGCTGGGCTCGGTCGTGGTCATCGTCTCCCTGTTCGTGGGGGACGGGGTGGCCGCGGTCTCCAAGGCCGTCCTGCCCTGCCCCGTGGCCGGCGCCATGCAGATCATGCGCTGAGGGCGCATCCCAGCAGGTTCCGCTCCAAGGAGGGGTGAATCCCAGGTTAGGGGATAGGCCACAATTGTGCTGTCTCGTGAGAGGCGGCGACAGGGATGTGTCGCCGGTGGGAGAGATATTTGTAGTAGGGGAACATGAAGAAGAAGGACTATGACAAGAAGCTTTTCAGGCTGATCAAGATCCTCAACCTGCTGCAGGAGGCACGAAAGGCCAATACCGCCGATCTGGCCGGGGAGTTCAACATATCCCGTCGCACGGCTCAAAGAGATATCGCCAGGCTCATGGCGGCCGGCTTCCCAATCATCGAAGACGAGCTTGAAAAGGGTGTTTATTGCTTTGTGCCGGGATACTCTCTGAAGGGCTTAGCCGTTTCGGACGAGGAGGTGTCGCTGCTCGTGTCTTTGTGCGAAGTGTCTCGGCACATGGGAGGCGAGTTCTCGGAAGCCTACAAGACCATCTTCGCCAAGGTCATGAACGTCCGGGAGTGGGATTCGCCCTTCTACGTGATGATGCCGAAGGCCGGCAAGCCAGTGGAAAATGAAGGCTTCATGAAGGCGGCCAGGAAGGCCATCGAAGGCAACAAGCGGGTCCGCATTCTTTACGAGTCGGCCCAGGGAAAGAAGAATCTTGTCATGGATCCGCTGAAGCTCATCCACTGTGAAGGATATTGGTACCTAGCCCTGCGCTGTCCGGGGCCGGATTGGATCTTCAAGATCCGCATGGATCGTGTCCGCGGAATCGAGATCCTAGAAGAGAGTTTCAAGCCTCCCAAGAACCTCCAGAAGATGCTGCAGGAATCGCAGAGCATATGGTTCAGCGAGAAGCGGGATACGGTCATCCGCATCAAGGCGTCTAAGGACGCGGCGCCGTTCTTCAAGGATAGAGACTATTTCCCGCTTCAGAAGATCGTTAAGCGCAATAAGGATGGATCCATCGTCGTGGAAACTACGCTCTGCCATTACATGGAAGCGATTCCATCGATCTATCGCTGGATACCGCACCTGATCGTGCTGTCGCCTAAAGAACTCTCCGATAAGATCAAGAAGAGCGTTTCCTCCTACCTGAAAGTCCTCTGACGGCCGGCCTCCTGGCTCTGGCGACACCACGCTGTCGCTATGGGTGTTTAGACTATCGGCAAAGCATGGAGGGTAGTCAGTTGTTCTGGGGGACATGGGACAGATTTATGCAAGAGTTCGCGTCGGCCGGGAGGGAAGTTCTGCCCCGAGTAGTCGGCCAGCATATAGAAAGCATATTGAGGGCAAGCCGCAATTAAGTCGGCCGAGATGCCGTGCCCAATGAGGGTTAGATATGAAAGAACGATTTGTCCATCTTCACAACCACACGGAATATTCCTTTGGCCGAGGAATTCTCAGAATCGGCGATTGGTCAAGGGAGCCTTCAGAGTTCCTCAAGGCAGCGGTGAGCGAAGGAATGCCAGCTGTGGCCATCACGGATCGCGGCAATCTGTATGGAGCCATCGAGTTCTATCTGGCCTGCCGCAGGGCCGGCATCAACCCTATCATCGGCTGTGAGATGTCAGTGGCTCAGGACAACCGTTACCTAACCGTCCTATCACGGGATTTTGAGGGCTACCAGAATCTGATGGCCCTCTCATCAGAAGCCTCTCTCGAGGGCTGCGGCACGCCGTGCATCAACAAGGAACTCCTGGCCGAGCACGCAAAGGGCCTCATTGTGCTTTCGGGCTGTCTCGAGGGGGTGCTGTGCCCGACCCTGCCATCAGGCGACATGGATGGCGCTTGTCGTCTGGCCATGGAGTACCGGGACATATTGGAAGAAGGCTGTTTCTTCATCGAGCTCATGGACCACGGCATGGAGCAGGAGAGGCAAGTGCTTAAGGGCTTGCTTGAGGTGCATAAGAGGACAGGAATCCCTCTGGTCGCAACCAACGACAATCACTATTTGCATAAAGCCGACGCCGCGGCTCAGGACGCTTTGCTTTGCATTTCGGCCGGCAAGCTGATTTCCGATGACGACCGTCCGCGCATGGGCAGTTCCGAGTTCTACTTCAAGACCCCCCAGGAGATGGCGAAACTCTTCGGCTACTCCCCTGAGGCCCTTGCGAATACGGTCAGTATCGCCGAGATGTGCCACCTCGAGATCCCGTTTAGTCAGTTGCACCTACCCGACTTCCTCGTGCCGGAGTGGCAGACCCAGGATACCTACCTGGAGACGATCTGCCGCGAGGAGCTGGCTCTCCTCGGCTTGACCGGCAACGAGGATTACGAGAAGCGCCTTGCGTTCGAGCTGGGAGTCATCAGGCGGATGGGATATTCGGGCTACTTCCTCATTGTCTGGGACTTCATCAGCTACGCCAAACGGAACGGCATCCCGGTGGGCCCAGGACGCGGGGCCAGCGCAGGTTCTCTCGTAGCTTTCACGCTGGGAATCACTGCGATCGATCCCATCCGCTACAAGCTCCTATATGAGCGGTTCATGAACCCCGACCGTAAATCCATGCCGGACATAGACATTGACTTCTCCCCCGCGGGCCGTGAGAAGGTCGTCGAATACATCCGCGGCAAGTACGGTTCTGACCGTGTCGCGGCCATCATCACCTTCGGAGCGAGGAAGGCGCGCTTGGCCATTCGGGAAGTCGGCCGTGCGATGGGCATCAAGGCAACCGAGATTGATAAACTTTCCGGACTCATCCCATATGGGCCCGGGAACACCCTTGCTAAGGCCATGCGGGAGATCCCTCAGTTTGCCGAAGCGACACGATCAGGTCAAGCCAAGGAACTCTACGATCTGGCCAGCCGGCTTGAGGGACTCAAAAGCTGCGCTGGCGTCCACGCCGCGGGCATCGCCATCACGAAAGAAGCCGTTTGGAAGCACTCCCCGCTTGTAAAGAGCGCCTCCGGCGTCGTGACAACCCAATATGACGGCGAGTGTTTGCCCATGCTGGGCATGTTGAAGATGGACCTTTTAAGCCTGAGGTCTCTCGACATCATCGTGGAGGCGACCCGACTGGTGCGCGAGCGCTGCGACAAAGGCTTCGAGTTGGCGAAAGTCCCGATGGATGACGCCATGACCTACGAACTGCTTGCATCAGGGCAGACGCCCGGTGTTTTTCAGCTCGACTCGGAGGGCATGCAGGCCCTACTGAGACGAATCAAGCCCTCCTGTTTCGAGGACATCTCCGCTGCCATCGCCCTCTATCGGCCTGGCCCCATGGAGGCCGGAATCCTTGATCTCTTTATCGGACGCAAGCACGGCAAGCATGTCGATTATGGGCATCTCAAGCTCGAGTCCATTCTCAAGGACACTTACGGCATCATAATCTACCAGGAGCAGGTGATGGAGATCGCCAAGAGCTTGGCCGATTTCACTCCGGGGGAGGCCGACATGCTCCGCAAGGCGATGGGCAAGAAGATTTCTGAAGATATGGAGAAGTTTCGGGGCCATTTCATCGATGGAGCCAAGAAGAACGGGGTAGGCTCCGAGGTTGCCGTCAGGATTTTTAATCAGATCGAGAAATACGGCGGGTATAGCTTCAATAAGTCGCACACGGTAGCCTACGGGATGATCGGCTATCAGATGGCCTACCTGAAGGCGAATTACCCGGCGGAGTTCGCGGCGGCCCTGCCTTGTCTCCGTAAGCCTCTACACTAGGGCGAGATTGAATGACTATGGGTGAACTGCGATGTTCCTTCAAGTGCGCTGAGTGCGGCGGCGAGAAGCTGAGGCTCATGGGGTTTGAAATTCTAAGCATAGCCGTGAGTTTTGAGGTCGAATTCGGCGGCCCGGAGGCGGGCTCGGACGATTGGAATGTGGAGTATACGCTGCCTAAGGATGGGCCGCGTGCCTTGATCATCTGTGGAAAGTGCCGGCACGAGGTGAAGGTGGCGTGCCGCAGCGAGGGGGGGAAGACGGCGGTCTTGTGGCCGGCGGAGCTGTATCAGATGTTGTGGGGAGCGTTAGGCATATATGGGATTCAGGATGAGGCGTTCAAGGGGAAGGCGGAGGTGGATTGGAAGAAGTTCACGGCGAGGTTGGTGGCAGCGAGGCCTTTGCTCGGAAAAGGTCGGGCAAGGATGAAAAGAGGAGGATAGCTGATGAATTTTCGAACCAGCTTGTGGCAAATATGCTGGAATGGCGACAAGGAAATCGGCTAGTCTCGAATCATTAACCTTCGGAGGTAACGGTTCATATGTCTCCAACAAATGTGCTTGGCAGATGCAGCCAACTAATTGAACGAAAGCTGGGATTTTCTTCAAACGTTCATTTGGGTCATAAGAACGATCTTGCAATGGTGGGCAATGATTTCGGAACGGCACAGGTCGTGGAACTCCTTAGCGATTTATATACAGAACTGAGTGGCGATCTAAGAGAATTAAAGAAGCGCACATCAAAGGAGAATTGGCGCTTCAAACTTTGCACCAAAATCGCCTCCAAAAATAGGAGTCCAGAAACAAGACTCGAAAAAGCCTTAGCGCAAGGTGCTGGACATACACACCCCGGCAGTCGGTGGGCAAATCAGGTGCCTACAGCCTCTGGTCTGTTCAAGTCTACGAGCGCAGTAAAGAAGAATGTCGACATAGTGCGCAGAAGAACTCATGACAGCAGCTATGATTTCGTTGAATTGAAAGTGGCAAGCGATACCCCGCTTTATGCGGCATTCGAAATTCTGCTGAACGGGGTTCTATATCTATTGGCGCGTAAACTGTGTGTTGCCAAAGAAACACGAGGATTCAATGAGCACTCTCCATTGTTGGAGGCTTCGGAAATTCATCTGTGCGTTTTGGCGCCAGAGATGTTTTATGAAGCATGTGATGTAAAGAAATTAAAGTCGATAGAAAAAGCAATTAATGAAGGCATTTTCCAATATGCTAAGGATTTAAATGTGGCAATGAGCTTCCGTTTTCGTAAATTTGAGCTGATAAAAGTCTTCGATAGTGCTTTTTTGGAATAGTGACGCGTTGAGCGGAGAGAGGAGAATGCGGTTCGTTATCCATCGCGGGGCTAAAGAAATCGGCGGCTCCTGCGTCGAGGTTCAGTCCGGAAAATCCCGCATCCTCATAGACCTCGGCCTCCCGCTCGTAGACCCCAAAGACTCCAGCAAGAAGCTCGAGGTCAACCTCCGCCGCGAATCGCCGGCGCGGCTGCGGGAGCGCGGCATACTCCCGCCGATCCGAGGCGTATGGAAGGATCTCCATGACGGCCCGGCTGTGGACGCCATACTCCTCTCCCACCCGCACCAAGATCACCATGGCCTGCTCAGCCTGGTGCGACCGGACATTCCGGTATATCTCAGCGCCGATGCGTTGAGGATTCTGCGGCGTTCCGATGCTTTCATAAAGCCCGGAGCAAATATCCATAACGCACAGTTTCTAAATCACCGCCGTGCCAAAATAGTAGAGCGCACACCCTTCGTGGTCACTCCGTTCGCCATGGATCATTCCGCTTTCGGGGCGTTGGCTTTCGTGGTGGAAGCGGATGGGAAGCGCCTATTCTATTCGGGTGATTTCCGCGGGCATGGCCGCAAAGCGGCGCTCTTCGAAGAGCTTTGCAGCAAGCCACCGCGCGCGATTGACCGCCTCCTGATTGAAGGCACCACGCTTGGCAGCGCCAGCCATGAAGAGCGCACGGAAGAAAAGCTCGAAGAAGACCTGAAGGCTCTATACAGCAGGTATTCAGGCCTCAAGCTGGTGAGCGTTTCCGGGCAGAACGTCGACCGGATGGTCACGCTCTATAAGTCGTGTAAGGATTCCGGCCGCACCTTCGTGCTCGATCTCTATACCGCCACCATCCTTGAGGGGACGAAACGAAGCAGCATCCCTCATCCCGGCCCGGATTGGCATGACAAACGGGCCCTCCGGGTAATCTATACGCCGAAGTATGAAGATATATTGCGGCAGCATCCCGCCTATCACGAGGTTCTCGAGCTGGCTGAACCTTTCAGGATTGAGAAGGATGAGATCGCCAAAGATCCCGGCCGGCACGTGATGGTCTTCAGGGATTCGCTTCTTGATGATTATACGGCGCTGGGTGATTGGGGAAAGGGCGTGCTTATCTATTCCCAGTGGAGCGGTTATAGGAAAGACCCCGGTTTCGCAAAGGTGGACGCTGTACTCAAAAGAAGGGGGATGGACATCAAGCCCTGCCATACAAGCGGACACGCATCCAAGGCGCAATTAAAGCGGTTGGTGCAGGCACTCAAACCCAAGATTCTTTCGCCGATGCACACGTTCCACGCTGAATTAGCGAGAGAGCTTTGGCGCAATGTTGAACTGTTGGAGGATGGACGCTCGTACGAGGTTTGGGGCGGCAAGATGAGATGACAAAGTAGAAGTAAGGATTCTATGAACGTCGAGAGGGTAATGATATGCCGAAAGCAAGGATCGAAGAAGACAAGCTCTCTCCTGTAGTGGAGAAATTCCTAGCCCGCAAATACTCACATACGAAACGTGAAGTCTTGCTCTCCCTGCCTGAGTGGAAGGGGGCAGGGCGCTCCATAAGGCTGGATGTTGTCGCTTCAGATGGCAAGGAACTTGTCTTGGTAGAAACCAAGGCAGCTTGTTACCCGCAAATAATCGGTGACGCGATCGGGCAATTGTTGGTGTATGAGCAGATCATTTTTCAAAACAAGGAAAGGTTCGTGAAGGTGCTCAGCGATAAGGGAATTACAGTTCAAGCCATTGGCAAACTGAAATTGTACAGTGCATTCCCTAACCACAAGCACCCGGAAAATTGGATGGAATGGGTCGCGCCAGCGACAGAAGTGTTTCGTGCCGTTGCTGGAGAGCGACAGATAGGCCTTTTGCTTATCCAATTCAAGAAAGATGCATCCGCGCGAGAATGGGAAGAAATCGGAAAGGACAATCTAGACGATCTGGAGGTGGTCGAAGTTTAGAGCAAGAGTTAAGGTGTCTTGACGTTCCCGCCGGCAGAGCAACCGCTCACTTGATGAGCCGCCTCTTCATCAGGAAGATCGCCGCATAGCAGACGATCGGGGTTAAAATCGCGAGATACGCGACGCTCACCCAAAGCCGCGCCTCCAGGATGCCGTAGGCGGCCGCGCGCATGAGGTCCACCGTGTGCGTCAAAGGCAACAGCATGGCCAGGGCCTTGAGCCATCGGGGGAGGTCGTCAATCGGGAAGAATGTCCCGCTGAAGAAGAACATCGGGTTGATGAAGAAGAAGGTCGGCAGGTTCAGGTTCTCGATGTAAGGCGAGATCGAGGCGAAGAGAAGCCCGAAGGCCGCGAACAGCAGTCCCGAGATGACCGCCGTTGGAAGGATCAGCAAGCTCGAAGGAAACACCGCCAGGCCCCAGACCGAGATGACGGACAGGACCGCCATCCCCGCGAAGAGCCCCTTGGTCGCGCCCCATAGGATCTCTCCGGCCAGGATATCCTCGATCAGCAGCGGGGTGCACAGCATCGCGTCGAATGTCCTCTGGTAGCGCATGCGCACGAAGGAGCCGTACATGCACTCGAAGATGGCATGGGACAGCACCCCCAGCGCAATCATGCCCGGGGCCAGGAAGGTCAGATAATCCGTCATCCGGCCCCGGTAGCCCACTTGCGCGACGTAAGCGCCCACGCCCAGGCCGAAGGCGACGATGTAGAGCATGGGCTCCAGCAGCGGCGGCAGGATCGTGGTCTTCCAGGAGAAGCGGCTTACGTCCAGGTTGCGGCGCCAGACGTGCCAAGCACGGTAGCTGATGTTGAGGAGGAGCGTCATTCGCGCAGCTCCTTACCGGTCAGCTTGAGGAAGACGTCCTCGAGCGTTCCCTCCCCGGCCGCGTGCTTCTCGATCAGGCCGCGCGGAGTGCCGCTCTCGATGATGCGGCCCTGGTCCATGATGATGAGGCGGTCGCAGAGAAGCGAGGCCTCTTCCATGTAATGCGTCGTCAGGATCACGGTGGTCCCCGCCTGCTTCATGGCTCGGACCTCGTCCCAGATCTGATGCTTGGACTGGGGGTCCAATCCTGTGGTGGGCTCATCCAGCATGATTATGGCGGGATTGTTGACCATGGCGCGAGCCACGAGCAGCCGTTTTCTTAGGCCCCCGGAGAGGTCGTCCACGCACTGGGCGGCTTTGTCGCGCAGTCGGAAACGGTCGACCAGGGCCTCGGCCCGGCGCTTCGCTTCCGGCGTCGGAATGTCGAAATAGCGCGCGTATGCCACCAGGTTGTGCAGCACTGAGAAATCCGTGTCTAGGTTGGATTCCTGAGGGCAGACGCCCATCATGGCCTTGATGCGCCGAGGCTCGTTGCGGGCGCTTAAGCCTGCAATTTGGATGTCTCCATCAGTGATGGGAAGAACGCAGGAAACCATGTGGACCGTAGTGGTCTTGCCCGCGCCGTTAGGACCCAATAAGCCGAAGCACTCGCCCGGGGCGACTTCAAAATCCACCCCTGCCACGGCCACAAAGGTGCCGTAGCGTTTGATCAATGCGCGCGCCTGGATGATAGGCTTCATGTACGGCCCGGCTACGGCGCGAAATCCACCCCTTCGTCTTCGGAAGAGAACCAGCCCGAGGCTCCCGTGAGCTCGGTCTTGAGCCACCATTCGGTCTTGGGCTCGGAGACCAGCTTGAAAAGCCTCTCGGACTCGCGGGTCAGGCACTCCCCCGTGTAGATGCGGCCGGCTCGGCGGAGCAGGCAGCCCCCCAGCGGGCGGTAGGCGAGGACCTCGAGCGCCTCGCCTTCCCGGAAATCGAAGCGCTTGCGCAGGGAGAGTCCCTCATAGACGGAGCGCTTGAGGGGCTTCTCGCCCGGATCGGGTCCGACGTCCCTGAGCTCGACGGAACAGGGCGCCAGAGCCCGCAGGAGGCCCGGCTCCCGGGTGAGGACCACCGAGTCGACCACCGGAAGAGGCCGTCCCTCGGCGAACGTCCCGTCGGCCAGCACCGGGGCCGAAGCGGAGGGCTGGGCGCGCAGGACGAGGGCGCGGCTGCGCCCGCTCCAGACGGGCCGGGGCTTATCGGCGACAGGCCAGCCCTCGTAGCGGAATGCCGTCCGGGAAGGTTTGGGAAGGGTGGAGGCCGGAACGGGAGATGCGGTGGGAGCGGGCCTGGGCGTGGCCTTCGGTGGACGCGGCAGGGGTTCGTCGCTGGAGATCATCCCGGCCGCGGAGGGCGGGGGCGCTCCGGCGAAGGAGGGCTCCTCGGAAGGGTCGGGGGGGAGCGGCTCGGGCGGGGGCGTGAACGCCTCCTCGCGCGGGGGATCGAAGAGCGCCACCCGGGGGGAAGGCTTCCGGGCTTCGTCCTTCCCGAGGGCTTTGGCGAAGAATCCGGCCGCTTTCTGGATGCGCACGGCGTAGGGCCGGAAGTCCTCGGAGCCGCGGGGCGCGAAGCGGGCGTCCGAGATGAGGCCCTCCTCGAGCTTGGCCAGGGGTCTGGCGGCGGAGGGGTCGCCGAGCTTGGCCAGGGCCTCGGCCGCCTCGGCCAGGAGAGCCGGGTCCTTGGCCTTGAGCGAGCGGATGAGCGGCGCCGCGGCCCTCGAGTCCCCGAGTTCGCCGAGCAGGCGCGCCGCGTCCAGAGCCGCCCGGCCGCGCTCCTCGATGAGCAGGGTCGCCACCTGGTCCACTCCCATCCGCGGGATGTCCGAGGCCTTAGGCTTGCGCGCCCGCAGGGCCGCCACCGCATCCGCCCGCAGGCTCGTCCCCTTGTTGAAGAAGCGGATGAGCCCGAGAAGGGCCTCCTCCGATGGGCGGCGCGAGGACATGAGCGCGCTGACCGAGTTGTGGCCCAGGATGCCCTTGGCGCCGCGCGGCGCCGGGCCGTTGCGCTTGGCCAGGCGCTCGAGCTGGGCGACCTCGTCCGAGCCGGTCTCGGCCAGGATGGCGGCGGCTTCGTTGAGGACGGGTTCGGGGGCGCCCGGGTCGAAGGCGTAGAACTCGCCCAAGGCCCGCTTGGCCGGGGCGCTCAAGCGCAGGGAACCCGCGGCCTGGAGGGCGGCCCCGCGCAGGCCCGCGTCCTCGCGCCCGTCGCCCAGCCGGGATTTCAGAGCGGCGAGCGCGCCGGGGTCCCCGATGAGACCCAGGAAGGCCGCGGCATAGAGGCGCACCTTCCGCGGGCGGCTCCGGTCGCCCAGGTAGGCGCAGAGCGGGGGGACCGCCTTGGAGCCCAGCTTGACGAACTCGGGGCCGAAGTTCTCCAGCATGCGGTCGATGGCGCGCTGCTCGAGGGGGTCCGAGGTCTTCTGCCGGGCGGCCATGGACTCCATGGCCTTGAGCATGGCGTCGGCCTGGAGCTGGGTCTTGGAGGGGGGTTTCGGCTTGGGCGCCGGGGCGGCGGCCTTCTTGGGTTCGGCCTTCCTGGTCTTGCGCGGCGCCGAAGGCGCGACGGGGCCGCGGTCGGCCGCGGGGGAGAGGGAGGGGAGGGTGAGCAGGAGGGCGGCCAGGAACGCGCGCATCAGGCGGTCGGGCCGACCGAGAAATAGCGGCCCTCGGGGTGGTGGAGGACGAGGGCCGAGACGCTGGCCTCCGGGTCCATCATGTAGCCCTCGGTCAGGCGCACCCCGATGCGCTTCTCCGGCTCGAGCAGGCGGAAGAGCTTGGCCTGGTCCTCGATGGCCGGGCAGGCCGGGTAGCCGAAGCTGACCCGGATGCCGCGGTAGCGGGCCTGGAACTTCTCCTTGAGTGTCATGCCGACCGCATCCGGGATGCCCCACATCGAGCGCAGGCGCTCATGGAGCAGCTCGGCGAAGCCCTCGGCGCTCTCGAGGGCGAGCGCCTGGAGCGCGTGCGAGCGCAGGTAGTCGCCGCTCTCGCGCAGGCGCTCGGAGAGCTCGCGCACGCCTTCCCCGCAGGTGACCACGAACAGGGCGACGTAGTCGACGCGCCCGGAGCTCTTAGGGGCGACGAAGTCCGCCAGGCAGAGGCGCTCGCCCGAGAGCTGGCGCGGGAAGGTGAAGGTCTCCACCGCGGCGCGCGGCTCGTGGGCCGAGTCATAGAGGATGAGGGAGTCCCCCTCGCCCTGGGCCGGGAAGAACTTCACGACCGCGCGGGGCTTGAGCAGCTTCTTGTCCAGCGCCTCGGACTGGAGCGCACGCACCTTCGCGTGCAGGTCGAGGGCCTTGGGGTCGTTCTTCTCGAGCAGCTCTTCCAGGGAGCCCTTGAGCCCCAGGTGCTTGCCGTAGAGCATGACCGGGTTGATGTAGCCGAAGATGCGCTCTAGGTCGAAGTCCTCGTGGACGTGGAGCTTGAGGTCGGGCGGGGAGGGGATGTCCGCGGCTGGGGGCACGGTCGAAACCGCGGCTCCGCGCGGTTCCGCGCTTGCCGAGCGCGGAGCCTGGGCGGCGGCAGAGGCCTGCGCCAGACCCTCCTGCTGGCGCTGGTTCTCCTCAAGGAGCGCTCCCCTGCGCGCGGGGTCCTGGAGCTGGTGGGCCAAAGCCAGGCCGATCATGGCGTCCTTGGCGTAGAGCACCGGGCTGCCGTAGGCGGGGGCGATGCGGGAGGCCGTGAAGCGGGCGGTCAGGGCGGCGCCGCCCACGAGCATCGGGACGCTGAGGCCGGCGGCCTTCATGTCCGAGGCGGTCGCGGCCATCTGCTGGGTGGACTTCACCAGCAGGCCCGAGAGCCCTACCAGGTCGGGCTTGTGCGCGCGCACGGCGTCGATGAGCGCCTGCGGCTCGACCTTGATCCCCAGGTCGGCGATCTCGTAGCCGTTGTTCTTGAGGATGATGTGGACGAGGTTCTTGCCGATGTCGTGCACGTCGCCCTTGACCGTGGCGAGCAGGACCTTCCCGCGCTTCGCGGCCGAGGCGTGGTCCATGTGGGGCTCGAGGTGGGCCACCGCGGCCTTCATGACCTCGGCCGACTGCAGGACCTCGGCGACGATCATCTGGTTGGCCGCGAAGAGCCGGCCGACCTCGTCCATCCCCTTCATGAGCGGGCCGTTGACGATATCGAGCGGCTTGGAGGCCTTCAGCAGTTCGTCGAGCCCCTCCAGGAGGCCCTCCTTGGAGCCCTCGACCACGCAGCGGGCCACCCGCTCGGCGGCGGGCAGCTTGGCCCTTTCGGAGGCCGCCGCCTTGGGCTTCGCGTCGCGGTAGCGCGCGGCGAACTCGCCGACCGGGTCGGCTCCCGGGGGCAGGGCCGGGTCGCCGGGGCCCTTCCAGAAGAGCAGGCGCTCGGCCAGCAAACGCTCCTCCTCCGGCAGGGCCGAGTAGCGGGCCAGCTTCTCGGAGTTGACGATGGCGAGGTCGAGCCCCGCCTCCACGCAGTGGTGGAGGAAGACGGCGTTGAGGACTTCGCGGCCGGCCGGAGGCAGGCCGAAGGAGACGTTGGAGATGCCGAGCACGGTCTTGGAGCGCGGGAACTCGCGCTTGATGAGCCGCACGCCCTCGATCGTCTCCGCGGCGGAGCCGTAGTAGCCCTTGTCGCCGGCCGCGCAGGGGAAGACCAGGGGGTCGAAGTAGAGGTCCTCCTCCGGCACGCCGTAGCTCTGCGTCAGGAGCGCGTGGCAGCGGCGCGCCACGGCGAGCTTGCGCTCGCGGGTCAAAGCCATGCCCGCCGTCTTGTCCTCGTCGATGGCGCCCACCACGAGGGCCGCCCCGTAGCGCCGCGCGAGCGGCACGACGGCCTTCAGGCGCTCCTCCCCGTCCTCCAGGTTGACCGAGTTGATGACGGCCTTGCCCGGGCACAGGCGCAGGGCGGCCTCGAGGACCGCGGGGTCGGTCGAGTCGATCATCCAGGGGACCTTCACCTTCCGGACGAGGAAGGGGAGGAAGCGCTCCATGTCCGCCTTCTCGTCCCGGTCGGGGTTGGCCAGGCAGAGGTCCACGATGTGCGCCCCGCCGCGCACCTGCCGGCGGGCGACCTCGGAGGCCTCCTCGAAGCCTTCGCGGGCGATGAGGTCCTTGAAGATGCGCGAGCCGATGACGTTGGTTCGTTCGCCGACCAGGGCCGGGCGCCGGTCGTCCTCGAGGACGAGGGGCTCCATCCCGCTCAGGAGCGAGCGGCGCTCGAGCACGGGCCGGCGGGGCGGAAGGGTGCGCAGGGCCTCGGCGGCGGCGCGGATGTGTGCCGGGGTCGTCCCGCAGCAGCCGCCCGCCAGGTTCAGCCAGCCTTCGGAGGCGAAGCGCGCCATCTTGGCGGCGAAGGTCGCGGGGGATTCTCCGTAGCGGCCGTGCTCATCGGGCAGCCCGGCGTTCGGGTAGACGAGGACCGGGAAGCGCGAGATCGAAGCGAGGGCGCGCAGGTGGTCGGTCATGAAGTCCGGCCCCGTCGCGCAGTTGAGGCCGAGGGCCAGCAGGGGGAAGTGCTCGACCGAGGCGTAGAGCGCCTCGATGGTCTGTCCTCCCAGCAGGGTGCCCATGGTCTCCACCGACACGGAGAGCATCACCGGGATGGAGCGGCCCGAGCGCTCGAAGGCGTCCTGCATCCCCAGCAGGGAGGCCTTCACGTTCAGGGTGTCCTGCTGGGTCTCGAGGAGCAGGAGGTCGCAGCCGCCTTCCAGAAGTGCGCGGGCCTGCTCGGCGTGGGCGCGGCGCACCTCGTCGAAGGTGATGCCGCCCGTGACGAGGATGGTCTTCGTGCCGGGGCCCAGGGACCCCGCGACGAAGCGGGGGCGGTCCTTGCTCGAGAACCGCGCGGCCTCGCGCACGGCGAGGCGGGCGGCCGCGATGTTGATCTCGGCGACCTTGTGCTCGAGCCCGTACTCCGCGAGCACATGGCGCACGGCCCCGAAGGTGTCCGTCTCCACGATGTCGGCGCCGGCGTCGAAGTAGTCCGCGTGGACCTGGGCGATGGCGTCCGGGCGGGTGAGGGCGAGGTGCTCGTTGCAGCCTTCGTAGCGGGCGCCGCCGAAGTCGGCGCAGCCCAGGTCCGCGGACTGGAGGACGGTGCCCATCCCGCCGTCGAGCATCAGGATGCGCCGGGCCAGCAGCTCCCGGAGTTCCTCGTCGCGGCCGCGGTCCTTGAAACGCCTGAAACCGTGCATGGAAGTGGGATTATATTCTAATTCTTGACAGCTCCGCGCGTTTAATTATAGAGGTATACATCCGTTCGCCGTTGAATCCCTCCCAGGAGCGATTTTATGCCGACCTTCGAATCCAAGAACATCAGAAACCTCATCCTGCTCGGCCATTCCGGCTGCGGCAAGACCTCCCTGGTGGAGGCTCTCCTCTTTTCCGTGGGCGCGGTCCAGCGGATGGGCTCGGTCAACGAGGGCAACACGGTCTCGGACTACAACGAGGACGAGAAGGAGCGCAAGTGCTCCCTGGCCTCCACCCTCATCAGCCTCGTCTCCGGTCCGGTCAAGGTCAACATGATCGACACTCCCGGCTACACGGATTTCATCGGCGAGCTCGTGGGCGGGCTGAGGGCCGTCGACACCGGGCTCGTGGTCGTGAACGCCACCGGCGGGGTCGAGATCGGAGCCGAGAGGGGCGTGAAGATGGCCCAGCAGAAGGGCGCGGCCGTCGTGATCTTCATCAACAAGCTCGACAAGGAGCACGCGGATTTCGAGAGGTGCATCGAGGGCCTGCAGAAGAAGTTCGGCAAGAAGTGCGTCCCGATGGCCTGGCCCGTCGGAAAGGAGTCCGGCTTCAAGGGGATCGCGAACCTGCTGACCCGCCAGGGGCTCGAGGGGCTCGCGGGCGAGGACGCGGCCAAGGCCAAGGCCGCCGCCGACGCCTTCACCGAAACCATCGCCGAGTCCGACGACGCCCTGCTGGAGAAGTATCTCGAGAAGGGCGAGCTGAGCGCCGACGAGCTGAAGGGCGCGCTGAGGAAGGCGGTCGTGGAAGGCAAGGTGATGCCCGTCCTCTGCGGGGCCGTGACGAAGGAGATCGGCGTCAAGGAGCTGCTCGGGGTCCTCACGGACTACGCGCCCTCCCCGGCCGACATGCCCAAGGTCGAGGCGACCGACCAGAACAAATCCGAGAAGGTCTCCCTGGGGGCGGACCCCGCGGGCCCGCTCGCGGCCCACGTCTTCAAGACCCTCTCCGACCCCTACCTCGGGCAGATCACCATCTTCAAGATCTTCTCGGGCAAGATGCAGGCCAACTCCGGGTTCTACAACGTGGACAAGGGCGCGAAGGAGAAGATCGGGCAGGTCTTCAGCCTCATGGGCAAGGCGCAGGTGCAGATGGAGTCCATCCAGGCCGGCGACATCGGCTGCGTCGCCAAGCTCAAGAACACCGGCACCAACGACTCCATGTCCGACGAGAAGACTCCCCTGAAGTTCGACCCCATCCAGTTCCCGGATCCGGCCATCTCCTACTCCCTCAAGCCGAAGACCCGGGACGACGAGGAGAAGATCTCGACCGCCCTGCACAAGCTGACCGCCGAGGACCCGACCTTCAAGATCTCCCGCGACGAGCAGACCAAGGAGATGATCGTCAACGGGATGGGCGACATCCACATCACCACGATGATCAACCGCATGAAGCTCCGCTTCGGCGTGCAGGTGGACCTGGGCACCCCGAAGGTCCCCTATAAAGAAACCATCATGGGGAAGGGCAACGCGACCTACCGGCACAAGAAGCAGACGGGCGGCTCGGGCCAGTTCGCCGAGGTCTGGCTGCGCGTCGAGCCGGTCCAGCGGGGCGTGGGCTTCGAGTTCGTCAACGAGGTCAAGGGCGGCAACATCCCCGGGCCGTTCATCGTGAGCTGCGAGAAGGGCATCCGGGCCACGCTGGGCACGGGCATCCTCGCCGGCTTCCCGGTCGTCGACGTGCGGGCCATCGTCTACGACGGCAAGACGCACCCGGTGGACTCCAAGGACATCGCCTTCCAAGTCGCGGCCCGCAGGGCCTTCAAGGAGTCCATGGAGAAGGCGAAGCCCGTCCTGCTCGAACCCATCATGGACGTCGAGTTCGTCGTGCCCGAGGAGTTCATGGGCGACATCGCCGGCAGCCTCAACCAGCACCGCGGCCGGGTCATGGGCATGGAAGCCGCGGAGGGCGCGCAGACCATCACGGCCAAGGTCCCGCTCGACGAGATGTACAAGTACGTCAACGAGATGAAGTCCATCACCGGCGGCCGCGGCACCTACACCATGACCTTCTCGCACTACGAGGTCGTGCCCTCGAGCCTGGTGCCGGGCATCGTGGAGAAGGCGAAGGCGGGCAAGGTCGAGCAGAAGGACGAGGACTAGGCGGAGGGCCGAAGGGCCGACCGAGAGCCGAGGCCCCATCGGGGCCTCGGCTTTTTTTGAGGCGATATGATAAAACTAATTCTATTATCAGCGCTTTTTGCATACGGGGCCGAGCCGTCCTGGCTCAAGACCTATCCGGTCCGCGAGTACGGAGCGTTCTGGCATTACGACCTCGAAGTGAAGAATCTGATTAAAAATAAAGAGAAAATACTGGATGTTTTAAATAAGAACGGCGGAGAGCTCACCCAGCCTCTGGAGAATTTTCCAAACACGAAGGACGGCAAGTACCAGCAGCTTTCGTACAGGATCTCGCGGAAGGGTGCTGAAAAAGCATTGCAGCAATTGAAGAAAACAATATCCATCAAACGTTCGAGTCAGAAAGACGACAACAGCTCGTATATAGAGGAAGCAACGGAGAAACTCATCCGTTTGAAAAGCGATGCGGAGGCTGAGGCAGACGCCCTCAAGCGCATGCCCGCGGTGTCGGAACTGGCTGGAGAGCTCCGATCCCATCTGGAAAAGGTCGTAAAATCATACGAATCATCTAAAGACCGCGTCCTATTGAACTTGGTTCTGGAAGAAAAGACAGTAAAATGAAGCGTTATTTGTTGTTCCTGGCCCTGCTGCCCGGCTGCGCCGGCTACTCCGCCGTTCCCAGCTCCATCCTTGCCGAACGCCTCACCAAGCCTCCGCCCGCCCCCCTGGACATCCCCAAGCCGCCCAAGACCTTCGCTCTCGACCTCATCAATCGGCGCAAATACGCCGGGGTCGCCATGATGGGCTTCAATACCGGGAGGATGCTCGTCAGGGGGGAGGTCGTCAGCGCCATGAAGAGCTGGCACGCCAAGCTCAGGCTGGACGTGCCGGCGTTCCTCGTCTCGCACCCGAAGGAGGGGAACATCCTCGTCGACACCGGCCTCTCGCGGCAGACCGTCGGCGGCGGCAGCTTCCTCCTGAGCGTGGTCGATCCCGCGGTGCCCCAATACCGGTCCCGCAAGGGGCAGGACATCGTCAGCCAGCTCTCGGCGGCGGGAGTCTCGACGGACAGCGTCAAGTGGATCGTCCTCTCGAGCCTCGCGCCCGAGCGCGCCGGGATGGCCGCCTTCTTCGAGAACGCGACGATCGTCGTCGCGCGGGCGGAGTGGGAGTGGCGCAAGGCCCGCGTCG
Organism: Elusimicrobiota bacterium; assembly: GCA_003450735.1. GTDB lineage: Bacteria > Elusimicrobiota > Elusimicrobia > UBA1565 > UBA1565 > UBA9639. The sequence goes on along the minus strand of DMEZ01000022.1, from coordinate 1,668 downwards.
CCAAAGACGAGGCGGCCTCGCTCGCGCTCACCGTCCTCGCGCCCCGCGTCAAGCTCGTCGACATCGACGCGCGGCCGGCCTGCGGGCCCATCGTCCACTGCCTCGATCTCTTCGACGACGGCACGCTCTACCTCGCCGACCTCGCGGGGCGCACGCCGGGGACGATGGGCGTCCTCGCGATCCTCGACGGAGGCCCCGTGATGCTCGCCGGCGGCGCGGCCTTCGTCGTCGACAACTACCTCGACCTCGCCCTGCCGCTCAAGAGCCAGGTCGAAGACCTGACGCTCTACTGGCGCAGCCTGCATGTGCTGCGCGCGCTGCGCGAGGCCGTGCCGCAGACGGTCGTCCTTCCCGGCAACGACTTGCGCCCGCTCAGACTCGCGGGGAGGAACGACGTGCCGGTCCACGATTTCCGCGCGAAGAAGTCCGCGGCGCAAGAGCGCGTGAAGCCGAATCTCCGTCGAGAAAAATAACGCTTGACATTTTTCGGGGACTGTGATAGAATTTCATCACTGAACAAGTCGTGAGACTTGGCGGTGGGGAAACTCCCCCGGCTGCAGGAAGGGGCGAAGAGGGTTTTGTTCTTTGACAATCGGTTTGCGAGCGAATGGGCATCCTGAGCATCCGGAAGGATGCGAGGGATAAAATAAGGATCAAAATAGGTGTGCAAGGTCCCTGCCAGCGTATCGGCAGGGGTCATTAAACGAGGTCAATTCACTCCGATTTAAGGCGTAACAGCTTTAAATGGAGAGTTTGATCCTGGCTCAGAGTTAACGCTGGCAGCGTGCATAACACATGCAAGTCGAACGGGACTATCTGCGATTACATCAAGGGTAGTCTAGTGGCAGACGAGTGAGTAACACGTAAGAAACCTGCCCCTGTGCGGGGGATAGCATACCGAAAGGTGTGATAATACCCCATACGATCCTCTGACGGCATCGTCGGAGGCTGAAAGGCCCGCAAGGGCCGCTCAGGGAGGGTCTTGCGGCCTATCAGCTTGTTGGCGGGGTAACGGCCCACCAAGGCTATGACGGGTACCCGGCCTGAAAGGGCGAGCGGGCACGGAGGCACTGAGACACGGGCCTCACTCCTACGGGAGGCAGCAGTGGGGAATTTTGGACAATGGGGGAAACCCTGATCCAGCAACGCTGCGTGAGGGATGAAGGTCTTCGGATTGTAAACCTCTTTTTTGGGGGACGAAAGCCCGCAAGGGTTTGACGGTACTCCAAGAATAAGCCACGGCTAAATATGTGCCAGCAGCCGCGGTAAGACATATGTGGCAAGCGTTACTCGGAATCACTAGGCGTAAAGCGCATGTAGGCGGGTGCCTAAGTCTGCTGTGAAATCTCCCGGCTCAACCGGGAGGGGTCAGTGGATACTGGGCGTCTCGAGTAGGGTAGGGGGTGCCGGAATTCCCGATGTAGCGGTGAAATGCGTAGATATCGGGAGGAACACCGATGGCGAAAGCAGGCACCTGGGCCCTCACTGACGCTGAGATGCGAAAGCTAGGGGAGCAAACAGGATTAGATACCCTGGTAGTCCTAGCCGTAAACGATGATAACTAGGTGTGGGAGGTATCGACCCCTTCCGCGCCGACGCTAACGCATTAAGTTATCCGCCTGGGGAGTACGGCCGCAGGGTTAAAACTCAAAGGAATTGACGGGGGCC